>NZ_CYPU01000038.1 GCF_001458195.1 Ruegeria atlantica | reverse complement strand
AAGGAAAATGAGCGGCTCAGGCGTGCGGTATCAGACCTGACGCTCGACAAGCTTATCCTGACGGAAGCATCGAAGGGAAACTTCTAAGCCCCTCTCGTCGCCGTGCTTGCGTCGCTCATGTTCGCAGCCAGTTCAAAGTTTCCGAGCGCCGTGCATGCCGCGTACTGGGACAGCACCGATCCACGCAAAGGCGTATTCCACGGGGCCGACCCGATGAAGAACAGCTGGTGGCCGACATGATCGAGCTTGCCAGGCAGTATGGTCGGTATGGGTATCGCCGGGTTGCGGTGTTGCTGAGAGAGGCTGGATGGTCTGTCAGTGATGGGCGCATTGAACGGCTTTGGCGACGAGAGGGGCTGAAGGTGCCTGCAAAACAGCCCAAGAAGGGACGGCTTTGGCTAAACGATGGTTCATGTGTTCGACTCAGGCCGGAACATAGCAATCATGTCTGGAGCTATGACTTCGTGCATTGTCGCACCGATGATGGGAAACCTTTCCGGACGTTGAACATCATCGACGAGTTCAGCCGGGAGTGCTTGGCAATCAGGGTAAAGCGAAAACTAAACTCGGCGGATGTGATCGATGCTCTGACGGATTTGTTCATTCTGCGCGGCACACCGTCCTACATCCGTTCAGATAACGGTCCTGAGTTCGTTGCTCTGGCGGTTCGCGACTGGATTGCAGCTGTCGGAGCCAAAACGGCATACATCGAACCAGGCTCGCCTTGGGAGAACGGATTTTGTGAAAGCTTCAACGGTCGCATGAGGGACGAGCTGTTGAACGGGGAAATCTTCTACTCGCTCAGAGAAGCGCAGATCATCATCGAAGAATGGAGGAAGCACTACAACACCAAACGACCACACAGTGCACTGGGTTATCGCCCTCCGGCACCAGAAACCATCATCCCGATGGAACACAGGCCGATCATGCACTAACAATCACGTTGGACCCGTCAGATAGGGCTGCTCAAATC
This sequence comes from Ruegeria atlantica, assembly GCF_001458195.1. GTDB lineage: Bacteria > Pseudomonadota > Alphaproteobacteria > Rhodobacterales > Rhodobacteraceae > Ruegeria > Ruegeria atlantica. Next base: position 16,770 of record NZ_CYPU01000038.1, on the reverse strand, counting down.
GACGGTCACATTGGCGATGACTGAGACAAGAGCTACGTCTTTTCGGGTGTGGCACAGCATCGATCGGAACAAGGCCACAGATTGGCAAACCGATCTTTGGCAACGATGTGTTCAGGAGGATAGCGATGCACGATCTTGTAATTCCCGCGGTGAAGGTTCACGAAATACCGGTAGAAGGCGGTGGCATATTCCCGGTACGTCGGGTTTATTGCATTGGTCGAAACTACGCGGCGCACGCCATAGAAATGGGCCACGATCCAAATCGTGAACCGCCATTTTTTTTCCAAAAGAACCCTGACAACCTCGATCCATCCGGAGAATTTCCATATCCGGCTCACAGCTCGGACGTACATCATGAAGCCGAAATGTATGTGGCGCTTAAATCCGGCGGCACGAAAATTTCTGTCGAAGATGCTCTGGATCACGTCTACGGCTACGGGCTTTCACTGGATATGACCCGACGAGATCTACAGGGCGAAATGAAGAAAATGGGTCGTCCTTGGGAAATCGGGAAGGCATTTGAGCGCTCAGCTCCATGTGGACCGGTGCACAAAGCAGAAGATGTTGGACCGCTCGACGAAGGCGCAATTCGCCTATCGGTGAACGGAGAAATTCGGCAGGAAGGTGATTTGAACCAGATGATCTGGAAAGTCCCTGAAATGATCTCTTACTTAAGCGATTACTTCGAACTTGCTGCCGGCGATGTTATCCTGTCTGGCACGCCCTCTGGAGTTGGTCCAGTAAACCGCGGCGATGTATTGGTGCTGTCGGTCGACAAATTGGGTAGCCTAACTGTCAAGGTAACTTAGCACCCAGACCGAACCCTCTCCGCGAAATCGGCCAATGCTTTTGTAAACGGATCCCAGATGCCCCACTTAGTCGCCGAATTGATCGCACCCTATTCTGGTACCGCAAATGCTATCGGTGCCCCAGGTCGATCTTGGTTGAACTACCTCGGGCTGCGAGAGCTTTGCGCAAAGGTCAAAAAAGATCTTCATCAGATCGGAGTAGGTCGCGGCGACCGAGTGGCAATTGTGTTGCCCAATGGCCCCGAAATGGCGACGGCCTTCATATCCGTCGCCCAAGTGGCGACGACGGCACCTTTGAACCCGGCGTACACTTACGAAGAATACGTTTTCTACCTCAAGGATCTGAAGGCCAAGGCCCTTCTCGTAAACGAAGACGAAGATGGACCTGCCGTAAAAGCTGCTAGGGACCTTGGCATTGCTATCTTGAGGGCCTCTCACGATCGCTTACTTTCGGCCGGTCAGTTTTCTATTTTGCCCTGTGACTCAATTGGCCCGGCTGACACATCCGCACCGGGTAAAGACGATGTCGCCCTGATACTGCACACGTCAGGAACTACGTCGCGTCCCAAAATCGTCCCTCTGACGCAGGCTAATATCTACGCATCCGCGCGAAATGTGGCTTCATCTTTGAAACTGACAATCGACGATCGCTGTCTGAGTATTATGCCGCTGTTTCATATCCACGGGTTGATTGCGGCTGTTGCCGCGTCTTTAGGTGCTGGATCTCAAATTAGCTGCGCCCCCGGATTCAACGCTCTTAGTTTTTTCTCGCAGGTCGCTGAAGTCGACCCGACCTGGTACACCGCAGTTCCGACAATGCATCAAGCTATTCTTGCCCGAGCTGAACGAAACCAAACTATCATAGAGCAGTCGCGGCTGCGCTTTCTTCGGTCTTCTTCTGCTTCGTTGCCGGGACCGGTAATGGAAGAGTTGGTGGCAACTTTTGATGCGCCCGTCATCGAAGCCTACGGTATGACTGAGGCGACACATCAAATGTGTTGCAACCCGCTTACTCCCCAAATGCAAAAATCCGGATCTGTTGGAATAGCGGCAGGCCCCGAAGTCAGAATTGCAGACGAGAACGAAAATGTTCTGATTTCTTCGCGGGACGTCGGAGAAATCGTTATCAGCGGTCCGAACGTGACGCCGGGATACGAAAGCAACCCGCAGGCAAATGCCGCCAATTTCTTTGAGGTGGACGGAAAAACTTGGTTTCGCACTGGTGACCAGGGTTCATTCGACGAAGAGAATTATCTGCGACTGACCGGTCGACTTAAAGAGCTTATCAATCGCGGTGGAGAGAAAATCAGCCCACTTGAGGTTGACTCTGTACTCTTGAGCCACCCAGACGTTGCTCAGGCAGTTTGTTTTGCCGTTCCCCACGAAAAACTGGGCGAAGACATAGCGGCCGCTGTGGTGCTTTCAGAAGGCGCGACGATCCAAGGTCAGGAGGTCAGGGCTTTTGTTGGCGCGCGGCTCGCAAAATTCAAGGTGCCGAATTCAGTGGTTATTCTTGAAGAAATTCCAAAAGGCGCGACTGGCAAGATACAAAGGATCGGACTAGCTGCTAAATTGGGACTGGCAAAGGCTTAGACATATGAAAGTTTGTATCTTTGGTGCCGGAGCTATCGGAGGTTACGTTGCCGCGAAACTTGCACAAACCGATACGGAAGTCAGTGTCGTCGCGCGTGGGCCCCACTTGGCGGCAATGCAGGAAAAAGGACTGACCCTTCTTGAGGAAGGGCAGGATCCGGTCAGCGTTCCAATACGCGCTTCAGACAATGCTGCCGATCTTAGCCCACAAGATTATGTCTTCATCACACTGAAAGCGCATTCCGTCCCAGCAGTCGTAGACTCAATGCAGCCGTTGATTGCAGACGAGACAACCGTAGTTAGTGGAGTGAACGGGGTGCCCTGGTGGTACTTCCACAAACTAGGCGGTCCTTACGAGGGAACGAGGTTGGCTTCAGTCGATCCGGGAAATGTGCAGTGGGACGGTTTTGGACCAGATCGCGTCCTCGGATGTGTTGTTTATCCTGCCGCCGAGGTCATAGCTCCAGGATCAATCAAGCATATCGAAGGCAATCGTTTTTCGTTGGGCGAGCCCGATGGTACTAAATCAGACCGTGCTGCCAAGCTTTCGGCTGCTCTATCCGCCGCCGGACTGCGTACGCCCGTCAGACCAAGAATCCGGGATGAAATTTGGTTGAAACTGTGGGGTAACTTGTCGTTCAACCCGATTTCCGCTCTTACCCACTCAACACTTGATGTCCTGTGTGCCGACGAAGGCACACGCTCCGTGGCACGCGGAATGATGCTCGAGGCTCAGGAAGTCGGTGAAAAACTTGGTGTAAAGTTCCCGATAGACGTTGAAAAACGCCTCGACGGCGGAGCGGCTGTCGGTGCGCACAAAACCTCTATGTGGCAGGATTTGGAGTTGCACCGACCGATGGAAATTGATGCCTTGGTAACTTCGGTGCAAGAACTGGGGCAACTTACGGGTATCTCAACGCCGACAATCGATACAGTCGCATCACTGATCAAACTGAGGGCAAAGGTCGCAGATCTTTACTAGAGTCTTTGTCGGCCTTGCAACGGGAGCATTGCTTGAGGCTGATAACTGAGACTGGTTCGAACGTGTCATAAAGCGTCTTTAGGAGTATTCCTGCACCTTCGATGACACTTAGCTCCTAGTTTTGGGTTGGAAATGCTTGACCTTTGCGTCATGACACGCACATCACCCTCAACCTGAAGATAGTCACACTCGGGCCAGTCTATTGGGCGCGCGTTGCCCCAGTACAACGGCTTGGCGAGTTTGCGTTCATTGGCAGAGATCAGGATCGGCGCCTCTGGAAATGCATGCAACCCGCCCACGTGGTCGATGTGGGTATGCGTGCAAACATGAAGTGTGACATCTTCAGAGGTTAACCCAAGCTTTGCCAACTGTGCTGCAGGTAGGTTGTCTGGTTTGCACTCAAGCACCTCTCCAAACTCATCCAATCGGTCTTCTTCAGAGGCAGATTGGGCGTTCGTAGCATATTTTTCCGGGAGGCCAGTGTCCACAAGGATCGTTTCATTTTCATCCGTTTGGATAGCAAAGCCCGATATGCCGATTATGCGACCGTTGGAGTGAACCTTGAACAAACCGTAGTCCAACACGGCAAGGCTCACCGGTCGACCTTTGATAAAACCTTCAGCCTGCGCTCGGTCTCTCCTCCGTTGTCCGGCAAGAACTTGGCGCACAGCTCGAAAGTCAATGCGCATACGCACTTACGATACCAAATGGATGGCAGGTTGCCTCCCTGGGTAGTCAATCTAGCCAACCCACAGTCTTTACCACAGAAAGATTCAAAAGTGTTCGCTTGGCCGTGTGCCGTTGTTGGTAATGCGTGCTAGCTTTGCGGTAACGATGGGGCAACGGTATTGACCAACGACAAGAAACACGATCCGCTGGATGAATTACTACGCGCTCGGTTGCGCATCCCGGTTGGCGCTGACTTTAAGCTAAAGGCGCTATGTCAGTTAATGAAGGGCGTTGACTGGATCAGTCGCACCGCGACCGGCCAAGCGTTTTTTGCCTTGAACGAAACAGAACGAATTCTGTTGGAACTGGATGAACGTACTGGGCACGACTTGGTACGAGCGGTGCTCGCGATGAATGGGGGAACTGTTGTCAAAGCCCATGGGCTTGAAAACATTCCAGCCAGCGGCCCCGTCATCATTGGATCGACACATCCTATCGGCACTTTCGATTTTTTGGCCCATGCAGGAGCTCTGCTTGACCACCGTTCAGACTTGAAAGTCGTCGCCGGTCGCGAGGCCGAGCGGTTTCTTGGGCGCGATTTGATCGTCCCGGTGGACTTGGACCGACAGGACAAGGTGCTGACGGCGCGCCAAACTCGGGCCGGCATGTTGGCACATTTGGAACAGGAGGGTGCGTTGCTGGTTTTTGGCTCGGGCCGCGTACCAACATTGAAAGACGGACTTCTGATCGAGCCGCAATGGCGAACCGGGGTTACTCGTGTTTCCGCAGAAAGCGGAGCGCCGATTGTTCCGGCCTCGGCGAACATGCGTAATTCGCGGCACTACTACCGAACTCGACGATTGGCTGCGCTACTCGGTGGGGGAAACGACGAGTTCGGACGCAGGGTGGCATCCTTAAGGTACGTGTCAGAGCTGATTGCCAAACTGGGTGGAACCTATAATGTGTATTACGGCCCAATACAGCCTGCGGGAACTGCGCCGGACCTTCTGAAAGAGCTATCAGAAGGATTGGTGCCTGGTCTTTACAAATCATAGGGCACTACAGCAGGGCGAAAGAAAAGATCGGTCAGCACCATGGGTTGTGGGTGCCATTGAGAGTTAGGTCGCGCGTTAGTTTTAGCCTAAGACTAAAACTGAGCTGGTAGGATATGCCTCGGTTCAGGTTTTGTAGCCAATACAGGAATTCGCTTCCGTCCATTCCTCCGTCTACAACAACTTCGATCAGGAAAGATCGCTTGCCAGCAGAGATGCACTCAAGCTGACACGCACCGCCGCCTTCGCCGAGTGGCGCGAACTTGGCGCGGCGTAAAGAGCAGCTATACTGGCCTAGCTCAGACTAGTTCGAATTGGTCTGACAGCATCGAAAAGTCTGATCGGTGGGTTTGCTATCCATGCCCCAGAGCATGCCCGTTTTCATCAAAAAAGTGCAGTTTGTCGGTCGGGAAGTGCAGACCGATCTTCGCCCCTGGCTCAAGGTCCGTATCACCGTTAAGTCGGACGGTTACCTTTTCTTCCACGCCGCAATCAACAATCAGGAAAGTGTCTGCACCTAGGTATTCGATCACCTCGACGATACCATCGCTTTGACCATCACCAGCTGCGACCACCTCAATATGCTCAGGCCGCACGCCGAGTTTGGTTGCGTTTCCGGATAGATCAAACTCACCACTACGACCGTGCTCCAGCTTGTAAGTGCCGCCTTCAGTCGTGCAGGGCAGGATATTCATCTTTGGACTGCCGATGAATTGGGCCACGAACAGATTGGCAGGGCGCTCGTAAAGCTCTCGCGGAGTACCGACCTGTGCGATCTTCCCGTATTCCAGCACCACAATCCGGTCGGCGAGAGTCATTGCCTCAACCTGATCATGCGTGACGTAGATCATCGTGCGCTTGAGGCTTTGGTGAAGTTTGGCGATCTCATACCGCATCTCAACACGAAGCGCTGCATCTAGGTTTGAAAGCGGCTCATCGAACAGGAACGCCGTCGGATCGCGTACGATAGATCTTCCGATCGCCACCCGCTGCCGCTGACCGCCAGACAGGTCCTTTGGCCTGCGCTCAAGGAATGGTCCCAACTTGAGAACCTCGGCGGCCAGGTTGACCTGTTCGGCTATCTCGACCTTAGGTACCCCTGCAACTTTCAGAGAGAACCCCATGTTTTCAGCTACCGTCAGGTGCGGGTATAGCGCATAGGATTGGAACACCATCGTCAGCCCGCGTTTTGAGGGCGGATGATCTGTGACGTCGCTGTCACTGATCAACAGAGATCCGCGCGAGATGTCCTCGAGCCCACCAATCATGCGCAGCAGGGTGGACTTTCCGCAGCCGGACGGGCCGACGAAGACAATGAACTCACCTTCCTTGATCTTGAGATCTACGCCCTTGATAACCTGCGCCGAGCCGAACCATTTTTCGACTGACTTTAGTTCGATGCTACCCATCAGGCCCTCCCTGCCCAGTGAAGCCAGACGGCGGCTGTCCAGGTGAATGCCTGGCCACCCGCAGGGCTGCCGGTTTTTGGGTCGAAGTACTCTGCGAACCCATAGCCCGATATCAGTTCTGCAGTTTTCTGGCGCAGCTGTTCTGCCTGTTGTGCATGCCCCATATCCGCCAGGCCAAACCCGATCATCATGTTCATGAAAGCCCAGGTCGGACCTCGCCAGTACCGACGTGCGTCGAATTTCGGCATGTCCGGATCATAGCTTGGAACGGGGTAAGGCACAGTTTCCAGCACTGATTTCAAACCTTTAAGCATCTGATCAGACTCCATGCCAGCGTACCAACACAAGTATGACGCGTTGGAAATACTCTCGGCCATCTCCCCGGTATGCGCGTCACGGGAGTCGAAGCTCCCTAGGTCCTCGTTCCAAAGCGAACGCGCGCCGGATCCCAGCTTTTCAATGTCTTCACTCAGGCCCTCGGCCTCCAGTTCGAGCTTCTCGCTGATCATCAGCACGTCCCGTGCAGCACGAAGAGTGGTGAACGTCATAGTGGGATCGGCGACGCGGAACGGGTTCAGGGACAACAGGGCTTGCTGGTCCCATCCCGCATCTCTGCCGATCTGAACCAGCTTGATGTATCGGTCGTAGTCGAACTTTGTGGGTCGGTCGTCGCTGTTCACGTGGCTGGTGTCGCGGCGCTGGTATTCTCCAACATCCGATGCATCCATGCGCGCCATGGAGTTGTCCCAATCAGGTGCGTTGTCGCGACCTGCCTCCCACGGATGGGTCGTGCAAACGGCACCGAATTCATCAAGGCGCCATTTCATAATCCAACGATGCCACGCCAACAATTTAGGGAACAGCTCCTTCATGCGAGCATCCCCAAACGCGGTATCCTGTTCCCAGATTTTACGTGCCATGGTCGCGGCAATGGGGGGTTGGATGATGCCCGAAGACGGGATCGGGCCATTGCATCCCCAAACATCGGGACCGGGGAAATACCCTTCATCCTGCTGGTGGAACAGGATATGCGGAACCATGCCGTCTTCCCATTGCCCGGTGAACAGCGTCTCGATCTCAGTCCAGGCGCGATCGAGGTCGAATTGGGCAAAGCCAAGCGCGGCAATCGCGCTGTCCCAGTTCCACTGGTATGGGTACAGCCCCTCGGTAGGAATGGTGTAGCCGCCGCGATCGTTGGCAATCAGGATATTGCGCGCTTCGCGGTCGGGGTTCGTATGTTGGTTCATCTGTGTCATCCTTTGACAGACCCCGCTGTGAGGCCCTTGGTCATGAAACGTTCAAGCCCCAGGAACAGCGCCATGATCGGAACGGTGGCGATCACCGCACCGGCCATCAGGTGTTGACGGGGAATTTCTGAGGAGTTCAGCATCGTGACCCCTCGGGTCAGAGTGAATTTCGACGGATCGTCCAGCAGCATGAAGGCCAGCAGGAATTCGTTCCAGGCGATCATGAAGACATAGAGTGAGACCGACGCCAGCGCCGGCAGGCTGAGGGGCAGGGTGATTTTCCAGATCACCGCCAGACGCGACAACCCGTCCATCAATCCGGCCTCCTCCACCTCGGTCGGCAAACCCCGGAAATATCCTTGCAGCATGTACAGTGCGACGGGGATTGTGGTGACCGGGTAGATCATGACGATCCCAAGGATCGAGTTGCGCAGCCCTGTCAGCGAGAAGGCGATATAGATCGGTAGTGCCAGAACGATCATCGGCACCATGTAGATCAACAGGATCGAACGCGAGAACGCCTTTTGACCCTGAAACCGGAACCGCGCCACCGCGTAAGCTCCGGGCACGCTGAACAGTAGCGTGATGAATACGGTCAGGACCGAGACGTAAAGCGAGGTCCATAGGTATGTACCGAAATTGAAGTCACGAAACAGCTCGGTGTAGCTGCGGAACAGATCGGTGCCCTGGGACAAGTCGACCGAGAAGTCCAACGGGTTCTGTAACAATGCCTGCTGAGACTTCAGGCTGGTCATGACCATCACGTAGAACGGGATCACGACGATTGCCGTGAAGAATATGTACCCGAACCCTGTGAAGAAGCGGATCACCGCCTCTTCGTATTCATGGCGCGTGAGCTCTCCGAATGGCGTTTCTTTAAGGATCGCCGCCAGGGAAAGGTGCATGACGACGGCCATGGCGACAACTGTGACCACAACAGCCTGCAGGGATGTGTCCGAGCCGATCAGAACCGGACCAAACCCGGTCAGCCCGGACAGGCCCAGAAACGCCGATATGCCGAGGCGGGCCGGAGCATGCTGCGCAGGAAAGCGGACATAGACCAAACCGGCGACTGCACCCCAGATCAGGCAGAGCAGAACTTGTGGGCGAAAAGCGGCCCCGGTTGAAAACGACATGGTAATTGCCACCGTGGTTGCGATCACGACTAGCCAGATTGCGCCCAGTACCGGGGCAGTAAGATACCCTTTGCGCATCACAGACCCTCCTCACGGCTGATGAAGCGGAAGAAGACAAAGCTGAAGGCGATTAGGCACACCAGGATCACAACGGCCACCGCCGCACCGGCCCCGATGTTCGAGATCGCAAAGGCCTGCTCATAGACATTCACGGTAAGCGTGCGGGTGCCCGCATTGCCGCCGGTCAGCAGAAAGATGTCGTCGAACTTGTTGAACGTCCAAATAAAGCGCAGCAGGAACAGCACTGATAGAATGCCCAACAGTTGCGGGATGCTCAGCAGCCAGAACTTCTGAAATGGCGAAGCTCCGTCCATATCCGCCGCCTCATACATGCTGGAGTCGATGGACTGCATCCGGGCCAGGATGAACAGGAACGACAGCGGGAAGTAGCGCCAGATTTCGAACACGGTGACCATGATCAGCGCCAATGGGCGTTCACCGAAGAAATTGATTGGCTCGCTGCTCAGCCCCATCTGCACTAGCAAAGCGTTAGCGGAACCTGAGAAAGGGTCAAACAGCGTCACCCAAGTGAATGCGACGGCGATGACGGGGGCGACATAGGGGAACAGGTAGAGGCCACGGATGAAGCCTTGTCCCCTAAAGCTTTTGTTCAGCAATAAAGCGGCGAACAAGCCCATGACCAAAGCGCCAATCGTGCCGAAGACTGTGTAGAACAGCGTGACCCAGAGAACGCCCCAGAATTCAGAGCCATCAAAGACGCGGGCAAAGTTTTCCAGGCTGAACTCAAGGTTGGTCAGAACATTTGGCCCGCTTCCTGTGAGGCGAGGCTCGGATTCTTCGACTAAATCCTCGAATGCTAGGAGATCTCCGTCGACCGTGACCGGGATGCGGATACGCTCACGCTGACCACCATCCAAGGTGCCAAAATCACAAAACAAATCCCGCCCCTCAAGGACGCAGGGCTCGACGATTTCTCCGACGGCGACGCCATCTGGCAGCACATCACTCAGGGTCACGCCTTCAACGGCGATTTCCTGGCTGGAGTTGCGCAGGCGGTATTCGATCCGCAGATCGTCACCAGACCCGCGCAGGCTTTCACGGACAACCGGAGCAGGCGGGCGCAGGTCGGAAAGGGTAAACGGTTTGAAGCTGATCCAGATGATCGCTAGCAAGGGCAGGATCACCACAAGCGACACGCTGATCACGGTCGGAGCCAGCAGCGCCCAAGCCAGACGCGCCTCGCGTTTGGCAAGAGCCCCGGTTCCGGTCGGTGGGGTGGCCGAAGACATGGAATACCTCGAAGGGTTGCGAGCAGCGGCGCGAACGCCGCTGCAGGTGCTGGTTGATTACTGAACTTTGGCCAGCTCTTCGTTCATGGCTGCAACTGCGGCAGCCGCGTCAATCTCATCGTCGATATACTGCCGGACCACGCGGTTGATGGCCTGAGAGTTGATCATCTTCGACGCCAGCGCCAATTGACCTTCAGCCACGCCCCAGCGCTGTGCAACGTCCAGACCGCCCACGATTTCGTCGATCATGGCTTGGTCATAAAGCTCACCCAAGGGGGCCTTGCGGTCAACGCCTACAGGCAGCTCGGCCCATGCTTCAGAAAAGGCTGTCGGATTGTCGGCGTTGCCGCGACGAACAGGGAATTTGCCCTCAGGCGCAATTGCCAGAGTTTGGGTGTACCCGTCATCCATCGCGAATTTCACGAATTCCATCGCGGCGTCCGTATCTGCATCGTTGGTAATGCCGAAATACCGCACATCGCCCCATGCTGCGCCATCCGGGTTGGACGGGCCAGAGAAGTTGGTCACGATTCCAGTCTTACTCGCCAATTCGCTTGAGGTTGGATCGTCGCTAATTGTTGGCGGAGCGCTGTCCCGCAAGCCGGCCAGTTCATCCAGAATGAAGGGCGACCAAATGATCATCGCGGCCTTGCCGTCGAAATACAGCTCTCGCGATTGCTTCCAGTACAGCTCACCCGGAGGCGACGCTTTTGAGATTGCTTTGTAGAAGTCCAGAACCTCGGTTGTCTTGGCCTCATCCAGTGGCTGGAAACCATCAGCGCCAACTGGCGAGACGCCATTGGCGAGAAACACATGTTCCAGCACCTGACTCATGAAGTTCTCATCAACTTTGGTCGCGGCGACAAAGCCGTACATTTCCGGCGGGTTGTGCAGTTTTTCAAGCGCAGCCAATACGCTGTCAAATGAGTTGGGCGCATCCAGGCCGGCTTCGTCAAATAGGTCTTTGCGGTAGACAACCATTTGCGTCCAACCATCGACAGGTACCGAGGCTGTTTCGTCATTAAAGGCCGCCATACCCAATGCGCCGGGTGCAAATGTGTCGGCGCCCAGCTCTTCGATCACTTCTGTCGCAGCTTCGGTGTCAAGGATACCTGCTTCGGCCCAAGGCAGCGCGTATTGCAACGGATGATAGACCACATCTGGCAGGTCGCCTGCAGCGAAGGCTGCGGTAGCTCGTGTGCCCAGATCGGTTTCGGTGACCGGGATCACCTCAACTGTGGTGCCAGTTTCCGCTTTAAACTGGTCCGCCATTTCCTGCTGCTTTGCGAGCCGTTCTGGTTGCTCCTCAGTTGTCCAGAAACGAATTGTATCTGCCTGTGCTGATACGGCTGCCAGCGCCAGCGCCAGCGATGTGCCAAGCATCAGTCGAGATGCCTTTGGTGTAGGTTTCATGATCGGTCTCCTCCCAGATTTCCATTTTTGAAATGTGTAATTTTTCGCGCCAACTCTTTAGGTGTCAGGCGCGGTGGTCCATCAGAATTCCGTTCCAAAAGAACGGCTTCGCCGAGCTCACGCAGGCTTTCCGGTGCTTCTCCACGGGTTTGCCGTATGAGCATTTCAGCAAGGCGTTCGCCAGCCCGCTGTGAATCGACGCTGAATGTCGTAAGACTCGGGCTGACGTACTGGCTTTCGGGTATGCCGTCATACCCAAGGATCGAGACATCCTTACCGATTTGCAGGCCAAACTCGGCACAAACAGTGTATGACCCTAATGCGGCCAGATCAGTCGCAAAGACGATCCCGGTCGGTGGATTCTCCAGTTCCAGCAAAGCTCGGGCTTGGACTGCCCCTTCATCACGGGTGCGCGCGTCCTCGCGTATCAGTTCAAGGTCGATGGGTAAGCCAGCAGCGCTCAGACCTTGGAGATAGCCATCGCGTCGAAGGTGGCTGTAGTTGAATTTCGGATCGCTGCCGACGAAGCCGATGCGACGATGGCCAAAACCACTCAAACGACTGACCGCGCTACGAATTGCCGTTTCACCCGAGATATCAAACCAAGATGTATCGTCGTAAGGGTCCGCTTGCCCGTATCCCGTTCGACCGTAGAGTATGAATGGAACATTCAATGCGCTTAGATACTTGATACGAGCGTCGTCGACTTCCGTTCTGGGCAGAATAAACCCATCGGCTTTGCGCTCTTCCACAAGGCGCCCCAGAACGTTGAGCATATCCTTTTCGGACTTGGCCGTTGAGATAGTCATAGTCCAATCGAATGCGCTGGCACCTTCGCAAGCGCCTGCCAGAAAGTCCTGCAGAAACGGATTGTGCCGGTCCGGTTCCCCGCTGTTAATGACCATCGCAATTGCACGTACTTTCCCTGTGCGGATCGCTTGCGCGTGGCTGAGCGGGCGATAGCCCATCTTTCTTGCAGTAGATTCGACCCGTTTTCTGGTGGTCTCCGAGATGTCGGAATACCCGTTCAAAGCACGCGACACGGTGCTCTTTGAAAGACCGAGGTGATCAGCCAACTCGTCCAGCTTCACCCTTCGGGATGAGGGATCGCGGCGGAGCGAATATTGGCGCTTCGGTAGACGGGGATTCGTTATCATCCCATTATTTGTTCGCTCCGAAACCGGTTTCGGCAACCAAAAAATCGAAAAACGCCTCTGGTTACTCGTTTGACCGCACTAAATCTCCTGTGCTCTGATGTTCACCTGTTCTCTGACAGTTCGATAATTTATGACTTGTTTGATTGGCAGGGGACGCCCATGGCATTGTCGGAGGAAACCGGCTTGAGGCGGGTAGGGTGGTTCCGTAGCTTCGTGGGATGACAAAACCCAATCCATTTCGCTACTTCAAAACCAGCCCAGAGATCATTCGCCTAGCGGTTATGATGTATGTCCGGTTCCCGCTGTCGCTGCGGAACGTGGAAGATTTTCTGCATGAGCGCGGCATCGACGTGCGCCACGAGACGGTTCGATTTTGGTGGAGCAGATTTGGACCTACGTTTGCACCCGAGATTCGATAAAAACGCGCTAGTCGAATGCGCGCATACTCAAACTGGCAGTGGCATCTGGACGAGGTTTTCGTGAAGACAATGGCGAACCACACTACTTTTGGCGGGCCGTTGATCACGAAGGTGAAGTGATTGAAAGCTATGTCACTAAGCGCCGGGATCGTAATGCAGCGTCGAAACTCTTAAGGAAATCAATGAGGAGGTATGGCCGGCCGGAAGTGATTGTGACGGACAAACTTCGGTCCTATGGTGCCGCTATGAAAGTTATTGGCAACGCGCGATGCTGCGTTTCTGACAGATGCGAAGTTTGTAAAAGTTCGCCGCTGTCCATTCTTCAGTGCAAAAACACTTCAATTAGGAACGCCATCTTTACTCACGACACAATTTTAAATTTAACCGAACCGCCGCACTCGCCGAGTGGCGCGAACTTGGCGCGGCATAAATGGCAGCTATTTTGGCCTAGCTGAGACTTGTTCGAATTTGTCTAACAGCACCCTTCAAAACGTGCGTATTAAGGGTTCTGATCGCCTCAAACCAGCGTTCTGTAACAGCAAGTATCTCAGGAGAAGCTTGACCACAAATGACACTCCCAACACAGGCGAAACAAGCGCAAAGTAAGTTCTTCGATCTGGAATTCACCCTACTGAACTCTACTCCGTTTATGCTGCCCACACGCAAGCATGTAATCAAGGAAGAAAATAGAAGAAGCACCAGGCTTACCGCAGACCATACAAACCTGAGGCAGGGTTGTTGAAGCTTCGTCTAGTCCGCGCTCTTAGGGCATGTCTCCGATGTCCGCTTCGTCCGCATAGCGGTCGTTCATCTGAACTCGTCGAATGACCGCTGTGAGCCCAAAGCGGTAACTTATCCCCGGCGAAAGGCCTTACTCGGCGGCTGAGACGTCAGGAATGGTTGCTGTAACTATTTCCGCAGCTTTAATCCTATAAATTGAAGGCGCGAGTGCGCTCTGACTTTGGCGAATGAAAATTTGGCCTGTAACCCAAACAGGGTCCGTCGTTATGTCGAAGCCCGCTGGATACTCAACAGAAATAACTTGATCGGGAAGAGGTGCAGTCGGATGACGGCACTTCTGAGACAGCTGGGGAATCAACAAAAAGCTTTTCACATCTTTGAATTCGAACTCAACGGGATGAGCATAACCTGCAATGAGAACTTGATTGCCTTCCAATTCAGAGTTACCGGGCACACACTCGGCAATCTGCATCGATAGCATGCGATCACTCAAGTCTCTCGGCAAACAATTTGGATTTGGCAGATAGCCTTCCAAGAATTCAGAGCACTCTGCAAGGCGACCTTCTCGAAGATCAGACCACGAAATCTCCCGTGGTTCAGAGACAGCCTCCAAACCGGTTAGAAAAACCAAAAAGACCGGACAGACCAGCAGTCTAATTGTCATTCTGACCGTGAGAAACAGTAAGTGGGCTTTTGTAATCCGGTTCGGTCAGTCCCAGTTTTCGCATCGCAATGCCCGTCAGGCATTCCCTGATTGTTCGGTTGGCATTCAAAGCTGAAACGTAGGTTGGGTCCATTAAGGGAGCAAGTTCAACAATTTCGAACCCAATCACATTTGACTCAGCACAGAGACGACGAATTATCGGAAAAATCTCACGAGGTGTTAATCCGCCTGGCTCGGGCGTCCCAGTTCCAGGTACGAAAGCTGGGTCGAACGTGTCGATGTCAAAAGAGATGTAAATATACTCCGGCCCATCATTAGCCTCGGCAATGACGTCTTCCATAACCGCATCCCAGCCGCGGTGTTCGATCTCAGCCATGGTGTGATAGCGGAACCCGTTCCTACGCATCCATTCAAATGCTTTTTCGTCTGGGTAGTATCCGCGCAACGCCACTTGAATGAAGTTTTTACCTTCAACCATGTCTTCTTCGATCAACCGGAAAACTGGCATGCCATGGTTGATTAGGTGCCCAAGGCCATATTTTCCTGCATCATAATGGGCGTCGAAGTGAACAACGCCCACGTTACCCTTTCCGTAAACGTCCGTCATCGCGGCAACATTTGGGTACATCAGTGAATGATCGCCACCCACTATAAAGGGTATCACATGTCTGCCATCTGCGTGTTGCACTGCCGCTGCCTCACCAACAAAAGATCGAACTGCATGAATTGTGCGCTCTGTGCTCATCATATCGTTCGGGGCATTTCCGTAGTCGACAACGGTCATGTCCTGCAGCGGGTCCACCATTACATGCATATGAGGTTGCCGCGCCCCATAGCCGAGATAAATTGATGAGTTGCGCACAGCGTTCGGCCCGCGTGAGGCACCGCGTGCGCCACCGCCCATATCCGTAAATGCGCCCAAAATAGCGACATCCACTTCAGCAGCAGCGAGATCGCCGGGCGTGAAAGCCAAAGGTTGGTGTAAAAACGTTGGAAGCTGCATGTAGCCTTGACCATAGAAGCGCTGAGGGTCAACAATTCCCGGCTCTCTTCCTTCGCGCAAACCTTCAAAACTTGGCAAGGGTGTTCGCCACGCATTGAAAGTTGGATCCTCGGTGTCCAAGGGAATAACTGGTTGTTCCCCCTCACGGATCGGTGACTGAGTGCCTTCGAATTCGTGGCCGTAAAGCTGAGCGTTTGCGGCACCGGTAAGAGCAAGGCACAAAACAGCGAGCATTTTGGGACCACATTGGAACACCGACAGTCCCTCCTCAAATTTTGGCTATCCCACTATTGTTTCAGAAACTGCCGTTTTAAGCAAATTTCGCCTCAGTGGTAAAAAAAGGCCGGATAGTTGCGTGTCTTCTTAGGCTCAGGACTCATAACCAGAAAATTACGGTTGCGGCGAGAGCGATGGCCGAAAGGAACACCTTGGGGCATCTGTCATGGCGGGTTGCCACGCGCCTCCAATCTTTCAAGCGGCCAAACATGATCTCGATACGATTGCGGCGTTTGTATCGGCGTTTGTCATATTTGACGGCCTTGCCGCGTGACTTTCGCCCGGGGATGCAAGGCGTTATTCCCATATCTACAAGGGCTTCACGGAACCAATCCGCATCATAGCCACGATCCCCAAGCAGCCAGTCGGCTGCTGGCAGGCTACTGACAAGAGCTCTCGCCCCAGTGTAGTCGCTTACTTGACCGGCGGTCATGAAGAACCGAATGGGCCGCCCAACCGTGTCAGCCACTGCATGCAACTTTGTGTTCATGCCGCCTTTGGTACGCCCGATCAGGCGTCCGCGCCCCCCTTTTTGACCGACAAGCTGGAAGCTGTCCGGTGGGCCTTGAGGCAAGTCGCATCGATTGAAATCGTTTTATGGTCAGGGGCTTCAGCGGCAAGGCCCTCCATAATTCGGGCAAACACACCCATATCGCTCCACCGCTTCCAACGATTATAAAGCGTCTTAGGTGGACCATACTCCTTTGGTGCGTCGAACCAACGTAAGCCGTTGCGATTAATAAAGATAATACCACTCAATACCCGCCTATCATCGACGCGTGGCACACCGTGGCTCTTCGGAAAACAGGGCCGAAGCCGTGCCATTTGATCTTCGTTCAGCCAGTAAAGATTGCTCATATAACCCCCGCAGTTTGGGAGCTTGGATCACG
>NZ_CYPU01000037.1 GCF_001458195.1 Ruegeria atlantica | reverse complement strand
TGACGCGGGCCGGCGGGCGAATGCCGCCAGTGCGAGCAAGGAGTGGATAGATCGAAGACGACTCGCGATCAAAAAGCCGCCCTATAGAACTCATCGACTCTCCGCGTTGCCATCGATCCCATATCTCTGACTTCTGTTTGTCTGTGAAAAATATGCGACGACGATAGGCCATGGCTTACACTCCATCTTTCCAAAAAGATTAAAGTGTTGCATCGATCAGTTGAAACCGCCCCGCGTTGCGGACATTCGGGGAATATCGATCAATGACAGCTGTGCGGACGTTATGTACCTTAGTATTGCGGCGGCCAATATTTGCATCTTGGAAAACTTGTGCGATCCAGACTGAACCGTTTACGATACGATTTCCAAGCCTTCATCCGCACAGATTTTAGCAACCCAGTCCATGTCCAAATCTGGCTCCGGAGACGGCCAATCTCGCGAGCCTGGACTCAACTTCGTGCCACAAATTCGAAAGACGTTTTCGTGGATCGAACCGGGGACATTTAAGATGAGCATTTCAGCTTCTTCGTCCGTCGAATTTCTAAATGAATGAATTTCGCCGCGCGGCATCTTTACGAACTGTCCCGGTTTCGCATGGATCCTTTCACCACCAACGGTGAACTCGACCAGCCCTTTTTGCACAAAAAACGACTCCTGATCATTGGGATGGCGATTGGGTGGCGCACCCGCACCACTCGACAATGTTGCCGTGCAAAGGAAATAGCCGTCTTCTTCACTAGATGTGTGGAAATCCATTATCATGCCCATCAGGTAACAAGTCTCAGACACCCGTTGTCCCCCTAACATTATTGCTTCGCCACCACTTTAACGATCGAAAGGTGAAGTGTCTGCACTCAAACAATTTTACGCTGCAGTCAGACGTTTTCGAACTCGTCTCTGTTCATTAAGAAGAGCTGTTCCTTAGCTTCTCCAATTATGGGCGGGCTTAAGGGTCCACTAGAGCTCGGTGCGGTCATTCGGTAAAACTCTGTGAACGTCTACTTTGCCGACTCTTCTGTCATTCAGAGCGTGTTGGAAAGGGTCAGCTTTACCCAGGAAAGCCGCTAGGGGTTGAAAGTAACCAACTGAACCTAGGTTCAGGACTCATAGCCAATAGATGACGAGAGCTGCGAGGGCGATTGCTGAGAGGAAGACCTTCGGGCACCTGTCGTAACGGGTTGCCACACGGCGCCAATCCTTGAGCCTGCCAAACATGATCTCGATCCGGTTGCGGCGTTTGTATCGGCGCTTGTCGTACTTCACCGTTGTCTTGCGCTGCTTCCGACCGGGGATGCAAGCGCGTATCCCTTTGTCTTGTAACGCTTCTCGGAACCAATCGGCATCGTATCCGCGATCTCCGAGTAGCCAATCGACATTCGGTATGCCGCTGAACAGAGCCCGAGCACCGATGTAGTCGCTGACCTGTCCTGCGGTTATAAACAGGTTCAGCGGGCGTCCCTGATTGTCGCAGATGGCGTGCAGTTTGGTGTTCATGCCGCCCTTGGTTCGACCAATCAGGCGTCCACGCCCCCCTTTTTGACGCCCATGCTGGTCGCTGTCCGGTGAGCCTTCAGATAGGTCGCGTCGATCATCACAGTCTTCTGTTCGCCGTGCTCGGCGGCCAGGCCAGCCATCATTCGCGCGAAGATGCCCTTGTCGCTCCACCGTTTCCATCGATTGTACAGCGTCTTGTGCGGTCCATAGGCGGCAGGTGCATCCCGCCACCGCAAACCATTGCGATTGATGAAGATAAGCCTCAACGAAAGGCAGGTTTGTCCGCACAGCTGTCATTGATCGATATTCCCCGAATGTCCGCAACGCGGTGCCGTTTCAACCGATCGCCGCAACACATTCATGGAACGTCTCTGCTGGTGAGAAGTAATGCAACGTTTTTCTTGGCCGCTCGTTGAGTTCACGAGCAACTGCGTCGAGATGTTCCTGGCTGTGCACTGAGAGGTCGGTGCCCTTTGGGAAGTACTGGCGCAGGAGACGGTTGGTATTCTCGTTGGTGCCGCGTTGCCACGGGCTGTGCGGGTCGCAAAAGTAGATGTCG
>NZ_CYPU01000036.1 GCF_001458195.1 Ruegeria atlantica | reverse complement strand
ATCGCGGCCGCCGCGCGTGAAGATGGGACACCCAAGCCTAGCCTTAGCCGCCGAATGGCTAATCTGGAAGCGGCCATTGGAGAGAAGCTGTTTGATCGCGGCGCCAATCGGCTTTCCTTGACACCACGCGGCGATGAGTTGAACGCGCGCCTTCGACCGGCGATGCAGAGTGTGGCGCAGGCCTTGAATGAATTGGATGATTGGCATTCAGACTACGCTGGACACCTGGCCATGCATATCCCACCCAGCTTGCTGCACTTTGGTATACGTCAGACAATCAGCGTCTTTTTGGAGGCGCACCCAAATACGAAATTTGATTTAGCTCTGAACAACCGACCTGTCCAACGTTTGGACACCAATACGCACTTGGCCTTGGTGATAGGTGGACTACCCGACAGTGACTTGATCGCTGCTCGAGTAGGGCATACCCGCCGCATTCTGGTCGCCTCACCGGAATATGTGGGGACGCATTCCGAAATTGCGCATCCTGACCAACTCAGCGACCATATCGTGACCGCACCCGGCCCACACGTGCCACTTATTCTGCGTCATGAAGACGGCAGGAACTGGGCCCAATCGTTTGAACCGCAATTTGCAATTGATGATGTTCGTGACGTTACGAATGAAGCCATATCAGGCCGCGGCGTGGCAATTTCCACGACTATTGCTGCCGCTGGAGACTTGGCGAAAGGCCGTCTGACCCAGTTGCTGCATGATTGGCAAGAGCAACCGATGCCAATTTCCATTCTCTACCGAGACAACCGTTTGCAATCACGCCTCGAAAGAGACTTTATCAAAGTGCTGCGTGCCGAGTTGAACAAGTCTTTAACCGATCACTTGTAGAAGATAGTCAAATTCAAAAGGAGACCAAACCGTAAGTGGAAACAGTAGTCGAGAACCGATAGCTTCTTTCCGTACTGATGTTCCGAATGGCGGTTTTGTCCGCCTAGCTACCCTCTGAACAGAGAATCTGCGGCATGGGGTTCGCAATGACCGCTTTTTATGCGGCAGTGCAGCGGTTGCATGCTGTGTCCCCAGACCGAAAGGCGGGCTTTGCAAAGTACACAAACTGTGTATTTCTGCCATCCGTGGCTGGCGCAGCATTCGACAAAGAGGGCTCTCTACCGTCATTCTCTGCGGTTGTCGCCGACTGGTGGATAGAGCCCTTACCTGCCTTTCCCAAGCTACTTGACCTCTGCGCGTGCATGCGTCCGGTAAGCGGACAAACCCGCCTTTTGCCGACGCGGCTTTCGCTCTTGCAGCAATACCTCGCACCTGCAGCGGGAACTTATAAGCGATGCAGTGAGTTTCACTGAACCGGACATTCACCCGCACTGATCTCGCCAGACTTCAAACCGCGCTTTCGCTGCATCTAGGTTCGACAATTGAGACGCGGACAAGCTTGTAGTTCGCTGCAAGTACTCCAATGACCGCAGTAGTCGTGGAGTCAATCATTTGTCAAAAGCCAATCGATCCCAAAAATAGTATTGGATCAGAACTCGGCTCAATCCCTCGCAGTCGCGTTGCCTTCGTCATTTGCAACTTTGGAAGTCCATCCGAGTTCCCGTAGAGGCGCGAGGATTTCTTCGACGTGTTCGTGGTTTTGATAGATCCCTGCGAACATTATCCCGAGCGGTGCATTAGGCCAGGCGCGGTTAAGTTCCGCCAGTTTACTATTTGCCTCAGTGACTCGCCCCAATCGTTGCAGTGCGGCTGCCTGGTAGGCCAAAGATGGCGCACTCAAAGGGTCTCCGAATGCAGCAGCGGCCTCAAATCCCTCCAGCGTTTTCTCATTATTGCCGAGATGATAATTCGCTGCGCCATATATATTGCGGTTGGCAAATCGTTGATTGCTTCGACCTTTGAGATTGGTGCGATCAGCCGCTTCAATTGCCTCTTCAAACCGTCCGGAAAAGAGTGATATCGCACCGTGAAAATCCAATACGTGACCGTCTTGGGAAGTCATATCCTTCGCTCGGGAAGACAGTCGGTAAGCCGCTTCATAATCACCTTTGGCAACTTCCGCCCATGCGAGCGCAGATTGAACCCATGGTTCAGTTGGGCCGAGCGTAAGCGCCTTCTGCGCCATAGCTCCAGCAAGCGCAGTGATCTCTTCTCTCTCTGATCCCTTTGGTGTGAGGATTGCCTTTGTAGCGAGCGTTTGAGCGGCACCGGCATAGCCCCCAAAATACTCCGGATCAGTGGAAATGATATGTTGGAAGACTCCGGTTAGAAGTTCCTGCCTGGATCGTTCAAAAATTGGAAAAATCAAGCCGCGGGCCTGTTCCGCGAAGTTGGCAGCCTGCAAAGCCGCCGCCGATTTCTCCAGTAGAGCCTGTCGTGTCAGTTGCTCATGTTGTGACGCGGCCTGTGCATCCGGGTTCTGAACTTCTACGGGTTGTTTCAAGGTTGTATTAGCGATTAGGGCACCCAGCCCCCCTCCGATAACAAACACTGACAGCATCGTCAGAGCAGAACGCTTCCGGCTCGGTGTGGGCGTTCGTGTGGGGACATCCACATACTCAAACCTCGGGCAGTATCCGCCACTGTCCAGATGGATATGTACCGGATCCCGCTTTCCTTCGGTCTCATAGTACATGCCCAAATTCTGGCGCAACTGGCGTGCATGTACGCGAACGATGTTCTCGGGATCGCCGCTATCCTGAGGCACGCGTTCATAAACATCCTGCGCTATCGTCTTGCCGCGAATTGCATCACCTCGCCCGGCAAGCGCTTCGTCCACTATGTATTTCAGAAACCCGCTGAGGCGCTCACTCTGAGAGAACATCTCATTCGCAAGGATGCTTTCCAGTGCTGCGCGAACATCAGCATTAGTTATCTGCCTTTGTCCCTCAACTGCCTGAGTCTGTTTCAATATCACTCCTCACGGCGAAGCATCTGATCGCTCGATAAAAACGTGAATCACCCCTGAATCACCGTGAATACATTACAATTTTTGCATTCAATTCCGATCATGAAGCCACTGAATTCATTCGGCAACCCTAAAGCCGAAGGATCAAGGTGACAGTTCGCTTGCGCAAGCGCAGGTTTCACCAAATTCATTGGAGGATCAGCAATTATGAAACGGAGAACTCTACTAAGGTTGTCGACAGTGTTTGTCGCCGGTCTTGCCTTTGGCGCTTGGGTCATAGCTCCAGATGAAACCACGCGGGTCACCGGGGAGGTGGTGGAGCAAATTCTGTTTCCATCTGCTGCCTACGCCGACGAAGCCGCCCCAACTTTCTCACCCGTGAAGGCGCTGGCCGAACGAGACGTCTATTATCCGGGAACGGAGGATATAGCCGAAGACGAAATGCGGGTGACGGCGTGCGGCACCGGGATGCCAAATGCCCGACCTGCCCAAGCGGCGGCTTGTTTTTTGGTTGAACTTGGAAATGGCGACAAATTCATTTTCGACATCGGTACAGGGTCGGCAGAGCGGTTGAGTGGCCTGGCGATCCCCTATGACTACCTCGACAAGGTTTTCATCGGGCACCTGCATGCCGATCACATCGGCGATCTGGATGCCCTCTGGGTCGGTGGGGTCATTGGCAACCGGCAAAGACCGTTGCGTGTCTGGGGACCCAGCGGTGCCGAGCCCGAGCTGGGAACTGCTCATGCGGTCGAGGGTATGAAACAGATGATGACGTGGGATTCTGCATCGCGTTTGGGAAACGTGAACACACTGGGTCTGGAGATCGAGATGAACGAGTTCGACTACAAGCTCGAAAACGAAATCATCTACGACGAGAATGACGTTGTAATCCGCACAATGCCGGCGGTGCATGCGTTGGATGGTTCAGTCAGCTACACGCTGGCATGGAATGATCTACTGTTTGCGTTCACGAGCGATACCTATCCGAACAAATGGTACATCGAGTATACCAAAGGCGCGGATATTTCTATTCACGAGAGCTTTTTGCCCCCGGAGCTTTTGGTGAAAAAGCAGAAATGGCCGGTTGAAGATGCCCTGAATGTCGGAACGCAGGTTCACACCGAACCATCCATGATGGGCAAAGTGATGTCGATGACTGAGCCGCGCATGGCTGTTGCTTACCATTTCTTTAATGACTTCGACACTTCAACAATTGTCGAGCAACAGATCCGCAAGACCTATGATGGCCCGCTGTCGATGGCAACGGATTACATGGTCTGGAACATCACCAAGGATGACATCCGTGTGCGGATGGCTGTGATCAACGAAGATGTCTGGCCGTTGCCCTCTGTGACAGAGAAGTTGCCAGCAGATCCCGCAGAAATGGTCGGTTTCACTGACTTCCTTCTGGAGGGCCGCGAGGTCTTTAGCGATCTGATCGAGGAAATCTACGCCGAAACCAACGATATGTTCGGCACAAACGTGCCTTTGCCGAACTGAGGATGGCTCTGATGAAACGCAATATGGACTGGGCCGCTTGTGCGGCGGCCCCCTCCCGCCTTAAACATTTGGCAGCGGCGATCATTGCTTTGCTGATGTTGGCAAGTGGCGAGCTGCGGGCGGATTATCTCAATACAAACGGCGCAGAGAGTGCCCCAAACTTCGCTGAAGTCCGGGTGCTGGAAGATCGTGTTCGGGTGGCTTTGGAGATTGACCTCAAGGATTACGCTTTCTTTCTTCCTGCGGTCGTTCGACCAGAAGCAAACTCGCTAAATCCGGTTTTACTTTCCAAAAACCCAGCGGCAGCATTCAAGGTCAGCATTGGCGACACGGTTGTGGCCCCAATTGTCAATATTGCCGAACTTCGCCCCCGTGCAGACCGACCGATGCCAATTCGCATTGCGGGCATGCCTGCACCACCAACGCCCGCGCCGCGAACACCAGATGTGATCTATGCTGAGTTTGATTATCCATTCACCGGACAGCCTGAAGAAATAACAGTTGTTCCGCCGACTGACGCGGGTGGAAGACCGACGGTCACAATTGGGTTCCTATCATGGCACAAAGACATTGCCGTCAGCGATTATCGTTACCTCTCAGTCGCTGAAACGATGATATTGGATTGGGATGACCCTTGGTACAGTTCATTTGAAAACAGAATTATTACCCGCCACAACACTGCTCCGATAATGTCCTTTATTTCCATCGAACCGAAGGAAGTTCGCCACGAGATCATTTTTCGACTGCGCGATCTTGCGGCGTGGGGAAATCTGGATTTGAAAGATCAGCCTGTTCTTGATGCCCATGCAGTCGCGAAAGTCAAACAGGATGCCATAGAACTGCTTGCGAAGAGCAATCCAATCGAAATTGATGGAATGCAAAGGCAGCCATCGACCGTCCGCGTTGAGCAGGTTTCCGTGGGGCTCAGGGGACTGAATGTGCTGGAATTTCCTGAATTCACGGATCGCGACACCGCGATGTTTGGCGCGATACTGAGCTACCCTCACGATGATTTGCCCGATCAGCTTAAATTGACATGGGAGTTGTTTTCCGACCGTAGCGTCCCGGTCCCCGTTCGTGTATCAGACCCGGCTGGCGGCGTTCCTGAAACAGCTACAACCACTGACCCATCCGTTGTCTGGAACAACTTTTTGACTTCGTGGTCTGCACCGGAACCCAAGTCTGTTGTCCTGTTGCGTGGTCGAGAGCTCAATGTCCCGATTGTCTCCCTAATACTTCTGGGATTAGCCCTGGTCACCTTATTCGCAGCGATGCGAAGTTCAGCTTGGCGCCGTTACGCATTAAGTGCGCCCGCTACACTTTTATTCGTCCTGTCATTCCTGGCGAGCGGGGCGACGCAAAACCTTCGTCTGCCAATAACCGGAGATCTCCGCCAGAGCGAAGCGTCGCAAGTCCTTGATGGGATTCTGAAAAACGCAAGTATCGCCATGCTGAGCGTCGATGAAGCAGTTTTTCAGGCATCGCTCGATCCCTTCGTGCCAATCGAAAACCAAAAGGGCGTCGGAGCGGAAATGCGACGGGGTTTGTCAGTTTCTTTACCCTCTGGAGCCCTGGCCCGCACCGAGGCAATTGATGGCATCAAAGTTGACGAAGCAGAAAGTTTCGGTGACGGCCAGCAGATTTTAGCCAGTTGGAATGCTTATGTCAGTGGCGGACATTGGGGGCATTTGCACAGACGGGTCATTAAGTACCGCGCTCTTTTTGATGTCTCAGTGAAAAGCGGAGTTTGGTATCTCACGGGCCTGACAGTCCTCGAAGCCCACACCGGCAAACGAGACGAGGCGGGAGGTGAAACATGAGGATCATTGTTGTCTTCCTTGCTCTTTTTGCGTGCGTTGTTGCCACCTCCTCTCAGGCGCACTTTAAGCTGAACCAAAATGTCCGTGTTCATCATATGGTGCGTTCGGACGAAGGCCTTGACGTCCATCTGCGCACGCCGATGTCTTATCTGGTCGCCGAACTTGTTGGCCTCGAAGGCCCGGACGGTTTGCCGGAGCCTGCGCCCTATACGTACAACCGGATCGAAGATGGCGTACTCATGCACTACTTGGATCAGGGTGCCCTGCTCAGCGATCCGGGCGGGTTGGCAAAGATCGCGGCGAGTTCCCTTCAGCTGTCAGTCGATAGAACGACACTTCCCGCATCGGTGGTTGCGCTACGCTTGCATCCCATTGGAACCGAACCCGGCTTTGCAAACCTGTCAGAGGCCAGAGACGCGCTTGCGTCCGGTTCGGTGTTTCCAGCTTCGGCTGGTGAAACTTATGTCGGCGACGTCATAGTCGATATCCATTTACGCTATGTCAGCGGACCAGTTGCGACCTACAGCCTGTCCCATACATCCAATCCCGGACTGCCAGGACAGGAAAACACGGCAAACCTTATTCTGGACTATAACGGTCAAGAAGTCCGAACTTTTCGCGCCACGGGGCTGATGCATGACCCGGTTAACGTATCCGGTTCAGCGACCGCTGCGGCCTCAACCTTCATTGTCGAAGGCATCCGACACATCCTCGAAGGTCCCGACCACGTGCTGTTTGTGCTCTGCATGATCATCGGCGCGCTAAACCTGCGCAGCCTTCTGGCGCGGGTCACAGGCTTTACCCTCGGCCACACTGTCACATTGATCCTCGGGTTCTTCGGCATAGCTCCCAGTGGTGCCTGGTTCATTCCCACGGTCGAACTGGCAATCGCCCTGTCCATCGTTTACGCGGCCGTAATGGCCGTGACGCCATCGACCCAGGAGCACGGCAATCTGAAAGCCTTTGGCATAACCTCGGGCATCGGGTTGCTGCACGGTTTCGGGTTTTCCTTCATGCTGCATCAGATCCTGCGTGTCGACGCCCCAAACGTCTGGCACAGCCTTCTGGCCTTCAATGTCGGGGTCGAGATCGGGCAGCTGATGATTGTTCTGCTTGTTTGGCCGCTGGTGCTGTTCCTACGCAGGCAACCCGGCCGCATCTGGATCGGCTCTCGTGCCGCCGTGGCCGCATGTGCCGCCCTGATAGCAATGGTCTGGGTGGTCGAGCGGGCGGAGTTTTTCCTGTGAACCATGCTAAGCATCCACATGACGGGGGCATAACATGCTGATTATTCTTGCAATCTACTTTGGGATCATCTGGCTTTTATTCTTCCAACTGAAGCTCTTTTCGTGGAGCCGGACTAGCAAGATTATCGTAGCCTTGGTCGGATTAGGCATCTGCTTGTATGTCATTGCACAGCTCAACACCAAGACTCCATCAGGCCGGATCGCCGTAATGGGGGTAGTGGTCGAGATCGCCCCATCAGTGGACGGCGAAGTTATAGAGGTTCCAGCTATTCCCAATCAGGCCGTCAATGCCGGAGATGTCCTGTTCAGGATAGACCCTGAGCCATTTAAGGCCGCCGTCAAAGAGGCAGAGGCCGACGTGGAAATTGCGTCGCTGACACTAAACAGACAGCAAACTGTTTTTGACCGGAACCCAGGTCTGTCGGTGTCCGAGCAGGACATTGATGAAAGCCGTGCAACTCTCGATGCCGCAGAGGCACGTCTGGAGGCGGCACGGTTCGATTTGGAGGAAACGACAATTCGTGCCCCTCAGGACGGGATTGTTACCTCCGTGAACCTGTCCCCCGGCAATCAGGTCAGTTCCTCGGCATCCGTCATGCCATTTATTGAATCCGGCTCATTTCGGATGGTAGGCGTGTTCAGCCAGAACGGGTCAGGTGCTTTGATGGCTGGAACACCAGTGGAACTAATATTCGAAGCCGTACCCGGAACCATATTCACCTCAAGTGTTTTTCAGGTCGTTCCGGGCACAGCAGGTGGGCAAATCCCGGTGAGTTCCAATCTGCTATCAGCGACGTCTGTTGGATCAGACTCGGAAGTTCTTTTGCTTTTGGAGTGGCCTGATGGCCTACCAAAATACGCATCACAACCCGGTATGGTCGGTTCGGCAACAGCCTACGGTCCTGACGCTGGACCCTTCGAAATCCTTGCAAAGGTTCTCGTCAGAATTCGAGCCCTGTTGACCTACCTGTAGTGTCTAGAGACTCTTCACAATTGGGTCCGAAATTAGGGGACGTTTCTTCGTTACGTCACGCAACCGCAAAGTCAGTTTTACACGGTTTAGTGCCAGTTCGTAGCGCGTGCAGCATTTGTTAGATTAGGCTCTCCCATTGAGTTAGCTGCGTTCCGAAGGAATGACAGCAACGTGGGCCGAACGGCGACGTTGGTTGTGGCCAGTGCGATCAATGCCCATAGCAACAACGATTTCCTGGTGTTTGACTCCATAGGTCTCATTGACAGGTATGCGTACAAAGAGAGCAGTGGATTGCGTTTCTCGGACAATCAGTTTTTGTCCAAACGGCTTCTTGGCACTTTTTGTACCAGGAGTGTGTTCGGGCGAAAGCAAATCACACGAGTTTACGGTTTGGTAAACTTCGGGTCACAATCAAGCCTAACAAAGATAGAAATACTAGAAACCACACACCGATCTTAAATGACTGAGTACGCTCTTCTCCGTAGGCCTTGAGAATCACCGCGCTTTGATCGACGCTGGCTCCGGCATCTTGCATTGCTTCTGCCAGTTGGCTGCTGGAAACTAGCTCGACACTATTCTGGAGCGCTTGCGTGATTTCGACTTTTGCTTCGGCCTCGAGATCTGGGTAAGCCATAACGCGATCCTGCAGTCCTGTTGTCAGTGTGCCAAGCATTATCGTACCGACCAAAGCCACACCTATTGAGTTTCCTAACTGTTCAAATGTACCATTCAAGCCAGAAACTTCTGCGGTTTGGTCTGGGGCAACAGAGGAAAGCACCAAATTTAATATCTGAGATGCAATCAAGCCAACCCCAGCTCCAAATACTATTCCGGTCGCCATATCAGAGGGCTCTGCGTCAGGCGAAACCGTAACAGCGATCAAAATAAGTCCTACGATAGCAAGCAAGAACCCTGTTCGAATGATTAGCCGAGCTGAAAATTGAGCTGACAACCTTGCACCGCCGAGAGCTGAAACCAACAGGGCAAGTGAAAACGGAATGAGAGCCAAACCAGTTTCCATTGCGGTGAACTCGAACGAGAGTTGGAGCAACAATGGCATTGTAAATAGGAATGCCGCCATTACAGCCATTTGTATGAACCGAACAGCAATACCCGCCTTCAAACCTGTGGTGCGAAATACTGATGGTCGAAAGATCGCGACGTCGCCTTGTTCATCCCGTCCAGCTGTCCAACTGAAAAGCACAAAGATTAGTGTAACCCCAGTTAGAAACACGAAGGGAACCACTGAGAGACCCAGCGGAGCCAGCTTCATTGAACCGATAACGAAGGGCTGCTTTGCCACCCAGAACCCGTAGCTTTGTCCGAGCAATACCGCCATCACAATAGTCGACCATCCGAAGATCGAAAGCGCAGCACCGACATAGTCGAATTTGGGGCGGGTTCCCTGACGAAGTTCGGTTGATATGTATCGGCAACAAACGAGCACAACGATAACAATTGCGACTTCCAATCGAAAAGCCCACCGCCAGCTGTAGTAAGTTGTAAGGAAGCCTCCGACAATGGGGCCCATAGCAGCCCCAACAGCCCCTACTGCGCTGATTACACCGTAGGCCGTTGCTCGGTCTTTGTCTTCATATGCCTCACGAAGAATGGTTTGGATGTTGGGCATCATCAGGGCTGATCCGATACCTTCTATCACGGACCAACCGATAATCAGCATCATCAACGATGTGCTGATTGACGCCATTGCTGTGCCGACGCCAAAGATTGCTAGCCCAAGCACAAAGGTCCGTTTCTTTCCAATCACATCGGCAAGTTTGCCCCCTATGAGTATGAAAGATGCCATCACAAGTGCATACAAAGAAATTGCAGCTTGGATGCCAGTTACCGAAGTGTTCAGATCAACCACGAGAGCGGAAATCGAGACATTCATAACCGTGGTATCGATAACAATTATGAACATTGACAGAGAAAGTGTTAACAGCACCATCCACTTGCGCATAGTAACCGAACTCCAAAACTCTTTGTAGATTTTTAAAGGCTAGCCGAGTGCTCCATCACAATGCACGGATTTTCTGATACGACCAATAACTTCCCTACAACATCCATTCGATAGGCAACCATCTGGCAAAAATGGTTAGGGTTCTTTGAAGCTTGGTAGTTTCAGGGTCGAATGTGTAGCTTTTCGTTTCCCCAGAATCTGACTCCATTGTCCATTTAAGTGTGCCGTCGTTTGAGAGGGTTACACGATAAGAAATTTCTGGCCGTTGAATTTGTGATCCAAGAGTGGCTGCGATAGACGGGCTTTCGATGAGAAGGCCCATTTCTGTGTTCAGCTGAGCTGATCGTGGATCGAGGTTATATGACCCGATGAAAACCCTTTTTCGATCGAAACCAAAAACCTTTGCGTGTAATCCCGATGCAGATCCAGCCAGTATCTCGGGAAGGCTGCGGTCGCTATGTTCTTCCCTCGAAGCGCGAAGCTCGAACAGTTCAACCCCACTTTTCAACAAATCTTCACGATAACCCATATATGCGGCGTGAACGGGCATTACGTCGGTGGCATCAAGCGAGTTTGTCAAAACGCGAACATCTACACCCGATCGAGCTAGGCTTTCCAAAATCTCTGCTCCGCGTTTTCCAGGTACGAAATAGGCGGACACGAGATCAATAGATGATTTGGATTGCTGAGCTACTTGAATTAGACGCTCCACTAACAAATCTTCAGCACTTGCTTCACCCAGACCTTTTAATGGGCTATCGGAAAAAAGAGTGACGTCGCTCCATTCAAACTTCAATGTCTTTTCGGCAAGTCCCGCGGTCAATGCGTTTTCTTCTATGGCTTTCTGATAGCCAACACCAGCGACGGAATCCCTTGCTGCATCTGCCAAATTTTCCAGCTTCTTCTCCTTTGATGGAGGCAGAATTACTGCTGCATCATATGCTGAACCGCTGTTCCAGTATGAATCAAATGCATCGGAGACTTCTTCAACAATAGGTCCGATGGCGATTACATCTACATCCAAGTAATGAGTGCCAGATCCATAGTCGAAATAGATGTCCCCGATGTTGCGACCACCGACGATTGTAACTACTCCGTCAAATGTAATTGACTTATTGTGCATTCGCCTGTTCAGTCGATTGAAGTCAAAGAAGTAAGACAGCAATTTGGGACGTCTTAGTGTGAACGGATTAAATAGGCGCACGCTTGCCGTCGGCATATCGTCAAGTTCAGCCAGCAGCTCGTCGAGTCCGCTTATCCCGTTATCGTCAACCAGTAGCCGTACGCGAACGCCTCGTTGTGCAGCTGATCTAAGTTCGTCAAGAAGCATTAGACCGGTGATATCATCTTGCCATATGTAGTACTGCGCATCGATTGACGATACCGCGTCCCTAGAAAGAATTGCACGCGCTGCAAACGCAGCACCGCCATTTCGCAATGGGCGGACACCATCTTTTCCAGGATTACGAGACATCGCAGCATTAATTACCTGCCCAAGCGGACCATGCCACGATGGCGGCTCCTTTGAGGTCTGATGCGAAAAATTGGATGTCGGCAAAGGGTAAGCCAATCTCAAAAGTAGCATGCAAAACGCGAAAGCTGCGACAACTACAACGAAAATTTTCACAAGACGCATGCAACATCCCTGAGTCGAAGACGAAAGAAATTTCGCGCAAACTGTGCCATACACAAACCTGAGTGTTCAAGAATGCCATTTTGGCTTTCTCAGAGGTAGACTAGCAAGCCGATCAAATATCAGATTAATCGAGGTTCTCTCTTCGTCTGCGAGAGAATTGCGCATCAATAGACCTCGTACCAGGCAAAGAATTTTGATTTCCGAACAGTGATGTATTGCACCAACATCGCACAGAAAACGCAACGACTATGGTGTGGATTTCCTTGTTCCGTCCGCATTTTAGAAGACAATATGGGGTGCGCAGCGAACAAGGACATGAAAATGAAAAACAAAATCTTATGGATTCTTTTGGCGGCTATTTCGATTCTGGGTGGCATCTATGCTTTGGCGAACCCAGTGCTGGCTAGTGGTTTCGCAACTATTTTGGTTGGCTGGGTGTTCGTAGCACTGGGTGTCGTTCAAGTCGTCACTGGATTTCGGGTGCTGTCAGACGAATTCGAACCAGTCTCAGTTTGCCGTGGAAACCGTGAACCTATCCGGAACAAAGTTGACGCCACTCGGCGAGAGCGGCGGTGCGCGTCAGCTTGAAGGTGTCTCGGCTGGCGAGCGATCTTTCCTGGTTGAAGTGGTTGTAGACGGAGGAGTGGACGGAAGCGAATTTCTGCAAACTTCGCATACGCCTGAACCGTTGCATCGCGCGTTCGCGTCGTCGGAAAGGAAGGTGTGAATTCTCGACCCGGTTGTTGAGCCACCTGCCCGTCTGCTGTTTTTCGGTAGCACCAAGCTCTCTGAGAGCGGCCCGATACGATGCAAAGCGGTCCGTGACGACGTTTTCCGCTTTACCGTGTCGCTTCATCAATTTCTTGAGGAATTTCAGTGCTGCCTTTTTGTTTCGACGTTTGGTGACAAAGGCTTCAAGCACCTCGCCTTCGTGATCGACAGCACGCCAGAGGTAGTGGCGTTTGCCGTTCACTTTCACGAATACTTCGTCTACGTGCCACTTCCATTTTGAAAAGGCTCGGAGTTGCTGAACCCGTTTTCTTCGGATCTCGGATGCAAACATCGGACCGAACCTGTTCCACCAGTATCGGACAGTTTCGTGGCTCACATCGATGCCTCGCTCGTGCAGCAGATCTTCGACATTCCGAAGCGAGAGAGGGAAACGGATGTACAGCATCACCGCAAGGCGGATGATCTCGGGACTGGTTTTAAAGTATTTGAAAGTGGCAGGTCTGGTCATGTGCAAAAGCTACGCAACACCCCTGCCCCGCTCAACCAAAGTTCTTCTGACAGCACCTATCGGACAGTTTCGTGACTCACGTCGATGCCTCGCTCATGCAGCAGATCTTCGACATTCCGAAGCGAGAGTGGAAACCGAATATACAGCATCACCGCCAGGCGGATGATCTCAGGACTGGTTTTGAAGTACTTGAAGGTGGCAGGTTTGGTCATTCCTAAAAGCTATGCACCCGCCCTGCCCCGCTCAAGCAAAGTTAATCTGACAAGACCCCGAAAAGGTCAAAACAAAGGAAGAGGCGCTAAGCGCAACGATCGCAAATTAAAAATTAAACAGAATATTTTTTGAGTTTGTAATGACTATTTTGATTTCGAACCTGCCGTAGACTTCCTCTGCAACTTTTCGCCCAGTGGAAGAAAAGCTTAGCGACTATGTTAACTTTTAATTGTCTACTAGTTTTCGCGATTCAGGGCGGTTTCCCGGTCGATATAGCAATGGGTCTGAGGTCGAGAAGGGAGTCATTACACTCCGGTGAAGAGTATTTGTTTCTTGCGATCTGCATCCCTTTGACACAAAACGAAATCGTTCTCATGCAAAAAGCCCTGAGGAGAGGACGCAACTAAAAAATGCCCAAAATCATCTCGCCCTGCGACTAGCGCAACCAAAGTTTTCACTCCGTTTTGCTGTTTCATTGAGGGCTTTATGAAACGCAACGCCACACCAATGCGTCTATCGTCCGTGTTATTGGGCCCTGATGCGTGAAAGAGATGCCCGTGATGCATGGATGCCTGCCCTGCACGCAATTCGGCAGCAACTGCATCTTTTTCGTTCACATCGACTGCGATTTCCTGCCCACGTGACAAAAGATTGTTTTCGCTGAAGGTGTCCACGTGAGGCACGATCCGGCTTTTATGGCTGCCAGGAACAAACCTCATACACCCGCTTTGCTCAGACGCTTCTGAAATCGCAACCCAACAGGTTACCTCTTCAGCATCATCCAAACCCCAATAGGTCAAGTCTTGGTGCCACGAGACTATCTTCGATGATCGCGCTTCTTTTACGAAAAGTGCACCGCTCCAAACCATGAGGTCCGGCCCCAACACTGTTGAAGCAGCCTCAATCAGCTTCGGATGGCGAAGAAGTGCATCGAATGATGGTATCAGCCTGTCTGGATAAGAATATAGAAGCTTGAGTTTCTCTGGGTCGTCTCTGAGAATGAGCTCTGCTTTCTCAAAATCATCGCGCAGCGTTTGGACCTCGGAAGCTGTCAGGATATCCAGCGGAGCTACGAAACCGTCTCTTTCATAAGTCTTTGCAATATCACGCATTCGCCTATCCATCGTCATTTTCCGGAAACGTTAACTGCACTTTCATTGATTGGCTTCGATCAGACGCGACCTCAAAGGCAGTAACAGCCTCGCCAACTTCGAAGGAATGCGTCACCAACTGGTCGACGTTCATTAGTCCGCTTCGCATCATCTCGACCGCGACTGAGAACTCGGAATGGAAACGGAAAGACCCGCGAAGCACTATCTCTTTTGCAGTCAACGCCTGCATTGGCACAGTCATATCTCCACCCAGACCAAGCTGAACCAATGTTCCACCCGGTCGCAAGCATGCGACGCCAGAAGCCAGAGCCGATTGAGCCCCAGAACACTCCAGTTGGACATCAACCTGGCCCTTGTCGTTTTCAAACTGCTCCAGTTTTTGCGGATCGGCGTAGGTGTTGATGACATCGTCTGCCCCGCATTCACGCGCCAGAGCGAGGGTCTGGTCCGAGATATCCGTCGCCACTACTCTGGCCGCTCCAGAACGGCGTACCGCCAAGATCGTGAGGCAGCCAATCGGGCCGCATCCCGTTAAAAGTACCGTTTTGCCTAAGAGGTTCCCGGCTTGTTTAATCGCGTGCAAACAGACAGCCAGAGGTTCGGCCATAGCGGCCTGCGCAGGGCTCAACCCATCTGCCGGAACACATTGACTGGCTTTCGCCACGAGTTTGCTTTGAAAAGCGCCTTGGATATGCGGGAACGGCATCGCGCTGCCATAGAACTTCATATCAAGACAGTGGTTTTGCTGCCCGTTCAGACAATAAATGCAGGCTTGGCAAGGGCGGGATGGAGAAACTGCAACCAGTTGGCCTAAGTGCAGCCCCTGCACACTTGACCCGACTTTCACGATTTCTCCGGCGACTTCATGTCCTAGCACCATCGGCTGACGCAACTTGATCGCACCGAAACCACCGTGGTTATAATAATGCAGGTCAGAGCCGCAAATCCCACCCGCGCGCATGGCAATCAAGACTTCGTCTGGCCCCACGTCGTGTACGTCCCGGTTTTCCAACCTCAGATCTTTTGCGGCATGGATAACAACAGCAACATTGGCCGAAGACATTGCACAGACTCCCTATACATATTGCCAAAAGATACGGATAGTCGGTGCTGACAACCAAGGGGTTTTTGCATGATGCTTGAAATGTTCAACCTAGAGGGAAAACGCGCACTAGTAACAGGCTCTAGCCAAGGCATTGGATTTGCGTTGGCCCGTGGCTTGGCTGCCGCCGGTTCGCAAGTCGTTTTGAACGGGCGCGACACCGCGAAACTAGCGGCAGCGGCATCCGAGTTGAGCGAAACAGGCGCCTCGGTACGTGAACTTTCGTTCGATGCAACCGATCATGAAGGTGTCCGATCTGCCGTGGACAACTTTGAAGACAATGTCGGCCCCATAGACATCCTGATAAACAACGCCGGAATGCAATACAGGACGGAGCTACAGGATTTCCCCGCTGATGCCTTCGAGCACCTACTACAGACAAATGTAGCGTCCGTCTTTCATGTCGGTCAGGCTGTGGCACGGCACATGATTGAAAGAAAGTCAGGCAAGATCATTAACATTGCGTCGGTTCAATCCGCATTGGCAA
Organism: Ruegeria atlantica; assembly: GCF_001458195.1. Lineage (GTDB taxonomy): Bacteria > Pseudomonadota > Alphaproteobacteria > Rhodobacterales > Rhodobacteraceae > Ruegeria > Ruegeria atlantica. Next base: position 33,409 of record NZ_CYPU01000036.1, on the reverse strand, counting down.
GACCGGGTATTGCGCCTTACACGGCGACAAAAGGTGCCGTGACCAACCTTACAAAGGGAATGGCGACTGATTGGGCTAAGTATGGCCTAAACTGCAATGCCATTGCGCCTGGATATTTCGATACACCTTTGAACGCCGCATTGGTTGCTGACCCTGAGTTTAGTGCATGGCTCGAGAAACGCACCCCGGCCGGTCGCTGGGGCAATGTGGAAGAACTTGTCGGCGCCGCCATATTCCTTGCCTCCCCTGCATCCAGTTTCGTCAATGGACATACTCTCTACGTTGATGGCGGAATAACGGCGTCACTTTGATTTGTGTCTTTCAACCGTCTGCTAGGTACGACTGACGCAGGCTTTGTTTAAAGCGCCGACGCCAAAGCAGTCACCACAACAACCATCAATGAAGCCGCCATCGCAAAGTTGATCCTTTGATGTGATCTCTCACTTAAATCAAGGCTGCCTAGCTTTGCGCCAGCACCCAGCCAGATCATGTGCACTGGCACCCAAACCATATTGAATATTACGATTTTTATGACGACCTCCCAAACGGGCGCATCGGGCAAAAAGGCAAACCCTGAAAACAATGCAGTGCCAACCACGTAAGCCTTGGGATTAATGAACTGAAGTGTCAGCCCGTTCGCAAAACCAAGTGGCGAGACCGCGGGGGAAAACCCGACCTTTGAGCCAGCTCTTGCAATACGCCAGGCAATAAATCCCAAATACCCAACAGAGGCAAATAGCAGCAAAGTTCTAAGTACCGGTATAGCCAAAGCTACTGCAGCGACTCCAGAGACAACAAACATCATGTTGATGAACCCGCCCAGCATCAAACCGGCCACAAAAGCGAGCCCAGCTCGAAAACCAAATGCTGATCCAATACCCGCAGTTGTCAAAACACCTGGGCCAGGCGTAATCAGCAGAAAGAAAACCGCAACGGCAAACTCAAACACTATTCAGATTGGCCTTCTACAGATCTCTGCATTCCGGCACAGCTGTGATCACCGATCCGTCCTTAAGGTGTTGCAGGAGATTGTCGACAGTTAGGTCACCCATAGCTGCACGTGTCTCAATAGTCGCGCTACCAGCGTGAGGGAGAAGAACGACATTGGACAACTCGCGCAATGCTTTTGGAACGCGCGGTTCGTCTTCAAAAACATCAAGCCCTGCCCACCCGAGCTCACCGTTTTGCAATGCATTGATTAGGGCAGTTTCGTCGACAACCGAACCTCGACTAACGTTTATAAGAGTGCCCCCTGCCCCCAACGCGCGCAACACCTCAGCGTTGACCAGCCTATTGGTCGACGGGCCGCCGGGCGTGATGCATATGAGGACATCCACATGTTCTGCCATTTCAACCAAACTGTCGAAATATCGGTACGGGACATCCTTTTGATTGCGGGTATTATAAGAGATTTCGGGGGCCCACGGCTCCAACTTATCAACGATCGCCTGACCAATGCGACCAAGACCAAGAATGCCTATTCTTTGATTGTCCGCTGATCGTGTCAAAGGGGCATTACCTTCAACTTCCCACCGTCCGGACCGAACGTAATCGTCGTCACGTACGAGCTCTCGATAACATGACAGCAACAGCAAAACGGCGGTGGTTGCGACTTCTTTGTTCAAAACATTCGGTGTGTGCGTCACGACAATCCCGCGCTCAGCCGCGGCATTTGCGTCGACGGCGTCGTAACCGACTCCATAGACGCTGATCATCTTCAAACTGCTGAGTGATGTCATCAGGTCATGCGGAACGCCATCATGCCCATTTGTAACGATATGTGTTACACTATCCGCGCTGAAATCGTCCAATTGATGAATATTGAACACTGTGGCCAGGCGTTCTCGCATCCGTTCAGTGATCCCTCCGATTTGCAATAAGTCAGTCATCTTGGCCGACCTCTTGCCGCTGAACGCCAAGCCCATCGATACGAAGCTCCATGACGTCGCCTTTTTTCAGGTAAACTGGGTCCGGTTTGATCCCCATTCCAACACCGGGCGGTGTTCCAGTTGAAATGACGTCGCCGGGATGCAGTGTGAAAAGTTGGCTTAGATGTTCAATGATCTCGGCAACGGAAAAGATCATCGTAGCAGTATTCCCGGTTTGCATGCGCTGACCGTTTACATCCAGTGACATACCAAGACTTTGAGGATCCGGCACCTCATCCCGGGTCACTAGCCAAGGGCCAGTAGGGCCAAATGTGTCGCAAGACTTGCCTTTGGTCCATTGACCGGTCAGTTGAGTTTGAAAATGCCTTTCCGACACGTCGTTTACGATGCAATAGCCGGCAACGTATTCGAGCGCGTCGGCCTTGGAAACGTATTTGACTGTTTTGCCTATGACGACGCCCAGTTCGCATTCCCAGTCGGTGTGTGTAGATCCCCGCGGCATGACAACTTCGTCATATGCCCCAATGACCGCTGAGTTAGCCTTGAAAAAAAGTATCGGATGCTCGGGAATATCTGCGCCGGTTTCTGCTGCATGGTCCGAGTAGTTCAAACCGATGCAAAGAAATTTACCGATGTCACCGACACACGGTGCGATACGAGGGTCACCCTCTACAATTGGCAGGTTGTTCGGATCCAATGAGCGCAGGTTATCAAGCGTTCCGTCATCCAACATATCACCCGTAATATCAATGATATGAGCGGACAGATCCCGCAATTGGCCCTCAGCGTCGACCAACGCAGGCTTTTCCGAGCCCTCTACTCCGTAACGAACAAGTTTCATTTCTGTTCCTTTTAGTGATTGTCGCGTGGCATGAATCCTCGCGCGATATCGTGGTAGTTTTCTGCCCCCTTGAGCGTCATACCGCGATCCAACCGATCTACTTTTTCGCGGAAAATTTCCTGCCACGGGGATTGGTTGGGCGGCATTGAATACCCACCCTTTGCCTCCAGATCGCGGGCGCGTTCATGCAGTTCTTCGAGCGAAACCAGCATATCTGCTGTGCCTTTGCCAAGATCGATGCGCAGGCGGTCACCATTTCGCACTAAGGCCAACCCACCACCCTCTGCAGCTTCGGGTGAAGCATTCAGGATAGACGGGCTTCCTGATGTTCCGGATTGCCGTCCATCACCGATGCAAGGAAGGGCTTCGATGCCTTGTTTCAACAAATATGCGGGCGGACGCATGTTCACGACCTCTGCGGCACCTGGGTAACCTTTTGGTCCTGCTCCGCGCATAATCAGAATACAGTTTGCGTCGATGTATTCTTCGGGATCATCGATCCGATGGTGAAAATCCTCAGGCCCATCAAACACAACCGCCCTGCCCTCAAATGCATTAGGATCATCCGGGTTCGACAGGTAGGTCTGTCGAAATGACTGTGAGATCACAGATGTCTTCATAATCGCACTCTCGAACAGGTTACCCGAGAGATTGATGAACCCCGCCTGTTGCTTAACCGGGCTATCAACAGTCTTGATTACTTTGCTATTCTGAGACCGGCGCGCCGAGCAATTATTGCCCATCGTCTTGCCGTTCACCGTTATCGCATCGGGATGCGGCAGCAATCCAGCGTCAAGAAGCTCTCCGACAACGGCGGGTACACCTCCGGCCTGTTGGTAATCTTCGCCCAGATACTCACCCGCAGGCTGCATGTTAACCAACAGTGGAACGTCGTGGCCAAGTTTCTGCCAGTCATCGTTGGTCAACGGAACACCAAGATGCCGGGCGATTGCATTCAGGTGGATCGGCGCGTTCGTCGATCCGCCAATCGCAGAGTTGATAACAATCGCATTCTCAAAAGCCTGACGTGTCATCACATCGCTCGGGCGTAGATCCTCCCAGACCATGTCCACAATGCGTTTACCCGTTTCATAACTGATTTGACCGCGCTCTCTATACGGGGCTGGAATGGCTGCTGATCCGGGCAATTGCATACCCAAGGCCTCAGCAAGCGAATTCATGGTCGTTGCTGTTCCCATCGTATTGCAATAACCCACCGAAGGTGCTGCGGCGGCTGCGATCTCCATGAACTCATCGGTGTCTATTTCGTCAGCCGCAAGGTCTTCGCGCGCTTTCCAAATAACCGTTCCCGATCCGGCGCGCTCACCTTTCCACCAGCCGTTGAGCATGGGACCGACCGACAGGGCAATCGCCGAGATGTTGACGGTCGCAGCGGCCATAAGAAGCGCGGGCGTGGTCTTGTCGCAACCAATGTTCAGAACAACGCCATCAATCGGATACCCGAATAGACTCTCAACCAAGGACAGATAAGCCAGGTTGCGGTCGAGTGACGCCGTTGGCCGTTTACCTGTCTCTTGTATCGGGTGGACCGGTATTTCGATGCACGTTCCCCCGGCGGCGATGATTCCATCGCGAACACGTTTTGACAATTCGATATGATGCCGATTACAGGGGCTCAAATCACTGCCGGTCTGAGCAATGCCAATGATCGGTTTGCCTGATTGCAGTTCCTCACGGGTCAATCCGTAATTCAGGTATCTTTCCAGATACAATGCCGTCATCTCAAGGTTCTCAGAATTCATGAACCACTTGCGAGATCGCAGATCTTTTTTTGATACTTTTGTCATTGGCCTGACCAACCCCCGTCAATTATGTGCGTGTGTCCAGTGGTGAATGCACTTTCATCGCTCGCCAGATAGACGACCAATGCAGCAATCTCTTCTGCTTTCGCTACACGCCCCATAGGCTGTCGCGCCACAAATTGTGCAAGGGCCTCTTCTCTGCTGCCCAGTTGCTCGCCCAACGCATCTACGCGGTCACGCCAACTGGGACTGTCGACTGTTCCCGGACAAATGCAATTGCACCGGATTCCTTTTGTTACGAAGTCCACGGCTACCGATTTCGTCAGCCCAACAACAGCGGCTTTTGTCGTTCCATATACAAAACGATTTGGCGCACCGATTATGGAACCCAGTGCGGAAGACATATTGATTATCGAGCCTCCTCCGCGCTCTAGCATTCCCGGCAATACAGCCTTTGTCGTGCGCACCATTGAGCGCACATTAAGGTCCATGGCGAAATCCCACTCTTCATCGGTTGCATCCAGAATAGTTCCGTGATGCACGAACCCTGCGCAGTTGAACAAAACGTCCGGCTTCGCTCGCGCGACCCCATGATGAATGCTGTCATTATTCGTCACATCCATCTCGAAAATTTCGAGATTTTCGAGATTTTCGAGATTTTCGAGATTCTGACCGCGAATCAAATTTAGTTTTTTGGGGCTAATATCCGTCGCATAGACTTTTGCACCCTCTCTTGCCATTGCAATTGCGCTTGCAAGTCCGATCCCCTGTGCGGCGGCTGTGACCAGGACGCTTTTTCCCTTAAGTCTTTCTGACATATACATATTCCGACCTCAAAAGTGGCGACTGGACAAGTGTTACGTCGTCCCACAGATCAACCGAGAAGCAAAGAAACCTTGGCGGATTTGCAACGACTTCTGGCATGTGGGCACAGAGCCGTTAGCGTATGACAGAGATTTTGGTTTGGCCATAACCATGCGTGGCGCACCTTCGGAAGGACAGTAGATGATGAGCAAGCAGTTCAAAGTGGCTCTGTTGGGAACCGGCCTGATGGGAGCTCCTATGGCGCGGAATATTTTGCGCGCCGAGTTTCCGCTCACTGTATGGAACCGCAGCTTGAAAAAGGCAAACCCGTTGGCAGCAGAAGGCGCGACATTGGTGGAAACTGCCCCGCTGGCGGTTTCGGGTGCAGACGTAATAATAACCATGCTCTCGGATGGATACGCGACCGGCGCGCTACTTGCTGACGAGGCTTTCCGCGAGCAACTCAAACCGGGGATGATCTGGATTGATATGTCGAGCGCCAAACCCGAACACGCAAGAGAGCAATCCGCGCAGCTTTCCTCGATGGGGGTGCTGCATCTGGACGCCCCGGTATCCGGTGGCACCAAAGGTGCCGAAGCTGGCACCCTTGCGATCATGGTCGGTGGCGGTCAGGACGTTATGGAGCGCGTGCGACCGGTTCTGACAGCAATGGGCCGGCCTGTGCATGTTGGCCCAAGTGGTTCTGGTCAATTGTGCAAATTGGCCAATCAAACAATTGTCGCTGTAACAATATCGGCAGTCGCCGAGGCGACTCTACTGGCTCAGCAAGGCGGTGCGGACCCCACCGCGTTGAGGGCCGCACTAAAGGGGGGCTTTGCGGATAGTATTATCTTGCAACAACATGGCGAACGCATGTCTGATGGAAATTTTACACCCGGGGGTTTGTCTAAGTTTCAACTAAAGGATTTGGACAATACGCTAGAGGAAGCGGGAAGCCTTGGCGTTGAGCTACCTAGCACCCGATCTGTGCGCGACCGTTTCGAATACCTGATAGACGAAATGGATGGGGCCGAACTGGATCATTCGGCTTTGTATCTAGAACTCAAAAAACGGAACGGAATGCTGTGACGCGGATCCTGATTATAGGCGGCGGAGGAATGCTGGGCCAGAAACTGGCCCATCGCGTGTCGATCCAAGAAACCTTTGGAGCCGATGCCCAAGTCTCACTGTTCGATCTCTCGTTCCCGCCCGACAGTGCGGCAGGTAATCAAATTGTGGGGAACTTGACTGCGACAGGCATAGCTAAGTCTTTTGCTACGCAGCGGCCAGACGTCATTTTTCATCTTGCAGCTATCGTTTCAGGCCAAGCTGAAACAGACTTTGCGTTGGGTTGGGATGTAAACCTTATGGCAACGTGGGCACTGCTGAACGCACTTAAGGATGAACACGAAGCTTCAGAAAGCGAGTACACACCTCGCCTGGTTTTTGCCTCGTCCATAGCAGTTTTCGGGTCACCATTCCCCGAAAAGATAAGCGATGAATTCCTCTCGGCACCTTTGACAAGTTACGGAGCGCAGAAAGCGGCGGCTGAATTGATGATCACGGATTTCAGCAGGAAAGGATATATCGACGGTATTTCCTTGCGCTTGCCCACTTTGTGTGTGCGCCCGGGCAAAGCCAACGCTGCCGCTTCGTCCTTCTTTTCAGGTATAATCCGAGAGCCATTGAATGGGGATGAGGCTGTCTTGCCAGTTGCCGAAACCGTTCGCCACTGGCACGCCAGCCCCCGCGCCGCTGCGACTTTTTTGACCCACGCAGCAACAATGGACACGCAGCTTTTGAATGACAGACGCGCATTGAACATGCCTGGCGTAAGTTGCACCGTCGCCGAACAAATCGAAGCTCTGCGCAAAGTGGCCGGCCAAGAAGCGGTTGGCCTAATCAGGCAAGAACCCGACGAGACAATCGAACGAATAGTCAAGAATTGGCCGCGAGACTTTCAAACAGATCGCGCTCTGGAGTTGGGGTTCAAGGCGGAATCAAGCTTCGACGAAATCATTCGCGTGTATTTGGAAGACGATTTTCGGCTTTAGTCGCCCATCGTCTTTCCAGTTAGATGGCGTTCCAGATGGTCGTGAATTTTCTCTCGTGTTAATTGCTCATCCCCTGACAATGCTGCTTCAAGTATATCGGCATGGTGTCTTATGTTCTGAGAAATGAATTCAAAGTTCCGGTCTGCCACCATCAACTGTTGTCTGAATTGCGCGTAAACTCGGCTATGCATTTGTTTTAAAGTTTCCGAGCCACAGGCAGAAATAAGTGTTTCGTGAAATTCCTTTTCCGAGGAAAACCATATCTCGATAAGGCCGCTCGGGTCGTCTGTGGCGTGAATGCGTTTTTCGATATGGCTAAGTTTGTGATGTGCGGCCGTCAATCTTGCTTCCCAATCCACCCCGCCATTACGGATCGACATTGCGGTGCCTTCGGCCTCCAACAGAACACGGACGTGCGTCAATTCGATAAGCTTCTGCGGCGAACGCATTGGCACGCGGAAACCTTTTTGTTCCTGAAAGTCCACCAAACCAACAGCGGCCAAACGAAAAAGGACTTCACGAACGGCGCTCGCAGAACAGCCATACACTTTACGAAGTTCTTCAGCCCGCACCTTGGCTCCATGCTCGAATCCATTAGAGATCAGGCGCATCTTAAGATCTTGATAAATATCTATTTCGTCGTTCATTCCAGTATGCACCTTCAAGTTTTGTCCAAGTAGCGTCCTAACCTTATTTTCGAATTATCGCAAGAATCTCGAATTTTTTAAAAATTTCAATTTTTTCTTGTTGCATTCGATTCGTCGGCTTAACGTTTACCTGCGCGACAGCAAAGGAGGCGGCAAGATCTTCCACACCGCGCACGCTCAACGTCTGGGAGGACAATATGAAAATAGTCAAGACAGCGGCCCTGGCGGCCGTAGCCACGACAATGGCAGCCGGTTTCGCGATGGCTGAAACAACGAAGCTTAGAATTCAAACCCATTTTTCGCCCGAAACTCTGTCAGGCCAGATGGCTGCAAAATTCGTTGAAGACATTCAGGAAATGTCGAACGGCGAAATCGAAGTTGAAATGTTCTTTTCCTCTTCGGTGGTCAAATCAGTTGAAACCTTCGATGCCGCAGCTACCGGAATTCTGGATTGCGACATGACGGGCGGCGGCTATCAGACCGGTAAAAACCCGGCCTTCCAGTTTGCGGGCGACCTGCTCGGCGGATATCAGAACCCATATCAGCAAATGGCTTGGCTTCTTCATGGCGGCGGAAGAGAAGCTGTAAATGATTTATACAACGGCTACGACATGGAATTCATCGGATGGTGGATTCCCGGGCCGGAGTCGCTTTCTTCGACCAAGCCGATTGCAAAAGTGGACGACTTCAAAGATTGGAAATTCCGCTCCCCTCCAGGCCTTGCGACCAAAGTGTTCGCAGAACTTGGTGCTTCTCCGATCGTTATGGACTTCAACGAAATCTTCACAGCTTTGGAAACCGGCATCATTGATGGTGCGGATGCTGCGAACCTGACGAACAATGTGGGCCTGGGCCTGTACGAGATCGCAGGTCACACAAACTATCCCGGTTTCCACTCGATGCCCGCGGACCACCTTGCCTGTCGCAAAGACGTTTGGGAAGCAATGCCCGCGCACCATAAGAAGATTATGGAAGTCGCAATGGATAGCCTGGCATTGCACAATGCGACCATCAACGAAGTGCAGAACGCTCAAACTGCAAAAGACCTGAAAGCAAAAGGCGTTCAGTTGTACGAATGGTCGCCTGAAGATCTGGCAGCCTATCGCGCGGCCGTTCAAGTCGGGTGGACTGAGTTCGCAACGACCCCTGAAGCACAGGCGCTGCTGGAAAGCCATATCAACTTCCTGCGTGACCTGGGCGCGATGCAGTAGTCAGGCTGCGACCGACTTACGACACACGGAAAGGCCGCACTAGCGGCCTCTCCGGTTCGGCGCCGGGATCCAGAGCTTCATGAAAATCACCAGAATAATAAGTCACGTACTGCAGTACGACATGCCGGAAGTTCTGGGCTACTCGCAACAGTATTATGACAAGCGTACAACTCATCTGGTCGAGGTTCAGACAGATGAACGGGTAACTGGTTGGGGGGAGTGCTTTGGTCCCGGAAACGTAGCCATTGCCAACAAATCCATCGTGGAAAAGGTCATCCAACCAATGGTTCTTGGCATGGACCCTTTGGACAAAGACGTGATCTGGCACAAGGTGTACAACCTTTTGCGAGACCATGGCCAAAGCGGAATGCCAATACAGGCTTTGTCCGGTGTGGACATCGCACTTTGGGACATCACCGGCAAAATCTCTGGCCTCCCCCTCCATAAGCTTGTCGGCGGCGCACATCGCGCAAGCGTTCCTTGCTACGGCTACGGCATGATGCTCAGGGATGAACCGATTTCCAATCTGGCCAGCCGTTTTGAGGATGAAGCCTCAAAGATCAAGGAGATGGGATTCACCGCCACCAAAATGAAAACGGGCTTTGGCCCGAAGCCTGATGTGAAGCTGTGCGAAGCCGTTCGACGCGGGGTTGGTGACGACTTTCCCTTTATGGTCGATGCAAACCATGCCTATACGACTTCGGACGCATTCTACGTCGGTCGGTCGCTGGAAGAACTGGACGCATATTGGTTCGAAGAACCTGTCGCGCCAGAAGACATTGACGGGTACCGCGAATTGCGCACTTCGCTGAAAGTCAACATCTCGGGCGGGGAGGCAGTTTTCAATCGCTGGGCTTGGCGCAATCTTCTTGAAAATCGCGGCATTGATATAGCGCAGCCAGAAGTATGCGCTTTGGGCGGTGTTTCAGAGTATCTCAGGGTACTGGCCCTATGCCACGCACATTTCACTCCGGTCGTAAATCACGTCTGGGGTAGCGCCATCGCTGTCGCAACTAATCTGCATTTACTGGCGGCCATGCCCCCAATTCCAGGCGGCTTGCATCCATGGGAGCCGATGCTGGAATTCGACACTACGGACAACAAATTTCGGGACGATCTGCTGACCGTACCGCTGGAAATTCAAAATCAGGTCAAGGCCAACAACGGCCGTGTTATGATCCCGACTGGCCCCGGACTGGGGGTCGAGCCGGATCGAGACTTTATCGATCACTACAGGATCGAAGGATAGGGACGAGGGTTACGCGATGCACAAGAATTCAGGCGGACCAATTGAATGGCTCATACCGTTGGCCTTCGTCGCGACTGCCAGTTGGCTTGTTTGGCATCTCCCGGCATTCCTATTGGATTGGCTGCCTTACACCTCTGAATCCCTCAAAAGCCAGGTAACGGAAATATATCTGCGCAGCGACGTCACGCCCGAATTGCCTGGCGTGTTCGGGGGGTATGTCGACATCATCGACGTGGCCGCGCTCGTCCTTCTACCGTTTCTTGCAGTGATTGGCACCAAGACCGTGCGCCCAGCGACGATGGAGTTCCAAGGCTCGACGATTATGGATCGTTTCGCCCTGTTCATAGGCCGAGTTACCATGATGATGATCGCAATCATGACTATCGTCATGCTCTACGAAGTCTTCATGCGCTATATCGTGGAAAAGCCGACCGAGTGGGCCAACGAAATGACACTCTGGTTCGCCAGCTTTGTGTTTTTGATGTCTGGCTACTACGCCATGCAACAACGCAGTCACATTCGAATATTCCTGCTGTACGACGCAGTTCCACGTTGGCTTCAGCATGTTTTTGATACGGTTTCGACAATCCTGATCGTACTGTTTGCCTTCTTTCTGGTCTACGGCAGCTACAAACAGGTGTTCGTCAACAAGCTCTATAAATGGGAGCTTTATGGCTCCGCCTTCAATCCTCCGATCCCGGCGACATTGCAGCCGATGGTGCTGATCGTGATTACGCTCGTCGCAATGCAAGCAATTTTGAACTTGATCGCGGATTGGAACAAAGAACCGGAAATCCACACAGATGAACCGGACGAAGACGAAATTGAAATGATCAAACGAGCGGTGGGACAAGACTGATGGATATTGGAACAATCTCACTCATCCTGATGGTCGCCCTGATCGTGCTTCTGGCGATCGGAATGCCCTTGGGTCTGGCCTCAGCTTCCCTTGCTGTTCTGGTTCTTGTCCTGAAGTTTGAACCGGCACTGCTTTTGAACCCGTTTTCATTCGGCGACGGGGTTCTCACCGGCCGGCCAGGCACTGGGCCGCTCTATATCCTGGCGCAGAAGATATACGGGCTTTTAACGGACTACGTGCTCATATCAGTTCCATTGTTTATCTTCATGGCGTCGCTGCTAGAGCGGTCCGGGATCGCGCGAGACATGTATTCGTCGTTGAATGTCTGGCTGTCCAGAACACGCGGCGGCATCGCAATCGTGACCTCGATCATGGCGGTGATCATGGCGGCAATGTCCGGCATCATCGGCGGTGAGGTTGTCCTGCTGGGCCTTATCGCCCTGCCCCAGATGCTGCGCCTCGGCTACGATCAGAATCTCGCCATCGGCGTCATCTGCGCCTCGGGGTCGCTGGGCACTATGATCCCTCCCTCGATCGTTCTGATCATCTATGGGCTGATCACCGAAACCTCGATCAAGTCGCTGTTCACCGCGTCTTTCATTCCCGGCTTCATGTTGGCCTCGATGATCATCTTGTACATCATCATCCGCACGCAGTTGAATCCTCATCACGCCCCGCTGCCAGAGCCGGACCCGAACGACCCCGAACCGGCTGAAAAACGCAAACTGTTTGGGGCTTTCATGAGCATCGTCGTCGCCGGATTTTCCACCGTTCTGTTTATCCGGGCCGCGTTTTTCGAACTCTCAGGCTCGAACGCTGCCAGCCAGGGCGAGCCCGCGAGGCTGGGAACGGCTGACTACATGCCCTGGTTTGCCGGCATCACGATCGTTGCCCTTCTGCTGATCTTCTTCGTCTTTGGCAGAGAGCGCGCTAAAATCGGGTGGGAAATGGGCAAAGGCCTCGTCGCTCCGCTGGTCGTCATCGGCGTCGTGCTCGGCTCGATCTATGGCGGGATCACAGGCATCACCGAGGCTGCGGGCATGGGCGCCTTCGCCGTTCTGATTATCGCCATCCTGCGGGGCGAAGGATCGTTCGAGCTGGTTTGGGACAGCTTGATGCGAACCCTAAAATCCACAGGCACCATCATCTGGGTTACGATCGGGGCCGCCGCGCTGGCGGGTGCCTACACCATTGCTGGCGGGCCCCAATACGTGGCTGACCTAATCGTCGGCCAGGAGCTGCCAACCATGCTGGTCATTCTGGTGATGATGCTGATCTTGCTGTTCATGGGCGCATTCATGGATTGGGTCGGCATCGTGCTGTTGATTATTCCGGTCTTTCTGCCGATCGTCCTGCGCCTTCCTATCGAAGAAATCGGAGTCTTTGGCCAGTTGGAGCCGAGTCATGTCGCCATCTGGTTCGGCGTCGTGTTCTGTATGAACATGCAGGTCAGCTTCCTCTCGCCCCCATTTGGCCCGGCCGCGTTCTACCTGAAGTCGGTGGCCCCGCCACATATCAGTCTGACGGATATCTTCCGTGGCTTCCTGCCATTCATCGGGATCCAGTTGCTGGCGCTTTCCGTTCTTCTGATTTGGCCGGGCATAATCGCGCTGCTGTTGTGAGGTCGCACCCATGCTGACACAAGATCAGATTGGCAAGTTCCAGACGGACGGATACCTCGTGGTCGAGGATGTTATCCCTGCCGATGTCCTTGATCGGGTACAGACCGAATACTCGGATGTCCTGAGCCGGCTCTATGACGGTTGGTACGAAAAAGGGCTGGTCAAGGACGAACCGTCTGGAATGACCTTCTGGGACAAACTTCTGTCCGCTTATCAGGCCGGTTGCGACTATTTCCAGCCGCTGGACATCTCGTTGCCCGGCGATCGGATCATGGCGGACACACCGTTCCATATCGGGCCTGCAGTGTTCGACTTGCTAACGGCCCGGCCCATGCTTGACATTGTCGAGCAGTTGATCGGGCCAGAGTTGGTGAGCAATCCAATCCAGCACGTTCGGCTGAAGCCCCCCGCTCTCAAGCTGTCCAAGGATGAGGTGCGCGCGCACATCACAGCGACGGACTGGCATCAGGACCGGGCGGTTGCGTTGGAGGATGCGGATCAGACCGACATGGTCACGGTGTGGATTGCCGTCAACGATGCAACGCTCGAAAACGGCTGCCTGCAAGTGCTGCCAAAGGCACAGGACCAATCCATCCTACCGCATTGCGCGCGGACGCAGACTGGTATTGCCGACGGATTCATTGACGAAGGCCGGGCTGTGCCCCTTCCTGTCAAGGCGGGCGGGATCATCCTGTTTCACCCTCTGACGCCACATGCTTCGCTGGTCAATGAAACGGACCGGTTCCGCTGGTCGTTCGACATTCGCTTCAGTGCGGCAGGCCAGCCCACCGGTCGAGACCATTTCCCCAGCTTCATCGCGAGGTCCAGATCGCACCCCGAAACCGAACTGCGAGATTGGCGTGTCTGCAATTCCAATTGGGAAGCGGCGCGAGCAAGGCTGTCCGGACAACCGCACATAGATATTCACCGATGGACATCGGACTCACCGTTCTGCGCCTAGCTGCTGCCGCCAGGAAAGCTGATTATGACTTTTGTACGTTTAGATCGAACGGATAGCGTGGTTGTTGCAACTCGGTCCCTGGAGGCCGGCAGTATGGTGGAGGATGTCATGACCAATACGCGCATCCCCTCGGGACACAAGGTCGCCACGCGGAATCTTGCACCCGGCGATCCTGTCAGAAAATACGCCCAGATTATCGGTTACGCCACCCAACCGATCGAACCTGGCGACCATGTGCACACCCACAATATCGAGTTCCGCAACACTAGTGTGGACTACGAGTTTGCGACGGATCACAGGCCCATGAAACCCGCCACCTCGGTCGATACGTTCATGGGCTACCACCGGGACAGTGGTCGGGTCGGCACGCGCAATTACATCGCGGTTCTGACCACAGTTAATTGTTCGGCGACTGCGGCCCGTATGATCGCCAACCACTTCACGCCGGACAAGTTGGCCGAGTTTCCGAACGTCGACGGCGTGGTGGCCTTTGTCCACGGAACGGGCTGCGGAATGGCCGATTCCGGCGACGGTTTCGAAGCACTTCAACGGGTCATGTGGGGGTTTGCGAAACATCCCAACCACGCTGCCGTTCTAATGGTCGGTCTGGGCTGCGAGATGAACCAGATCGACTGGCTGCTGGACGCATATGGTCTGAAGCAAAGTCCCACCTTCCAGACGATGAACATCCAGAACGTCGCCGGATTGCGCCGGACCGTGGAAGCGGGCATCGGCAAGATTAACAAGATGCTGCCCATTGCGAATGAGGTGAGGCGCAGCGAAGCCCCGGCGTCTGAATTGATAGTTGCGCTGCAATGCGGTGGATCGGACGCTTGGTCAGGCGTGACCGCAAACCCTGCGCTCGGACACGCCTGCGACCTGTTGGTTGCCCAAGGCGGCACCGGTGTCCTTGCGGAAACGCCCGAAATCTACGGAGCCGAACATCTTTTGACGCGCCGCGCCCTTGGTCGCGTAACTGGGCAAAAACTTATCGGACTGATCGATTGGTGGCAGGACTATACCGCTCGCAATCACGGCTCGATGGACAACAACCCAAGCCCCGGCAACAAGCACGGGGGGCTGACGACCATCCTTGAGAAATCGCTGGGGGCAGCGGCGAAGGGTGGAACCACCCCTTTGACCGGTGTATTCAAATACGCTGAACCCATCACCGCCAAAGGCTTCACCTTCATGGACAGCCCCGGATATGACCCGGCCTCGGTGACCGGGCAGATCGCGGCCGGGTGCAACCTAGTGTGCTTCACCACGGGGCGCGGCTCTGCCTTTGGGTCCAAACCAGCGCCCACGCTGAAAATCGCTACCAACTCTGAGTTGGCAGCGCGCATGCCTGAAGACATGGACGTGGATACGGGTGATATTCTGACCAAAGGTGCCAGCGTCGAAGAAAAAGGACAGGAAATATACCGGCGGCTGCTCCAAGTCGCCTCGGGCGCGCGAACCAAGTCCGAGGCGCAGGGCCTGGGTGACTACGAATTCGTTCCTTGGCAAATCGGAGCGGTGATGTGAAACGGATCCTTGTAGCTGGCGGCGGGTTGATCGGCATCCGCCACGTCCGCGCCGTGATTGAGCATCCCGACTGCATGTTGGTCGGGTTGGCCGATCCAGATGGTTCGATCCAGATCGACGCGCCGCGTTTTGCCAGTATGGACGAGGTGCAGAGCCCCGTAGATGGCGTCATCATCGCGACGCCCACCCGCCTGCATGCCGAACATGGCATTCTAGCCGCATCCCGCGGTTGGCACATGCTGATCGAAAAGCCGGTTGCCGCATCGGTCGATGATGCCCTGCGCCTGAGAACGGCCGTTCGCCAGGCCGATGTCCGCAGCCTTGTGGGCCACCATCGGCGGTATCATACAACCTTGCAGCACCTGAAAGAGGTGATCGCGCAAGGTACGATCGGACAAGTCATCAACGTCTCGTTGCTGTGGGCCATGCGTAAACCCGAGAGCTATTTTGAACAGAACTGGCGGACTTCTGATGGCAGCCCAGTCATGATCAATCTGGTGCATGATATCGATGTCCTGCGGTTTGTGATCGGAGAAATCTCGGATGTCGTCGCCCTGCCCGGCGCGTCGATCCGCGGATCGGATCGGATAGAAAGTGGGGCTATCGCGACCGCGTTCGAAAACGGCGCGACGGGCACTATCAGCTTTGCCGACACAGCACCCAGCCCTTGGGGGTTTGAGGCTGGAACCGGCGAGAACCCGAACATCGGCACGACCCACCAGGACATGATGTGGATCACGGGAACCAGTGGTGCTGTGAGTTTTCCCTCCATGACTCTGTGGCGTGGAAAGGATTGGGGGACTGCGGCCCAAAAGGACCAGCTTACACGACCGGAACAGCAACGCGCACCATTGGAGGTGCAACTGGATCATTTCCTTGACGTGATCGACGGCGCCCCTCCACTGATCGACGTCGAGGATGCAGCCCGGACGCTCGAGGTCACATCATGGATAGAAGAGGGGCTAAAGGCGCGAACAACTCGAGCGCGGGCGCCGGCCTGATGGACATGCGGCCCGGCAAAATACCGGACCACTCAAAAATCAATGATATTCCACCGGGCAAAATGAGCAATTAAACTGAAAAGCCGCCCGCACCAGACACAAGAATGGAAACCTTACACATTCACGGAAAGGGAGACCTATGAGCAAACCATCAATCGGGTTTATCGGCTTGGGACTAATGGGCGGCGCCATGGTGAGCCGACTGTTGGACCAAGGATACTCGGTCGCTGTACTGGGAAACCGCGACCGCACGCACCTGGACGCCGCGATTGACCGAGGCGCCCGCGAGATGCAAAACGCCCAAGAACTGGCTGAAGCCAGCGACATCGTGATGCTGTGCATGGGCACCTCCGAACAGGTCGAGGGTCGTATGCGGGGTACAGATGGAGTGATTGCGGGATTGAAACCCGGGGCGGTCGTCATCGACTTTGGCACCTCTCTCCCAGGCAGTACACGCGCCTTGGCCGAAGAGGTTGCCGCAGCCGGTGGAAGCTATCTTGATGCGCCGCTTGGCCGGACGCCGGCGCACGCGCACGAAGGCAAGCTCAACATAATGACTTCCGGCAACAAGGTTGCCTTCGACAAAGCCGAGCCGACACTGAAGGATTTGGGCGAAAACGTCTTTTTCCTTGGCCCCGTTGGGTCCGGGCACACGGTAAAGCTGATCAACAACTTCTTCGGAATGACCGTCGCAAACGCGATGGCCGAAGCCTTCGCCATGGCAGATATCACCGGTGTTGACCGCAAGCAGGTGTATGACGTTATGGCCGCTGGGCCGCTGCATTCCGGAATGATGGATTTCGTCAAAGCCTACGGCGTCGAGAATGACCCAAACCAGCTGGCCTTTGCCATCAAGAACGCGGCGAAAGACCTTGGGTATTATGACCGCATGGCGCGCGAAGCAGGCGTTACCAGCGTGATGTCGCAGGGGGCGCTTTTGGCGCTGAATGACGCGCGCGACCACGGTCAGGCGGATGACATGGTCAGCCAGATGGTTGACTACTACGTCAAGCGTTTCAACACCTGATCGATGGCTGTCACCGCCAACCCCAATGCGGACCTGCCGCGCCTTGGCATCGTGCTGATGCTGACGGCGTGGCTATTCTTTTCGTTGGTTGACCTCGGGGCCAAGTGGTTGGCGTTGGCCGGCGTGCCGGCATTTCAGTTGGCGTTCATGCGCTACGCGGGGCACTTTGTGATCTCTGTGGGTGTGATCGCCAAAGGCGGGATTGAGGCCAGCCGATTCAAGACCGACCATCCATGGCAGGTCATTAGCCGGGCCTTACTGCTGATCTCGGCGACCGTTTTCAACTTTTATGCCTTGCGGTTTTTGCCTCTGACCGTCGTGTCGGCAATCATGTTCTCAAGCCCGGTCATCGTGTGCTTCCTGTCCGTTTTCGTGCTGAAGGAGAGAGTAGGACCATGGCGTTGGGCGGCTATCATCCTGGGCTTTCTGGGGGTGTTGGTTGTCGTGCGGCCGTTTGGTTTGGCCTTTCATCCGACCATGCTGCTGATCGTCTATAACGCCACTGCGCTGGCCTTGTATTCGATCATGACGCGCAGGCTGTCCGGGGTTGTTGCGGTGGATACCATGCAATTCTACCTCGGGCTTACCGGGACGGTGGTCCTGCTGCCCTTCGCCATCTGGTTTTGGGTCCAGCCGGAAAACACCTGGAGTCTGATAGTCCTGATTAGCCTTGGCGTCTTTGGCTGGTGCGGGCATCAACTGCTGACTAACGCGCATCGGTTCGGAACGGCGAACCAGTTGATGCCATTCACCTATTCGTTCCTGATCTACGTTGCGATCTGGGGCTATCTGTTCTTTGACACTGTACCGGACGCATTCACGTTGGCAGGGGCTGCGCTGATCATGGTTGCCGGGCTCATCATCTGGAAAAGAGAAAAGAAATGACGCGAATTGCCTGCATCGGCGAAGCAATGATCGAATTGTCCATGCTGGAGACCGGCGCGAAGTTGGGCGTCGCCGGGGATACGCTGAACACAGCCATCTACATGCACCGCGCGGCTCCTGATCTGCAGGTGGAGTATGTGACATGTCTGGGCGACGACCCGTTCTCAGGGCGCATCGCGGACTTTGTCGCCAGCCATGGCATCGGGACATCCGGCATCCGCATCATTCCCAACGCTTCTCCGGGACTATACGCGATCACGACCTCTGCGGACGGTGAACGCAGCTTTACCTATTGGCGCAGCGAGGCGGCCGCCCGCCAGCTTTTTGCCGATCATGACTTCAGCTCGCTGAAAGGTTACGACGTGCTGTACTTGTCAGGGATTTCCGTGGCCATTCTTCCGCATTCAGTAAGGCTTGCGCTTCTGGACTGGCTCGAAGGCTCTTCTGTCCGGTTGGTCTATGACAGCAATTTTCGTCCGCGTCTTTGGGACAGCGCCGAACACGCCCGGCAGATCAACCAACGGCTTTGGCAGCGTGCAGATATTGCCCTACCATCCATCGACGACGAGATGGCACTGTTCGGGGAAAGCGCGGATCAAGTGGCGGCACGCTTTACCGATCATCACGGTGTCGGTGCATTGAAACGCGGAGAGGATGGCCCTCTGCCCATTGGTCAGAACATTGACCAAACCTATGAGCCTGCCAAAAACGTGCTGGATACCACAGCGGCGGGCGACAGTTTCAACGGTGGGTACCTCGCAGCCTTGCTGACAGGAAAATCGCAGGCCAAGGCCCTGATGGCCGGACACAATCTGGCGTCCACCGTTGTTCAGTTCCGCGGCGCGATCATTCCCGGATAAGTGACGCGAGATCCTCAGCGCCAACAAGGTCCAAAAGTGGCACTACCGGATCTGGCTGTTTGACAGCCGAGGCGATTTCCAACGCGCAAGGATCGTTCAGCGTCCTGCCCTTGGCGGTCTCGGACATGCAAAAGGAGATCCAGGCCCGCATCCCTGCAATCACCGCCTGAGAGCCGGTCTCACGGAGTGTGGGAACAAACCGATACGGCAGCTTTTGGCTGCCATCCATCGCGATTTGGTCCAGACGGTGCGCCAGCTCGAGGTTTTCAAAGCGGCGCAACAAAGCCTCGGCATAGTCCGGAACCTGTATTTGCAGTGCTGCGGGCAGCGTTGCGCCCGCATCCTTCATCAACTCGGAAACCAGCGGGCGCAAAACCGGGTCTTGAACCGCTTCGTGAACGTAGGTCAGGCCTCGCTCCAAGCCGCCATAAGCCAACAGGGAATGGGCACCGTTCAACATGCGCAGCTTTCGCATCTCGTGCGGGGCTACGTCATCGACCAGTTGCACGCCCGGCCAATCCGGATGTGGCCCGACGAAATTGTCCTCGACCACCCACTCCGAGAACGCCTCGGTTGGAACAGCCATAGGATCGCCGCTGATTGCGCGAACGGCGTCCGTGGTAGCCGGGGTGATCCGGTCGACCATCGTGTTAGGAAAGCGAACTGCGTCCCAATTCACGTCCAGACCGGCTGCATTTGCAAAATCGGCAACTGCCGTTTCAAGCGTTTTGCCGTTTTCCATGCGATTGTCGCAGCTTAGCACCGTCACTGGCTTGCGCCGTTCCGCGAGGCCAAAAGCGAGAAACCCGATCAGCGTTGCGGGCCCCTGCCCCGCCAGATCGGCAGCAATCGCCGGGTCCTGAAGGTTCAGATTGCCCGCTGCGTCCAAGTGATAACCTTTTTCGGTGACGGTCGCCGAGATGATCTCGGCATCCGCCATCACATTGAGAATCTCGGCGCGATCCTCGGGCGCGACCAGAACGTCCCGCAGAGCTTTTATGCGCCGGACGCCCTGCCCCTGTACGCACAAATCGTACTCGAAACCCTGGCCGGCCAATCCATCCCGAACCGAGGATGAACGCAGGCTAACGCCGACAACGTCCCATCCGCCCGCTTGATCGGTGTAGTCCAGCAAATGCGCCCGGGCGAAGTTTCCAAGACCGAAGTGAAGAATGGTACCCATCTAGCTTTGCAACCCGTAAACCTGTTTCGCCAGATCGACCGCCAGCAATCGCGCCAGATGCTCGGCACTGTCCCGGCCGAAATAGCCGCGCGCAACCTGCTCGGCCAAATGAATAGAAACACCTCGTCGCCACAGGTCGTGACGAGCTGGAATGGACAGAAAAGCCCGCGTGTCGTCATTGAATCCGGCCAGATTGTAGTATCCGGCCGTTTCAACGACCTGATCGAAGTACCGCGCAATCCCGGCTGGGCTGTCGTGGAACCACCAAGGCGGCCCGATCCGAAGGCACGGCCAATGCCCCGCCATTGGCGCCAGTTCACGGGCATAGGTGCTTTCGTCCAATGTGAAGAGAATGATCCGCAGTTCCGGCGAGTTTCCGACCCGGTTCAACAGCGCCTCAAGGCCCGTGACCCAATCCATCGCGATTGGAATGTCAGCCCCCTTGTCCCGTCCGAAGTCCCGCATTACCGCGTCGTTCGTGTTGCGCTTGCTGCCCGCATGTATCTGCATGATTAGACCATCATCGACAGACATCTGCGCCATTTCGATCAGCATATGCCCGTAGAAACGGCGAGCATCCTGTTCGGCCCCTTCCCGCCGTCTCAGCCGTTGGTACAGCGCATCCGGGTCTTCCAGCCACTCGGTCTGCACACGTTCGATACCGTGGTCGGTAGCCGTACAGCCCAGCCGGATGAAATAAGCCCGCCGCATTCGCAGCGCATTGAGGTAGCCATCATAGCTACCCAGATCGCAGCCTGTCAGCTCGGCCAACTTGTTCAGGTTCTGTACGAACTCCGGGTCTGCCCCATCCAAAACCCCGTCTGGGCGGAACGTTGGAATAACTCGCCCGCCCCAACCGCTTGCACGGATATCCCGATGCTCCGCGAGGCCGTCGAGAGCGGAATCCGTGGTGGCCAGAACCTCGATCCCAAACTTGTCGAACAAAGCCCTCGGGCGAAATTCGGGTCGCGCCAGCTTTTCGGCGATCTTATCATAGATCAGGTCTGCTGTGCGTGAAGACAACTCCTCAGACACGCCCAGCGTTTCATGCAGCACGTAGTTCACCCAGATCCGGGATGGCGTTCCCAGAAACAGATGCCAGTGCTCGGCAAAGGTGCGAAACACGTCGCGAGGATCATTCTTTCGCCCCTCTTCCCCAACGCCAAGTTCGGACAAGGGAACACCCTGCGAATAGAGCATTCGGAACACGTAATGGTCGGGAACCACCAGCAGCTCTGCCGGATTGGGAAACGGCGCATCGGTTGCGAACCACCCCGGATCGCAGTGACCATGCGGAGACACGATCGGGAGGTCCTTGATGCCCAGGTACAGGCCTTCTGCCATCCCATTCAAATTACCAGTCAATTCTGCCTCCGATACTGCTGCCCGCAATTGTTAACACAGTTTTTAATGGTTGCATCTTTCCCGTTCGAACCCGCAGACTGACCGGGTGATCCGGGGGAATGAATGAATATTGCGCTGATTGGTTTGGGGATGGTTTCGGGAACGCATGTTGCTGCCATTCAGGCATCGGAGCGAGGTCTCAATCTTGCTGGCGTCCTAGGGCGCAATCCTGAAAAAGCAGCTGAGTTCGCGCAGCGAAACGACACCCGCGCGTTCAGCTCGGTTGAGGAAATCGCAAACGACTCAAACGTCGACTTTGCGATCATCGCTACCCCGCCTGATCAGCGCACAGAGTTGGTGCGGGTTCTTTCGACCGCTTCGAAACCGATCCTAATGGAAAAGCCTATCGAAAGAACGCTGGGCGCCGCGACAGCCATAGTCGAGCAGTGCGAGGTGTCTGGCGTGCTGCTGGGCATCGTTTTTCAGCACCGCGCTCGCACCGCCTCGCAGGCGCTGAAATCAGCCATTGTACAGGGTGAGTTGGGCGCGATCGCCACGGTGGAAATCCATGTCCCCTGGTGGCGCAATCAGAGCTACTATGACGAGCCAGGTCGCGGCACTTATGCACGCGACGGAGGCGGTGTCATGATTTCGCAGGCAATCCACACGCTTGACCTCGCGATGTGGCTGCTGGGGCCGATCTCGGACATTCAAACCATGATGAGAAAAACTCCGTTGCACGATCTCGAGGCCGAGGATTGGGCAGGTGCAATCTTTGAAATGGATAACGGCGCGGTGGGAACGTTGATGGCAACCACCGCCGTATATCCCGGGGCCGCTGAATCTATCACGATCCAGGGCACGCACGCCAAAGCGCATCTGGAATCAGGTGTTCTGACCTTGACCACTTTCGACGGTCAGAAATCCACGGTTGGCGAAACGTCCGCCACAGGCGGCGGGGCCGATCCCATGGCGTTCACCCATGAATGGCACCAGGCGGTCATAGAGGATTTTGCCAACGCACTCGCCGGTGGAACGCGACCCATGGCCACCGGACGCAGTGCCCTTTTGACCCACGCCGTCATAGACGCGATGCAGATCGCCAATCGAACCGGCCAGAAAACACGAGTCATCTCATGAGCCTAACCTGCGTCGCCCTTGGCCTGGACCACCGCCATATCTATGGCATGACGGAAAACATGCGCAAAATCGGCGTGGACTGCGTTGGCTATTGGACACAAGGCGAACCCGAAACGCTGGCGGGCTACGTCAAAAGGTTTCCCGATATTCCACGATTGGCCCGACTGGAAGACGCTTTAGCCTGCGGGGCGGATTTGGCGCTGATTTCCGCAATTCCGGCAGATAGGGCCGCGTTGACGATCCGTGCCATGCAGAACGGTATGGATGTCATGAGCGACAAGCCGGGCTGCACGTCGTTCGAGCAACTCGACCAGATCAAACGGGCGGTTGCGGACACCAGTCGAATCTGGTCGGTGGATTTTTCCGAAAGGTTTGAAACGCCGGTCAGCACCCGGGCGACCGAGTTGATCGAGGCCGGTGCCATCGGGCGCGTGATCCAGACGGTCGGACTTGGCCCGCACCGATTGAACCGGGCAACCCGGCCGGAATGGTTTTTTCAGCGTGACCGCTATGGCGGCATTCTGACCGATATAGCCTCGCATCAGATCGATCAGTTCTTGCACTACACAGGTTCGAAAACCGCAGAAATCACAAACGCCTATGTAGCGAACTACGCAAACCCCAATGATCCCGGATTGCAGGATTTCGGAGAGCTCAATCTTCGAAGCGAGAATGGCACCGGGTACATCCGGGTTGACTGGTTCACTCCGGATGCCTTGCCAAACTGGGGGGATGGTCGCCTGACGATCCTAGGCACCGAAGGCTATATCGAGTTGCGGAAATACGTCGATGTGGGTGGTGCCTCGGGAACAGACCATCTGATCCTCGTCAATGGTGAAACCTGCCAAAAGATCGACGCAACCAACGCCGACCTTCCCTACTTTTCGCGCCTCGCCGATGACGTCCGTAACCGGACCGAAACCGCAATGGCGCAGACCCACTGCTTTACGGTCATGGAACTGGCGCTGCGTGCACAGGAAATGGCGGAACGAAAATGATCAACGTTGCGATCCTTGGCGCAGGTATCGGTGCGCAACATCTGAGCGCACTGGAACGGCTTGACCGCACCTTCCGCGTAGCCGCCGTCGTCGACCAGAATACGGACCGGATCGAGCAGATTCGACAAAACTCGGATTTTCAAGCACTGACCAACATTCAAGACGCTCTGGATGATCCGGCGATTGATGTCATCGACATCTGCCTGCCACCCCATCTGCATGTACCGACCACCCTTGCGGCACTGGCCGCAGGAAAACACGTTGTATGCGAAAAGCCCCTTGCGACCTCTATGCAGGATGTAGATCGGATCACGGAAACCGCCCGCAGCACGGGCAAGCATGTGTTTCCGGTCTTTCAATACCGGTGGGGCCCGTCACTGGCCCAATTGCGCCAGTTGCAACGTTCAGGCCTCACCGGAGCGGTCCAAACTGCCGCGCTTGAAACTCATTGGTCCCGGGGGGCAGACTATTACGCGGTGCCGTGGCGGGGAACATGGGCCGGTGAACGCGGCGGCGCAGTGCTGGGCCATGCCATCCACAACCATGATCTGCTGACTCATATTGCGGGTGATATCGCCTGGGTGTCCGCAATGGCCACAACGCGAGTTAACCCGATCGAGACGGAAGACTGCGCTGCGATCTGCTTTGGCATGACTTCTGGAGCTTTGTGCACAAGCAACATCACACTAGGCGCCGCTAAGGACGAAACCCGCCTGCGGTTCGTCTTTGAAAAAGTGACCGCCACCTCTGGCACGGAACCCTATGCCCCGGGTCAAATGCCTTGGACATTCGTCGCGCGGGACCCGTTGAATCAAGCCACTATCGACGACGCTCTTGCCGCCTCCGCTATGGAGCCAACAGGTTTCGAAGGGTTCTTTACCCAAGTCGGCAAGGCGCTACGGTCCGAGGCAAATTCAGTCGTTACACTGCAGGACGGTGCTGCGTCCATCGGCCTTGTGACGGCGATTTATCACGCGGCGCGCACCGGGCAGCGTGTTGCCCTTCCCATCGAGCCCGATCACCCTCTGTATGAAGGATGGCTGCCATGAAACAATGCTGGCGTTGGTTCGGACCCGAAGATCCGATCGCCCTGGTCGATCTCCATCAAGTCGGGGTTCAGGGCATTGTCACCGCGCTGCATCACATCCCACCGGGACAGCCCTGGGACGAACAGAGCATCGCCGACCGGCAGGCCGTTCTGACCGCTGACGGGTACAGTTGGGACGTTGTCGAAAGCCTGCCCGTCTCCGAGGCGATCAAGACGCAATCCACAGACATGGCCGAACATCTCCAGGCTTACAAGTCCAGCCTCAGAGCCCTGTCCGCCCGTGGAGTCAAAGTCGTTTGCTACAACTTCATGCCAATCCTGGATTGGACACGCACCGCCCTTCGCGCCCCGCAGCCGCATGGCGGAACGGCCATGCTGTTCGACCTGACCGATTTTGCTGCATTCGACATATATATTCTCGAACGTCCAGGTGCGTCGGAAGACTATTCCAGCGACGTCCAGCAAACGGCCAAGGATCGTTTCTTGCGCATGTCGGATGAATCCAAAGCCCAGTTGCAGCACAATGTCACTGCGGGGCTGCCCGGCGCCAACGATCAGTGGAGCGTGCAGGACGTACGCTCTTTGTTGCGGACATATGCGCACATAGGCCGTGACCAGCTTCGCGCAAACCTCATAGACTTCCTTTCCGAGGTCGCCCCAGAGGCCCAAGAACTAGATCTACGCTTGTGCTGTCATCCGGATGATCCGCCGTTCTCGTTGCTCGGTCTGCCGCGGGTCATGTCCAGCACCGATGACTACGGCGCCGTTCTGAATGCGGTTGATTTGCAGGCGAACGGCGCAACGTTGTGTACCGGCTCGCTGGGAGTGTCCCCCGAATTCGATGGGCCGGACTTCGTGCGTAGACATGGCGGCCGGATTCACTTTGTTCACTTGCGGAACACCAGACGCATCGCGGGGTCATACAGCCAGAAGCCAGACTTCTTTGAGGCCCCGCATCTGGAGGGCGACACCGACATGGTCGGCACCATTCGCGAGTTGATGAACGAACAGCGCCGCCGCAAATCCCAAGGGCGTGGCGACTGGCAAATTCCGATGCGGCCTGACCACGGACAAGAACTGCTGAGCGATCTGGGCGGACACAGTACTCCCGGTTATCCGCTGATCGGACGAATGCGCGGGCTGGCGGAACTGCGCGGCATCATGGCGGCGTTTTCCTAACGCGTCGGATCAGACAGTTTCTTTCCACCCGCAACACTTCTTTGCTTGCCTGCGCGCCGCATTCTTCGTTTACTTACATTACGTATACGGGCAGCGGGGTGTCTTCCGGACTCGCCCGACGTCTGTTCAAGACGCGTGAAACTCCCGCGAAAACCGATGCGATTGGGCATCATTTTTCGAAACGTCTGCCATACGGAAATGGCGGAAAACGGGAGGATTATTTATGAAAACTGCAGGCGTAATCGGTCTTGGCGACATGGGCAGCGGCCTTGCCAAGAACCTGATCAAGAATGGCTTTGAAACATCAGGTTTCGACCTGAGCGAGACGCGCATGAAGGCATTTACCGACATGGGCGGCTTGGCCAAGGACAGCGTGGGACAGGTCGGCCGTCACGCCGCCGCTGTGTTTGTCATGGTGATGAACGGAGATCAGGCCCGCGATGTCATTCTGGGTGAAAATGGCTTGGTTGCGAACATGGCCAAAGGCGGAACTGTCATCCTGTCGGCGACCATTACCCCGGCCGAAGCAAGCGCTATCGGGCAAGACATGGAGGGCGCAGGCATCCACCTGATCGACACTCCGGTCTCGGGTGGATTTCCCGGCGCGCAGACCGGCACATTGACGATGATGGCTGCCGGCGCTGCGGATGTGCTGGACCAAAATGCCGAAGTCATGCAGGCAGTGTCGGCAACCATTCATCGGGTTGGAGAAAACGCCGGCGACGGGCAAACCGTGAAAGCCTGCCTGCAATCCCTTATCGGATCGATCTTTTCCGCCACATTCGAGGCTGCGGCCCTGGCGGCCAAAGCCGGTGTCAGCGGTCAGGCATTGCTTGATGTGTTCTCCTCATCCAGCGCGGGGTGCGGCGTCGTGAATACCGCCCTTGAAAACATCATTGATCGCAAGTTCGAAGCCACCGGTAGTCATATCGCAACCATGCATAAGGACCTGACGATCTCTCTAGCACTGGCCGGTGCATTGGGCGTTCCCATGCACACAGCGTCATCCGCAATGCAGATCTTTCACGCCGGAAAAACCAAGTACCCGAATGGCGACAACTGGGTGTGTACTCGCGTCATCGAAGAGATCGTTGGCGCAGAATTGCATCGCTGAGGGGACCGGACATGAAATTAGGTGTAATTTGCGACGGCATTTCCCGCGATCTGCGGCATGCCGTGGACGTAATGGACGAATTCGGTCTGGACTATGCAGAGCTTCAATTCGTTGGCGATTCAGAGGTCGGAGACCATTCCCCGCAGGAAATTGCCGAGATCGACGCGCTTTTGCGCGACCGGGGCAAGCCTGTGTCGTGTCTGTCGCGCCATATCTTTGCGGGGATGACAGCTGCCAACAAGCCCGGCGACGACCTGCACACTCGGCATATGGACGCCTTGAAACGCGTGATCGACATGGCGCATGTTGTTGCGTCTCCACTGGTTCGGATCATGACGCAACGAAAAGAGCAGATACTCTGGGGAAAAAACGGCGCCGAGAAGTGGAACGTGGCGCATGGGGTATGGGACTCGATGCCGCCGCTGATCGCGCCGGCGGTTGAACTGGCAAGAGCTGAGGGCGTGACGCTTGTCGTGGAAACCGGAAACGGCACGCTGGTCAATTCCAACTATACAGCCCGCAAGCTGATTGACGAGTTAGACGCAAAAGACTCTTTGAAAGTGCTGTGGGACCCCGGAAACAACTGCTGGTGCCATGAACTGGCATACCCAGACGGTTATGAAGAACTGCGCGGCGGCTACCTGGGTCACATTCACATCAAGGACGTAAAGGTCGACACGCCGCGGGCAACGCTGGAAGTGCGCCGCATGGGGGAAGGTCAGCTTGCGCCTTTGTTCCAACCCATCGCGGACGCGCTCAGATCCGATGGCTATGATGGCGTCATTTCTTTCGAAAGCGTTTATCAACCCGGCAACGGGAACTTCGAAGATGGTTTTCGTCTGTGTGTGGACCAGTTTAAAAGCCTGTTTGCATGAAAATGCAGTCAATATGCGTTCAAAATCAAAAGTTTGACCCCCATTGCTGAATGCCAAGTGAGATGTAGAAAGCTGGGCGCGTTCGCGTGAAATCAAGGAAAGGGCCTGCTGGATGAAACAACAGTTTTTTGACCTGTCCATTGAAACGCCGGGCAAATCCCTCATCGACATCAGCGGGATCGTTCAGCGTGCGGTGTTCGAACACGAATTTGTCTCGGGCTTGCTGACCCTTTGGTGCGCCCACACCGGTGCCGCGCTGTTGGTGCAGGCCAATGCCGATCCCGAAGTGCTCAAGGATATCGAGACGTTCTTCGAGAAACTCGTACCCAAGTCACCAGGCAAGTATCACCACCGCCCGACCGAGGACGACAACGCTCCATCGCATCTGCGGGCGCTGTTGACGCAAACTCAGGTATCGATCCCGGTCGAACAGGGGCAGCTTCCGCTGGGTCGCGTACAAAGCCTGTACCTGTTCGAACATCGGGAAGCACCCAATGCACGCCGATTGAAGGTGCACTACATCGGGACGTGATGCCTTGGATGACATGGAGCGTTGTCAGTGCTAACGCCCCATCCAGCCCCCGTCGACTACAAGGATTTCACCGTTGACGAAGTCCGACGCAGCAGAGGCCAGAAAGACCACCGGTCCGGCAAAATCAACGGGCGTACCCCAACGGCCTTGGGGTGTTCGTTCCAGGATCGACTTCGACCGGACCGGATCATCCCGCAGGGCTTGGGTGTTGTCAGTCGCGATGTAGCCAGGCGCGATCGCATTCACGTTTACGCCCTGCCCGGCCCATTCGTTGGCCAAGGCTTTGGTCAGCTGTCCAATCCCGCCTTTCGAGGCCGCATAGCCAGGAACGGTGATGCCGCCCTGAAATGTCAGCAGCGATGCAGTGAAGATGATCTTCCCCGAGCCGCGCGCCAGCATGTCCTTGCCGATCTCGCGTGACAGAACGAACTGCGAGGACAGGTTCACCTCCATCACTTCGTCCCACCAGTCGTCCGGGTGTTCGGCGGCAGGTTTGCGTTTGATCGTGCCGGCATTGTTGACAAGTATATCAGGGATTTGTCCGTCGGCCCTCAACTGATCAATGAACCCATGCAGCGCGGCGCGATCCGAGAAGTCGCATTGGTAGGCCCGGAAATTGCGTCCCATCGCCGTCACGGCTTTTTCGACATCCGAGCCAGACAGCTCGAGCGAGGCGGACACTCCGATGATATTGGCTCCGGCCGATGCCAATGCTTCGGCCATACCGCGCCCGATACCGCGTTTGCACCCGGTCACAAGGGCCGTCTTTCCCGTCAGGTCGAAACTTTGCAAAACACTCATGAACGCGGTCCTACTTCGATCAGGCTTTTCATCGCGGTTGGGCTGCGATCCAGTGCTTCGAACGCGGCCTGGATGTCTGCCAGTGGGCTGACGTCCGTGATCACAACATCCGCGTCCACTCCGCCCGAGGCGACAACTGCAATGGCTTTCTCGTAATCCTCTGGCTCATAGACCCGAGCACCGATCAGTTGCAGCTCTCGCCAGAAGAACTGGAACAGGTCTATCTGAGGTTTTTGAGCATGAATCGCGACCATTACGATCCGGGCCCGAGTCGCGGCAACGGCGGTCATTGCATCGACACCGGGCTGCGTTCCTGACACCTCGAAAACCACATCTGCCCCTTTGTCGCCCGTGCGCGCATTGATTGTGGACACTAGGTCGGTTTCGGTTGGGTTGATCGTGTCAAAGCCAAGTTTTTCAGCTATCGCAAGACGGTTCGGATTCACTTCGGAAATTACGACATTTCCACCCGCGTCCCGCGCAACCATGGCAACCAGGATGCCAATCGGGCCGCCGCCGATAACGACAACGTCCTCTCTAGGTTGCAGGTCAGACAGCCGCACATCGTGGCAGGCAACGGCAACCGGCTCGATCAGCGCCGCGTGATCCATGCGCAAGTCATCCGGCAGAACGTGCAACGTGTGGGCCGGAACAGTCCAGATCTCTTGCATCGCGCCATCGGTGTCGAGGCCGAGAAACTTGAGATTCTGACAGATATGCTGATGCCCCCGCTTGCAAGCTGGGCATTCTCCGCAGTGATCAAGCGGTCGGACAACGACCTTCTGGCCGGGTTCGACCGTATCGACGCCCTCGCCCACCGCTTCGACGACACCTGACATCTCATGCCCAATCACCCGGTTCAGGCCGACGCGGGCATCCATGTTGCCGTGGTAGACGTGCATATCCGTCCCGCAAATCCCGCAATAGGCAACGCGAACGGCAACCTCGCCTGGGCCCGGAGCAGTCGCTTGGGCTTGCTCTACAGCAAAGCTCTTATCGCCCCTGTAGTATGCCGCAGAGATCGTCTGGGTCGTCATTATTGCATCTCCTTGTGTTCCGCATTCAATTTTTCCCAGTCGAACTCCACTCCGGTTCCCGGGGTATCCGGGGCTACGGCCAGACAGTCTTCCACAACCAGCGGACGGGTCGTGTACTGGTCTATCGGAAATGAGTGTACTTCCAGCCACCCTGCGTTGGGTTGCGCAGAAACAAGGCTGACGTGCAGTTCCTGCATCCCATG
This sequence comes from Ruegeria atlantica, assembly GCF_001458195.1. Classification (GTDB taxonomy): domain Bacteria; phylum Pseudomonadota; class Alphaproteobacteria; order Rhodobacterales; family Rhodobacteraceae; genus Ruegeria; species Ruegeria atlantica. The sequence continues at coordinate 2,755 of NZ_CYPU01000036.1, read as the reverse complement.
ACTGCAAACCGGAATGCCGTGTTGTGCGCTTAGCGCGGCCACGCGCAGCCAGCCGGTGATTCCACCGCAGTTTGAGGCATCGGGCTGGATAAAACTCAGTTTCGCGTCATCAAAGGCGTATTCAAATTCGTGTATGGTGTGCAAGTTTTCACCCATGGCAAGGGGAACGCCCGTCGCTTCGACAATTCGGCCATAACCTTTGTAGTCGTCTGGAATTGTCGGTTCCTCGAACCACAGGATATCGCAGTCGGCGAACCCTCTGGCAGCGACGATGGCCTGTTCGACACTCATAGAGTAATTCGCATCGACCATGAAGAACCGGTCCGGCCCCAGCATCTCGCGAACCGCCCGGGCACGTGCAAGATCGTCGGCCAGGTCTGGTTGACCGACCTTGATCTTGACTGCGTTGAACCCACGCGCAAGGTACCCTTCGGTCTGACGCAGCAGTTTCTCCAACGAGAAATTCAGGTCGATCCCGCCGGCATAGGCCTTGCACCTTTTCGACGCTCCACCGGCCATCTGCCACAATGGCGCATTCTGCGTTCTGCCGCGAATATCCCACAGTGCAATATCCACGGCCGAGATGGCAAACGAGGCGATCCCGCCCCGTGCGACGTAGTGCACGTGCCACTGCATGGCATCGTACAGGCTTTCGATCTGTTCGGCGTCTTGTCCAACAAGGAACGGTGACAGGTCATGCTTGATCATCGCCAGAATGGCGTGACCACCCTTGCCCCCGGTATAGGTATACCCGACCCCCTCGACCCCATCCGAGGTTTGAATGGTGACCGTGATCAATTGAAAAAACGTGTGATCCCCATGTTTGGCGTCGACCAGGACCTCTGCGAGCGGAACGTTGAACAGCCGCGCTGATACACTTTCTATGCGATTCATTAACCCAAGACCTTCTGCTGCCTGGCAATAACCCGAGACTGTAAAAGGATGACCGCAAATAGAAAGCCTCCACGTATGACCATTTGCCAATAGGCACTGAAACTGATGGTGCCCTGACCGTTTTCAAAGTTTAGAACGTTGAAAACCAGCCCCAGCAACAACGCGCCGGCAACCGTCGCAGGGATCGATCCCATCCCACCCGTCAACAAAGTGCCGCCTACAACCACGGAAGCGATAGCTGACAATTCCCATCCGATGCCTTCAAGGGGTTGCCCAGCTCCAAAACCCGAGGCCAGAAAGACTCCGGCCAGCCCCGCACAGCCACCCGACAGCAGGTAGACAAAAGCCTTGGCGCGATTGACCTTCAGGCCCATGAGGTTCGAGGCATCCTCGCTGCCACCGATCGCCAAGACGGTCCGCCCGATGGTGGTTCTTTCCAGCACCAGCCAAAGTGCCAGAGTCAGTCCGGCCACGATGACGATTGCCCATGGAAACAGGCCAAACGCCTGCCCCATGCCAAGCTTGGTGAAGTTCGACCCCCAATCGACCGAAATTGTCTGGGCGCCCGAAATCACCAATGCGCCGCCTTTTGCGGCCAGCATGGTGGCCAGCGTGGCGATGAAGGGCGGGATCCGAAGGATGATTATGCAAAAGGCGTTGATCGCCCCGAAACCAACCCCGGCAAGAACGGCCCCCGGCAACGCAACCTGAATCCCATACGGGCTGAGATAGGCCGCAACAACCGAGGTAAAGGCCGCCACTGATCCGACCGACAGATCAATCCCGCCGGTCATGATCACAAAACACATGCCCAGCGCAATCGCGATGAACATCGCGTTGTAATTCAGGAAAGACGAGAAATTGTAGGCGCTGCCAAAGTTGTCATAGCGCATCAGCCCGAACAGAATCAAAGCCAGCAGTGCGATCCAAACCGTCACCGAGGCCGAATTACGCCGAAGGTATTTTCGCAAGTCAAAATCCGTTTCATCCAACATCGATTAAGCCCTCCGAAACTGCTGGACCCAAACGGCCAGGATAATGATGACGGCCTTGGCGATCAGTGCAACTTCGTCCTCTACCCCGTTGGCCAACAATGTATATTTGACCAACTGGATGATGACGACACCCAGTATGGCACCAAAGATCGGCGCTCGCCCGCCTTGCAAAAGAGCCCCGCCAACAACCGCGGCCGCGATGGCATCAAGCTCCATCAGATTGCCGTTGCGCGCGGCGTCCGAGGCCGAGTTGATTGCAACCACGATCAAACCGGCTAGGCCCGCAAGCACCGCGCAGATGACATAGGCCCCGATCTTGACCCGTCGGACGGGACCACCCGACAGATAGGCCGCGCGTTCATTGCCCCCTATGGCCAGCAAGTAACGGCCCCATGTGGTTCTGGTGATCACCCAAAACAGCACACAGGCAATGGCCAGCGCCAGCCAGCCCTGGAACGGCAATCCAAGCACTTTACCAGTTCCAAGATAACTGAATGAAGGGTGCTGTCAGACGAATTCGAACCAGTCTCAGTTTGCCGCGGAAACCGTGAACCTATCCGGAACAAAGTTGACGCCACTCGCTAAGAGCGGCGGTGCGTGTCAGCTTGAAGGTGTCCCGGCTGGTGAGCGATCTTTCCTGGTTGAAGTGGTTGTAGACCGAGGAATGGACGGAGGCGAATTTCTGCAAACTTCGCATGCGCCTGAAACGCTGCATCGCGCGCTCACGTCGTCGAAACGGCAGGGGCGAGTTCTCGACTCGGTTGTTGAGCCACCTGCCCGTTTGCTGTTTTTCGAATGCACCCAGTTCTCTGAGCGCGGCTCTGTATGAGGCGAAGCGATCCGTGACGACGGTTTCCGCTTTGCCG
>NZ_CYPU01000035.1 GCF_001458195.1 Ruegeria atlantica | reverse complement strand
GCCCGGCTTCAGGGTCGCGTAGGCCTGCGGGCACAAAGCTTCCAGCTTCTCACCCAAATTCTCACCGCGCAGGATCACCTGGCCCATGTGAGACACATCAAACAACGCCGCCTTCTCACGACACTGCTTATGCTCCCCCATAATCCCCAAAGGATACTGAACAGGCATCTCCCACCCAGCAAAATCAACCAACTTACCTCCCAACTCAACGTGCAAAGAATGCAATGGGGTGCGTTTGGGTGCGTCAGACATGGCAGAGACCTTTCCTAAGACCTTGGCAACATTGCCGCATGGATTGCAACTTTATCTCTGTATCGTCGCCAATTGACACCAAGGTTCCTAGGACTGTGTAGCGAGTCAACAGGCTTCGACTGCTGGCGGTCTTTTGGTCCCCCGAGGGCGGCGTTGCAGAGGCATGTATACGGCCGCATGCAGCGGCTTTGTATCCTATAGGAAACTTTTTTCCGTTAGGCAACATCGCATGCGACGTGCCATGGGCAAATTTCCGCGGCGAACAAAAGACAGCCGAGCCATCAAACTGGTTTTTAGCCGCTTTCTGCCAAAGGGCTCTGGCACCGCCCCTGAACCTGCCCTAAGACTTCGCGCAAGAGGGGACGCAATGGCACATATCACACTGGTGCGTCACGGGCAGGCCAACACCACCGCACGTGACGAAGTAAATTATGACAAGCTCAGCGATCTGGGCCATCAGCAAGCTCGTTGGCTGGGCGCGCATTTGCAAAACACACAAGCGTTCTACCCGCGCGTCTATTGCGGAACCCTGTCGCGACACTTGGAAACCGCTTCCAGCATGGGGCTGCCAGAACCCACCCGCGATCCGCGCCTAAATGAGATCGAATACTTCAACATTGCGAAACTGTATGAAGAGCAGCATAGCGTTTCGATTCCAACCGACCGTGAGGGGTTCGTCGAACATTTGCCGCGAACTTTTACCGCGTGGGCCAGGGGTGAGATCGAAGAGACCCCGGAAACCTTTGAGGAATTCGAAACACGTGTCTCGGACGCTTTGCGCGATATCGGAACCGAGGGTGGGCCAGCGATTGTCGTGACATCGGGCGGGTTGATCTCGATGGTTGTACGACAGGCCATGGGACTGGACATACCTGCGATGGCGCGGGTGGCTCTTGCCATCATGAACACCTCAATGCATCGTCTGCACCCGATAGGCGCGCAGCTGAGCCCGGTTCTGTTCAACGCAGTCCCGCATCTGGAAGCGCCAGACAGGCAGTTTGCCCAAACGCACCTGTAATCCAAGCCCGGAGGCACTCTGATGCAGCTTTATTATGCACCCCGCACCATTTCGATCGCCGTTGCCATCGCCTTGGAGGAGGCCGGTCTGGACTATGAAGCGGTACGTCTGGACTTCGCCGAAGGCGACCAGACCAAACCGGCCTACAAACAGATCAATCCAAAAGGCCGTGTGCCTGCATTGGCGGTTGATGGCGGTATCCTGACTGAAACAGGGGCGTTGCTGGAATATGTCGCTACGGTTGCGCCTGACGCAAATCTTGTCCCCACCGATCCTGTCATGGCGGCCCGTATGCGCGAAGTGATGTATTATCTGGCCTCGACCATGCATGTAAACCACGCACACAAGCTGCGCGGGGCCCGTTGGGCCAACAAGAAAGCCAGCTGGAAAGACATGACCGCCAAGGTCGCCCAGACCATGACCACGTCCTGTGAGTACATCGTATCGAACGGATTGCGCGGGCCCTTTGTGTTGGGCGATACGGTCTCGCTGGCGGACGCCTATCTGTACGTGGTGTGCAGCTGGCTGGAAGGCGACGGCGTGGACGTGTCGGCCTTTCCCAAAATCCTCGCTTTCCGCGAGGCGATGGAGGCGCGCGCCTCGGTTCAGGCGGTGCGCGCCGCCGGGATGATTTGAGTGAAGGACGACGCATGACACATCTCTGGGTCCGGGCAGAGCAACGCCCAAATGAAGAACGGGTTGGATTGACCCCAGAAGGCGCGGCGTCCCTGATTGCGGCAGGCATCCGGGTTACCGTCGAGGAAAGCCATGTCCGCGCTATTCCGATAGATGGCTACAAAAACGCAGGCTGCGAGATTGCGCCCGAGAATTCCTGGCCCAATGCCCCCCTTGATGCCATCGTCTTTGGTTTGAAGGAATTGCCAGAGGACGGCACCCCCCTGCCCCATCGCCACATCATGTTCGGCCACGCCTATAAGGGTCAGCATTCTGGCCGCGCCCTACTACAGCGGTTCAAGGCCGGGGGCGGAACGCTTTATGATCTGGAATACCTTGTGGACGAGAACGGCCGTCGCGTCGCGGCCTTCGGGTATTGGGCTGGTTATGCTGGCGCAGCTGTCACCCTGAAAACATGGGCGGCGCAGCAACGGAATGAGGAATGTCCGCCCGTTGGTGTGTATTCGGGCAAGGACGCGCTGAATGCTGAATTACTGGCCGAGTTGAACGCCACAGGCGCCAATCGTCCCTGCGCCATCGTGATCGGCGCGCTGGGTCGCGTGGGTGCAGGCGCCGCCGACCTGTGCGAGGCCATGGGCGTCAGTGTCACCAAATGGGACATGGCTGAAACCGCCAGCGGCGGGCCTTTCCCCGAAATTCTGGAACATGACCTGTTTCTGAACTGCATTTTTGCCCGCCCGGGCACCCCGATCTTTGTTTCGCGAGAGTCGCTGACCAACCCGCGCAACCTGACCGCCATTGGTGATGTCGCCTGCGACCCGGACAGCGATTACAACCCGGTACCCGTTTACGACCGCGCCACCACGTGGGACGCCCCCGCCTTGCGCGTCGCGTCGGATCCGGTGATGGATGTCATGGCAATCGACAATCTGCCCTCGATGCTGCCAGTTGAAAGCTCGGAAGACTATGCCGCGCAATTGCTGACAACTCTGCTGACGTTGAAAGAGATCGAAAGCGGTGTTTGGGGTCGGGCACAGGACGAGTTTCGCAAACATGTCTGAGCCGGTGCACGCATGGAACACTTGATCGGCGGTGCAGCAGCGGTTCTTGGCACGATTTGCTGGCTACCCCAGACCCTGAAAACGTGGCGCAGTCGCGAAACCAAGGACCTGTCTCTGCCTGCAAACCTGCTGATCCTGACAACACTGACATTGTGGTTGGCCTACGGATTGATGATCGCTGCATGGCCTCTGATCCTGGGCAATGTGATATCGATCCTTCTTGTCGGTGCGATCGTGATCGCGAAACTGAAATTCGGCTGAACAGCCATGTAGGAGCTTAAGCATGACCATCCATTGGTGTGGCACCGGCCTGTCGGCCATCCCCGGCCTGCGTCGCCTGATTGAAGGCGAGCACAAGGTCACCGTCTGGAACAGGACCATTGAAAAGGCCAAGGCCGAAATCGGAGACCTGACCGACGACATTCGTGCCTTTGACATCGACGCACTGGGCGCAGTGCTGGAAAAAGGTGACGTGATCGTCTCAATGCTGCCGGGCGATTGGCACGTGCCGCTGGCGGAATTGGCCATCTCGAAGGAGGCCAATTTTGTCTCATCCTCTTACATTGCGCCCGAGATGCGGGCGTTGGATGACAAGGCCCGCGAGGCCGGTGTGGCGCTGGTGAACGAGGTCGGGCTTGATCCGGGCATTGACCACCTGATGGCACACGCTCTGATCGCCGATTATCGCGCCTCGGACGCGTTTGATGCGAACAACCACCTGAGCTTTATCTCGTATTGCGGCGGCATTCCGAAGAACCCCAACCCGTTCCGCTACAAGTTCAGCTGGTCGCCTTTGGGTGTGCTCAAGGCCCTGCGTTCGCCGTCGAAATCGATCCGCGATTATGCGCCGCTGGACGTAGTCCGCCCGTGGGACGCGATCAGCAGCTATATCGCTCCGCTGCCCACACCTGAAAGCTTCGAGGTCTATCCGAACCGCGACTCTCTGCCTTTCATGGAAGAATATCAGTTCGAGGATCACTGGACCGTCAAGGAATTCGTCCGCGGCACCTTGCGCCTGAATGGCTGGGCCGATGCGTGGTCGGATGTGTTCAGCGAGATTGAAACCCTGTCCGGACCCGAAGGCGACGCGCGTCTGAAGGAAATGTCGGACCAGTTCTGGGACGAAAACGCCTATGACGAGGGCGAACCGGACCGCGTGGTTCTGTGCGTAGGACTGAACGCCGAGAAAGACGGAACACCCGTCTGGCACAAAACCTATGTTATGGACGCCTGGGGCGACGCGCGCGGCACGGCAATGGCGCGACTGGTGTCTATCCCGGTCTCGCTGGCGGTCGAAGCGATCCTGAATCGTGCGATCGCCGTCGGTGTACATGCGGCACCCAGCGACCCAAAACTGGTGCAGGGTTGGATGGCCGAGATCGACAAGCTGGCGCAGCATTTGCAGGTCGTCGATCACACCGCCTAAATCCACATTCAAAAAGCCACTCCGACATACAGGAGTGGCTTTTATCTTCTTCTCTGTCGCCGGTATCAAACCTGGCTATCGCCACAGCTTCAGATGAACCGTTGGATCGTATCGTCAAGATCGCTGCGGTTTATGCCCAGCTCTGACAATTCCTGATCGGAAAAGCTGTTCAAGTACTGTGCGGCCCGCACGATATCGGCGCTGACCGCACGTAGTTGCATGGCGCGGTCGAACAATTGCAGGGCACTGGTCGTGGGCGGCAATTGCTTGCTTGGCGGGATGACATCAAACATTGGTACTACCTCATAACTGGTTACGCGGGTGCTATCTCCGGCACTTGATTACTGCCGATAAGGCGCGCCGTGATAAACGCTTTGATAGGCGCGTTGCTTGATTTCAGCCCGAGGGACGCCGATGTCGCTCAATTGGCGATCGTTCAACGCCTCTAGGTCGTGGACTGTGTTGGCGAAAATCCTGCGGCGGAAATGCTCGGTTCGGGCCTCAGCATAATCCGCGAACAGCGCAGAAAAAACGTTGCGGTTCGAGGTTATAGTCTGTGTCGCTTCCATGGTCTTCTCCTCCTGAATTTGGATTGCGGTTTTGGTCACAACTCAAATTAAGGAACCGGTTCTTAAGGAGAGAACACCGTTTCATTAAGCTCTGTTAACGAAGCTTTCTGGGTATGATTTGAGGCGGAGGTTTTTAGTTTGGAAAGCTTTGGCCCGTGATGAACGTAGGGCCGTTGGATGCGGAACAGGCGGTGTTCGGGCATCACCAAATTGGTTAGCGGTACAGCGCAAAGCATGGGCCGCTACGAACGCAGCGGCCCAGGGAAATTCTTAGACTTCGTCCGGGTTCGGAACGATCAGTGTCGGGATTTTCGACCGACGCAAGACACGTTTCGCCACCGTTCCGAGGAAGGTGTGCGAAAAGCCGTGGTCATGTGCGCCAAGCACGATCAGATCGCACCCCATCTCGACCGAGCGCCGCAGGATCACCTCGGCCGGGTGCCCGTCGGTGACCTCGATCGAGGACACCTGTTCACGGATCTTGGCGTCATCGCCTTCGAACTGTGCCCAGAACTTGGCTTGCCGTTCGGCCAGCACCTTGCGCACCATTTCATGGCGACGCTGGGCCGCGGTTTTACGCGTCTCTTCGTTCAGGATGAACATGTCCATCGTGATCTTCGCGTCGTCGGACAGGGGTTCGTTCACATGCAGGACGTGAATTTCTGCCCCTGTTGCCATTGCAATGCTGGCCGCATTGCGCATGGCGTGACCCGAGTTCTCCGACAAGTCGGTCGCGAACAGGATATTTGTCACCATTTGTTTCATAACATCATCCTTTCAGGTCAGTAGCCCAACAGCCTTGGCAGCCATAGCGACAGCTCAGGGAAGAACGCAATGATAAAGATCGCGATGGTATTAGCCGCCGCAAAGGGCAATGCGCGCAACGAGATCTGCTCGATCGTTATGTTCGAAATACCCGATGCGATGAACAGGTTTTCACCCAGCGGCGGCGTCTGGAAGCCGATACCCAGCGTACAGACCATAACCACACCAAAGTGGATCGGGTCGATACCCACCGAATAGGCCACCGGCAGCATCACCGGAACCAGGATCAGGATGGTGGCCAGTGTCTCCATAAACATGCCGACGAACAGCAGGAAGAAGATGATCAGCGCCCAGATCACATAGAGGTTGTCGGTAAAGCTGAGCATCGAGTCCGCGATGATCGCCGGGATCTGGTTTTCCACCAGAAGGCGGCCAAACACGGTCGCTGTGAACAGGATCAGCAGAACACGGCCCGTCAGCCACGTGGTGGCTTCAAGCGACTGGAACAGCGACTGCCATGTCAGTTCACGATAGATGACCACGCCAACGAACAGAGTGTAGAAGATTGCGACGATTGCAGCCTCGGTCGGGGTAAAGAAGCCGGTATAGATACCACCCAGGATCACCAGCGGCGCCATCAGCGACCAGAACCCGCGATACATCTCGCAGGCCACATGACGCAGCGACCAACCTTCGGCCACACCTTTGTACCCACGCTTCTTAGACATGAAGTAGTTCAGGATCAGCAAGCTGGTGGCGATCAGGAACGCCGGGACAAAGCCCGCGATGAACAGTTTCGAGATAGAAACCGACTGGAAGGTGCCGAACTTTTCAACTGCTTCCAGCGGAGGCGCCATACCGAGCGCGGCAATGCCGAAGATCACCATCGGGATGGAGGGAGGAATAATAATCCCGAGGCCGCCAGAAGAAGCGGTAATAGCAGAGGCATAGCCGCGCTCATAGCCACGGTCGATCATTGCTGGGATCATCAGCATCCCCACGGCCGCGGTTGTTGCCGGGCCCGAGCCCGAAATGGCGCCAAAGAACAGACAGGCCATAACCGTTGCAGCCGAAATACCGCCGGTGAATGGACCAGCCAGACTTTCAGCAACATTGATTAGGCGCTTTGAGATACCGGCGGCCTCCATAAGAGCCCCCGCCAGAATAAATGCAGGCAGAGCCATCAGTGGGAACGCACCCACCGAGGTAAATGCAATCTGCACGAACTTGATTGGGTTTTCGCCCAGGTAAAGGAACGAGAACAGCGATGCCACACCCAGCGCAACCGTGATCGGTGCACCGATGAGCAGCAGTAAAAGAAACGATCCAAATAGGATTGTGACGATTTCGGATTCCATGGTTTTTCCTCCCTGCCTCAGTCGCGTTTAGCTGCTTCGGTGGCAGCTTTGATTTCATCAAGGTCGATCTGGTCAGGATCATGGATGTCTTCGCCTTTGATCAGGCGGCGATAGTTCACCTGAATGATGCGCACGGTCATCAGCGCAAAGGCGAGAGGCAGAACCATGTAGACATACTTCATCTCGATACCCAGAGTCTGGGACTTCCAGAACTTGTTCATCTTGTTGAAGACAAAGTCCGTGGCCAGATACAGGAAGTAGACGTTGAAAAAGAGCCAGAAGAGATCAGCAAAAGCCTCGATGTACTTGATGTAGCGTTCGGGCAGGAACTTGAACTGGAAGGTCACCCGGTTATGCGCGCCTTTCAATGCCGCATAGCTGGCGCCAAAGTAGACAAACCAGACGAACATGTAGACTGATAGTTCTTCGATCCAGCTGTACGAAAAGCCAAAGACTTCACGCGCTATGATCTGTACAAACAGCAGACAGACGAAGCCGGATAGCAGGATCCGGCAGATGATACTTTCGATATTGTCCAGAAATTTCCAGAACATTGCAGAATTCCCTCCTCCCTGAGATGAAAAGAGCGCCGAAGCGCTCTTTTCCTTTTCGCTCTTTGGCGATTATTGCTGGACGGGCTCGCGGCCGATGGCCTCGAGGACCGTGTTCAGTTTCTCGACGCCGCCGATGGACTCATAGAACTGAGGCCATACTGCACCGGTTGCCAGTTCAATGAACTCGGCCTCATCGTTCTCAGGATCGATGATTGCCATGCCTTTTTCGGTCAGCTCTTCTTTGATCGCAGCTTCAGAGTCGCGCAGGAACTGAGCGGAAATCTGAGTTGCTTCCTGACCGGCTTCCAGGATGATCTTCTGGTCTTCTTCGCTCAGACCCTGGAAAACTGATTCCGAAACGATCAGCGGTTCGATCGAGAAGATGTAACGCAGGTTGGTCACGTGGTTCTGGACCTCGTAGAACTTCATTGCGTTGATCGTCAGGTAAGGGTTGTCCTGACCGTCGACAACTTTGGTTTGCAGACCGGTGAAGGTCTCGGACCATGCCATCGGAGTCGGGCTGATACCCCAGGACTTGTAGGTTTCGATCATGATTTCGTTCTTGGGAACGCGGATGATCAGGTCCTGCAGGTCAGCAACCGAGCTGACAGGCTTTTTCGAGTTGGTCAGACGGCGGAAACCTGTGTAGGTCCAGCCGATGATGCGCACACCTGCGTCACGAATGGTGTTTTCCACCAGTTCCTGACCGATCGGGCCTTGGGTCAGCTTTTCAGCATCTTCCAGCGACAGGATCACATAAGGCAGAGTGAAAACACCAACCGAAGGCGAGAACGGCGTGATGTTGTTGATCGCCAGCAGCGACATGTCCAGCGTGCCGATTGCGGCCTCGTTGACGGTGTCCTGCTCGGAACCCAGCTGACCGTTCAGGAACAGTGTAGCTGTGTGTTCGCCACCCGATTTTTCTTCGAGTGCCTTAACGAAAGCCAAGCCAAGGGCTTCTTGTGCGCTGCCTGCACTATCGCCAACAGCAATCTTGAAGTTTTTCGCGTCGGCTGCGCCCGCAACCATCAGGGCTGCGACCGAAACGGCAGCTGTCATGGTGCCAAGCTTTTTGATGAATGACATAGATGTCCTCCCAGTTTTATCATGTTTCGAGGTGCGCGCTGACCTGGGGAGAGATGGCCAGTCCGATTCTACCTCGGCTTTTTCAGAGTAGCTCGTGAAATGTGTTTCTATGTTGCCATTCTTTGCGCGATAGGTTTCACATATATCGAACCTTACGAATTGGGTAGAAAATGGTTGCCTCACGCATCGGCGACAGCGACATCCGATTGCTGCGCGTTTTCAAGACGGTTGTGGAAAGTGGTGGTCTGTCTGCGGCCGAAGTTGAGCTGAACATCGGCAAATCCACCATTTCGAAGCATGTTACTGATTTGGAACTGCGATTGGGCTTAAAACTGTGCACGCGCGGTCCTGCGGGTTTCGCCCTGACAGAAGACGGTGCAAAAGTGCTACAAGCAGCAGATCACTTGCTTGTGTCCGTGTCGCAGTTTCGGAACGAAGTCAACGAAATCAAGGAACAGCTGGGGGGTACGATCCGCATTTCGCTGTTTGATCAATGTGCGTCAAACCCGGATTCCCGGCTCGCCCGCGCCATTCATCGGTTCAATGAAGCCGCCCCCTCGGTTCAGATCGAACTGTCGCTTGAGCCGCCAAACGTGATCGAGACCATGGTCATCAGCGGCCAGCTCGACATCGGTATTATTGCGCTGCATCGCCCTTCGACAAGCCTGAACTATGCGCCATTATATGGCGAGAACATGTTCTTGTATTGCAGCCGGGAACACCCTTTGTTCGAAATACCAGACCGTGATCTGAGGACAAGCGACCTGCTCAGGTACAACTATGTTGGGCTCAGCGTTAACTCTCCGAACCTGATCGTCGGTCAGCAACTGGGCCTTAGGCGGTCAGCAAAAGTTCAAAGCGAGCAAGCGCTGGCCTTACTTATCCTGTCGGGACGATACATAGGTTATTTGCCTGATCATCTTGCTCAGGATTTTGTGGACCAGAAAAAAATGCGGGTGGTGTTGCCGGACGAAACCCAATATCGAACCCGGTTTGCAGCAGTGACCAGAAAGCAACCTGAACCAACACGGGTGACAAACCTGTTTTTGGAAGTTTTGCAGAGCGAACATTCGAAAGTCTGACAACTGCTCGGATAGCACAACAGAAGTCAACCACGGCCGAGACGTGCTTCATCACATCTTGTCAACGGCCAAACGCGATATCGGGTTCGCATTTTTGTCGTTGCCAAAAGCTTGTGACTTTCCGCCAAATCAGTGGTGCTCGCCTTCTTCTCACTTACATGCGCCTCACCAATATGAGGCGGACAAATGGTAGACGACGATCCCCAACCCGTAGGGTATTACAACGCGCATGACATATGGACGCTGGACCCCAAGCCTGCGGACCAGTTGGTCTATGATGCCTTTGCCTCGGGCGTCGTCGATCTTTTGCAGGTGTTGGATGACAACAAGACGATGATGTCACGGGACGTTTACGCAAGACTGTTCGCCTCGCTGTTGGATCTCTCCCGAACTTTGGGAGAATACGAAGATGGCTGGAAGCCGGACTAGGCGACGATTTCCCAAGACCCAGTGTTCCAAAGCACGGTATGAGGCGGCGGCTCAAGCACCGCCCCGTACCTAAAGACTAGTTAGCTTGCGGTTGCGTTCCCAAGCGCGTTCACCAGAGTGTTCAGATTGTGCTGGAACATCGCGAGATAGCTGGTGGCCGGACTACCGCGTTCCGACAAGGCGTCTGAGAACAGCCGTCCACCAATCACAATGCCGGTTTCATCCGAGATTTGCTGAATCAAAGTGGGGCTTGTGATGTTTTCAACAAACAGCGCCGCAGCACCATCCGCCTTCAGTTGATCAATCAGAACAGCAAGATCCTTGGCTGATGGCTCTGCCTCGGTATCGATGCCAACCGGCGCAAGGAAAGTCAGGCCGTAGGCGTCTGCCAGATAACCAAATGCGTCATGTGCAGTCACAACCATGCGGCGATTGGCAGGCAGGCCTGCCAGCTTTGTCTTGGTTTCTGCATCCAGCGCCTCAAGCTGCGCAATATAGGCCGCAGCATTGGCAGCGATTTCTTCGGCGTGCTCGGGCATCGCCTTTGTCATCACGTCGGCGACATTGGTCACGTAAATCATGCCGTTCGACAGCGAGTTCCAAGCGTGGGGGTCGATTTTGCCCTCGACTGTGACAGGCGTGATACCATCGGTGGCAACGTGCACGGTTGCGTCAGTGCCCGATTCAGCGATCAGCGTATCGGACCATGTCTCAAAGCCCAGACCGTTGACAAAGATGATATCCGCCTGGGCAACGGCCTTCGCGTCTGCAACCGAAGGCTGATACACATGCGCATCCGCGTCCGGGCCCACGATTGTCGTAACCGTGGCCAGATCGCCGACGACCTCTTCGACCATGTCGCCGAGGATCGAAAAGCTGGCGACGATCTTGACGTTGTCTTCTGCCGCAACGGTCGGCAATGCAGCCAAAGCAAACGACACAGAGGCGATGCCGGTGTAGAGTGACTTTATAAGAGTCATTGTGCTCTCTCTTCTTGTTGAATTTGGGCAATGTGGATGCCTTTGGAAACAGACGGTTTGCGCATCCGTCTGCCAAAACCAAGGGGACCGAAAATGGCCGAGAACAGAAAGAACCCACCGGCAACCAAAACGATCGCCGGGCCGGATGGCGTGTCCGGGAACAGGTAGGACAGGGTCAGGCCGATCCAGCAACTGGACAAGGCAAACAGAAAACCCAGGACCAGTTGCCCGGTGATCGTACTGGCCCAATAGCGCGCCGCAGTCGCGGGCAGGATCATCAAGCCAACGGCCATCAACGTTCCCAGTGTTTTGAACGCGGCCAGCAGGTTCAGAACCAACAGCAGCATAAAACCCTGATCTACCAACCACGGTCGGCGCGTCTGCGTTTCGAAGAAAACCGGGTCACAGGTGCTGACAATCAGCGGACGAAGCAGAACGCCGAATGCCAGCAATGTTACTGTCGCCACCCCGCCGACAAGGACCATCGAAGCGTCGTCGATCCCAAGGATCGATCCAAACAGGAAGCTTTTTAGTGGAACTGCAGACCCTGCTGCAGACAGGATAAAGATACCCACCGCCAATGCGATCAGATACAGCGAGGCAAGGCTGGCATCGCTGCGCAGGATTGTCCGGCGTGCAAGAAAGGCGGTCAAAATGGCGACGCCAACACCCGCGATAAGCCCTCCGACCAGCAGTGACATGACTGACAAGCCTGCCGTGACAAAGCCGATGACGATGCCTGGCGTAATCGCATGGGCCATGGCCTCACCAGCCAGCGATAGGCGACGCAGAACAAGAAATGCCCCCACCGGCGCGACCGAAGCCGACAAAACCGTGGTTGCCACAAAAGCGCGACGCATGAAGGCAAAGCTCCACATTTCGACGATCAGGTCATACATTGGCGTGCTCCGCTGTTGAATGGGTGCCACGAAACATCCAGGACGCCTGACTTTCCGAGAGGTATCCTTGCGCAACCAGTCGGTCTGGCGTCAGAACGTCATTCACCGGTCCATGGGTCGCCTCTTGCCCGCCCAAAAGCAGCGCATGGCTGCAACAATCCAGCACCGAAGAAAGATCGTGCACCACCAAAACCACCGCGCGCCCCTCATCGCGCCATCGGCGGATAATCGACAGCAGATGCGCCTCAGTACTTTGGTCGACTGCGGCAAACGGTTCATCCAGCAGGATCAGGGGTGCGTCCTGCATGATAACCCGTGCGAACAGCGCGCGCTGCAGTTGCCCACCCGATAGCATATGCAAAGGCCGGTCAGCGATATCCAGTACCCCGGCCTCATCCAGCGCGGCGGCCATCCGGTCGCGCGCGGCAGCGTCCAGCCCGGTACGATAACCAAACCCGCGCCAAGCCCCCATCGCGGCAAGATCCCTCACACGGATGGGAAATCGGCGGTCGAACTCGGTCATCTGCGCCAGGTACCCGATGTCACCAGGACGGCCCTGCGGCCAAGTCAAACTGCCCGAAAGCGGATCCATCAAGCCCAGCAGCATCTTTACAAAAGTGCTCTTGCCCGACCCGTTCGCACCAAGAACGGCCAGGGTTGTCCCGGCCGCGATATCCATGGAGAGGCGGTGAAACAATGTCAGGTCGCGGTAGCCCAACGTCAGATCGCGGATTTGCAAAACGGCCGACATCAAATCACCGCGTAAATCGCGAGCCACAAGAGCGCCGACAGCGCCAGAGCCCCCGCGACCAGCACCGGAACGCTGAATTCTGTCAGACACTTACCCCTTTGGGTGTCAGCTTTTTGCAATGACAACGGCAACGCCTCCTGTGTTCGGACAGGGGCAAAGCGAGCGCAAAGTCGTGCACGGAACGGACCGCTTGAAACATTGTCATCTCCCTCTGGGACACCCCGCCCAGGTTCATAAATTTCGGATGGCAGGTCTCCTGAC
The DNA here is from genome assembly GCF_001458195.1 of Ruegeria atlantica. Classification (GTDB taxonomy): domain Bacteria; phylum Pseudomonadota; class Alphaproteobacteria; order Rhodobacterales; family Rhodobacteraceae; genus Ruegeria; species Ruegeria atlantica. Next base: position 10,897 of record NZ_CYPU01000035.1, on the reverse strand, counting down.
TTGCGGGTCAAAGCTATCCCGATCCTTCCCAGGCCATTGCCCAGTGGACGATCTCGGGTCGCTCGCCGTCTACAGTTGCGGGGGCAGTCACGGAATTGGCCTTTTTACAGAACCGCACCGTATTCCCTTTTATCCCTGACCGCAGAATACAGTCGGGAACCATCGCGAGGACAAAATACGAATTGATTTGATTCGACAAGAGCGCAAACCTGTGCGGGATGGCTATTCGTTCCAGTCACCGGTCGACTACGGAGGACGCGGTAGACATGAGGCAACGGTGGGTACTACACGGGCCCCGCTTCCTGCAGCTTCAGACGCACGCCAACGGTCTTTTTGACTGTTTTAGTTCTGCCTGATTTCTGACGCTTTTTTCGGTGGGATGATTTGTGCCTTTGACGTTGCAGATTATGAGCCTGACGAGGTGAAGGCGTTAAGCAATTGATCCAGTGGATCAATTGTATTCTGAACGGGCTGTTTTGGATTGTCTGAAGCTGGTTGCGGAAGGACGCAGCCAGCGTTATCGAACACAACTGAAATGTACGCTTTTCGGCGATGGGAATGTGGCCATTGGCAACTCTCTACCTTGCAGTGGCTCGAAGTCCACTTGCTTTGGTCAGCCAAACAGCTTTGCAATAGCGACGGAATACGTCGTAGACGCCAATTAAACGAATAATGATGGATCCGGCTGAATGGCCGTTTGGTAGCAGCGGCAGCAACATATATTGTGGTAATCGTTGAATATGGTCCGGTTAGATGCCGGGCAGAGGTTACCGTGAATACCGAATTGGAAAGTGTGAATGCCGAAGTGGCGATCTTGCGCGAGCGAGAATTTGCAATGCGCGAAATCTTGCGAGTGATCAGCGCGTCACGAACTGATCCTGAGCCGGTTTTCGAGACGATCCTGAACAATGCTGCACGCCTGTCTGGCGCGCCTCTTGCCAACCTGTGTATCCTCAACGACACACGCAGTCACTGGACGCTGGTCGCGCATCACAGCGAAGGATTGCGTCACTTGATCGTAGGGAAAAGCACGTGTCTTTCGGACAGCAATTTAGTCCCCGCGGTCTCAATGCGGACGGCCTCCATCGTTCATGTTGAAAATCTGGTCGACACCGAACTCTACCAGCAAGGCGACCCCGGCCGGGTTGCGATGGCCGAAGAGGAAGGTATGCGCACCATCCTGGGTGTTCCATTTCTGCTCGAAGGCGAGGCAATCGGGTGCATTACTCTGTTCCGGCGTGAGGTGAAACCTTTTACTCAGGACGAAATCCAACTGGTGGAAACCTTCGCCGCGCAGGCGGTCATCGCCATCGCAAACACTCGCTAGTTCCGCGAGGTGCAGGAGCGGCTAAAGAGGGAACAAGCCAGCCGTGAGGTTCTGGAAATTATAGGCCTCAATCCGGACGATGAACAGCCGGTCTTCGATGCGATTATCGATCGCGCCGCCAAATTCTGCCGCGCGCCGCATGCCGGTCTATTGCTCCTCTCCGCTGATGACCGGCATCTGCAATTAGTAGCTGCGAATGTCGAACAGTCTGGATACGTCGACTTTCTGCGGGCGAACCCGCATTCAATTAAAGACAAGGCCTCGCTTTATGTTGAGGCAGTCCGATCAATGGACGTCCGTCAGTATCCGGATATTGAAGCGCTGGCAGGCGGCACAGCTATTTCAGAGCAATTGAAGAACACGTGGAAGCTAGAGCGTATGCGAACACTGCTCTACGTGCCTCTGATCAAAGGCGACCGCGCAATCGGCGCTATCGCACTCTATCGACTTCACTTTGAGGAGTTCAGTGAAGATGACATCGAAATACTGAAGCTTTTCGCCGCTCCGGCTGTGATTGCAGTCGACAATGTAAGACAGTTCAAAGCGCTGGAAACCTTGAACGCCGAGCTAGGCGACCGCGTCCGATCTCAGGTAGGAGAACTTGAGCGAATGGGCCGTTTGAAACGCTTTCTTCCCTCTGCGGTTGCTGACGCGGTGGTGAGTGCCGGCGACGAGAGCATGTTGTCCTCCCATCGCGCGTTGGTTGCGATCCTGTTTTGCGACCTGCGCGGTTTCACTGCTTTCTGCGTGTCCGCTGAACCCGAGGAAACCATCGAAGTCCTTCAAACCTATCATCAAGAGATGAATGACTTGATTGATCAATATGGCGGCGGCGTCGACCAGCGGGCTGGCGATGGCATCATGGTTATTTTTAATGATCCAATCCCCGCAGATGATCCTGCGGGCGACGCGGTACAACTCGCGTTAGCAATGCGCGACAAGATGCGAGAACTCTGTGCCCAATGGAAAAAGCTGGGTCATCGCCTTAGCTTCGGCGTCGGCATTTCCTTCGGCTACGCCACGGTTGGTATCGTTGGCTCGGCGGGACGGTACGACTACACTGCTTCTGGCACCACCATAAACACCGCGGCCCGGTTGTGCGATTTGGCTGCCAACGATGACATTTTGATCTCTCCACGTACCTGGGCCACGGTTGAAGGTGCTGTTAAAGCCGAAAGCCGAGGCGAGATAGAAATGAAAGCATCAGGGAACCTGTAGAGGTAATCGCTGTTGCATCTGAGTAGATTCCATCGGCAACAAGAAATCTATGCAAGAGATTTTTGGGAACTCGGAACGCACGCGTTGGGCTCAAAGCAGTCTTTCGCTGCGTATCGCATCACTGAACGCTGTGCGGAAAAAGTTGCCTTTCGCGGCAGCGCAGCATGTGCACGCTGAGGGAAATTTACCTGTAAAAAACCACTGCATTCTGAAAAAAGTTGGATAAGCAGGTGTCATTTCTGTCAAAGCAATGCAGACGTTTGGCCGCCAAAAATCAACCCGTATTTACAGCGTTTTCTTGATTAGCGCCCCGTATCTCAGCATGATCCAGTTATGGCGGTTGAAATCGACAAATGGCTAAACGATCTCGAACTGGGTCAATACTCAGATGCTTTTGCACAGCATGATATCGACGCGCGCGTACTGCCACTACTGTCAAACGACGACCTTAAAGAGCTTGGGGTTAGTTTGGGCCATCGAAAAATCATCCTGGCAGCGGTTCTGGAATTGACTGGCCAAAAGCACTCGTCTCAATCGCCACAAGCCGTTGACGCGGATGCAAGCGAAGTCGGCCGAGTCCCCATTTCGGATGAATCGCAAGGCGTGACCTTATCCGCAAGGAAGCCTGCTTCATTAGCGATCGCAGAGAGGCGTCACTTAACAGTTTTGTTTGCTGATCTCGTCGCCTCGACCGAGTTGACTAACCGGTTTGATCCCGAAGACATGCGCGAACTGCTGCAGAGCTACCAGGATGCGGTTGCAGGTGCAGTTAGCAGGTATGGCGGCTACGTCTCGAAGTATTTGGGCGACGGTCTCCTGGTGTTTTTTGGCTGGCCTACAGCCTATGAAGATCATGCGGTTCGCGCTTTAAAGGCTGGTCTTGAGGCCGTTCGGCGGGTCAAAGATCTCAAAACACCTGACGGTGAGCGTTTGTCGGCCAGGTTAGGTATCGCGAGTGGCGACGTGGTAGTTGGCGATACGATCGGTGAAAACACCTACGAAGAAGGAGCCATGACGGGGCCAATTGTCAATCTGGCAGCGCGGCTTCAGGAACACGCAGAACCGAACTCAGTTGTTTTATCTGCTGAAGAGACCGAAGAAACATTGCACCGTCTATTTGAGTTTACGTCTCTTGGACAAACCGAGCTGAAAGGTTTCAAAGAGCCACGGACCCTTTTGACTGTCGTATCAGAACATAGCGCGGAAAGTCGGTTTCGAGCTTCTTATAGGGACGAAAGTGGCGGCGTCATGATTGGTCGTGACTACGAAAAAGGTATCCTTTTACAATCATGGCTGCGTGCGCAGAACAGTCAGGGAGAGGTTGTTCTGCTTGCCGGTGAAGCTGGGATCGGTAAATCGCGATTGGCGGAAGAGTTTCTCGCTAATGCTGTAACGACTAGCGAAGCTGATATTATCAGGCTGAACTGCTCTCCTTACCTTACCAGTAGCCCGTTCCACCCCGTCGCCCAGCGGATTTCTCAGGATGCTGGTGTGGGGACAGATTTTGATGACGATCAAATTCTCGATCTTGTCAAAAAAATGTTGGAAGGCCGGGAGGGTTTGGAATGGGAAAAGGTTCTGCCCGTCTTTGCCGCGTTGGTTGCGCCTCACAGTGCTCTTGCCCGAAGCGTTCTCGATATGTCACCGCAGGAGCAACGTGACCTCACGATTCAGACGTTAATCCACACGGTTCAGGTACGCGCAAGCACGCGTCCTGTTATTCTTTGTGTTGAGGACGCGCATTGGATTGATCCTTCCACCCAAGCTCTTTTGGATCGCTTCAAAGCAATTTGCGCAGATCTGCCTTTGATGATTTTGATCACCCACAGGCCAGGCTGGGAACTTGCCCATGATGACGGCGAAGCGCACGTACATAAGCTCCAGCTGCGTCGGTTTGATACGACCCATGTCTCGAACCTAGTTCGTAATGTTACCGGAAAAGCACCCGACGATGCGCTGATCGCCACAATCATTGAGAAGACGGACGGCGTGCCTTTGTTCGTCGAGGAGCTGGCCCGGGCGATTGTTGAGGCGGGTGAACACGGGCAAGTGCACATACCTTCGTCTTTGAAAGGCACACTGATGGCACGTCTTGACGCAGTCTCACCAGAGGCCAAACAAGTCGCGTTAACAGGAGCCGTCATTGGACGGGAGTTCGAGCCTAGCTTGCTGGCTTCCGCAATGGGTCTTGCCAGTGCGGAAATTCAATCTCGTATAGAAGAGCTGTCTCGAACGGGTTTGATCTTTGAAAGCGGGCACAATCGAGGGTATTTCGTTTTCCGCCATGCCCTTATTCGGGATACTGCCTATCAATCCATGTTGGGCTCAACCCGCAGACAACAACATGCAAACGTGGCCCGTGCTTTGATGCAGTTGCGGTCAGCAGAGATTGAACGCCGGCCCGAGTTGGTTGCCCGCCATCTTTCAGAGGCCGAAGAATGGCGTGCTGCGTTCGACAAATGGCAGACGGCAACCGAAATGGCATTGGCGCGATCCGCTAGCCAAGAGGCGATGGTCAACGCCAGGGAAACACTCAAAGCGGCCGAAAATCTTGGATCTGATAACGGAGTCGAAACGATCAAAGCCAAAATCCTTATTGGTCGCAGCCATGACAGCCTGGGTCAGTTGCCAGAGGGGATAGCGGCCTTGAAAGATGCCTCGGACGCCGCCCGTGGAATACACGATGTGGCGCTCGCCGCTGATGCTGCGAATCATTTTGCGGACTCGTGTATGATGTCGAGTAAGAGACACGGCGAGGCCATTGAGCTTTGTGTTAGAGCTCTGAACGACCTTCCCGACGATGACGAAGTTCGGCAGTGCAGATTGATGAGCCAACTTGCACGGGCACATATGTTTGTCGGCCAGTTTTCTGAAGGCGCACGCTTTGGTCAGCAATCAATGGAACTGGCCGCGAAACTAGGGGACTATAAATCCCAATTCTCGGTGATGATGATGCATTTTGGGGCGCCATTCGTCGCACGCAAAGGAAGAGAGGTACGTCATTGGCGTGAAAACCTTGATGCGATGCATCGAGCGGCCGAAAACCTGGGGAGTATTGATCAGGGTCGGGACCGGACGCTTAGTCTTTTTGTCGGGGCCGAAATGGCCGACCGCGACTTGATGGATCATTCACTCGAATTGCTGACGGAGATTTCGGAAAAGGACAATCATCTGCAACTCTACTGGGTACAGAAGCACGCACGCGCCATGGTTGCAATTATGGATGGCGATTTTGAGCAGGCGGAGATGCATGCCAACGAAGCGGTGAAAATCGGTCGACAGACACATGGAGAACATGTTGAGGGCGTCTTCGGAGTTCAGATGTTTACCATCCGTCGCGAACAAAACCGGCTGCACGAAGTTGCCCCGGTGATCAAGAAGCTGATGACGGATAGCCCGGAAGACATTTCTTGGAAACCGGGATTTGGCCTTATTGCCGCCGAGTTGGGATACAAGGAACCAGCTGAACGCATACTGAATGAAATGGCAGAGAATGGCTTCGATCTTCCCCTTGATGCTATGTTTTCAACTACTTTGTCCTATCTTGCTGACATCTGTGTCGCAGTCGAGCATCTGGGACATGCTGAGACCCTCTATAACATGCTGACCCCATACGAAGAGCTGACGATCACCGCTGGGGCAACAACAGTTTGCGCCGGGGCGGCTGCAAGACGTCTGGGCAATCTGGCAGCGGTACTGAAAAACTGGGACGCCGCTGAGAGGATGTTCCATAAGGCGATCGAAATAGACACGCGCATGAAGTGTCCTCCGTGGATTGCGCACAGCAAGGCAGCGTATGCATCCGCGCTAAGGCAACGGGGCCGCACGAATGATTTGAAACTAGCGTTTCAACTAGAAGGGGAAGCGTTGGCAATTTCACAGCAATTGAGTATGGTTTTCCTTAGGTCAAAGCTCGAGGGAGTAGCTGTTTAAAGTCATTTACATGCTTGGGGGAGCATTATGCCAAGGTACATAATTGAGAGAAATTTTGCCGAGCAGCTGAACGTCAGCGACGACGACAAAATTCACATCAAAGAGATCAATGACGAAGTCGGGGTCGAGTGGATTTTCTCGTTCCTCAGCGCAGACAAGCGCAAAACATACTGCCTGTATGAGGCCCCTGACGAGGAAAGTCTCAGAAAGGCGGCCGAGCGCCTTAACATCCCAGCCGATGTCATAACACCCGTGGATCAGATAGATCCCGGAATATTCGCCTGAATATTCGCAGTTCAAAAACCTAATCCGAGGCGATTTATCTGCGGGACAACGCATCGGAAGTCACAACTATATGAGGCAGCCGCGCAAGAAGCCTGACCTGAAAACAGGGAGGCCTATGCATGTACGACATAAAAACACTCGACGGAAACACGGCAACTGTGGATCAAGACGCTTTGGATGCGCTTAATTCCTCTCTTCGCGGCGGCGTCTACCTACAGGGCACGCCGGAATATGAAGACGCACGAACAACATGGAACAGCATGTTCGAACGTCACCCTGGGTTCGTGATCCGCGCGATGGGCGCGAGCGACGTGCAGAAAGCTGTAAACTTCGTAAGAGACGCCGACCTTATAATGTCCGTCCGATCAGGTGGGCATCAGATTGCAGGGCACGCTGTTGCAGATGAGACCGTATTGCTCGATCTGTCCCAGATGCGATCGGTTCACGTGGACCCTGTCAACAAGACTGCTCGGGTTGCACCGGGTGCATTGCTTGGCGATGTAGATCGCGAAACCCAGGCTCATGGGCTTGCTGTCCCTGTCGGCATCAATTCGACAACTGGAATCGCTGGCCTGACTCTTGGTGGCGGCTTTGGGTGGACGACGCGGAAATTCGGAATGACGATCGACAATCTTCTGTCGGCAGAAGTTGTGACGGCAGATGGGACGATTGTCACCGCTTCGCCCACAAGCCATCGGGAGCTTTTCTGGGCCATCCGCGGTGGAGGCGGCAATTTCGGCGTCGTTACCTTATTCGAGTTCCAGTTGCATGATCTTGGGCCCGATGTTCTGTCCGGCCTGATCGTTCACCCGATCGAAAAGGCGCCAGGGCTGCTTGCAGAATTCGCAGCCATTGCAGATGATTCACCCGATGAGCTGACCGTCTGGAGCGTGATGCGAAAAGCTCCTCCCCTCCCGTTCCTACCAGAAGAGTGGCATGGGAGAGAGGTGCTAATCTTCGCGGCTTGCTACAGCGGCCCTATGAACGAGGGTGAAATAGCAATGTCGGCTTTGCGCGCGCTTGGAGAACCAATAGCTGACGTTATCTCACCTCACAAGTTTATAGACTGGCAAGCAGCATTCGACCCTTTGCTCACACCGGGCGCCCGGAACTATTGGAAAAGCCATGATTTCGACGCGCTTTCCTCGGAAGCAATCACAGGTCTTCTCGAGGCGGTTTCCAGCCTGCCCGACCCTGCTTGCGAAGTATTTATAGCGCATGTAGGTGGCGCAATGGCACGCATTGAACCCCACTCAACAGCTTATCCGCAACGATCAGCACACTTCATAATGAATGTTCACACACGTTGGGAAGACCCAAACAAGGATGGTGAGTGTATTGCGTGGGCGCAAGGACTTTATGATCAGATGCGGCCTCATGCGACCGGTAGCGCGTATGTAAACTTTATGCCCGAAGACGAAGCGGATCATATGGCTGGTGCATACGGCCTAAACAGCGGGAAGCTTTCGAAAATAAAGGGCAGCTATGATCCAAAGAACCTGTTCAGGATTAATCACAACATATTGCCTGAGTAGGGCCATCCGATTTGTAAAGATTGATTTAAGCGAACGTCTAGAGCTTATGCTTGATATTTGACAACAAATATTTGGCTGCGCATTGAGACCATCTGATATTTTTCACGCCAAAACCTGCCGACACTGTCGTTACAACCGTCAGGCAAATGCCGTGTTCCGCCGCAGCGGCAAGGGCTTTGCTAACATTTGACCGCTTTGGGCCCGAAGCAGTCCTTCGCTGCAGTACATCTGAACGTCTGCTCTGCGGACAAAGCGGCCTTCACAAGTTCAGCCAGGAAGGTCTGAATTATCAAACCTGCCATCAGGTTTTGGAAGATTGTTTCTTGATCAGATTGCTTTGCGGACTTAGCTGCCGTCAGTATTTGCCCAAAGCCAAGTTTTTGACTCTTGTAACACTTGACCAAGGCGAACATCTGTGCTGCCTACAATGCACGAATGAATTTTTTTAAGGTTTTTTGGAGTCGCTGGAGCAACACCTCAAACTCATTTGGTGCAGGCTACCCGAACAACTCGGTCCGCCTCGCATTTGTTTCTCTTGGTGCAATCGCCTTCAGAATTTCTACCGCTCTCATAGACACACATTGGTGGATTCGTTGACCAACCCTGCTTCGTGGCGCATTCATCTTTGCCCGTGCATTGCGAGCCTCCACAAGTTTTGGGGCGCCATTGTCTGAGCGACTGATATGTTTTCCATTCACTTGGGCAAGTTTTGCTGGGAAAAGAACATACCGCTTCTCCATTTATCATTTCGGTTAACCCTCCGGCGTTGCTACACTCCACCGCTGTGGCTGCCGCACCGCTAGTGGCTGAAATTGCCACAGCAAGGAAAAAAATTCCTGCAGATAGTTTTGCCATATAGCACACCACTTTTTTCCCAACGCGATCATACGCAGTACGATAGCAAGAATGAGACCAAGGAAAAGCTCTCAGCCTCACTGTCAATTGGTACCATCAGTGGACGTTCAGCAAGACCCGGGCGATACCTGCTCCACACAAAAATAATCCAATGACCGAGTTTTCACTTTTCCGTGTGCACTCCGTTCACGCAATACTCAAATCCCAACGACTTGCCCTTTGAGGCTATATAGAATGTACAAAACTTCCTCTTGCTCCCGCTGACCAACGTCGTTTGCCTGTAGCGCGTTCACGGCGTCGTCCAATACTGCGACAAACTCGTCTCCGCTGATGTTCATGTGCCGATGCGCGGCAACCATATCCTTGCCTGCATAGATCTCAGGTCCACCAGAACCAGTAATAAAGAAGTCTCCTGCCATTTGCTTGAGGTGCTTAATATCACTTCCTGCAAATCGAGCAGAGACAACTGGGTTTTTGGAGTGATTGTCCACCAGCGTGTCAACTATTCGCCGAATACCATCCGTTCCTCCCAGACGATCATAAAGTGTCGCAGACATTGTCTATCCCTTTTCTATCGGCGTTTCTCAGACGCTAGCACGGTATTCTAATTGGGGCCAAATCTATTGCATTCTAGCTACGCAATTGATCGTAGCTCACCTTGAAAAACGATGAACGCTTTGGGCTCAAACCGGTCATGTGACGGTTTCGGTTGGACATCGTGCCGGTTCAGACGGCAGCAAGGTCGGCTGTCCGGACTAAGCAGGTATTCGGATCGTCACTTACATTGCCGGCTTGCTGCTACGCGCCGCGCTCTTGAAGCGCGAAAGACAAACCTCCCAAAAGATCTGAAGAATGTCAACGCGCCCGCTCAAGTCGACATCTACCCAAACATGGCTGAACTATCCCGCCGGAAAGTCGTCGAACTTCAGGGGCTTCTGTCGGACGATGCGGCACGGAGCAAGGCGATGGACACGGTCCGGGTTGATCGAACGGATCGAGGTTTCTCCGGGAGAAAAGCGAGGCAACCCCAACGTGGTTCTCTTCTGCGCTTTGGCGTCACTGCTTGATTTTGCCATTGCCCAAAAAACCACCGCCGCCGACAGGAATTCCGACGAAAGTTCGACCGTGTTGGTTGCGGGAGCAGGATACCAACGATGTTTGCAGTCTCTGCTCTTTAGTACCGCATAGCGGCATTTGCTTTGGGCGCAGTTGGCTCCACAACTGCTGTATCAGAAGAGTTTGACTTATCTAACGCCGACATAGCGGAACGGATAACCTAACATCGGGCAGTCGACGCCGCCGTTTGGGCAATGCCGTTGATGAATTTCAAATTTTACCGTGACGCCCTCGCCAAAGCTGGGGTTGGACCGAATGACGTCGGGTACAATTCAAAAGTTCAAGACTGGCGCTTCCAGACCGCGACGCCGAACAACACAAACCCATATATTCACGCCTAACCTCGCCAAAGCTACTGCACTGACCAAGCAGATCAAGGTTTATGGCTAGTTGAGACCGGGTAGTGTTTTTTTCATCGTAAGAGAGAAGTTTGATTGTGGGATTTTTCTAGGTTTGGCGGTGACCTACTCTCCCGGGGCTTAAGCCCAAGTACCATTGGCGCGGCAGTGCTTAACTTCCGGGTTCGGGATGGGACCGGGTGTTTCACTTGCGCTATGACCACCAAACCGAGGAAAATCCCCGTCGCGGCTTTGCGTTGCAAAGCGCGACGAGTGGCAGGCGACGTATT
>NZ_CYPU01000034.1 GCF_001458195.1 Ruegeria atlantica | reverse complement strand
GCACCTGCCGTTTCGAAGACGCGAACGCGCGATGCAGCGTTTCAGGCGCATGCGAAGTTTGCAGAAATTCGCCTCCGTCCATTCCTCTGTCTACAACCACTTCAACCAGGAAAGATCGCTAGCCAGTCGAGGCACCTTCAAGCTGACCCGCGCCGCCGCTCTTAGCGAGTGGCGTCAACTCTGTTCCGGATAGGTTCGCGGTTTCCGCGGCAAACTGAGACTGGTTCGAATTAGTCTGACAGCACCTGTGATTTTTCGATTTTGGGGTGCGACGCGCGGAACTCGTACCCCCTCAAAAAATCGCTAAACCCCATCATGCGCGCCGCTTAACACAGTTACCTGTTGTAAGTGTCCCAACTAGGACCATGTTGTGAAACATGCGGCTACGCTCTGACACTTAATTACCGTAATGCGTGGTTCTTTGTAGTTGACTTGGAATTCGTGAGGCGACACGCCGAACTAAGTAACCCCCTCAAATCCAGTTAAAAAACTAGAATTTACTAGTAACAAGACGTGCCACCCACTTCAAAAGTAGCGCGTTTTGCAAGAATGTGTCCACATTTCGGTCTTGTCAGAAGAACTTTGCTTAAGCAGGGCAGGGGTGTTGCGTAGCTTTTGTACATGACCAGACCTGCCTCTTTCAAGTACTTCAAAACCAGTCCCGAGATTATCCGCTTGGCGGTGATGCTGTACATCCGTTTCCCGCTCTCGCTTAGGAATGTCGAAGATCTGCTGCACGAACGCGGGATCGACTTGAGCCACGAAACTATCCGATAGTGGTGGAACAGGTTTGGCCCAATGTTTGCTGCTGAGATCCGAAGAAAGCGTGTTCAGCAATTGAGAGCATACTCCAAATGGGGGAGACACGAAACCGCGCTGCCCCAGACATATCACCATAATTTCAGCACGTTACCGCCCAGCGCATCAAACGCGGGAAATCCCATGGCGCGTATATGGCGCACCCGCATCCTTTTTTTGCCCCTCAGCGCGCAGGACAGGCCAAGCCACAGGCGTAAACCGGGACGCGAGGCAGGCAAGGCTGTTCTACCGGGCGGTTTTCTCAGTCTTTCCAGCACCATGCGCGCCGGTTTGTGACGTTTTGCACCCCGGGATTTAGCATAACACCCACCTAAACCTCGGCCCCAGCGCGGCTACTTCAGATTACCGAAATCAGTACGCGTGCTGCTGCTACAAAACCGGTCCCGGCCACTACGCTAGCCAATAGTATGCAGCCAATTTCAAGTGCGCTAAGCTTCATTTTGAACTCCATCAAAATGGTTTCGCTCGCGATAAACCAAACATCTCGCGTTGAATAGTCTGCGCAAGTTCACGTAGCGAAAACTTGCTACGGAGGCGGCGTGGATTTGCTCAAAAAGAGCCATCAAGGTTAGCTCGTGACTTTCACTCTGTCGTTATGTGCTTGACCTGTGGTCACGCGGCATCACCGAAGGGAATTGAAGCTGGCACTTCCACCCTAGGCACTGGACCAATAAACCCAAAATCTGCTCACTGGCAGCAAAGCAGACGTTCAGGCAGCCTGCAGCGAACAGCTGATTTGAGCCGATTCTGTTGAAAAACAACGTGTTGCTGGCGCAGGAAGTCGCGATCTGAAGAGCGCGCGAGTGCCTTTTTGATCAGGCTTTGCGAGTTTTCTGCGGTGCAGGAAAGATCTTGGCCAATTTGCGGAGGTTCTGGGCGGTGGCGGCGAGAAGAAATTCGTCATTCGCGCCACATGGGCCACGTAATCGCAGCCGTCCCAGCCCGAGAATGCGTTTGAGGTGAGCGAAGAGGATTTCCACCTTTTTCCTGAGCTTCATCGCAATCGCGTATTCATCAGTCTTGGCCAGATCTCGGGCGACCTGACGGGCGTCTTCGTGGTCTTCGCGCGTGATCGATCTAGCGTCGGCGTTCGGGCAGCACTTTTGTTTGGAGGGGCAAGCCTGGCATGTCAGTTTCAGGGCACGATACTTCGCGGTGCCTTTGCCCGTCGGACCCCGGTTCGGATCAGAGTAATTGCGTCGGAACTGCTTGAGCACGTGTCCTTCTGGGCAGATGTATTGGTCATTCTCCGCATCCCAGTCGAAGTCTGTGCGCGTCCAGGTGCCGTCGGGGCGCCCGGCCTTGTCGATCACAGGGATGTAGGGATCGATCTTTCGGTCCACGAGCCAGCCGAGCATCGGGCCGGAGCCGTAGGCGGTATCGGCAATCATCCAGTCCGGGACCATGCCGAACTTGTCCCTTACGCGGTCCAGCATGGTTTTGGTGGATCCAACCTCAGCCTGCCTGATTGATCGGGTCGCCTCGACGTCGATGATCACGCCGTGATCCGTGTCGATCAGGTAATTGTCGGAATAGCTGAAGAACGCCGGGCCCTTGCGGGCAGCAGTCCACTGACTGGCCGGATCAGAATGCGAAGTGAACTTTGGCTGCACCTCGCTGGCCGCGCCGAAGGCGGCCTCGTCCAGCGTGTCGAGATACTCACGCACGGCACGGGGTGCATCGGCTGGATTGATGGTAGATGCGTCCCAATCTTCCTTCGGCGTCGAGTTCTGTTTGTTGGCATCTGCCTCAATCAGGCTGGCATCGACTGCCATGCGCTGGCCGCTGACCAGACCTTCCGCGATGCAGCGCGCGACGGTCGTCTCAAACAGATACCGCAGCAGCTCGCTGTCGCGGAAACGACCGTGACGGTTCTTGGAAAACGTCGAGTGATCAGGGATCCTGTCGCTGAGATCGAGGCGGCAAAACCACCGATATGCAAGGTTCAGATGCACCTCCTCGCAGAGCCGCCGCTCGGAGCGAATGCCAAAACAGTAGCCCACCAGCAGCATGCGGATCAGAAGTTCAGGATCGACCGATGGACGACCGGTGTGGCTGTAGAAACCCGCGAGATGCGCTCGAATGCTGCTTAGATCGACAAAGCGATCAATCGACCGAAGCAGGTGATCTTGAGGAACGTGGTCATCCAAAGAGAACTCATAGAACAGCGACGATTGCGCTTCCTGTCTCGCTCCCAACATCGCTCAATCCTCCCACCGGTCTTGTCAGAAGAACTTTGCTTGAGTGGGGCAGGGTGGTTGCGTAGTTTTTGCCCATGACCAATCCTACCTCTTTCAAGTATTTCAAAACCAGCCCTGAGATCATTCGCCTTGCAGTGATGCTGTACATCCGTTTCCCGCTCTCGCTTCGGAATGTCGAAGATCTGCTGCATGAGCGAGGCATCGACGTGAGCCACGAAACTGTCCGATATTGGTGGAACAGGTTTGGCCCGATATTTGCTGCT
>NZ_CYPU01000033.1 GCF_001458195.1 Ruegeria atlantica | reverse complement strand
GAAGTTAAGCACTGCCGCGCCAATGGTACTTGGGCTTAAGCCCCGGGAGAGTAGGTCACCGCCAAACCTAGAAAAATCCCACAATCAAACTTCTCTCTTACGATGAAAAAAACACTACCCGGTCTCAACTAGCCAAATAGGCGGTAGACCAACGCAAACTGTCGCGGGATGGAGCAGCCCGGTAGCTCGTCAGGCTCATAACCTGAAGGTCGTAGGTTCAAATCCTACTCCCGCAACCAGCGTCGCAGAACGGCCCGAAGCACATCGCTCCGAGGCCGTTTTTGTTTGCCCTAACGCCAGCAATCCTGCCAGTTCGCCAACGAGTTCAATCAAGAGTTTGCCATCGACCGGCAGCAGCCGAATCTCGGACAACAATCCTCGAATGATGGATGTCGCTTCAGTCTTCGTGGACGGGTTGTTCAACGCATCGCTCAAGTCGGCCACCTTTTCTTTGTAGAGATCTGCGTGACCGGGATGCAAAAGAACGGGTCGCTCCTGAGGCGAAGCGGACAGTTCGGTTTCTAACTCTTTCTTGCGGGCTTCGAGATCATCCATCTTCGCCTTCAAACTGGGATGGAACATACCCTCCGCAATAGCATCAACGAACTTGTCGATTTGCTTGGTGATCTTTGCCTGTTTTTGTTCGGTTTTGCTCTTGGATATCTCGACAGTCAGACGATTGAACTCCGTTTGGTACGCTGACACAAACTCGGAGATGAGGTTCGGATGCAGCATTACGGGATCAGAGAAAGAACTCTGCCCGTTCTACTACCCAAACCATTGCGATCAGACTTGCGGACGCAGCAACGACAGCGCGAGAGCTGACCCAGATGCGACCTGGTTTTTTGCGCAGCAACAACACCAAGGGCCAGATCAATAGAACGATGATGACTTGCCCAGCCTCAACTCCAACATTGAAGGCCAGCAAGCTGTGCCAAACGTTCGGAGCATCAACACGTAGAATCTGGTGCAACATGAAGGAGAACCCAAACCCGTGCAGCAACCCAATGCCGGATGTGATGGCAAAAGCCTTCAGGTCGCCGTGTCCTTTTTCTGGCGGCCAAACCGCCATCGCAGCTGCGTAGATTATTGAAAGTGCTATTGCCAACTCGACAGTTGGGATGAACCACTCTCCGCTTGGCGCGAAGCCAAAAAATCCTAAAATCAGTGTTACCGTGTGGCCCAAGGTAAAGCCTGTGACGCGGGCGAGAAGGCTGTGCAAGTTCAAAGCACCGATGATCATGCAAAGTACAAAGAGAACATGATCGGGACCTTCCAAAATGTGCCGAATACCTTCAAGAAAGAAGGTCGAAGCGGCTGCGGTCGCTGATCCGGAAACATCAACCGGCGTATGCATCAGGCCCCGCGCGCGAAACGTCCGAACATCCTGCCCGATGTAGTCGAGGATCAGGTTCGCCGTTTCTTCTTGTCCAGCAAGCCCCGGATCAGAAGTGTAGTTTAAACTGTATGCTCCAACTTCTCCCGTCATAAAGCGCAGATGTACGTCAACCATCACCTCGCCAACATAAATCTCCTCGCTTGTTGGAAACACATCTCTTTGCGTAAGTGCCGCGCGTGCCTCATTGAGCGTGGCAAATCCAGGTTCTTGCCCCAACGGGTGTAGTTTTATCGAAACGATTTCTGCTGCTTGTCGGTGACCGCCGATAGATAGCACAAAGCCTTTTTCGGCAATACGAGCCAGGCCGGTTGGATTTTTGTGAAATGCGACCTGATCCAAGTAGTGCATCAGCACACTGTTTTCGATCTGATTGTATGTGTACGGAGCCGGTGCAGGCAAACCGTCCGGGCCTTCGGGACCGACGAGCTCCGCAACCAAATACGGCATCGGAAGGCGCAAATAGACATCTAAGCCATCTTCCGAATGGGCCACATGATGAATGCGGACATTCTGGTTTAGATTAAAATGCGCCTCTGCTCTGTCAGCAGTCAAAAAGATCACTGCAAAAAAGAATGTGGCAAAAAACAACCTAACCACAAACACAGAATTATCCTCCTGTTTTGGCGCTGATAATCGTCAGGTCATCAAGCATCCAATGGTCGCCATGCCGCGAAACGTCTAGCAAGCCGCGATAAGAAACCGTTTGCCTATGTAGGTGCCCCCAATGACCGCCGCTTACACGGGCAGTCCAATTGGCGAGAACCTGATGCTGATTTCTTTCTTCGCCAGGCGCAAAGCTCTCGACGTTCAGGTCTGAAATCGCTTCGACACGAGCCATGGCCCCAAAGGGCAAGGTAACTGACAAGCCACGATGTATCTCCGCTTGAACCTTTTCGCGATTAAGTGCTTCGACATATGGCTCCATCGCCGCTACGGCATTATCATCTCGCGTCTCAAGCATCGTGGTTCCGATGTTGGTCAACAGCCCTCCCACGATTTGACGGGTCGCAATCTCATCTGGCTCAGGTGTTGTCGACAAATTGTTCAGCGAATATGTGACAATCGCAGCGGCACCGAATGCCCCGGTCAGGCCAAGCAAGATCAGACGCTGACCGTTTGTACGCTGCAACGAATAATAGGCGCATATCAAACACAGAAAACCCAAGCCGAACGCAATCGGTGGCACCTGTGTAACACCCGCGACTTTAACGACGACCGGGCTCGTTTTTGGGTTTTTCCAAGTTGTCAGGTGATTGTTCCAACTCACAGCTGAATCGGATGCATAAATCTGTGAGGGGATCGCCCCTGCCGGATCGGAGAGGGTTATCGGAATAACATCCAGCCCATCTGGGAAAAGCTCCCATGCCAAATCAACTCGGTGCGGCAAGGTCGCAACCGGATAGGAAAGGACAACACCCAATAGCATCGTCTTTCGGTTTGCCTCCGCTTCATCCGGAAGAACACGCAAGCCTTCGGCCCCAACTTCGATACGTGAAACCTGTACCGTTTCCGGTTTCACCGGCTTGCCGTCTACGGCTAGCGGGTTTCTAGTCGCAAGAAAGTCCGATACGCCAGACTTGATCCTGGCGACATCATCTGGAGTTAATCGCTCCGCGCCTTCAAAGTCCAAATCCGCCCAAGTTTCTAAGTCTGTCAAACGCAAAATGATCTCATGCCGGACGACACGCGGTTCCATGGCTAGGAACGACATCATCGGAGACTTGTGGTGGCGGGTGAGATTTGGGTTCTCAAACTTTGTAAACCACGGATCATCCCAATCTGGCAGCATTGTCTCAGCTTGAGAAAGGTAACGATAGTCTGTCACCGGAACACCCAAGTGCTCGGCCACAACGCCAAGTGAAGCCAATGGAATCCCGTCTGTGCTTAACGGAGGAATGAACGTGATCCGTTCAGGCTTGCCATTAAACGGAAACTCCATGTCCACGTAGACGACATTTTCGCTGCGCGGTCGTGGTCGATACTGAGCGCTCGATGCTGTTTGCCGGGAAATTCTGGGGCGCACATCAATCGTATTCGTTGTGCTGGTCAGTTCCTCTTCGTCTGCCCAGATCTGAAGGTTTCGACCCGTACGCTCGGCCAGTGACGTACCCGAACCATCATCTGGAATGACGAATATGGGATAGTCGTTCAAATCGACCTCAAGGAGAACCCTTACATGATCAGGCTGCACCGAAAGCTCAACAAAGTTCGGCGCGGTTTCTCCGCCGTAGGGGGACACGAGATCCGCAATTGATTGGCTTGCGCCAAACGCAAGGCTCACAAGCGACGAGCCCACCAATACCCACGTCTTGCTGTATTCGCCTATCCTAGAAATGAAACGCAACGGCAGCATAGACACCATTCTGGTCCACATCATAGGCAAACTCCCCGCCCGAGCGGTCAGTGGAATAGTCAATTCCGTAGAACTGATAGCCAAACCGCAGGGACGTGTTCTCCCAGCCTTTCCAGTCAAAACCAGCCAAAAGCAGGTATTGCAGGTCATCGCCATTCACGCCGAAGCCACTCAGTTCGGCACGGCTGGCGAAACTCCATTTGTCGTTGATTTCCATGACATAGCGAAGTGCGATCATCGGCTCGAACCATTCTTCTGTCCCACCCAACGTCATACCTGAGCCGGGGCCCGAAAGGTCGATCTCTTGTTTAAGCCGGTTCCACTGAACGCCAATTGCAGCGTCTGCTGCATAGCGTCGACCCGAAGCATTGACCCCGTTCGCAAATCGGTAGGCTCCCTGAACATTGAAAAAGGTTTGCCGGACATCGACATCGACGTCTACCCGTCCGCCTGGCAGGGTTCCATCTTCGCCAAGCCTAACATAGTACACCTCCGAGATGATCCCGAAGTCGCCATTCCAGCCTTCGTAACGTACCGAAGCTGCGCCTTGCAGCACGTCCAGCACCTCGCTCAGGCTCAGGTCCAGATCGACGCTTGTTCCATCTATAGTTGATGTGCCCGTGGTGCTGAGCGGAAGGAACAGATAAGGGGTGATCGAGTGCCGCCAACCACCTTCATCACTCTCAGATCTAGCAAGAGATTGAGCACTTACGGATTGCCCAATCGTGAATGCCACTGCAATCGCCATGGACAAGTGTCGTATGATCTTCGAACTGGTATTCATGCTACGGCTCCGATCCATTACGCAAGCGACCGGCGCACCCAAATGCGCTGCGCCGGCCTAAACAAATGTTCAATTGTCAGCCGGATAGGTAAATTCTTTACCCAGTACCTCTGAAGCTTCCTCATAGATCGGGCGAAGCACATCGTCGACGTCCCAGAAACCAGAGTTTGTGAAGTCGGAATATCTCATTGCCTCGATAGGCACGCCGGATTTTTCAGAATACGCGACGCGGTCCTCGTCATTGGGGAGTTCAGCAGGAGCGGCCGAAGGGGGTGCCCAAGTGCGCTCCTCTGTCACCGCCATGCGCACCGTAATCTCATCCTTCGTGACGTTCCAGACCATGAAATCGTCCGCAAGGCTCAGAGGTCCGTCGTAGGTCTGCCTAATGCGCTCATAGACGTTGGTGCTTGTGTCGAAGTCGTTGAAGAAGTGATAGGCAACAGCAATGCGCGGTTTCACCTCGTTCATAATCTTACCAAAAGCTTCAGGCGCAGTATGAACCTGAGTACCGACAAGCAAGGCGGACTCGGGAGTGAAATTCATCTTTGCAACCAGATCAGGTACCGCCACAAAGCACTCGTGGATAGCGATGTCCGCGTCCTTTGCGTATTCGATGAACCACTTGTTGGGGTAAGAATCTGAACTGAAGACGAACTTCAGATTGTTCCACTCCAATGAGTAACTGACTGGGCCGTCGAGCGAATGGATCGCTGGAAAAGAA
Source organism: Ruegeria atlantica (assembly GCF_001458195.1). Taxonomy (GTDB): domain Bacteria; phylum Pseudomonadota; class Alphaproteobacteria; order Rhodobacterales; family Rhodobacteraceae; genus Ruegeria; species Ruegeria atlantica. The sequence continues at coordinate 3,307 of NZ_CYPU01000033.1, read as the reverse complement.
CGGATCACAACACCGTTCTCTTCGTACACGATTTCGTTCTCGCCCCTATAGTCGAACTCGTTCACCTCCATGGTGAATCCGCGGAAATCAATCAGTCCTGCACGGCCCGACAGATCCCAGGTCAGCATCTTTTGCATGTGCTCGATCGCATATGCCGTGCCCAGTTCTTCGACCGGCCCGCTTGGGCCCCATACACGCAGCGGAACGTTCCGCCCCATAAGTGCGCCACCAATGAAGAGGTCGTGTAGGGCTCCGAAATGGTCCGTGTGCAAGTGTCCGATGAATACCTTGTCGAGATAATTGTAGGGTATTTGCAGTGATGAGATCCGCTCTGCCGATCCAGAGCCGATGTCAAAGAGGAATTTGTCGCCGTTGCCAAGCTCCACAAGGAAGCACGCCGCGGCCTGCGCTGCGCGCGTTGTCGGCATACCCGTTCCGCAGGCGACGACCCGCATTTCGTCCGCGGCCAAATCTTCGGAGTTGGGGTAATAGACATCGCGTGGCCGGTTACGCACCATTGTTGGTGACACTTCCAGTTCATCCTTACCAGTTTCCTGCGCTTGGGCGGTGCCGAAGATCCCGACATTTTGTGAAGTTTCATGTTGCAGGGCGCTCAACAAAGCTACACTTAAACCGCCAACCAGAACACCGAGAATTATTGCATGTTGCGTCTTCATTTTTCACCCCCCAAAATTGGCAACAGAATTGTGTGTACCAAGTTATGTGGAAAAAAGTTAGCATAACTGTACGATATCGTCTAGCCGATGCCGTGTGGTTGAGAGTGACCTATGTCAGATTTAAAAAAAGTTTCGCGAGGGTTCTCAAGGAAAGACTGGCTTGAAGCTGCTCTTGAGATGATGGGGGAAGGCAGTCTGGCGGACTTAACAATCGAGAAGTTATCCAAACGCCTAAAGGTCGCAAAAAGCGGTTTCTACTGGCACTTTGGCAATCGTCAGGCACTGCTGGATGAGCTGCTAGAATACTGGGCTGAAGATCTTACGGCAAACCTAACTCAAGACCGTAATCTTCTCTCGCTCGATCCTAAAGATCGCTTAACAGAAGCATCAAAGGCTATTCTTCGCTTCGACTTAGCAAGGCACGACTTAGCCATTCGACATGCTGCCGAAAAGGAAGAAAAAATTGCGAAAATTGTGCAAAGAGTTGCAGAGGCTCGCCTCGATTTCATAAGACGCGCATTTTCCGAACTCGGGTTTGAGGGCGATGACTTGGAGATGCGGGCTATGCTCTTTGTTGGCTATCACACTTGGGAGCACACGACCTTCAAGGGCGTATCCAAAGAGCGCCGCAGAGAATTAATCAATTTACAAATTGACCTTTTAACAAGCGGATTGCCGACTGAAAAGTAATCGGGAAGGCAAATTGTTTTGTACACTCTGCTAGTAGGCATTCCAGTGAGTAGAATGTACATTTTTTTGCCCTTGGGGTTGAGTCCAGTGGTCCGCTTTGGGCTGCCATTAGCCTATCCGCACATAGCAAAGAATGATTACTTTGAGCCGACAGCAGGAATTGGCAAATGGTTGTCCATCCCGCCGTAAAATTTCAATTTCAACTTAGGTGTTGCCAGATGCATTCTAAAATTGCGATCCTTTCATGAGTCGTATCCGCGCAAATGATCATTTTGCTAGGTTCCTTGTTGGGGGAGATTATCAATGATGCATTCGGAGTCTTATTTTCGAACAGTGGTACTTAGCGCTGGGATTTTTGCGGCCTCGGCCACCATTTTGATTGCGGAAGACCAAGGTCCTTCTGAATGGTCAAGAACCGAACCTTACCCTAGTCAAACTGTCTATTATCCTGGAACTGAAACCCTTGGTCCTGACGAAATGCGGGTCATCGCCTGTGGAACCGGAATGCCTCAACCACGTCTGAAACAAGCTGCTGCGTGTTTTTTAGTCGAGTTGGGCAATGGTGAAAAATTCATCTTCGACATGGGTGAAGGATCATATGAACGGATCATGGCCCTTGGAATTCCCTTGGACCAGCTGGACAAGGTTTTCTTGGGTCACTTGCACCTCGATCATGCAGGCGACTTTCCGGCGTTCTATTTCACTGGCCCTGTGAATAACCGACTGACGCCTGTTCGTCTTTGGGGACCCGAAGGGATAAAGCCCGAATGGGGCACCAAGGCGTGGGCGGATCACATGATGAAAATGTGGGCGTGGGAAGAAGCAACTCGGGGAGCGGCCGTCGATCCACGTGGACTGAAACTAGAAGTGAACGAATTTGATTGGAAAGCTGTGAACAACGTCATTTTTGACGAAAACGGAGTTCAGGTCAGAACACTACCAGCAATTCACGGTGAACAGGCTGTAAGTTTTCTACTGGAATGGAATGACCTCAAATTTGCCTTTTCTTCCGACACACTTCCGACGCGCTGGTGGAGAGAGCACGCGGACGGTGCGGATCTTGCCATCCACGAGTGCTTTACTCCTCCGGAGTTTATGATCGAGAAATACGGATTTGAACCATCAGAGGCCATTTTTGTGGGATCGCAAGGGCATACTGCCGCACAAGCATTTGGGAAGATCATGTCTGAAACGGAGCCGCGATTGGCGGTCTGCTATCACTTCCAAAACGATCATGACATTGCTCTGGCCGTCTATTCGGCAATCCGGGAGACATATAGTGGCCCGTTGGACTTGGCGGCTGACTTCATGACATGGAACGTGACGAAAGACGAAATCCGCACCCGCCAAGGTGTACCCAATGAAGAGTCTTTCCCAGCACCAGTTCAGATGGCGAAGCAACCACCGGACTCGGCAGCGGAATTCCCGTTTTCTGAATTCGATCTAGAGAGTATGGACCTTGGAGCCGCTGAAGCCACAAACGACATGATCGAAGCTTTCAACGAGCGCTCTGGAAACGATGAGGTAGGGGCTTATACGAGCCTACCGTTCAAGGAATAGCACACAAAAACTCCACGCTGGTCTATTGCTTAGGTTTTAAAGGGCCGCCCTGTCCGCTTATTGGTATTTGCAAAGTCCAGTTGCGAATGTCTGCTGGGGGCTGGAAGTTGCCATCGGAGCCGCGGCAATCCAACGTCTGCTGAGCCTCCCCATTTGAATGGGCCCACCGTTAAGATTAGGAAACGGAGGACCAAGAATGGCAAACAAGCGACCGAAGCCGGAAGAAATTGTCTCGAAGTTGCGGCAGGTTGAAGTTCTGATGGGGCAAGGGATGCCGCGTCTGGATGCGATCAGACAGATCGGCGTTGTGGAGCAAACCTATTACCGCTGGCGCAAGCAATATGGCGGAATGGGTGTAGACCAATTGAAGGAACTTAGGC
>NZ_CYPU01000032.1 GCF_001458195.1 Ruegeria atlantica | reverse complement strand
CATACATCGAACCAGGCTCGCCTTGGGAGAACGGATTTTGTGAAAGCTTCAACGGTCGCATGAGGGACGAGCTGTTGAACGGGGAAATCTTCTACTCGCTCAGAGAAGCGCAGATCATCATCGAAGAATGGAGGAAGCACTACAACACCAAACGACCACACAGTGCACTGGGTTATCGCTCTCCGGCACCAGAAACCATCATCCCGATGGAACACAGGCCGATCATGCACTAACAATCACGTTGGACCCGTCAGATAGGGCTGCTCAGCTCCACACCATCACTTGCAAAAGGTCAAAAGTTTGCACCAGACCCAGTTGCGGAATAGATAGCCCTTTGTAAAAGTATACGATTTTCGTGTCGTCTTGATGCTTGGCGATGTGGTCACAAACTGCGTCGAGACTCGCCTTGCGTATGCTGAAACTTGAGAACGCTCCTAGCGAGCCACTTGGGGCCTCAAAAAATGGGGCCGCAGCTTTTGCCGCGGCCCAGAATTGCCACCTTGCAATCCGGATTAGATGTCCAAAGTGTTGTCTTTTTCCCAGCGTGAGAAGTGAGAGACGAAAGAGTTCCATTCCTGATGTTTCATTTTCAGAAACGCGGATGAGAACTCGGCACCCATCATGGCCTTCAGTTCCTTGTCCTTGTCGT
>NZ_CYPU01000031.1 GCF_001458195.1 Ruegeria atlantica | reverse complement strand
TCCTCCATTCTTCGATGATGATCTGCGCTTCTCTGAGCGAGTAGAAGATTTCCCCGTTCAACAGCTCGTCCCTCATGCGACCGTTGAAGCTTTCACAAAATCCGTTCTCCCAAGGCGAGCCTGGTTCGATGTATGCCGTTTTGGCTCCGACAGCTGCAATCCAGTCGCGAACCGCCAGAGCAACGAACTCAGGACCGTTATCTGAACGGATGTAGGACGGTGTGCCGCGCAGAATGAACAAATCCGTCAGAGCATCGATCACATCCGCCGAGTTTAGTTTTCGCTTTACCCTGATTGCCAAGCACTCCCGGCTGAACTCGTCGATGATGTTCAACGTCCGGAAAGGTTTCCCATCATCGGTGCGACAATGCACGAAGTCATAGCTCCAGACATGATTGCTATGTTCCGGCCTGAGTCGAACACATGAACCATCGTTTAGCCAAAGCCGTCCCTTCTTGGGCTGTTTTGCAGGCACCTTCAGCCCCTCTCGTCGCCAAAGCCGTTCAATGCGCCCATCACTGACAGACCATCCAGCCTCTCTCAGCAACACCGCAACCCGGCGATACCCATACCGACCATACTGCCTGGCAAGCTCGATCATGTCGGCCACCAGCTGTTCTTCATCGGGTCGGCCCCGTGGAATACGCCTTTGCGTGGATCGGTGCTGTCCCAGTACGCGGCATGCACGGCGCTCGGAAACTTTGAACTGGCTGCGAACATGAGCGACGCAAGCACGGCGACGAGAGGGGCTTAGAAGTTTCCCTTCGATGCTTCCGTCAGGATAAGCTTGTCGAGCGTCAGGTCTGATACCGCACGCCTGAGCCGCTCATTTTCCTTCTGAAGCCGCCTAAGTTCCTTCAATTGGTCTACACCCATTCCGCCATATTGCTTGCGCCAGCGGTAATAGGTTTGCTCCACAACGCCGATCTGTCTGATCGCATCCAGACGCGGCATCCCTTGCCCCATCAGAACTTCAACCTGCCGCAACTTCGAGACAATTTCTTCCGGCTTCGGTCGCTTGTTTGCCATTCTTGGTCCTCCGTTTCCTAATCTTAACGGTGGGCCCATTCAAATGGGGAGGCTCAAAAACCTCGTCCACGTGCCATTTCCATTTGGAGAACGCGCGCAACTGCTGAATACGCTTCCGTCTGATCTCAGCAGCAAACATCGGGCCAAACCTGTTCCACCAGTATCGGATAGTTTCGTGGCTCACGGCGATCCCGCGTTCGTGCAGCAGATCTTCGACATTCCGAAGTGAAAGAGGGAAACGGCTGTACAACATCACCGCAAGGCGGATGATCTCGGGACTGTTTTTGAAATACTTGAAAGAGGAAGGTTTGGTCATTCTCAATGACTACGCAACCACCCTGTCCCGCTCAAGCCAAGTTCCTCTGACATGACCTCTTCCACGCTCCGCAGCGACAGTGGGAACCGAACATACATCATACCCGCTAGGCGAATGACCTCTGGGCTGGTTTTGAGGTAGCGAATTGGATTGGGTTTTGTCATCCCACGAAGCTACGGAACCACCCTACCCGCCTCAAGCCGGTTTCCTCTGACAAGACCGTTTCTGCTCCATTGGTCCGAACGACGAACATTCCATCTGAATATGAAGCGAAACTATGTTCTCCCTTAGTTTCGCTTCACTCTATCCAGCCTATCAAAGGTCGAAAATCATAAAACCAAATCGAAAGAAGATTGGTTTGACAGACTGAATATGCGGTCTTCATCCAAGCGTTCGCTGTAGATTTCGACGTCAGCAATTTCACCAGAGAACGGGTTTCTAAAAGCATCGTCTCCAGTTGCGCTTGCCCAACCGAGGCCACCAATTTGCATGACCTCTTGGTTTAGCGTCCAGTCTGTCGTGAAGTCAGGGTTCGAGTCGATCAGGGCACCGTCAACCCAAAGTTCAACACCGTTACCGAATACCAATGCCACCTCGTATTCCTGGTCGGCCACAAGGTCGTTAAAGATGAACTGTTCGCTGTTGGCGCCGTCTTGGAAACGGGCAATCAGGTCGCCTCCATTGACGTAGACTGCAAGATGGTTTCCGCCCCCTTCAAATCCGGATGCATCTTTAACCACCAATCCCTGGCGCATATTTGGATTACTGTCTTTGAACGAGAACGCAATAGTCCCCTCTGGAACCTCAAATTCCGGGCCATGTGCGATGTTTTCAACTGCCCCTGTCGAGCCGTCGAAGTTTGCTACGCCGGGACGCTCGAAGAACGGCAATGGGTCGGGCGCTTCTTCGGTAACATTTACCGTTACTGTTGCGGTCGAAGTTGCTCCATCGCCGTCGGACAGGACATAGTCAAAGCTATCCAACCCAATAAAGCCGGCATTAGGAGTATACGTAATAGTCCCATCTGCGTTCACTGATGTCACACCATTTGAAGGTTCACTGGTGGGATCCAGCGTTATCGTCAGGGTGTCTCCATCAACATCGGCGTCGTTGTCCTGAACCGCGATGACCACGGCTTCGTTTTGCTGCGTTGCCGCATCGTCGTCAGATGCGACCGGATCGTCATCCACAGGGTTCACTGTAACATCGACCGAAGACTGCGCTGTCCCGCCATTGCCGTCCGACAAAACGATGTCGAAGCTGTCCTCACCAAAGAAATCCAGATTTGGTGTGTAAGTCACCGTCCCATCCGGGTTGACCTCGGCCAGACCATTCGCGGCACCACTGGCAATTCCGGTCGCTGTGACCGTGTCGCCATCCAAGTCCGTATCATTGATGCCTGGCGCGATAATAGCTGAACCGTCCTCGTCCACGACTAGGACATCGTCCACGGCTAAGGGCGCGTTGTTGCCCGAACCCGAATTGTACAGTTCGCCGACCTGTTCGTCGTTCAGGGCCACGTTAAACACCTTGCGGTCCGCAATGTTGCCCTCGAACGGAGCGTCAAAACCTGCCGCCCCGCTATCACTGGCCCAACCACGACCGCCCCATTGGATGAACTCTAAATTGTTAGTCCAGTCCATAACCAACGCTGCGCTCGCTACAAGCGCACCGTTTAGATACACACGACAACCGCCAGGCCCGAAGGTCATTGCCAGATCATAAGTTTGACCGGCCTCGATCCCTGGAATGGTAAGCGTTTCCGACGATCCTTCGTCCTGATAACGGATATTCAGCTCTGGACCGTTGAGGTAAACGGCGAAGTGGTTGCCACCTCCCGCGAAACCCGAAGCATCTTTGGCGAACAAGCCCTGAGCACCATTCGTATCAGTTGCGTTTAGAGCGAACGAAATCGTTCCCTCACTCAACGTATAGATCGGATCATGGGGCAGTTCGATGACAGACCCGTTGGTGCCATCGAAGAATACCTGAGCTGGTTCGTCCACAATGGGTACAGGGAACGAGTTCACAGTGACTGTGACCTCTGCTGTGGACGTCGAAATACCGTCGAACACAGTGTACTCGAACGTATCTTGGCCGGCAAAGCCGATGTTCGGTGTATAGGTGACCGTACCGTTTCCATTATCCACAACAGTGCCGTTGCTTGCACTACCGACGGACTGGACTACCAACAAGTCGCCATCCACGTCACCATCGTTGGCCAGAACGTTTATGGCTATTGCGTTACCCTCGGACGTGGTCGCCGCATCGTAATTAACTTGCGGAGGATCGTTTTCGGGATTGACCGTTACATTCACAACTGCGGTGTCAAACCCGCCGAGACCATCTGTGACCGTTACCTCGAAATTGTCGGTGCCATTGAAATTCACGTTTGGCGTGTAGGTAACGGTGCCGTCTGCCTCCACAACCGCAGTACCATTGGTCGGTTGCGAGAAGATCGACGAGCCAACCACAGGGTCTCCGTTGGCATCTGTGTCGTTTGCGCCAGGCTGGAAGAGCAGCGGGGTGTCCTCGGAGGTCGAGACATCGTCTGCGATCGCAACCGGATCAGTATTCGGTTCGGCGAGAACCGTTACCGTGACAGTTGCCATCTGTGGTACGCCACCGCTTTGATCGTCGATTGTGTACTGGAACGTATCGGTGGCGCCCACGCCCAATCCGTTCGGGTTATAGATAACCGTTCCGTCCACTAGCGTCACGATGCCACCATTGGTGCTATTGGTAACACCGGTGACGATAAGGCTGTCGCCATCCACGTCACTGTCGTTGGTCAGGACATCAATCGGCGTTTCTGCAGCTGTTGAAATGACAGTTGCGCCATTGTCGACCGCGACAGGATCGTCGTTCACAGGATCAATGTTGATGTCTACCGTCGCGGTTGCTTCTCCACCTTCCGAAGTTGAAATCACATAAATGAAGCTGTCCGTTCCATTGAAGTCAGCATTTGGCGTGTAGACGACCTCTCCGTCCACAATGGACGTTGTTCCGTTTGCTCCGTCGCTTGCCGATACCAATGTGATTGCACCGGCATTTTCAGCAGTTTCGTTTGCTACAACGTCGACACTGACCGGTGTATCCTCGTTTGTGGTTGCAAGGTCGTCATTAGCGACTGTGACAATCGGGTTGAGCGCTGCATCAGAGAGGGCCTGAGCATCGGCATCATCTGGTTGTCCGTCGTAGAGAGCAAAACGTTCGATGGTACCGTTAAAGGGCTCTCTTAGCTTATCGATATCACCGGGAGTACTGGCAAAATTGTTGCCGCCGAGTACAAGCTGTTCAGTATTCCCCGAGGGCGAAACTGTACTGGGATTGCTGCCTACATCGACGCCGTTAACATATAGTGTCAGGCCATCATCACCGAAAGACACCAGAATATGCGTTGGTTGACCAGCAGTTAGGATATCCTCGGCGAGAACAGTGTAACTTTCCCCGGTGGTACCAGATCCATTCTGCGCACGGAGTTCCAAGTCATCTCCAAGCGAGCGCAAATTGATGTGCCCGCCTGTTCCAAAGAACGTTGCGTCTGCCGACACGATCCCCTGATTGCCATCGAGATCATCGAAAGTAGCCGCTACTTCGAGGCCACCGTTGGTGAGAGACCCAAGCGGTGTTGCTCCAATGATCTGCGGAGCGCTCGAACTGCCGTCGAAGTCACCGTTGAACCCGTCTTCACCGTTATCCAATTCGTAAACAACACTTGTGTTGCCAGGGTTGGCGTCATCATTCAGGATTGTTCCGGTTGCAATCGCCCGGTTTAGAACCGCGCCAGTCGGGTTTGACATGGTGATTGACAACGTTTCGTTTGGCTCGAAAACCGTATCGGATGAGACCGTGATCCGGATTTCTTTTTGTGTTTCACCTGCGGCAAAGTTTACCGTACCAGTTGAGGCCTGATAGTCAGAGCCAGCAATTGCTGTCGCGTCGCCAGTGTCGTACCGCGCCGTACTTTCACCACTCAGATCACCCTGACGTAGAACTGTAAACACCAGCTCGGTTGTGCCATTGTCGCCTTCGTCGACGTCTGCGTCGATTATCGACAGGTTGGTTTCATCCGGGTCTATCCCGGAGCCAATCGGTGCAGTAGAAGTTACCAGAGAGCCGGCGGCAGGAAGAGTGGCTGGGGGCGAATTGCCCGTGGAATCGCTAAGATCTCCATCGAATGCATAGTAACGTTCAAGACCGGTTTGCGGTCCGGACAACGGGTCATCTTTGTTAGCCAGAATTTCCTCTTCTGTCCGCGCCACACTCCAGGCGCGCCATTCGTCCATTTCGCCTTGCAAGCCGCCGGCTTGAACCGTGCCGCCAATGTGGTCGATTGTGAACGGGCCAGTCCAGGTAGTCGCAACCGTCTGGTCCAGAACACCGTCAATATAGATCTTCAGTTCACTGCCTTCACGGACGATAGCATAGTGTGTCCATACATCCGGTTGGCTTGAAGTATTAGCAACAACCGGGTCATTGCCGCCGTCCCAGTCGTTCGAATAAATGCGGATCTGACCATTGAAGAAGTTGATATCGTTTGCACCAGGTTGGCCGAAACTTCCGGAACCCGCCAGACCGTCGATATTGTTGATGGTCGGGTCTGTGAACTTGACCCATGTTTCAATGGTGAAGTCCGAACCGCTTTCGCCGAGAACGAGCTGCGGAATGTCTACATGCTCTGTTCCGTTCAGGGCCAATGCCTGACCGACCGAACCTGTCACTTCGTACAGCGGTCGGAAGCTCTGTCCTGCCTCTGGTGTGGTAATTGAGCGGTTGCGGCTGGTCTCACCGTCCTCCCATCCAATGAACGTGAATTCAAACCCACCCGAAGTGTAAGTCTCTTGCGCTTCAACTGTGTGATTGAAGTTTACAATCGAGTCGAAAGTGAAATCGCCCACTTCCGGACGCGTGTCGAATAAGAAAGTGTAATTTTGAACCGGCGCGTCAAAGGAAAGTTCGGTGGTTTCAGGAGTAAGGCTTAACTGCGTGGTCTTAGAAAGGCCATCGCTGTCGGTCGCTGTCAGGAATACGGTGATCCCGTTCAGGAAGCTTTCAAGGTTACCCGAGTCCGGCGTAACAAAGCTGACCCCGCCAACCTGATCTGCTGTCCCGTCAATTGGTCCGGGCCGCTGGATGTCACCAAGCTGATAGGTCGTGGACCAGATAAGTTGATCATTGCTGTCGATCAAACCGTCTTCGATGTCATTTGCCAGACCTTCCAAGGTTATAGTCTGACCCGCGCGGTAGGTACCGCCATCAAGTGGCGACTGAATCTCGGGTGTAGGCGCGTTACCGACCGTAATAACCCGCGCGTCAAATACGGTTGCCGCCCCTTGCGCGTCAGTTACGACCAGTTCGACGACATACTGACCCAATTCGTTGTACGTGTAGGTCGGATCCTGTTCGGTCGAAATCGCGGTATCGCCGATGCCATCGCCGTCAAGATCATCCCCGTCACCGAAGGACCACAGGTAGGAAAGGGCATCACCATCCGGATCGGTGACGTCGGCTTCGAACGTCACCTCATACGGAGCCGTTGGGCTACTGTCCTCGCCGGGATCCAGAACGATCCCGGTTCCTTCCGGCGCGCCGTTGCCGCCTTCAAAACTGATGCGATTGACGGTGCCTTCGAATGTGAACACGTTCCCGGTCTGGAAAGTAGTGATATAGTACAACGCTCCGTCCGTGCCTTCCTCGAAGGCAAGTACCTGGCCAGTGGCGTTCTTGAAGAAATGATCTTCGACCAGAACCGGTCGTTCACCGGAATAGTCGATTTCCAGGTAGCGGATCCAGTTCCGGACCCAGTCGCCATAGAAATAAGCGCCAACGTATTCGTCCGGGAACTCGTCACCGCGATAGACGACGCCGCCAGTAACAGACGCACCACCATTTTGTGTGCTGTCACCCTGACCGGGGCCATTCAGATGCGGGTAAGAATGGATTGGGTTACCCGGATCATTCGAGTCGGGCAAGAATCCTTCGCCGTCGAAACCGGCATAATCATTCGGACCCCAGGCGTAATCGGCACCGGCCACAGCGATGTGGATATCCTCATCCGAAGTATTGTTGTTGTTGCCGCCGACCTCACCGATGAACAGGGTACTGGACTCCTGATCGTAGCTGCTGCGCCAGCCGTTGCGCAGACCATGCGAATGAATCGTGGTCATTACGCCCTCCGAGTCGATTGCCAGGTTCTCAGCGGTCGTTGAAATGGCCGAGCTTACATCGATTTCCGGCGTATAAGCCGCGGCCGCAATCGGATCGTAATATGGGTTGTCCGTTGGGATTGAGCCATCGGTTTTGTTGACCCGATGTACCTTGCCGTCCGGATGCGTCAGATCCTGAGAATTCGCAGGTGTGAACTCATCGCTGGTGACAATATACATCTTCCAGGGGCTTGGGTCGTTTTCGTCAATTGGTTCATAACCGAATGACAACCCTCCGCCTTGGTGGCAGCAGGAACTGGTAACGTCGTTCTCTTGCCACATAACGGTTTCAGTGGACAGGTCGCCGCGGCTGCTTGCTCCGCCACCGTTTTCAATTTGCTGGAACCGCGAGACAGTAGTTTTGCCTTCACCGTCCTCAAGCATTGTGTAGTAGAAATACACGTAGCCGTTCGTCTCGAACTCGGGATCGACTTCGACAGCCAATAGCCCACGTTCTTCATTGTTGAGCGTCTGACCTGTCAGGTCGAGATAGGTCTCGATTGTCCCGCCGGGCTGTGTGGGGTCATCAACAATTTTAACGAGACCGCCTTTTTCAATTACGAGCATCCGGCCATCAGGCAGGAAGGCCAGATCGGTCGGCAGGAAAAGTCCGCTGACCACCTGAGAGTCGATGAACTCGCCTGCTCCGGTGCCGCCTCCGGCTCCGTCAATCGGGGCGGTCGAAGTAACATAGTTGGTCCCGGATGGCAGCGGCACGCTAGCACTGTTGTCCGTTTCGTCGGAAACCTCGTTCGTATCGCCGTTAAAATTGTAGTACCGCAACAGGTTCGCGCTCGCGGGATCAGCGCCGCCGTCCATATCGTCGGCGATCTGTGTCTGTGTGCGGGCCACATCCCATATTTGCAGCTCATCAAGCTGACCGGTCAATCCGGTTCCGTTCGATTCACCGAATACCGAACCTGCGATTTTGTCGATCGTGAAGTCGTTGGTCCAGTTGGTTGTAGAGGTCGCGTTCAACTGGCCGTCTACATAGATTCTGGTGACACCATCCTCACGCGTTACAGAATAGTGGGTCCACTGACCCGGCGATTCAACCTGATTGGAAACGACGATGTCATTTTCAGTCGCTGTACTGTCGAAGAGTCTGAACTGCCCTTGAAAGAAGTTCATGTCATTGTTCGGCCCTACGACCAGACCGTCCGCATTCGAGATTTCTGTACCTGGCGTATTATAATTCCACGCCTGAATTGTGAAATCTCCGGTCAGCGTCAGGTCAGGTACATCGATCGGAACCCCTGCCGTCAGCAAAGCGCGTTCAGTACCTGTGCCGGGGTTGCCGCCACCGCCGTCGGGGTAGGTGTCCGCCTCGACATAGGTCAGGCGCACATCGTCAAACTGTGCGTTGTTTTCATCCGCTACAACTGCATCGAACAGTTCAATCCTCAATGCTTCGCCGTAGTTCGCGCTGAAGGCGGCAAGATCAGTCGCATCCAGAGCAACTGTGACGTCAACAAAGCTATCATCCGAGGGGTTGAAATCTGCGTTGCCCGCGATGCCCAGCAACTGGTTTCCGGCATAAAGGCGAATTTCCCAACCCAGATTTTCACCTGCGTTGGCTTCGTCACCTACCCGAACAGCCAATTGGTAGCTGCGGCCCGCTTCGAAAGTCTCGGTCAGGGTTTGAGAAATTGTTCCGCCATCGTCGATGTAAGCGACGTTCTGACCCTCGGGCGCTTCGTCTGAATAAAAGTCAGCCCGTGGGTTCCATACACCCATTCCTGAGCCGCTCAGATCCCAACCATCGATAGTTTGCGCCGCTGCGAAGTCAGCAAGCGTTTGGGCTTCGAAACCTGCATTGGCGATCGCTACATTGATAATAAAGGGTGTGCCACCGCCTCCGGTTGGATAAGTATCGGCATCAACAACGTTCAGGCGCACATCATCAAACTGTGCATTGTTTTCCGGCTCGACAACCGCATCAAAGATTTCGATGGCCAGCGCTTCGCCGTGATTGGCTGAGAATGCAGCCAGATCGGTGGCATTCAGTGTCAGTACAGCGTCTTCGAACGTACCGTCGGACGGACTGATACTGCTGTCGTCCACACTGCCAAGCAGCTGGGTGCCAGCGTACAGGCGGATTTCCCAGCCAACGTTGTCACCGGCGCTGGATTGGTTTCCGACCTTAACCGAGAGTTGATAACTGCGCCCTGCCTCGAACGTCTCACTCAGAGTCTGAGAGATGGCGCCACCTTCATCAATGTAGGCCACGTTTTCACCGTCGGGGGCTTCGTCAGTAAAGAAATCGGCGCGCGGATTCCACGTTCCCATGCTTGGACCGCTAAGCGTCCAGCCATCTATTGCGGTCACTGCAGCGAAATCGGCCAGAACATTAGCTTCGAAACTTGCGTTCTCAATGGTGACCGCTCTTGGGGCACCTGTGTCTGTGACGGTTACTGTTACAGACTGTTCAGTTGTGTTTGCTCCATCCGAAGCTCCGATGATCACTTCGTACGTGTTGTCACCATTCGCATCACCCGGAGCATCGAAGTCTGGTGCAGAGGCAAAACTCAGGGCACCGGTGGTGGCGTCTATGGCGAACAATGCCGCGTCCGTACCACCCTCGATTGAGTAGCTGACCGGCTGTGGGCCGTCAGCATCAGTGGCCGCAGCCGCATAGGTCGTATCTGTATTGCCTTCGGTTACCGAAACGCTGGTATCGCTGGTAAACACCGGAGCATTGTTGTCCACAAGCGGGGCACCTGAGTTTACGAATGACACTCCTGCGGGCAATGCCTGATCAGGAGTGGTTCCGGTCAGATCGACCAAGTCGGTTCCTGTGCCATCAAAGCCGTAATAGCGGAGAAGACCGGTCGAGGAGGGGTCTACGGTTTTGTTGTAGGACGCCAGAACATCGGTTTCGCTGCGCGCGACGTCCCAGATGCGCACTTCGTCAAGTTGCCCGTTGAGTGCGTCCGTGTTCGACTTTGCCAGTTGCTCAATAATAAAATCGTTAGTGTAGGGGTTGGCCGCAGTCGCATCCAGCACTCCGTTGACGAAGATTTTGGTAACGCCCTCTTCGCGGGTAACGGCGTAATGCGTCCATGTCCCGGCCGTCGCAGCTGTATTCGCAACCACGATGTCGTTGCCCGCAGTGCTGTCAAAGACACGGAATTGCTGCGCGAAAAAATTCATGTCGTTATTCGGACCAGCTACCAGCCCGTCGTCATTCGAAATGACTTGGCCCGGCGCAAGATATATCCAGGCTTCAACCGTGAAATCACCGCTGAGGGTAACGTCAGGGATGTCAACGGCAGTGGAGCTGGTTGAGAGTGCGCGATCGCTCGGCGGAGTGTTGACCGGGTATGTATCAGCCTGCACATAGTTCAGACGGACGTCGTCGAACTGAGCATTGTTTTCAGGGTCAACAACAGCGTCGAAGATCTCCACAGTCAACGCTTGACCGTAATTGGCTGAAAACGCCGCCAGATCGGAGCCATCAAGCGTTAGAACAGCGTCTCCAAAAGTGCCGTCCGCCGGGGTGACGCTGGTGGCGTCCACGCTGCCCAAAAGCTGGGTTCCGGCGTATAAGCGGATTTCCCAACCATTGCTCGTGCCTGCGCTGGATTCGTTGCCGGCACTGACCGTAAGCTGATAACTGCGTCCCGTCTCAAAGGTGTCTGTCAGCACCTGTGAAATCGTTCCACCGTTGTCGATGAAAGCGACGTTTTCACCGTCGGGGGCTTCATCCGGGAAAAAGGTTGTTGTGGGGTTCCACGTCCCCATTGCACCGCCGCTAAGGGTCCAGCTAGTGATCGCATTGGCCGCGCTTCCGTCTGCCAATGCGGTAGCTTCGAAACTTGAGTTTTCAATAGCGATTGCTATCGGCACGACGGTGATGGGTGCGCCAGAACTCACCAGGTTTGTTCCCAATGGGGCAGGTAGTACCTCTTCAGTTTCGGCCTTGCCCGTACGGTCCACGATAAACTGGTTCACACCCTCGAAGTCGTAATAACGCAGCAGGCTTGCACTGCTGGGATCCACCGTCTTGTTGTAATTGTCCGCAATTTCGCTTTCGGTGCGCGCTACGTCCCATATGCGGACTTCGTCCAGTTGTCCTTCAAGTCCTCCAGCGGCAGAACCTTCGGCCAGAGTTTCAATTGTAAAGTCGTTGGTCCAATCCGTGCCAGAGGTGGCATCCAACACACCGTTAACGTAGATTCTGGTCTGACCTGCTTCGCGCGTAATAGCGTAATGTGTCCAGACCCCTTCGTTCGTTGCAGAGTTGGCGACTACAATATCACCACCATCAAAAACACGTACTTGGCCAGCAAAGAAATTTATGTCCTGCCCCGGGTTGGCGACGATGCCGTCTGCGTTGTTTATTCCAGATCCCGTGGGCATAAACACCCAGGCTTCGATAGAAAAATCTCCTGAAAGAGTCAGATTCTGAATATCCAGTGCGGTGCCGTTGGTCTCAAAAGAACGCATTGATAGCCCCCAATTCAGTGAGTTTCTTTAGTGTTTTATGGAAGGAGAAAGTTCGAAAAAACTTCTCCATGAGTAACGCCGCAAAATGTTCTCGGCGGAAATCT
Organism: Ruegeria atlantica; assembly: GCF_001458195.1. Classification (GTDB taxonomy): domain Bacteria; phylum Pseudomonadota; class Alphaproteobacteria; order Rhodobacterales; family Rhodobacteraceae; genus Ruegeria; species Ruegeria atlantica. The sequence continues at coordinate 80,876 of NZ_CYPU01000031.1, read as the reverse complement.
ATTATTTTGGCTGCGCGAGATAGGTGCCAATTGCAGGATTTTGGCTTATTCGACTTTAGGAAAAATTAGTCCGCGGGAGTACCGGAAAAGGGCCCATAAGTCGCCGAATATCGCCAACGTTTCCGACCAATTTAGAAGTCGGAATTTCTCTTGATATGGAAGGCATTGTAACCACAAAGCGATTGGCTGGCTGAATTAGTTTGAGCGACAATTATTACCGGATTTTGCCTCTCCAAAAGGCGCATCAAATACACCTGCCTTCCAAACGTGTTTCCTTGATCTAGTGATCTTTTGCACTTCGAGAAAAAACTGCCGCCGCTATGCGAGTGTTAGGTACATCCCCACTGATACTCATAAAGTGTCACCATACTAACTACAGAATAAAATTTATATATAACACCTAACGACGTTAGCAATGTCAAAGTGATATGTCGACAATTTTGGTTCGGCTTGACTCGACAGTTGGTCTTGATCAGAAATTAGGCGACAGTTAATGCAGGGAGAGTTGGTCTTTTTTTGCATTTAAAATATTGATTAAAATAGGGAAAAAAATTCTCTTTATTCTTGCTGCAGAAGTGACCTGATTTAAATAGACTCCGTCTATGCCCCCCTTTTGAGCCATCTACTAAATAGGGAGTAAGAATGAAAAATTCATCTTTAAGTAGTGTTTCTGCGATAGTGAAAGAGGTTCTTGAGCAAAAGAGATTCGGTGCAGTTCGAGAGGCGTTAGGTCGTGCTATTAATTTGCCTGAACCCGTTACTCAGGAAGTCGCAGCGCGCTTTTTGGCAGACCAGACTTTTGCAAAAACTCTTATTGGTGTGCGAAATCAAATTGAGTGGCGCGACCGGATGTTAAATGATCCAATGAACACTGAATTCTCTGTACCTATGAAAAGGGATGGGCAGAACGACACGCGGAGTGCAAGCTCAATTGCGAAGTTAGCTCTGAAGTCAGCGAATGCTTATATTCAATGGAGCGAGCAAGGATTTAAAGAGGTTGATTCTGATAAATTGAAGCGGCGACGGAATGCTTGCTTAGGCTGTGATCAGTTAAAGGAGGCACCGGAAACTCTTGCCTATCGATTGGCGCTGGTTGTTGCACAAGATGATCCCAGAGTTTGTATGGCTTGTGGCTGTCTTTTCATGAAGAAGACGGCAATGCCAAACGAGGCCTGTCCAATGCCTGCAGAAGGTGACCAAAAATTCAGCAGATGGAATGAGCCATTCCATTGATTTTTTGGGTGCTGTTAGACAAATTCGAACCAGTCTCAGCTAGGCCGGTAGAGCTGCCCTTTATGCCGCACCAAGTTCGTGCCACTCTGCGAGGGCGGCGGCGCGCGTAAGCTTTAAGGCCTCTGGGCTGGCGAGCGATCTTTTCTGGTTGAAGTGGTTGTAGACGGAGGAACGGACGGCTGCGAACTTCGCATGCGCCTGAAACGCTGCATCGCGCGTTCTCTTCGTCGAATCGGTAAGTGCGAGTTCTCGACGCAGTTATTGAGCCACCTGACCGTCATTTGTTTTCCTTGCCACCAAGCTCTCTGTGAGCCGCCCGATATGACGCGAAGCGATCCGTGGCGACGTTTTCCAGGTTCGGTCAGACGAATTCGAACCAGTCTCAGTTTGCCGGCAAATGCGTGCACTTTTACGGAACAAAGCTGGCGCGGTGCTGTCAGACGAATTCGAACTCGTCTCTGTTAGGCCAGTGACGTTGCCCTTTATTCCGCGCCAAATTCGCGCCACTCGGCAAGAGCGGCGGTGCGTATCAGCTTGAAGGTATCTCGGCTGGAGAGCGATCTTTCCTGGTTGGAATGGTTGTAGACAGAGGAATGGACGGCGGCGGATTTCTGCAAACTTCGCATGCGCCGGAAACGTTGCATGGCTCGTTCTCTTTGTCGAAATGGGAGGTGTGAATTCTCAACGTGGTTGTTGAGCCACCTGCCCGTCTTTTGCTTTTCGAGCGCACCCAATTCTCTTAGCGCTGCTTTGTAAGACGCAAAACGGTCGGTAACGATTTCTTCGGCACAGCCATGGCGCTTCATCAATTTCTTGAGAAATTTCAATGCCGCAGCTTTGTTTCGGCGTTTAGTAACGACGGCTTCAAGCACTTCACCTTCGTGATCTACGGCTCGCCACAGATAACGTCTCTTGCCATTCACCTTCACAAAAACCTCGTCTACGTGCCACTTCCATTTCGAGAATGCACGCAGTTGCTGCACCCGCTTTCTTCGGATCTCTGATGCAAACATCCGGCCGAACCTGTTCCACCAGTATCGGACAGTTTCGTGGCTCACGTCGACGCCTCGCTCGTGCAACAGATCTTCGACATTCCGAAGCGAGAGCGGGAAACGGATGTACAGCATCACCGCAAGGCGGATGATCTCGGGACTGGTTTTAGGCTCAGGACCTATTAATCTGATTGAGGTTGTCGGTTCGGCGTGATTCAAGCTCCCAAACTGCGGGGGTTATATGAGCAATCTTTACTGGCTGAACGAAGATCAAATGGAACGGCTTCGGCCCTGTTTTCCGAAGAGCCACGGTGCGCCACGCGTCGATGATAGGCGGGTATTGAGTGGTATTATCTTTATTAATCGCAACGGTTTACGTTGGTTCGACGCACCAAAGGAGTATGGCCCACCTAAGACGCTTTGTAATCGTTGGAAGCGGTGGAGCGATATGGGTGTGTTTGCCCGAATTATGGAGGGCCTTGCCGCTGAAGCCCCTGACCATAAAACGATTTCAATCGATGCGACTTGCCTCAAGGCCCACCGGACAGCTTCCAGCTTGTCGGTCAAAAAGGGGGGCGCGGACGCCTGATCGGGCGTACCAAAGGCGGCATGAACACAAAGTTGCATGCAGTGGCTGACACGGTTGGGCGGCCCATTCGGTTCTTCATGACCGCCGGTCAAGTAAGCGACTACACTGGGGCGAGAGCTCTTGTCAGTAGCCTGCCAGCAGCCGACTGGCTGCTTGGGGATCGTGGCTATGATGCGGATTGGTTCCGTGAAGCCCTTGTAGATATGGGAATAACGCCTTGCATCCCCGGACGAAAGTCACGCGGCAAGGCCGTCAAATATGACAAAAGCCGATACAAACGCCGCAATCGTATCGAGATCATGTTTGGCCGCTTGAAAGATTGGAGGCGCGTGGCAACCCGCTATGACAGATGCCCCAAGGTGTTCCTTTCGGCCATCGCTCTCGCCGCAACCGTAATTTTCTGGTTATGAGTCCTGAGCCTAGCGGCATCTAACAAAATTTATTGTCAAAAATTAACGGCAATCAATACTACCTGTGCGTGCATCCGACCATGAAGGCGAGCTGCTGGAAAGCTATGTCACGAAGCGCCGGGATCGTGTTACGGCCCTTATACACTTGAAAAAAGCGATGAAACGTTGCGGCCAGCCAGGTTTTGTCGTCACTGGCAAATTGCACTCTTACGACGCGGCGATGAAAGTCATAGGGAATGCGTTACGGCAAGAAACCGGCCGTTAGAAGAACAATCTTTCCGGGTATTCACATCTTCCGTCGGCGAAATGAACGTGCGATGCTCTGCTTCCGGCAAATGTGATGTTTGCAAAAGTTCGCTGCAGACACTTACCCGTCCATGTTCACTTCAATCATGAATGGCAGCTTTATTCACACGACATGTTCAAACTCAGCTGAACCGCCGCTCTTACCGCGTGAAGTCAGATTTTCTCCGCCTAGATTCCGGCTTTCTGAGTTAGACTGTGACTAGTTCGAATTTGTCTGGAAGTACCGCCAATCATGCCCGTCCCTTTTGCTTTTCCGCTTCAGAATTGTGCCGTAATCCTATTGATTTGAAGCGCTGTTTACGTTCAGCTTCCCGTAATATCGCTGTAGGTGAAACTCGAGATCAAGTCTTGTGCCCGTGTTTTGGCGGGGCTGCTATGGGCGTCATTCACTGGATTTACGGGGATTTGCAGAGAGTTTAGAAAAACAGACCGAGAAGGCGATTTCGTGGGCAAGTGTTAATAGCTTTTCAATTGTTTGACCGGGCTTGCCAAAGCTAGTGAGCGAATTAATCTGTCTCAGTGTGAGATGTGTCATTTGTCGGAACGTTGAAAGTCCAAGTGGCTCTTCTGTTTTAGTCAGTCGAAAGAAAGCGTAACGCGGCAGTCTGGACGTTCCGCCCGGTTATGGCTCATGGGGCCGGTGGGCTGAAGCACCGGAATGCTGCTTTTTCGGTTCACATCTAAGCATATGAAAGCATTCACGGTACATGGCAATTTGCCAAAATATTTACAAATACCCCAGTTGCTCGTGAACAAATTTACAAAATTTTGCTACAATACTAGTAATTTATTGAGAAATTTTCTGTCTGATTTCCATTATTGGAAGGCACAAAAGTGCGCTTTCGTCTGCTGGAAGAGAAGCCAAGGGACGAAAAATGGAAATGGGAGGAATACATGACTAAGAAAAATGTCACGCGCCGCGGCGTGCTAAAGTCCGGTGCCGTTGCAGGTACCGGTCTGGCCCTGCCTACGATCTTTACGGCTTCGTCGGCCGCTGCTTTTACGAATGAGCCGACAGGGTCATCTGTCACTCTGGGCTTCAATGTTCCGCAAACCGGACCTTATGCCGACGAAGGCAATGACGAATTGCTGGCGCAACAGCTGGCGGTCGAACATCTGAACGGCGAGGGCGACGGTGGTTGCTTGAACACATTCTCGTCGAAGGCGCTTCAGGGGAACGGTATCCTCGGCAAGAAGGTCGGGTTCGTCACCGGCGACACCCAGACCAAATCGGATGCAGCCCGCGCATCGGCCAAATCGATGATCGAAAAAGACGGCGCAATCATGATCAATGGTGGTTCGTCCTCGGGCGTGGCCGTTGCGGTTCAGGGCCTGTGCCAAGAGGCGGGCGTAATTTTCATGGCTGGCCTGACACATGCAAACGACACCACGGGCAAGGACAAGAAGGCCAACGGTTTCCGTCACTTCTTCAATGCCTACATGTCGGGTGCCGCTCTGGCGCCGGTGCTGGCGGCTGAGATGGGTAAAGAACGTCGCGCCTATCACCTGACGGCCGACTACAACTGGGGCTGGACCCAGGAAGAGTCGATCGTTGCCTCGACCGAAGCCTTGGGCTGGGAAACGGTCAACACGGTCAAAACACCGCTGGCGTCTACGGACTTCTCGTCCTACATCGCACCGGTTCTGAACTCAGGCGCGGATGTTTTGGTTCTGAACCACTATGGTGGGAACATGGTGAACTCGCTGACCAACGCTATCCAGTTCGGTCTGCTCGACAAGGTTGCAAACGGCAAGGACTTCAAGATCGTCGTGCCGCTGTATTCCGAGCTGATGGCCGCTGGTGCGGGCGAGAACATCAAAGGTGTGCTCGGGTCGATGAACTGGAACTGGCAGCTGCAGGATGAGGGCACAAAGGCCTTCGTGAAGTCCTTTGGTGAGAAATACGGCAAGCCGCCGTCCAACTCCGCTCAGACCTGTTATGCACAAGTGCTGCTTTATGCGGATGCGTGTGAGCGTGCGGGCACCTTCAATCCCTGTGGTGTTGCCGAAGCTCTGGAAGACTTTGAGTTCGACGGATTGGGCAACGGTCCCACCTGGTATCGCGGTGCCGATCACCAGTGCTTTAAGGACGTACTGGTTGTGCGCGGCAACGAGAACCCGACCAACGCGTATGACACGCTTGAAATCGTCGAGATCACGCCGCGTTCGCAGGTCGAGTACGATCCCGAGCACCCGATGTTCGCCGGTGGCGAACTGGGCAAGTGCAATCCGGGCGCGTAAGCCTTTTGGCGAAAGTCTGACCGTCGTTCTCGGCGGTCAGACGACTTACGGCCAGGCCTGTTGGCCTGGTTCCAACCACTCAATCCACACTGACCAACCCTGAGGTGGGCCCAATGGACGCCATCCTACTGCAAATACTTAACGGTCTGGACAAGGGCTCGGCTTATGCGCTGATCGCGCTGGGTCTGACTCTGATCTTCGGGACGCTCGGCGTCGTGAACTTTGCCCACGGGGCTTTGTTCATGATTGGTGCGTTCTGCGCCGTTACTTTGCAAAAGCTGCTGAACCTGAGTTTCGTGACCCTGGATGAAACCCAAAAAGACTTTCTGGGTAATCCGCTGAAGGTCGAAACCCCTTTTATCGAGGCTTGGTTCGGCCCCGAAGTCGGCGCAATGATTATTGACTGGTCCGTTCCGCTGTCCATCCTGTTTGCGATCCCGATCATGCTGCTGGTTGGCTATGTGATGGAACGCGGGCTGATCAAACATTTCTACAAGCGCCCGCATGCAGACCAGATCCTGGTGACCTTTGGTCTTGCGATCGTTCTGCAGGAAATCGTCAAGTATTTCTTTGGCGCCAACCCGATCCAGACCCCTCCGCCCGATGTGCTGAGCGGATCTGTCGATCTGGGTACCATGGTTGGTTTTGATCCCAATGCAATCATCTACCCGATCTGGCGATTGGTCTATTTTGGCTTTGCCGTAGGCATTATCGGCGCAGTGTTTTCGTTCCTGCAGTTCACCACCTTTGGGATGGTCGTCCGTGCTGGGATGGCTGACCGGGAAACGGTAGGCCTGCTGGGCATCAATATTGACCGCCGGTTTACCATCATGTTTGGCATTGCTGCCGGTGTCGCTGGACTGGCCGGTGTGATGTACGGGCCGCTCAACCCGCCAAACTATCACATGGGAATGGACTTTCTGGTCCTTAGCTTCGTTGTGGTTGTTGTTGGCGGAATGGGGTCATTGCCAGGCGCCGTTCTGGCAGGCTTTTTGCTGGGCATTCTGGAAAGCTTTGCCTCGACCACCTGGGCCACAACAACGATCCCAGGCATCAATCAGATCATCATCTACCTTGTCGCCATCATCGTGCTGCTGACGCGCCCGCGCGGGCTGATGGGGCGCAAGGGCGTGATGGAGGAATAATCAATGTTGGGACTGAATAAAAAAGACACCAGCCTGCTGATCGTCGTCGCACTCCTGACCTTGCTGGCGCCTTTCATCCTGAACCCGTTTCCAGAGGGCAGCGCCATGGCGCAGTTCAACGCGGGTTACCCGGATTTGATGCAGAGGTTCGTGATTTTCGGGATCTTTGCCATCGGATTCAACATTCTGTTTGGCCTGACCGGGTACTTGTCCTTCGGTCACGCGGCCTTTCTGGGCGTAGGATCATATTCGGCAGTTTGGATGTTCAAACTGCTCAGCTACAACGTCATTCCAGCCATCGCGCTGAGTGTCGTCGTCGCGGGCTTGTTCTCACTACTTATCGGGTTCATCAGCTTGCGGCGGTCGGGGATCTATTTCTCGATCCTGACGCTGGCCTTCGCACAAATGAGCTTTGCGCTGGCCTACTCAGTGCTGTCAAACCCCAAATTTAACCTGACGAACGGGGAAACCGGCCTGCAGGTTTATGCGGACGATCCGCAGATCCTGCAGGGCGCTAACGCGCCGGATCTACCGCATCTATTCGGATTGCCAATGCGCGCGACGTACACGATGGATGTGGGCGCGTGGAGCTTTGACTTCAACGCGGGTTACTACTTGTGCGCAATCATAATGATGGCCGTGTTCTACCTGTCTATCCGTATCTTCCGGTCGCCTTTTGGCATGATGCTGCGGGCGGTAAAATCGAACCAGCAGCGGATGAACTATACGGGTCTGAACTCCAAGCCATATACGCTCGCGGCCTTTGTGATCTCGGGCATGTATGCCGGTTTGGCCGGCGGCTTGATGGCCGCCATGGACCCATTGGCAGGTGCCGAGCGGATGCAATGGACCGCTTCAGGCGAGGTGGTTCTGATGACGATCCTCGGTGGCACGGGCACGTTGATCGGGCCGGTTCTGGGCGCAGGTTTCATCAAGTATTTCGAGAACATCTTCTCGAAGATCAACGACAACGTCCTGCATAGCTGGTTCGCATTCCTGCCTGACGGGTTGGAGGACGCCGTGGTGTTCGTGATCCATCCGTTCATCGGCAAAGGCTGGCACCTGACGCTGGGCATCCTGTTCATGCTGGTTGTCATCTATCTGCCGGGTGGTCTTGTCGAAGGTGGGCAACGTTTGCTCAAGCGCTTCAAGCGTAAGAAAAAAGACACCGACGATGCGCCGTCGGGAAAAACAGAACCGGCGGAATAAGGGGCGAGAAATGGCAATTCTAAGAGTCAAAGACGTCAGCAAACGCTTCGGTGGCCTTAAGGCGCTGACAGATGTGAACCTCAATATCGAAGAAAACTCGGTTCACGCGATCATCGGCCCCAATGGCGCGGGAAAATCGACGCTGCTGAACTGTCTGGTGGGCAAGCTGATGCCGGACACCGGATCGGTGTTGTTCAACAACAACTCGGTTCTGGGACTCGAGCCGTTCCAGATCAACCAGATGGGCATCAGTCGTGTGTTTCAAACGCCTGAGATCTTTGGCGAGCTGACCGTGATGGAGAACATGCTGATCCCGATCTTCGCGATGCGGGATGGGGCATTCCGGATGCATGCCTATGAGACCATCGCTCGCGAACGTGAGGTCGTCGAACAAGCCGAAGTCATGCTGGAAGAGATGAACATGGCCGACAAACGCGAAATGCACGCGGCGTCGCTGTCTCGCGGCGACAAGCGGCGACTTGAGATTGGCATGTGCCTCAGTCAAAATCCGCGGCTGTTGTTGCTGGACGAACCTACGGCTGGCATGGCGCGGGCGGACACCAACAACACCATTGATTTGCTAAAACAGATCAAGGATGAGCGCGACATAACCATCGCCATTATCGAGCATGACATGCATGTGGTCTTCAGCCTTGCGGAACGCATCACAGTTCTGGCGCAAGGGACGCCGTTGGTCGAAGATACTCCAGAAAAAATCCGTGGACATCCCAAGGTTCGTGAAGCCTATTTGGGCGAGGCGGCGTAAGGAAAAGCTATGAACGAGAAACCCGACTTTTCGAAAAACGCCAATAGGGCAAGCACCGCGCCTGCGTTCCTGTCTGTATGGGACATGCATTCGTACTACGGAGAAAGCTATATCGTGCAGGGCGTCAGCTTTAACGTGCACGAAGGCGAGATTCTGGCCCTGCTTGGACGGAACGGCGCTGGCAAAACCTCGACACTCCGGTCGATTGCGCGGGTAGGCGATCCCGAAGTAAGGCACGGTGAAATCTGGCTGGATCATCAGCCGCTACACAATATGACAAGCTACGAAGCGGCGTCTGTTGGCCTTGGCCTTGTGCCGGAAGACAGACGAATTATCCCAGGGCTGACCGTTGAGGAAAACCTGCAGCTTGCCCAGATTGCACCACCGGTCGGATGGTCCCTCGAGCGGTTGTATGAACTGTTCCCGCGTTTGGGCGAACGCAGGAAACAAGAGGGGATTACGTTGTCGGGTGGCGAACAACAAATGCTGTCAATCGCCAGAGCCCTTGCCCGGGATATCAAGGTCCTGCTTCTGGATGAGCCTTACGAAGGTCTGGCCCCGGTCATTGTCGACGAGATTGAAAAAACCCTGGCCCACGTCAAGCAACAGGGCATGACCACGATCATCGTCGAACAGAACGCCGTCCGAGCATTGGAGTTAGCCGATCGCGCGATCATTCTGGACACCGGCACTATCGTATTTGATGGGACGGCGAACGAGGTGCTTCAAGACACCGGCCTTCGCGAGGAGTATTTGGCGATCTAGGGCAGGCTCGAAGTCTTAGGAACATTCTGGTTGCAAACGCCTTAGTTATGGTGACGCTCGAATTCTTCGGACGCTTGCGCTCCTACACTCATGATCAAGGCAAATAACTATGATCCGCCATATAGTCCTAACAAAATTCCGGTCCGACGTGACCGAAGAAACCATCGGGAAGATTTACAGGGGCCTCTCGAACCTGACCGACGCCCTTCCGGGTGCAGGTGGGTTCACTGGTGGCCGCAGCGAAAGCCCTGAACAGATCGAACGCGGTTACAAGCATGGGTTTGTGATTGATTTCGATGATTGGGCCGCATTGGCCAGCTACCAAAGCAACGAGAGGCACAAAGCGCTGGGCACGCAGTTGGTCGAAAACACCTTGGGCGGCATCGACGGAATTCTGGTCCTGGATTTAGAGGTCTGAGAAAGTGGGACTGGTTTAGACAAATCCCTAGGAACAGCCTGAATCCTATGCGTTCACCTGTGTTTCCTGGTGCCGGGCTGAAAGGTTTTTGAGTCGCACAAATGTCTATGCGGCCAGCGTCCCTGTGCCGTTTCTGTTCAACGAGAACCTGGCCAAAATGGAACTGTCGGAATGGATGAGCATGCACGACGGGGGCGTTTTGGGGACGTGTAGCTGCGTATTCTTCAATTGTTGGAAAGGCTGAAAATGTAAGTCGGACGCCGGATTACTTGTCTTCCAAAGGTCATTTTTATATACTGTTTTGTAAATTGTTTCTTTATTCTTTCGATGTTCACGAGTGTGTTTGGTTCGCCCGAATCTCAACAGCGAAGAACGTGTTCCGGCGACCAGTTCGGGGGTATTGATGACAAAGGCCAGTGATCCAAAAGCTCGCCCTAAAGCTGCCAAAAAAGACGCTGACGAAGTGTCGGGTGTATATGACTTTTTGCAGTCTTCTGAATGGCAGGAGATGCTTGAAAACGCTTCTAAACAGAGGGCGATTAACCTCGCGGCCCGCAAGGCAAATCGCGCTGCTTCGCAATCGTCTGGTACTGACCCAAAAAAAGACATCCGCTCAACCGATGATGATCGACTGAGACAGGCTTTTAACAAAGCGGCGGGGCCGCCTGAAACCGCTGTTAAGCCGACCCAGGTACTAAATTCTCACCAACCTTATGAGTCGGTTCAAAAAGCAACTGCAGGGCGAGCTGATAGCCAAAGCGTCAAAAATGACCGTCGTGCGACCGAAAACGAGGCGCGCGGTGAACGATTTGAAGCAAGCGCTGTGCCGCCCGATGGCGGGTCCGCGCAGGGTATCAATCCCGACATTGTATCAGAGAAACCAATCGACCCGGAGCCAGGTCAAAAGCTATCCGATGATCAGGTGGCGGATCTTTTGCGTAAAAGTCTTCTTGGAAAGATAGATGCTCAGAGCCGTTCTCGTCACAGTACTCGGCTGGGTTCGGTTGTAGTAGGATGCGGCATCGGTGTTGTTGCGTCGTCTTCGGTTTATCTAATCTTGTCCGGGCTAAACACCTTCGGCCCAACACAAAACGCGAGTTTGTTGAGCCAAGAGACCGTGGCTGCTATTGCGATCACGGAACAAGACGCGGAATTGGCCGAGCGCTTGGTGCCGCCATCCAACGTTACAAGCGGCGGGGCGGACCTGCGAGTTACTTCCGCGACCGTATATGATTCGTTATCTGAATCGATTTCGGCTGACGGTGACACAGCCGCGTCATCTGATTTGGCGTTGCTGTCACCGCCCAAATCGGATTCTTCGGAGCAATCGGGGAGTATCAAACCAGAATTGTCACGGTTGGCTCCAAGTGTTCGGTCTTTCGTGCCGACCCTTGTCCAACCACCATTGCCAATAACCAAGCTAAGCTATCGACCTTGGGAAGAGTTGAATCTAGGTTTCGTCCGGTTTCAATCGGCGCCCGAGATTTTCAGCACTTCTGTCGCCTTGCTTGAAACAACTGTAACTGTTGCAAAACCGGAAGAACTTTTGAAAAGCGTAACCGTCACGGCAACCCCAACGACAATGCGCCCGCCTGTGGCTCCGATCCAGCCCGGTGCCTTGGATTATACGGCGACGCAAGTGTCCCCGGATGTTCTTCTGACAGTGCCTGAGCACGCGCGCGGCTATCAGCCGGAACAAGGTGTCCGGACAGGCAAAGCAGAGGGTTCGGACCTTGCCGCGCGGCTGGAGAAAACAGGCCATGCCGCCGAGATTGCGCAGCCGTTGCCATACAATCCCCTGCCAGAGCAAATCGAATTGGCAGCATTGCCAAATGCGCCGAAGCTATTCAATCTACCGGCCCCATTGGTGACACCGTCCACTAACGAGACATCACTGGGTTTGCGGGCAACAGCCCTTTCGGCAACACCAAGCTCGCTAGATTCTCCGGTCTCGCCTCCGGTGCCGGCTCCGCCCAATGATGTAGTCATACCCCCGGAACCAGAGCCTATCCCGACAAACGCGGTGGTTGCCTTTCGGCTCTATTCACCAGCCAACGTGCCGCAGAGCGTTCTTGATTCTGTAGTGACCAACCTTAAGTCGACTGGACATAAGCTTAGCGGGCAGGCGCGCGTGGGGTTTAAGATCACCCAGTCGAACGTTCGCTTCTATCATAAGCAGGACGAGGAAAGAGCGGCCGCACTCGCCAGGGATTCGGGCGCATTGCTGCGGGATTTCACCGGGTCCAACGTCAAAACCCCTAGTGGGATCATTGAGTTATGGTTGGCAGGGGAAGGCTCAGGCGTCGCCGGGGTCAAGCAAACTAACACACGCAGCACGGCCAGAACCCAGGCCCCTAACCGCGTCAATCAACTGAAAAGTCAGGTCCTGAACAAACTTAAGAAAGCGACGACCCAATGACTGTATTTTTAAGCTATACTGAAAAGGCTGATTCAAGATTTTGTACTGTTAACTGTTTCCGACGAGGCATCCAAAATGACGGATAGACGACTTATCGGCATCGTAACTGCTCTGCTACTTTTATCGACGACCCAAAACGTGCGTGCCGAAATTACGCTTGAGCATCTGCTGGCCATCGACCAAATGCTGTCCACCAATGACATTCAGGCTCTTTATTCCTACCTTGACAAAAACCCTGAGCTATTGACCGGCGAAGATGAACTGTCGCTGGAGCTGCGGAGTTTTCACGAGGTCGCATCTGTTGGCAATCTGGATTTCAGTTATGCCACCAGTGCACCGGCCAACAGCGAGAACCGTGCCGCTAACGAGCCAGTAGATGCCTCGCGGCAACACTGAGCAGGATGTCAGAAATGCTTGCCTTCGAGCGATCGAACACGCCGACGATCGCCTATGTCATCGAGCCGCGGTTTTCTGGCGGGACTTCCGCGGCTGTGGCGGCCGAATTGCCGGTGGCCGCCGAATGCGGGCAGGTGGTCGTGCACGCGATCACGTCCAGGGCGTTTGGCACCAACCAACATGTTTCACCGGTTTTGCGGCAGGTGCTGGACGAGTTGAACATTCCGATCATTTGGGATGCACCCCGGATCAGCGCGGATTTCGTATTTTTACACAACCCGTCTTTTTTGAAATTTCAGGACACGCTTGGCACAAGGATCATTGCGCGCGAGCTGTACGTGATCACGCATGAGAATTTTCTGCGTCCGGGCGGGGCAGAGGGGTTTGATGTTTCAAGCTGTCTAAGCCAGATCGAAGCCTCGACAATTTCGCTCAGGAAAACACTCGCGCCGATATCACCGTTTAATCGAAGCGGCGTAGTCGACTGGTTGGCAACCTCTCGCGTGGCGCGGCAGTGGGACGTCTTGGGCTCTGACTGGTTCAACATTTGCGAGACCGAGATGCGCGCCCCGTGTGAAACTCCACAGGACCGCCGTGGGCGTCATTCACGACCCGGATTCGAGAAGTTCCCGGTTATTGCTGATTTGGACAGCTGTTTTCCAAGCCACTCTCAGTGCAATGTAATTCTTGGGGCCGACGCCTTGTTGAATGCCCGTGTTCTTCGCGCGCATTGGACCTTGCTTCCCTTTGACGCCATAACTGTGCAAGAGTTCTTTGGAATGATTGACTTTTTTGTATATTTCACGGCACCGACCTGGCAGGAAAGTTTTGGTCGCGTTGTGGCCGAGGCGGTTGCCGCAGGTAAGGTTGTTCTAACCAACCCCGATACTGGTGCCACGTTCGGAAAAGCCGTCTTGACTTGCCAGCCATCTCAGGTGGACACAATCATTGTTGACCTGATCGCCCAACCGCAAAAATACCATGATCAGGTGGCCAGATCGCAATCGGCGTTGCAGAACTACTCTGCAGGTAAATTCAAGGCGATGCTGTCGGGGGTTTTGTGCGCCGACAGCGAGGTGAACAAATGATCTATGTCGAAGTGGGCACACGCTCACTGCGGTCGTTTGACACGCAGTTGATCTTTGCCGAGCAGCTTGCCGCACGTGGTTTCAGTGTGTGCATTGATGCCGACTATCTGCCCGAGGATGCAGGGCGTGGCAGGATATACGAGGCAGCCAAGTTCCTTGTGGACCCGGGCGAGAACAAGGCGCAGACCGTATTCGTACTAGGTGCCGAAGCGATCGACGATTTTCTTCTTGCGTCGCTGCGGAACAAACAGCTCGACCCGAGTGTTCCGGTTGTTGCGACGGGCCGCTTTATGACCCAGCAAAGCTATATCGCGGCCAAGGCCCGGCTGGCCTATGCGCTTGGGCGCGAAGCCCAGGTGATCGACCTGACAGATTTTCAACCCCGCCCGGTGTTGCCATCGACCTCAAGTCCTTTGGTGGCGGATGTTCGGCCCGTTTCGCGGCGGTCCAAACGGGTGGTGCCGAACGTGACCCTTGTGTTGGGTTCGATGGAGTTGGACAACCCCGAGACGCTGTCTTGCTTTTCCCGGATGAGCAGCCAGAGTGGCTATAACCTGAAACTCATTGTCAGCGGCGCACAGAATGAGGCGATCAAGGCGTCACCGTTTCACGATTTGCCAACCTACCTGTATACCGGACTGTCGCCGCTGACTTTGGCGATTTCGACGGATATACTGGCGATGTTCGGCAATGGAATTGCCGGAGTTCGCATGGCCGCTTTTGCGGTTGAGCTGATTGCAACTGGCGGCGTCGCCATTGACTGTACCGACGATGAGGTTCTGATGTCCTCGGGCGCACCTGCATTGCTAGGGCCTAAGACTCCTTTCGCATTGGATGGGTATCTGATCGGCAATGTGATCGGGAACGTGCCGCAAATTGTCGAACAGGCCTCGAAATCCCAGTGGTTGCATACAGTTGACATTTCGCGCCTGGAAACGGCTGCAGGTCTGATGGCGAAACAGCGTCAGGAAGAACAGGACAAGCCCAAAACCCTGTTTTTCCCGACAAATGGTGTGGGGCTGGGCCATGCACAGCGGTGCAGCATCATTGCCCGTGAAATGCCGGACACCATGACAAAAATGTTTGCGGCCTTTCCCAGCTGCGTCCCGCTTGTTCGCCGTGAGGGTATCGACTGTATCCCTCTGGTTCAGCGCACCGATACAAAGACCAATTCAGATGGCAATGACGTGCTGACTTATCGGCGTCTTGGTGCCGTGCTTCAGGAAAACGACACGCTGGTTTTTGACGGCGGCTACGTGTTTGACTCCGTCTACCGGGTGATTCGTGAACGCAAGTTGTCGGCGGCTTGGATCCGGCGCGGGTTGTGGCCCGAAGGCCGGTCAAGGCAGACCATGCTGCGCCGCGAAAGCGTGTTTGACCGTGTCATCGTGCCTTCTGAGGCATTTGACGAGCTGAACGACGCCTACAGCTATGGTGACCATGTCCATTATGTCGGGCCAATCGTGCGTCAGGTGGAACAGTCCGCCGCGGAAAAAGAACAGCTCAGGACCCGGCTGGCGGAACGTTTCGGGCGCGACTTCAAGCAGCTGGTTGTCAGCATGCTGGGGGGCGGCGTTGCCTCGGACAGGTCTGCGCAATTGCAGGCGATCTCGGGCATGCTTGAGGCGCGCGATGATTGCCTGCACCTTGTTGTAACATGGCCCGGAAGCACGGTTCAGCCTGCCACATTCGGTTGGAAAAACACCCGCGTGGTTCAGACACTGGAGGCGACCAAGCTTAGCCTCGCCGCAGACGTGGTCATATCTGCGGCCGGATACAACTCGGTCCTTGAGATGCTGTACCATCGCATCCCGGCGATATTTATTCCGCAGTCAGCCCCCTATCTGGACGATCAGGAACGGCGCGCCGCAGCTATGGCCGACCGAGACTTGTGCGCGGCCATCACCGAACGCGAATTCATGACGCTCGAGCGCACAGTGGCAGATTGGCTGGATCACGACGGAGCCGAATTTTACCGATCTGCATTGAATGGTTTTGAGCTGCCCAAAACGGGGGCAGTCAAGGCCGCCGAATTGCTAACCGAATTGGGGGCGCGGATATGACCAGTGATTTATGGTTCGAAATCCTCAGCAGAGCGTCGCCAAATCGACCCGAGCCGCTGGACGATCTGATCAATGAGGATCGTGACACCAAGCCGCTTGGCAAGGTTATCTTTCCGAATATGCGGCTGGCCCCCTCGCTCATGCTGTGGGACCGGGAGCCCGGCGGCCCGGTGCATATCGGCGTGCGGGTGCATGAACCACCAGAAACGCCATATCGTATCGCAAGGCTGTTGGCCGCCGCCGCGATGGAGCGGGAGGTTTTTCCCGTCATTCTCAGCCGAGTGGACTATTGCGGGCTTGAACGGTTCGGGTTTCGGGTCGAACGCGTTCCCGAAGAGGCTGCTGCAGCCCAGGCCGCCGAGGAAGAAATCAGAAAATACTGGGATCTGGCGATTATCATTGACGGGCATGAAATCGGTCTGTTGGGCTAGCAAGGCGCTGATTTAGGGTAAGGAGCGTCTTGTGAAAATCATAACCGGCGGACAAACAGGCGTTGATATGGCGGCTTTCCAGTTCGCTTTGGAAAACGACATTCCCTATGGCGGCTGGGTTCCGAAAGGCCGCTTGAATGAGGCGGGCCGCATTCCGGATCGTTTCTCTGGTTTGAATGAAACACAGTCCGCGGATGTCGCCGAACGCACTAAGCTGAACGTTTTGACCTGCGACGCTTTGCTTGTGTTTGTGGATGGATCGACCAGTCCGGGAACGCAGTTGACGATCGATTTTGCGCAAGAGATCGGAAAGCCTTATCTGGTCGTTGATCTAGGGCAGGGGCTTGAGGCGTGTGCGCGCCAAGTAAAGCAATGGGGCATGGCGAGGCCTAATAAGATATTGAACATCGCTGGCCCCAGAGAAAGTGAAGCCCCCCAGATCGGAGCCAAAGTGACAGCGATCTTACGTCAATCGATTTTGCCCCAAAGCCCGGAGGCATAGCCAAACTTTGGTTCCGGCTATACGACGTTTCGCCAGTAGGCGCGGCACCCGACGGTTGCTAGGGTTGGGACAACCAGATTGCGAAGGCCAAGTTTCATGTTTGCAAAAACCGCCGGACAGATTGATTTTGACAAAGTCCTGATCGTCGATGACCATCCATTGTTTTGTGATGCTTTGTCGATGACGCTGCAAAGTGTCACTCGTATCGGTGAAATCCACACCGCAGATCGATTGGAAAACGCGATTGCTCTGATTGACGGTGGGGTGCGACCAGATGCGGTTATACTGGACCTCAACCTGCCGGATGTGGACGGGCTTGAAGGTTTGGTGCGCGTCAAAGCGGCCACCGATGCACCGGTCATCGTGGTGTCGTCGATTTCAGAGAACCGCGTGATCAGTCAGGTGATCCGTGCGGGTGCCTCAGGCTATGTCCCCAAGCACAGCCAGCGAGACGTGTTTCGTACAGCTTTCGAGACAGTTCATTCCGGGGACGTCTTCGTGCCAGACGGTTTTGCGCTGATTGACGACGATGCGGATACCGAACACAGCGACGCCGCCAATCGGCTTGCCACTTTAACCAATCAGCAATCGCGCATTCTGCAGCTTATCTGTGAAGGCAAACTGAACAAGCAGATCGCGTTTGATCTGTCCATTGCCGAGACCACAGTCAAGGCGCATGTAACTGCAATCATGCGTAAACTCGGCGTGCAAAGCCGTACGCAGGCCGTGCTGCTTGCCAAGAAGGCTTCTCTTGCCAGCGTCTTGCAAGAATAAGCCCTCGCGCCATATCATATGAGAAAGTTGCGCTTCAGGGAGGAGGGCAGGATGAACCAAGCAGTCGGGTGGGCGACAGCTGCTGCCCGTACGCCAGGTATCGTCAAAACGGGCTTTGTACATCGCGACACGGATCAGGCGATTGAAAAACTCGCCGGATCCTTCGGCAATGATCTTTTGTCCTTGGTTATTCTGTTCGTAAGCTCCGGCGCGGATGCGGCGGCGGTTATTTCCGAGGCAGTCGATGCCTTTGCGCCAACGCCTGTAATCGGATGCACCACAGCGGGCGAGCTTGCAGATTGCGGCTATGGCGAAGATCAGATTGTCGCCATCGGATTACCGTCTTCGCATTTCGAGGTGCGCACTCTGTTGGTGCCCGATCTTGGGAATTTCTCGGCGCAGGGCATAATCGACCAGATGATCCGCAACCGTAACGAAATGGCGGCGTCCGCACCGGATTGGAAACACGAGTTTTCCTTTTTGATGATCGACGGGTTGTCGACGAAAGAGGATGCGCTGACGTCTGAACTCGCCGTTGGACTGGGGCCGGTGCCCTTGTTCGGCGGGTCCGCAGGGGACGGAACCCGTTTCGGCGCGACCTATGTGTTGATGGACGGTCAGGCCAAGCAGAACGCGGCGATCCTGACGCAGGTTCGCACGCGCTGCCCGATCAAAGTGTTCAAGACGGATCACCTGGTGCCAACGGCGCGGCGTATGGTTGTCACCAAGGCCGATCCGGCAAACCGTATCGTGCAGGAAATCAACGCCGAGCCAGCGGCGCGCGAATATGCCCGTCTACTTGGAAAAGACCCTGAACAACTGACGACCTTTACCTTCGCGGCCCACCCGCTGGTTGTGCAGATCGGCGGCCAGCATCATGTGCGGGCCATTCAGCGCGTCGCGGGCAATGGTGACCTTGTGTTCTTTTCCGCGATTGATGAGGGGCTGGTGCTGACGCTGGCCGAACCTCGCGACATGGTTTCGCATCTCGAGGAAGAAATCGCCGCGCTGACACAGACCACCCATCCGGACACGATCTTGGGCTGCGATTGCATCTTGCGTCGACTGGAAGCACAGGAAAAGCAAAAGACGGGCGAGATTTCGCGCCTGCTGGCCGAGAACCATGTCGTCGGGTTTTCGACCTATGGCGAGCAATTCAATTCGATCCATGTGAACCAGACGCTAACCGGCGTTGCGATCTATCCTCCGGAAGACGGGTAGGTGATGATTGAATCTCTGACCGACCCCAATGATCCGCTTGATCGGCAGAATGAAAAACTGCTGAAGATTGTCGCGGCGTTGATGCGGCGGGTCGAGGAATCCACTGATGCCTCGGGTGCGGCTTATGCTCAGTTTCAGCGGGCGGCCATGTTGGAACAGGAAGTGCGGGCCCGGACAGATGACCTTGAGCGGGCGTTGGACTTGCTCAACGACTCGAACGCGCGCTTGGCGCAGGCCAATCAGGAAACCGAAGCCGCCCGCGCAAACCTCGCCAATGCGATCGAGGCGGTGCAGGAAGGGTTTGCGCTGTTCAACCGGGATGAAGAAATGGTCCTGTGCAATAGCCGCTTTGGCCTGCATATGCCTGACATCCAAACCAAGCTGGCACCGGGGCTGCGGTTCACCGATTATGTCGGGTTGGTCAGCCAGTCCAGGTTCCTGGCCCTGCCAGGGGTCGTTTCCCCAAAAGACTGGGTGCAACGGCGCATGGCGCGCCATGCTGAAGATCACGTTGTCTTTAACATTCGCCTTAGCGGCAACCGCTGGATGCAGGTGTCGGAACATCGGACACCGGATGGCGGTACCGTTATTTTGCAGACGGATGTAACCGACATCATGCGAATCGAACGGCAGGAAAGGGACCGTATTCTAGATGACAAGGCCCGGCTGATCCGCGCGACACTTGAACATATCGATCAGGGTGTTTGTATTTTTGACAGTACGCTGCGCCTGGTCGGGTGGAACAACCGCGCGAGCGAACTTCTGGCCATTCCCAATGCGCAATTTCAGATGGGGGCACCGTTCCAGACGTTGTTTCACCGGTTAAGCGCGACCGTCAGTTTTGAGGGGGGTGTGAGCGACGCCGACCTGCTGGCCTGGGTCAATCGCTCGACCGAGCGCCCGCCGTTGCAATTCCAGATGCACAGCGGTCGTGCCAAGGTATTGTCAGTCTTCGCGCAGGAAATGCCGGACCGGGGTTTCGTGATTTCCTTCACCGATGTGACGGCTGAAAGAAAATCCGCGCAAGCCCTGGTCGAGGCCAAGGAACTGTTGGAACAGCGCGTTGCATCGCGGACAATGGAGCTTGCGGACGCGCTGAACGAGGCAGAACGCGCGAACGCATCAAAATCGCGCTTTGTCGCAGCGGCCAGCCATGATCTGCTGCAACCTCTGTCGGCTGCAAAACTCTACGTCTCGACACTGGGCAGTGGATTGGACAAGGCCGATGCGCGCGCAGTCGCGGTGAAAGCAGAGAGCGCCCTAAACAGTGTCGAACACATTCTTGAGGCGCTGCTGGATATTTCGAAACTGGATTCCGGACGGGCATCGGTTCACTTATCCTCGGTCCCTGTCGGTGAGCTTTTTTCCCAGATGGAGGACGCCTTTAGGCCCATGGCGCAAGCCAAGGGGCTTGGATTGCGATTTGTCGGTACCGATGCGGTTGTCAGAAGTGATGCCAGTTACCTGCGGCGTGTTCTGCAAAACCTGCTGTCAAATGCGATCCGGTACACGGAAACGGGTAGGGTTCTGGTTGGTGTAAGGCGACTGGGGAAGACCGTTTCGATCCAGGTTTGGGATACAGGAATTGGGATCGCGCCAGACCAGAGAGACGTTGTTTTTCAGGAATTTAAACGTATTCATTCAGACGCCAGTGCGGCCGAAGGCATGGGTTTGGGCCTTGCCATTGTGGAACGCGCCTGTGGTTTGCTGAAACATCCGATAAATTTGCAGTCCGAACTGGGGCGCGGAACCGTTTTTTCAATCACGGTTCCATCAGCAGGCCAGGCACGCGATGCGCTGAATAGTGGTGAGCCGTCGATAAAGCCGCGCTCGGACGTGCTGCACAGGACGGTTGCCTTGCTGATTGAAAACGATGACAACCTGCGCGGCGCGCTGTGCATGACGATGGAAAACTGGGGCGTTCAGGTATTGGAAGCGGCCAGCAAAGATGAGGCGGCAAACCTGCTGCACGAGATCGGGATTTTACCGGATGTCATTGTCGCCGATTTTCAACCGGACGGCGACGAGACCGGGACCGAGGCCATTGCCGAACTGACACGCGAATTCGGGCAACTGCCCGGTTGCATCATTTCCGCTGATCGTTCGACCGAATTGGCCGACTCTTGCAAGACGGCAGGCTACCTTTTGCTGCACAAGCCGATTGATGCACGAAAACTAAAATCAGTGTTTGAGGCTTCGGTCAGTTGACAGGTCAGGGCGTTCGTCGACTACCTACCGTCCGCATCATCTGACGGAAATAGAGCTTTGGTGCCAGACGGTTTACCAGATTGGCGATCTGTGCGATCCGCCCGACTGGGATGTAGTCTTTACGTCGCCGGTAACCTTGCAAGATTACCTGCGCCGCCGCTTCCGGCTCCATGTAGTCGATACCATCCGAGGCAGAGCCGGGACGAACGAACCCAGCGTCTGCGGCCTCCGGTCGCCCGATATTGGTCGCCACAAAGGATGGCGCGGCGATGGAAACGCGAACCCCGTGGGCGGATTCCTCGGCGCGAAGGGACTTAAAGAACCCCTCCATCGCGTGTTTGCTGGCTGCATAGGCGGTTCGATGAATGAGGGGTGCAAAACCTGCAACGGAAGAGATCGCGAGGTGTGTACCCCTGGCTTTCCTGACCGCGTCCAGAAAATCCTGAGCGCAACAAACTGCAGCGAAATAGTTGATTTCGAACAAGTTTCGGTGCGAGCGCATATCGCTGTCCGAAAACGCAGAAATCTGCGAGACACCTGCATTGTAAATCACCAGATCTATGGAGTCTCTTGCCGCAATGATCCGGGTGCAGGTGTCTTTGCATTGATCAGCGTCGGTCAGATCACAGGCATAGGTGCTAACGTCATCCAGATTGGCGAGCGCGTCAAGTTCTTGCCCCGGTAAATCAATCAATGCGGTATGCCAACCGTCGGCCCTTAGCGCGGCGGACAATGCACGGCCCAGCCCTCCGGCTCCTCCTGTAATGACAGCGGTTGGTTTCATTGGGTAGCCTCCCACCAGCGATCGAACGCCTCGGCACTCGTGAATTTGGGGTGATAGCCGAATTCGCCTTTCAGCGCGGCATTGTTCAATACAGGGCGATACAGAAGAAAACGCACTTGCTCTGGGCCATAACGCGACAGGCGCAGCGGGCGGGCAATGGTCAGAGCGGCCCTGACCACCGCCGGAGATAGCCGACGCAACGGTTTGCTCATCTGTGATGCGATCTGTGAGATGCTCAGCGAGCCGTCGCCGGCAACGTTGAAGACACCGGCAGGCCCGTCAGTCGCCGCACGAACCAGGATATCGGCCAGATCTTCATCCCAGATGAACACAAACGGGCTGTCTGATCCTTTCAGCCCCAGCAGACGGGGTTTGTGAAAAAGGGCTGTTATCTGATTTTCAACCTTTGGCCCCAGCACAGTGCCCACGCGCAGAACAACCTGTTCGAGGCCGGGCATGGTTTGTCTGGCTTCGGCCAGCATTTCTTCGACCAGCCGCTTGTGCCAGGAATAGGCAAACTCCTGATTGCCTCGTATCGCATCCGTTTCGCGCAAGGGAACCGGGTTATCGGCATGATACCCATAAGCGGCCCCCGAAGAGGTAACCACCAGACGCTTGACCCTGGCGGCAATCGCCGCACTCAGCACATTTCGAGTACCTTCGACATCAACCTGATATTCATGGTCTCTGGTCGAGCTCGGACCGGGGGTCACGATGGACGCCAGATGAACAATGGTGTCCGGTTCTTCAGCCAGAATGACGTTGAGAGGCGCGTTGCCGGTGACGTCCATTCGTACGAACCGTGCATTTTTCGGCAAGTTGGCGGGTTCTTGAATATCGGTTGCGGTGATCGTGATGTCGGCACGATCGCCCAACCGTTGCAGCAGGGCAGTGCCCACCGAGCCCGCAGCTCCGGTGATCAGGATGTGGCGCATTCGGGCACCTCTCGTCTTGCGAAGAAGGCGGCCAGAGCCAACCCCGAGATTGCGTGCCAGATGCCCCAAAGAGCGGCGGCCACCGCCATGCCGCCAAGCCCTCCGAAAAAGGCGAAAATCAGGATGAGGCCAAGGCCCGAGTTCTGAATCCCAGTTTCGATTGTGACAGACCGGCGGTCGCGTTCCGACAGATTAGCGGCCGTCGCGGTCAGATACCCGCCCATAAAAGCCAGCGCGTTATGCAGGATAACAATCCCGATGATCGTGGTCGCAAAATGCTGGAAGATTGCCCAGTTCGCGGCGAGCGCAACCATGATGAATGTGATGAAGATCGCCATCGAAAGCCACTGCATCGGGCGGCGGATTTTATCGGCGACGGCTGTGAAACGCGCATTTACCAGCATGCCAAGGATCAGCGGTAGGATCAGCATGAAGCCGACCGTAATGGCCACTGCGACCGGGTCGATTTCTGTCCTTTGCAGGATTTCTCGTGTTGGGGCGTAAAGATTCCCCCACAGCGCAACATTAGCGGGCGTGATGATGATCGCGCCGACGGTTGCGAAAGCTGTCATCGACACCGAAAGCGCCACGTTTCCGCCTGCGCGATGGGTCATGAAATTCGAGATGTTCCCACCCGGGCAGGCCGCTACAAGGATCAGCCCCATCGCGACCGACGGTAGTGGATTGACCACCAGCAGCATCAGAAAGGTGAGTGCGGGTAGAACCAAAAACTGGGACGCCAGCCCAACAAGCAACGGTTTCGGTCCGCGCAGGATCCGGCGAAAGTCATCCATCCTAAGATCCAGCGCGATTGAGAACATCACGACGGCAAGGATGACGTTCAGCAGCTTTAGGTTGCCTGCATCGAAGTTCAGCGCGACATCGTCGATCCCGTTCATGACTGGGCCGCTTTCAACGCCGCGATCTGCCGGGTCACTTCACCGCGGTAGGTCGCTTTGTCGACATAATAGGCCATCCGGGGCAAGTCGATATAGTTCATGCCGCCGGTCGCACGTTCGAATTTTTGGGATTTGGCCGCGTGAATGGTCTTTGCGGCAGAGTTTCCGGATCTCAGTCCCGCGATATAGCGCGCCACCATCTCGGCCTGTTCGTGCCGTCCTTGCCACCCTAGGCCCGACGCCTCGATCATACCCAGGACGAACAGATCATCGCGGGTCGGGTGCATGCAGTTCAGGTACAAGTGCGGGGCGTCGCCCTGCCAGTTCAAGTGCGACTTGTCGATGAACGGGTAGTGCAATTTGTACCCGGTCGCGGCCAGAATCATGTCGTATTCAGCACTGGTGCCATCACGGAAATGGACCGTCTTGCCGTCAAATCTTTCAATGTCAGGGCGCACCTTCAAATCGCCATGCCCGGCGTGGAACAGGATCAGCGAGTTGACGACGGGGTGTGACTCGTACAGGGCGTAATCTGGCTTGGGAAAGCCATATTTCTGCGGATCACCCACGAACCATTTCAGGATTGCACCGTCGACTTTTCGTTTCAGCCACATGGGCAGTTTGATCTTCCCGCCCATCGTGTCGGCCGGAACACCGAAGACGTATTTGGGTACAAAATAGTACCCCCGGCGCATCGAGATATCGCAGGACTGCCCGTGGTGAATGGCATCAACCGCGATGTCGCAGCCCGAGTTTCCGGCCCCAATGACCAGAACCCGCTTGCCTGTGAATTGCGTCGGATAACGGTAGTCCGAGGCGTGGATCAGCTCGCCGGTAAATTCTCCCTCAAACTTGGGTAGGTTGGGTTCAGACAATGTGCCGTTGGCGATCAGAACACCCGCAAAGATCTGGCAGTGCTCAGTGCCTGCCTTGTCGCGCCACTTCACCTCCCATCCGCCTGCGTCCAGCGGTGTGGTGCTCAGGACCTCGGCACCAAAGTGATAGTGCTGGTACAGGTCAAATGCGTTTGCGAAGTCGTGGAAATACGTCTTGAGCTCGCGATGTGATGGATACTCCGCCGTTTCTTCCTGCATAGGGAAGTCGGTGAATTCGGTCATTTTCTTGGACGATATGAGGTGGGCGGTCTCGTACATCGTAGACCGAGGGGCATCGATGTTCCACAGACCACCCACATCATCAGCCAGTTCAAATCCCTGAAATGGCACTCCCTGCTCGACAAGTGTCTTGGCCATTGCCAGACCCATGGGCCCAGCTCCGATCAGAGCAAAACACTCTTCCGGGCGGGCCTTCACCGTGACCGGCTGGCCCGCTCCGACTTGCACCTGTTCCATCCGTCTCTCCTCCTGCGATACTATTTATCTTGAACGATCGTTCGAAATAAGGCAAATTAGTTTTTGAAATGGCACAACACGCTGTAAAAGAAAGAAAAAGGGCGCCTTCGCAGCGATCCATTGCGGCACGAGAACGTATTCTTGACGCTGCGGAACTGGTCTTTGCCGAGCAGGGATTCGACGGTGCCTCGATTCGCGACATCGCCGAGCGGGCGCGGGTTCAGAAGGCCAACGTGAACTTTCACGGCGGTCCAAAGGATGAGCTTTTTGAACGCATCGTGGCGCGTCGCGCCAGTGAACTATCGCAAGAGCGCCGTGAAACCATCAGCCGATTGGAGGAGTGCGGCGATTGGGACGCCGCGGACCTGATGTCAGCCTTCATGAGGCCGTTGCTGACCCGCGCATTCAGTAATGATCCCCAATGGCTGGCCTATGCGCGCATTGTGGCGATAGTTTCCGCTGATGCGCGTTGGCATACACTGGCGAAAACCCATTTTGATCCCGTCGCCTCGCTGGTCGTTCACAAGCTGTGCACAAAATACCCCAAGGCCGACCCGGCGAACGTTGCTGGGGCGCTGGTTTTTTCGGTGTCGTCCATGCTGGCGTTGTGCACGTCGGAATGGCGGATCAGGGCACTTTCCGGCCCTGACCAAAAACGCGACGCCGAGGGTGCAATCCGGAACCTGTTGCAGTTCTGTCATGCTGGGCTCACCGGTGTTTTGGATCCGTCCGGGTAATCCAGAGACCATCAAACAGCTTCGCCCCAACCCGCTCAACTTGAAGTTACGCATAGGACCATATCAAATGGTCCCGTGCGTTATTATCTAGTGATTAACAAAGATTAACGATTTGGAGCGTGGGGTGACATGACAGAGAAAAGGGACCGACTGACCGCGGAGGAGGCGAGGGGTCTGCGGACGGCCAAAGAGCTTGAGGCGCATCTAGCGTGGTTGGACACGTTCACGCCCGCCGCTTTGGGTGTTTTGGCCATAGCCTCAGGTATTTACACTTACCTTGGCGTTTCATCATTGCTGGAAGACAATGGCGCGGTGACCTTCTTCGCTGCGGTCGCCTATTCGATCGCAGTGTCCGTCGGCATCTTTGTGTTCTGGAGCTATATGCTGCGCTTACTGCCGTCGATGCGCACGGCCAGTGGTTTCATAGGCCTGACGATCTCGACGATCGTTGGATCGGTTGCAATCATCGCCATGTCCAGCTGGCTTAACGCTGCTGCCCTGGCCGGCGCGGCTGCGGTCGAACAGCACCTTGAAAACACCGTGCGCGACTACCAGGCGGCGCTTGAGCAGGCGCACGACATTGCACTCAGCGGTCAGGCGCTGGGGCGCGAGGTCGAACGCGCGCGTCAAAGCTTCGAAGAACTGGCCGAGCTGGAGCAATCCGGTGATCTTTCGGGCACGGCGGGCCGTGGGGCAGTGTTTCGCGTGCTGACCCAAAAGGCCGAAGAGCTGCGCAATCTGGAAGAGCAGATCGCCAATCAACAGCCGCTGATCGAAGATGCGTTCCAGCAGGGCAACGAAATCCTCGCCCGAATGCGTGAGCTTACCGTTGCCCCGGGGCCGGTTGATCGCCGGTCGGTTCAGTTTTCCGAAGAAAGCGTCAAGCTGGCCGGCGTGATTTCGCGTCTGAACCAATACAACGTGGCGCCGCTTGTTGCGCGCGCTGCCGGGGATTTGCCGTCGTCGGTCGTGCTGCCCGAACTTGATGGGCGCAGTTCCGAGGTGCGCGATGCCCAGTCATCGACCATCAACTCGGTCCTGAACGCACTTGATCAGCGTGGCAAAACCCTTCGGACCGCTGCTGAAGAGGTTCTGGAGATCGAGCCGCCAATTGAGACGGCCTATAATCCCATTTCCAGTGCAGATGCGGTAATCAAGTATGCGCACAACTTTGTGCCGTCCTGGGCCGGAGCCATCGCAATCGACCTGCTGCCAGCCGTTCTTGTGTTCGTGCTGGCGATCACCCAAGCCGCTATCCGAAGCGGGAAGGACGGTATGAGCATTGAGGACACGTTAACGCTGTCTGACCTGCGCGCGGCCATGAATGCGATGAAAGATGTCGAGGCAACCATGGGCGTCGCAGATGCCGCAATTCTGGATCGCGCCACGCCGAAAAAAGACGAAACATGATGGGCTTCCTGTCCCGAATTGATGTGCGCAGGGGGCTGCGATACGTGCTGGTGTTCCAGCTTTTGATCGCAGGTATTCTGATCCTGTCGGATGTGGCCGACGTTGTCCCCAACCCATTTAAGCCAAGGGTTGAATTGCCGACCGGCCCCATCTCACCTGGGGATCAGCGGCGCGAGTACCGCACCGACCGCACCGATCCGTCGCTGTTGCCGCAGGACCAACCGCTGGATGTGCCGGTGCCTCAGAGCTTTCCCACACGGTTGGAATTTACTGAAAAGCAAGCCGGTGATCTGGGGCGGGTCCTTCTGGTGAGCGGTCAGATCGAAACAGGTGATGCTGATCGGTTCGATACCTATTTGTCCGAGATGCAAGAACAACCCGACCTGATCGCGCTGCACAGCCCGGGCGGCCAAGTGTCCGAAGCTTTGTTGATCGGCGCGCAGATACGCGAGGCCGGGTTGTCATCGGCCGTACTGCCCGGCGCGGTCTGCATGTCCGCCTGTCCATATATTCTGGCCGGTGGGGTCGCGCGTATCGTGTCACTGCAAG
Source organism: Ruegeria atlantica (assembly GCF_001458195.1). Classification (GTDB taxonomy): domain Bacteria; phylum Pseudomonadota; class Alphaproteobacteria; order Rhodobacterales; family Rhodobacteraceae; genus Ruegeria; species Ruegeria atlantica. The sequence goes on along the minus strand of NZ_CYPU01000031.1, from coordinate 53,034 downwards.
GCATTGTCGGACTTCATCAGCATTACTATGACCAACCGCGCCTGATCCCCGTGGTCTTTGCCGTTGAAAGCATCCAGAAAGGACAGGGCGAGACGATGCAGCATCTGATCGACATGGGTGTCGATCCTGCATTGATGTTGTATTCTCTGAACACGCCGCCGGATCAGATCTATGCCCTTGTAGAAGATGAGCTGACAAGCACCGGTATTGCAACGCAAATTCTGGAATAGCAAAAAGGACCCGACCAGCGGGTCCTTCTTATCAATCCTGCAAGACAGAGATGAGCGCCTCGGCCAGCGGCAACGAGGAATATCCGTGCCGGGAGGGTGTCAGACCCAGCCGCACAACGACCATGTCTTGGGATGGAAACACGCCGATAAACTGCCCGTCATGCCCCTGAAGCCAGACGGCATCTTCATAGGGTGGTAACCCACCCGGAGAGTCCAGCCACAGATGACCTTTGGCGTACATTCCGTCAGATGCGGCAACCGGCTCAAACATCCAGTCCGTAAAACCCTTGGGCAGGATTTGTTGGTCGTTCCATTCGCCTTTCTGCAATAGAAGTTGCCCAAAACGTGCCCAGTCGCGCGCAGTGGCATACATATAGCTGGACCCGACAAATGTGTCCGCCGCATCGGTCTCGAGCACGACGGATGTCATGCCCAATGGTTCGAACAGCGCCTCTTGTGGATAGGTCAGACTGCCATCGGTCAGTTTGTCCTGCCAGACGCGCGACAGGGCTGTAGTTGTCCCCGAAGAGTAGTTGAAATCCGCCCCAATCTCACTTTCCGCCGGACGGCCCGAGACAAAACCTGCCATGTCATCATTAAGATACAGCATCTTGGTCACGTCCGAGACGTCGCCATATTCCTCATTCCATTGCAGGCCACTGGACATGGCCAGCATGTCCTTAAGGGTGATGTTTTTGCGTCCGTCCTGTGCCCAGTCGGGATAACTGTCGGTCAGCGTATCCTCCAGCGACATCTGGCCAGATTTGATCAGGGTACCGATCAAGCCCGCAGTAACTGTCTTGGTCATCGACCACCCTAGCAAAGGCGTGTTTTCGTCAAACCCCTCCGCATAGGTCTCGCCGACGATACGCCCACCCCGCACGACAACCACGGCGCGGTATCCTTCGCCCAGAAGGGTGCTATCCGCTAGGACACGCGCAACTTCAGGATCTTGTGACAGTTGAACTTCGTTACCGACGGGCCAGATTCCAGTGGGCAAGGGTTCAATCGCGGTCAGGGCCGCGTCGCTGAGCGTCGCGTCATGGACATTGGTGCAGCCAAGCCCCTCGCGGTATTGCGAGGTCGCGGCGGCAAAGAACCGGAAAATCCGCGCGGTCACGGTTTGGGCTTCGGCGTCCACATCGATCGAGATCTGCTTAAGCAGTGGGTGCCCCGGGGCCTGAACATCGACGGTCAGAACGTCTTCCGGGTCGCGCCCGGCAATGAAGACGTTGGAACAGACGATCTTGGCCGAATAGTTCGTCCCAACCTTTAAGAGGTCAGGCGGGGAGATCAGCAGATAACCCAGAATTGCGACGACACCCAGAATAAGCGTGCCTGCGACGATTTTCAGCGCTTTGATGATCAATCGATTTTCGAACCGGTCGTACCGGCCGCCTCCCGTTTGTCTCCGGATTTCGTCCGAGTTAAGAGCGTATCGCCTTTGGTTGCCACCTTTCCGTCGCGTTCGTTCTGCCCAATTTCGACTGTGGACCCGCCTTTTTCGTTTCACTTGACCAAAGCCTTGGGGTCGTCCTTGATGGTGACAAGCCCTGTCGGTCACGCCGGTAACTGAACCGGCAATTCCGTTATCCTGGGCGCGATCAGGGAAGGTTCGCTTGAATGAGCCCTGTTTGGATTGACGCAAATGAAACGATTGCATGTCTGAAATCGAGATCTGGTTGGAAAAAAACGGCCTGTCAAAATACGCCGAGGCCTTCGCCCGTCATGAAATAGTGGAGGGTGATCTGCCTGAGCTGACAGAAGACGATCTTGTCGCAATTGGACTGCCGCTTGGGCCAAGGCGACGGTTTGCAAAAGCCTTGCGCGAACAATCCGGGGCTGGCGTTCCGTCACTACATTCGACCCTCAGCCCGACGATCGTTGCCGAACGGCGGCAGTTGACTGTCATGTTCATCGACCTCGTCGGGTCCACCGAGATCGCGCAACGCTTGGACCCTGAGGATCTGGCTGAGGTTCTGCGCCTGTTCAAGGAAACCTGCGCGGCGGCTGTGGCTGCGTATGACGGCCATATCGCAAGTTATTATGGCGATGGCATCATGGTCTTTTTCGGCTTTCCGCATGCGCATGAGGATGACCCCGAACGCGCGATACGTGCGGGGCTGAGGATCATTCAGGAAATGCCGGAAGTTCGCACCCACGCAAAGCTCGAAGTGCGGATAGGGATCGCGACGGGGTTGGTCGTTGTCGGTGACCTGCGCGGTGAAAACATGTTCGAAGACGGCACCGCCAAGGGCGAAACGCCAAACCTGGCAGCGCGCCTTCAGGCTATGGCCGATCCGGGCACCCTGATTGTCGCTCCGACCACGCACCAGTTGGCAGGCGACGCGTTCGAGTATGTTTTGCGCGGTGCGTTCAAACTCAAAGGCTTCGCGAAAGAGGTTGAGGCCTGGCAGGTCACCGGAACACGAGAGACGATCAGCCGGTTCATGACGACTGACAGTACCGCGTTGCGCCCGTTGATTGGACGCGACCCGGAGTTTGACATTCTGCGCAGCAAATTGGCGCTGGCCCGGGCGGGCCAGGGGCAGGTCGCATTGGTATCCGGCGAAGCAGGTATCGGTAAATCCCGCTTGATCGAAGAGCTACGGTTGGGTATTGCCAAGGCAGAAGCGTTGCAAGTGCGGTTTCAGTGTTCACCGTATCATGAGACAAGTGCGCTTTACCCTGTGATCCGTCAGATTGAAAACGCTGCGGACCTGCGTGTTGAAGATACAGGGAGCGTCCGGCTCAGGAAAATTGCCAAACATCTGGAAGATCCGCCTGACCACAGCGTGAAGCTGGCTGCGGCACTTTTGTCTGTTCAATTCGAAGACCAACTTGGTTCGCTGGATCTGACGCCACAGCAAGTCATGGATCAGACCCTGGACATGTTAGCCGGTCAGCTTATTGCACGGGCCGCGCGAAAGCCCATCCTGTGCCTCATTGAAGACGCGCATTGGATTGATCCGACGACGAAAACCTTGCTTGACCGGATCGTGGACAGAATTCAGGAAGTACCGGTTCTGATCGTCATGACCTACCGGACGGCTTTTGATCCGAATTGGACCGCTAAGCCCAACGTCACTCATGTCCCTCTCAGGCAGTTGGATTTCGCGCAGGTCCGCGAGATTGTTCATCAGGTGGCTGGGGATAAGCCGATCTCGCCCGAAATGTTCGGCGTGATCGCGGGGCGGACGAACGGTATTCCCCTCTATGTTGAAGAGGTGACAAAGGATTTGCTGGAATCTGGTCAATTGGCCGATCGGGCATATGCACTTGGGTTGGATGGCGCGCCCGGTCCCGCGCCTTTGGTCCCCAGCACGTTACAGGATGCGTTGATGGCGCGATTGGACCGTTTGAGTTCGGCGAAAGAAGTCGCACAAATCGGTTCCGTGATCGGTCCGCATTTCACCTATCAATTGATTTCCGGCGTGTCCGGGTTTGGAGATAAGGCGTTGCGCGCGGGTCTGGATCTGCTGGTCGACGCGGGCATTGTGACCGTTACGCAGAAAAAGGCAGAAGAGACATTTGCCTACCGTCACGCTCTTATTCGTGACACGGCTTATAACAGCCTCCTGAAAAGCGAACGCCGCGGGTTGCATGCGCGCGTAGCAGAGGCCTTGCATCACGGAACGCATAGTCACGCAGATGCAGGCCCCGAAGTTCTGGCGCACCACTACACCATGGCGAAAATGCCCCGCGAGGCCATCGAACAGTGGCACCTTGCAGGCCAACGCGCAGCCAAGCGCTCTGCGAATGTCGAAGCGGTGACCCAGCTGGGACATGCAATACAGCAGTTGCACGAATTGGAAAGCACCGTTGAGCGCGACCGCAAAGAGGTCGAGATTCAAGTGCTTCGCGCGGGCGTGACCCGTTCGACGGCCGGCATTGCCGCCGACGAAACGGGCGCTGTCTATGCCCGAATTCGAAAGCTGTGCAATCGGCTGGACGAGACCGAGAACCTGTTTCCTGTTCTCAATGGCCTTTATTCGTTCCATTTGGTGCGGGCCGAATACGATTTGGCGAAGGACGCGGCAAGGCAAATCCTCGATCTGGCAGGTCAGTCTGACGAGGCGCATCATGTCATGATTGCCCATCGCGCGATGGGGGCGGTTTTGCTGCATATCGGTGATCTGGACGCGGCGCATGAACACCTACAGTTGGCGCTGGACCTCTATCAACCCGATCTGCATGGACGGCTTGCTTATGTCTACGGATCCGACCACGCAGCGATAACGTCGTGTTTTTTAAGCATGGCGCTGTGGTTGAAAGGCGATCCTGACCGAGCCGTTGATATCCAGCGAAGGGCCGTCGATGCCGCCAAGGACCTAAAGCATGTCCACAGTATCGCCCAGGCGCTGACCTATCTTTGCATGTTGCATACTTTGCGTCGTGAACCGGATCATGTTTTGAAAGCCGCTCAACAGCTTGAAGAGGTGTCCGAGAGGCACTCGTTTACCTTCATGACTGTTACTGCCAATCTGTGGCGCAGTTGGGCGACTGCTTATGATGTGCCGACCTTTAACAACATCAGCGCGGTACGTCAGGCGGCCGAGGCCTGGTGGGACAGCGGTGCGGGGAACTACAAACCGTTCCTTTTGACTTTAATCGCCGAGCTGATTTTGAAAGCCGGCGATCCCGAGGGTGCCCAGCAGGTATTGTTCGAGGCACGCAAGCACCAGAAACTAACCAACGAAGGCTGGGCTCAGGTGGAAACGGACCGGGTTCAGGCGCGTTTATTGCAGCAGCAAGAGGCCGCGAAGTAGCGGTCGCTCCAATCTAAAACCCGCTGAGGCGTTCAACCAACCAGTACATCGACACGCAGCCGATGGCATATCCTGTGAAGGGTACGGCGACTACGCTAGCCCTTTGGGAAATTGTGGGCAGCGTAAGGCGCCACACCAAGATCAGGGCCGACAGTCCGGCAATAAACAAAAGTTGCCCGGCCTCGACCCCGATGTTGAAGGCCAGCAGTGCGGCGAAGATATCCTCAGTTGGAACTCCAATATCGGCCAGCGCGCCGGCAAATCCCAGCCCGTGCAACAGCCCGAAGCAAAAGCAGACGATCCAGGGATATTGTTCGGACAGGCGCAGCTCACCATCTTTTCGGTTGAGGATTTCCAGAGCGAGGAACACAATTGACAAGGCGATCACGGCTTCGACCGGAGGGCCGGGCACGTTCAGTACGCCCAGAGTTGCAAGCGCCAGCGTAATGGAATGCGCGACGGTAAAGGCGGTCACCGCCCCGACCAACCGCCATGGATCGCGCACCAGCACAAACAAGGCAAAAACAAACAGAAGGTGATCCCAACCTTCCAGAATATGTTCGAACCCAAGGCGGAAGTAACTGCTCAGAACCGACCAGGTCGTTGGCTGTTCTGGTATGATCAAAGCAGGCGTCTCGGGCGTGAACCGCAAAGTGGATAGTTCCGACGAGATGGGTTGGATGCGCAGCAGAACGTCGTTTCGTTGTTGCTCCAGCCCTTCAATGGTGATGGTGTGACCGGCGATATCGTCCTCGCATTCAAGAACCCAGGTCGCGATCCAAGCCGTTCCGTCGGACCGTGGCTCGGGTCCTCGGTTTTGGGCACAGTGAGCGGGCAATATGGCATCGATACCCATGGGGCGGCCATTCACATCAGGCTTGCGCCATAGCACTTGCCAGGTGTTGCTCGCCAATTGCCGCAGGTCCAAATAACCGGGGTCAAGTGCATGTGCATGTCCCGCTTGTGCAGCGAACATCAGCCAGCCCGAGAATAACAGGCAAAAGAGCCGCTTCATTCGACTGCCTTGTCCATGTCGGGTGTTTCGACCTGGTAATTCGACGCCAGGCTTTCATATTGCGCCTGCGCCAGGTCCGACCCGGCTTCGCGGCGCCATTCCAGTAAAACGGTATCGCGGATATCTTCCAACTTTGGCAATATGGGGTCTTGTTTGTCTGTAACGCGAACGACGTGGATGCCATATGCGGATCGGACTGGGCCGGACCAGTTGCCTGGCTCCAACGAATTCAGAGCTGCCGAAAAGCCAGTGCCAAAGTTTGCGTCCACCGCGCGCACTACCGTCAGGGGCATCGACTTTGGAAGCAAAGTTGTCGATCCGATGCTGCGCCAGTCCTGCTGAGTGTTTGCAGCCTCAATCGCGTTTTCGATGGCATCCAGCTCAGCGTTCTCGTTCAGGTAGATCTGATCAAAAGCAATCTGTGCCGGTTTGGTAAACCGTTCCGGATTTTCGTTCAGAAAGGTCTGCAACACTTCGGGCTCGGGTTCGATCGAGGCTGCGATTGCGTCAGTCAGAAAATCCATCTTCTGCGCCAGGCGTGCACGGATGACCTGATCACCTTGATCCAGACCCAGCTTGCGTGCTTCGCGCACAAGAACTTCTTCGCGGATCGCCCCGTCTATCAGGGCCTGTAACTCATCTTCCGTCGGTGGGCGGTTCCAGCTGTTTTGGAAACGTGTTTTCAGGAGGGCGACATCATTACCGTCGACTGTGATCGTGTCGGTTTCTTCAGCGACGTCCTGTTGCGGGGAAACCCATGCAAACCAAGCGAAAATGGCAACCCCGATCAAAATGAAGTGGAATAACGGCTGTTTTAGAATTTGCATTCGGGTTCTCAATGTCGTGTCGCAATATTGCCGGGCGGGGTTGACCGCCCGGCAATGTCATTAGTGTATTGTTCGGTTATTCGCTAGGTGTGTACCAGATTGGCGACGAATACGCGCGCTCTTGATGGATCAGCTGCGCCTCTTCCGGCAATTCAATACCGAACCGGACCTTGTCGTACAGGACCCAACGGGGTGTGGGAATTTCAAGCGCCCGGACATAGTAGAAGGCCCGCGCATTTGGATCAAAGTCTGGATCGGCCCAAACCGACACAAGCTCGGCGGTGCCAATCGTGTTACTCCAGCTGGCAGTTTCGATATCGACGGTATTGCCGACAGCCGGGACTTTGCCGTTTTCATCAGCAGCCCGGTCATCCGACCATGCAACGTCGTAGACTTTCTCGTGCAACTCTCCTTCGCCATCGAGCCACCCTTTTACGACCTGTACCCGGTCCAGATTGGCCCCAACCGGATCGCGTAGCGCTGCGATCAGGAATGAAGGCGCTCCATCACCTTCGTTAGGGCGTAAGTCCGAGCCCATCGGAACGCCTTTGGTGTAGCCAACGTCCGCAAGGAACCGGGTCTCAAGATCTGCTTCGTCAAATTCCCATCCACCAAAGAACCGCAGACCGATCCGGGGACCAGTCGTGGCATAGGTTTCACGCCGTTTGAAAGCATCAAAGATCGCCGAACGCGTGTTCTCGGTGGCCCAGACGGCAGTGTAACCAGATGCGACAAGAAGGTCGCCGGGGATTTCGCCAAGGTCATTGGCGATGAAGGGGTGCTGGATTCTTGTGGCCGATGGTTCAACGCTGACGGATTTCCCGAAAAAATTGTCCTCTTCAGCTGTTGCCAGCGATGTGTGACTGTCTGTTGCCCCACCCATTCCGAATTTATAAGGGTTCACCCCGAATTTTTCTTCCAGCATCAGGCCACGTTTCAAGGCTTCTCTGGCATATTCACCGGCCAGCATGTCCTCTGTTTTCAGCTCGGTAATGTCGAGGTTGCCGACGTCCCAGTTTTCATAGTCCGCAAATTCGTCTTCCGGGCTTAGGAAGGGGTGTGCTTCTCCGTCGCCTTTGATTTGGGTGACCTCATAATGCGGCTCCCACTTGGCGCGGTTCTGCACGTATTCTTCGTCTACCTTGCCGCCGTGATAAGTATCCTCAGTGGGGAACATCCAGCCATTTGACAGGTTGCCGTTATGTGCAAAAGCAACCGCGCGACCGCCGGTTTTACCCTGATATTCTTCAAGCCACGCATAAAGCGCCTTGGGGTCGGTGTCGCCGTAAGGAGGCTGAGTCACGGGTGGCACCATTTGCAGTGCCCGAATTGGTCCGTCACGTAGCATGACATTGCGGTGCAGGTTGAACCCCTTGGGAACGGACGTCCATTCAAACCCAATAAAGGCGGTGAAATTGCCGGGGTCGTTGTGCCGTTCCGCTGCCATAACGATGCTTTCCCATGTAAATGCGAATGCGTCCGCGCCTGGGCTATATGACTCAAGTAGGATTTCCGGCAGGGTCATTTGAGAGAAATTTGTAATAATGTCGAAGGCCGCTTTCCCGGCTTCTTCACCGCCTGCTTTGTATCCCTCGTACCACTCCAAGCCTTTTGGGTCACCAATAACGCCAGGTTTACCGGCCTGCAGGTCCGGGGCGAAACCCATCAAATCAGTATGATCCGTCAGCACCATCCAATCCAGGGGCCGCGCCAGCCTGACGGCCTGACCGGTTGACGAAATAACTTGTTCCCCCTTTGCGAACCGCCATGCCTCATCAGGAAGCAAGGTGTTTCCGAATGCGCCCGCATCCAGCGACAAACCGGTGTGCAGGTGCGTGTCACCCCAGAGTGGCCGTTCAGGAAATGATCGGTTGGCGTAAGGCGAATATGGGCGGTCGGCAAAGGTGCCCTCGGCAGCCTCTTTGCTGGGGACCGCGTCTGCCCATACAAGTGATGGTAATGTCAGCAAAGAGATCAAACAGGTTGTAAGTCGAAGCATTGAATCCTCCCCAGGTCGTCGCGCAAATCGAATATCGTAAATTCAGTATATTCATTTCTTATAATGTATTGAGCGGGTTTTGGTACTGATTTTTCTACCTTGGGACCCGCCTCCAGCGCAGGCTGGTGCCGCGCCTGGCGGTACCCGCGCTCAGAATACCTCACTACCATCGACCGTTTCGCACGGCCGCCACTTGCGTGCCCGCCCTCAATATACACTGCGCGCACCTTGGCGCCGAAAAGGTTGTACACGCCGGGATGGGTGAGTTTGTCCAGTTCGTTGAGAACGGTGACCTTCGTGTCGATCAGGCAATTCCGGCAAAATCCGTTGACTTAGAATGCCGGGTGCGAGCCGCCCGTGGACGCAGCGCTGGATGCCGATATCCAAAGCGGCAAGGATTTTGGTACTGCAACATCATAGCAGCGGTGCAAAATGCGGATTGCCAAAAATGGTAGGGCTGTATTCGTCACGACCCGCACCAGTTTGAGGTTGCTGGCTGGCGCCCATCAGGGGCAGATTGATTTCCAGAACAAAGGGACGGACCAGCCAATGACAAAACAACCCAAGGGCATGGCTGTCTTTTTGACCGGCAGTCTGATGCGGCATGTGACCCGAATGTCGCTGACCACCAGCATTGGTCTTATGGCAATCTTTGCCGTGGATTTCGTGGACATGGTGTTCATCTCGATGCTGGGCAACGACGCGTTGGCCGCAGCGGTCGGCTATGCGGGCACGCTTTTGTTTTTCACCAACTCGATCAATGTGGGGCTGTCCATCGCAGCCGGGGCTCTTGTCGCCCGCGAGTTGGGGGCCGGGCGGCCCGGAAAAGCCCGGCAATTCGGAACCAGCGTTGCTCTTCTTGGTATTTTGATGGGATTGATTGTGTCTGCCATGGTCATGATTAATATCAAGTTTCTGCTGTCTTTGCTGGGCGCGCAGGGTGAGGTTCTGCAATTGGCCGCACGGTATGTCAGCATCATTCTGCCGACCATGTGGGTGATGGCTGCGGCAATGACGGGTATGGCTGTGTTGCGTGCGCACGGTGATGCGCGCCGGTCCATGCAGGCTACGATTTACGGCGGGCTGGCAAACGCAATTTTGGATCCGATCCTGATCTTTGCTGTTGGTCTTGGCCTGGATGGGGCGGCGATTGCCTCGGTCATTGCGCGTATCTGTATGCTGATAGCAGCGGTCCGGCCCGCCGTGCGCGTGCACCGTGGATTTGCGCGACCGTCGTTGAGGCACTTGAGGGAAGACCTCCAGCCGGTGCGGGCGATTGCGATACCGGCGGTTCTGACCAATGTCGCCACGCCGGTCGGCAACGCCATCGTGATCCGTGAGGTTGCGCAGTTTGGCACCGATGCCGTGGCAGGCATGGCCGTAATAGGACGGCTGATGCCTGTTGCCTTTTCCGTCGTGTTTGCACTGTCCGGGGCCATAGGCCCGATCGTGGGGCAGAACTTTGGGGCAGGGCAGTATGATCGGGTGAAGGGCGCATTTCTGGCAGGTGTAAAATTCACCGCCGTCTATGTGGTTCTGATGGCGGCGGTGCTGTTTGTCCTGCGTGCCCCCATCGCCGACTTGTTTCAGGCCCAAGGCGAGACGCGGGCGCTGATCTATCTGTTCTGCGGACCGCTGGCCTTGGCGTCCTTCTTCAACGGGGTGATCTTCGTTGCGAATGCAAGCTTTAACAACCTTGGCTATCCCATTTATTCCACGTGGGTTAACTGGGGGCGACATACGCTGGGCACGTGGCCCTTTGCGGTCGCCGGGGCCTATTTGGCTGGCGCTCCGGGGGTGTTGTTGGGGCAGGCGCTGGGCGGTGTGATATTTGCTGCAATCTGCTGGGTAATGGTGCGCGGCGTTGTCTCGGGCCTGACTGCGCCAACAGAGGTTGATCCATTTGCCGGACAAAGCCGGCTGCAATCCCTCTTTGGGCGCAGGGGGTGGTGAACCGTCCCTGGGCGCCAAAATACCATCAGTTTTTGGTCACCAGAAGCGACATTTGTCTCCTTTGCCGCAACTAAGACATCCTCATTTGCCAATTCATGAATTCGTTGTAAGCTGAGCTTAAGATTGCAAAAAACGCCAAGTTATTTCGGGGCGTTGATTTCAAAAACACCTTTAACGACCGAGGATGAGCAATGTCCGGAAGTCTTTTGAAATACACGCGTGTTCTTGAGATAGTCGGAGACACAATAAAGGTCAGGGTGCCTCTGGGCGGGTCGACCGACGCAGCAGTGCGTTTCAATGATCTGGCCGTAATCGAAACCGTGGACGGCCACAAGACACTGGCGCAGGCCATTTTCATTGACCGGGATGTTGTCACCCTGCAGGTGTTTTCCGGCACCAAGGGCATCTCGACTGAGGCCACGGCGACGTTCCTGGGCCACCCGATGCAGACGCCATATTCACAGAACATACTGGGCCGCGTTTTTGACGGCGCGGGTGTATCTATTGATGGTGGACCTAACCTGTCGTCTGAGACGCGCGTGGATATCGGCGGGCCGACCGTGAACCCTGCGGAACGCGCCGTTCCCAACAAGATGATCCGAACCGATGTGCCCATGATCGACGTGTTCAACACGTTGGTCGAAAGTCAGAAAATCCCGATTTTTTCGGTCTCGGGTGAGCCGTTTAACGCGTTCCTCAGCAGAATTGGTGTTCAGGCGGACGCGGATATCGTGGTGTTCGGCGGGCTAGGGTTGATCTTTGACGACTACTTTACCTTTAGGACGTCCTTTGAGGATGCGGGCGTGTTTTCCCGCACCGTGATGTTCGTCAACCAGGCGATGGATCCGCTGGTCGAACGGCTGCTAGTACCCGATATGGCGCTGGCCGTGGCCGAAAAATTCGCGGTGGAAGAAGGCAAGCGCGTTCTGGTCCTGCTGACCGATATGACCGCTTATGCCGATGCGATGAAAGAGGTTGGGATCAGCCAGGAACGCGTGCCGTCGCAGCGTGGGTATATGGGTGACCTCTATTCCCAATTGGCCCGCCGGTACGAAAAAGCCTGTGATTATGCCAAGGGCGGATCGGTCACTGTGCTGACCGTGACGACGATGCCCGGTAATGACGTGACCCATCCTGTGCCGGATAACACGGGCTATATCACCGAGGGGCAGATCTATCTGCATTCGGGCGTGATTGACCCGTTCGGCAGCCTGTCGCGGCTCAAGCAGAACGTGATCGGCAAAACTACGCGGGAGGACCACAGTCAGATCATGAACACCATGATCCGGTTCTATTCCGAAAGCCGAGACGCCGCGCAGAAACAGGCGATGGCGTTCGACCTTTCGGACTATGACCACCAGTTGCTGAAGTTCGGTGCTTTGTTCAAAGCGCGCTTCATGGACATCAACGTTTCGATCCCGCTCGAAGATGCGCTGGATCTGGGCTGGAAAACTCTGGCGGAGTGCTTCGCGCCCGAGCAATTGCTGATGAAGCAAACCCTGATCGACAAATATTTCCCAAAGGATGCCGATGGCGCGGTTGCAGCTGAATAAATCGTCGCTCGCGCGCGAGCAGACGCAGCTGAAAAGCTATGAGCGGTTCCTGCCATCGCTGGACCTTAAGCGTCAGCAATTGATGGCCGAGCGCGCGAAGGCGCGCGAAGATGTGCAGCGCCTTCAGGATGAGGTGCAGGAACTGGCGCAAAAGGTTGGAGAAAAACTGCCGATGCTGGCGCAGCAAGGCGTTGATCTGGACGGGTTGGTTGAGTTGAAGGACTACCAAGTCAAAGAGGTAAACGTCGTGGGGGTCACGATGCCCGCGCTGGACCGGATTGAGGTTGCCGTGCGTCCGTATTCCTATTTGGCCAAACCCCACTGGGTCGATGCTGCGGCTCGGTTGCTGCACGATATGATCGAGGCGCGTCTACGGGTCAAAGTGGCCGAAGAGCGGGTGAAGATATTCGACAAGGCCGTGGCCACCATCACCCAGCGTGTCAATCTGTTCGAAAAGGTTCTGATCCCGCGCGCCAAAGCCAACATTAAGAAAATCCGTATCTATCTGAGCGATGAGCAGATGCAGGCCGTCGTGCGCTCTAAAATCTCGAAACGCAAACATGCGCAGGAGGCTTTGTCGTGAGTGTTGCGAGGCTCAAAAAACTGTCACTGGTCGGGCGGGCAGGCCAGAAGGCTGCGACCCTTGAGGCGCTGCAGGAACTGGGGTGCATGCACGTTTTGCCTCTGGCCCCGCCCCCCTCTGAGCCGGAAAAGATCAGTGAGCGCGGCGCGCGCAATGCCTATAAGGCACTCCGATTCCTGAATGATGTGTCCGAGCCGCGCCGACAGATTCAGCGCGATCCCGGTTTTGACATGGACCAATTCGTCGGGGATGTGCTGGACTTGATGCAGCGCACTCGTGACATGACGGATCACAGGGATTTTCTTGCCAACCGAATTGCACAGGTGCGCCCTTGGGGCGATCTGGATTTTCCACCAGACGATGTTTTGGCGGGGAACCGGCTGTGGTTCTATCAACTGCCGCTCAAACATCGCGATGCGCTGGAGGCATTGGATATACCCTGGGCCATTCTCGAACAGGACCACCGGTTTATTTACGCCGTATTGATTGTGCCGGATGAGCCGGATGACGATATCCTTCCGGTTCCGCGCACGCACACCGGATCATTGCCCATTCACGAGCTTGAGGCACAACTGGAAGAAGCCGAGATCGCGATCGAAGCGCTTGAGGCTGAACGCGTTGCGCAAACCCGATACCTAACACTGATGCGCCGGAACCTTTCGGTTGCCGAAAGCGCGGCTGAGCTGGCCCATGCCACGCAAAAGGTGCGCGACGAAGAGGCGATGTTTGCCCTTCAGGGCTGGGTGCCCGAGGATCGTATAGATGCGGTTCTGGACATGGCAAACGCCAAGGATGCCGCTGTGCTGATTGAAGAACCCGGCCCCGAAGACAGCCCGCCTACCTTGTTGGAACAACCAGAAAAGCGCATTGCTGCTGCAGACTTAGCGCTGTTTTATCAAGTGCCGGGTTACAAGGATTGGGACCCCAGTGTCATTGTCGCCGTTTCGTTCGCGATCTTCTTTGCGATGATCGTGGCCGATGCGGGGTACGGGGCAATTATCTTGGCGGGGCTTTTGTTGTTTTGGAAACGGCTTGATCGCACACCACATGAGCGTTCCTGGCGACGCTTTGGCGTGATCATCTCGGGGGCGACGATCCTGTACGGCATATTAGTCGGCAGCTATTTCGGCGTATCGCCGGCAGACGGATCAATCTGGGCCAAGCTCCAAGTGCTCGATCTCAACAATTTCGGCGCGATGATGATGGTTTCGATTGTCGTTGGGGTATTGCATCTGGTGCTGGCCAATGCGCTTGCCGCCCGTGCGGCATGGGGCTGCCGAAAGGCTATAGCCAACCTAGGCTGGATCGCCGCCTTGATCGGGGGATTTGTCCTATGGCTCAGTTACATGAAGGGCAATTCTCCGGCGCCCGGCGCGCTGCTGATGGGGGTCGGGGTTCTGGCCATCGTCTGGTTCTCAAGCGAGCGGGCCATCAAGAAACCTACCGACTGGCTATGGCGTCTGATTGAAGGGCTGCAAAGCCTTGCCGGGGCGATGGGTGCATTTGGCGATGTCCTTAGCTACATGCGCCTGTTTGCACTTGGGCTGGCCTCGGCCTCGTTGGCGATCACATTTAACGATCTGGCGGGGTCGGTGATGCAGTCCCTCAAGGGGCTGGGCGTACTGTTTGCCCTGCTGATCCTGATCATCGGCCACATTCTCAACTTCGCCCTCGCCATGATGAGCGGCGTCGTCCATGGATTACGTCTCAATTACATCGAATTCTTTAAATGGGGTATGCCGGACGAAGGCGTTGTCTTTCGCCCGTTCGCCCGCAAGGAGGTTCAGGAATGAATGAGCTTGTTTTGACATTGGGTTGGCTGGGCATTTACGCGCCTATGGCGTTGGGCGCGGCCTCCAGCGCGATCGGGTGCTCCATCGCTGGCATGGCCAGTATTGGCGCCATGACAGAAACCGAAGGCGGCTATGGGCGCTTTGTCGGCGTATCGGCCTTCCCGTCGACCATGGTGATTTACGGCATCGTCATCATGTTTACCTTAAACCGAGACGTAACACCCGAAAACGCGGGCGGCTTGTTCGGGATTGGTATCCTGTCGGGCATCGCATTGATGTATTGCGGGATCTGGCAGGGTCGGGCCTGTGCTGCAGCGATCAACGCCACCAAGGAAAAGCCCGAGATCTTTGGCCTGGCGCTCGCCCCGGCAGCGATCATCGAAGGGTTTGGCGTGTTCGCCTTTGTCTTTGCCCTTGTCATTAGCGCGGGGATCAGTTGATGGCACAGGATGGCATGATTTCTCATGGCGTGGATGTACTGATCGACAAGCTGCGCAACGATGGCGTGGCTGCTGGTCAGGCCGACGCCGAAAAACTGCGCACTGACGCCAAGGCCGAAGCCGCCAAAATTCTGGCGGATGCCAAACGCGAGGCGGACGATTATCAAAAAAAGGCGCGCACCGATTCCGACAAATATCGCGCTGCTGGGGAAGAGGCGCTTAACACCGCCATGCGTGACGCGGTTTTGACCATGAAGGGTGGATTGACCGACCGGTTTCGCGAAGATGTTGAACGTCTGGTGACCAAGGAAATGGCTGAGCCGGGCCTGCTGAAACAGATGATTTTGGAGGTCGTCGGCCGCGAATCCGAAGGCGTCAACCTGGATGGCAAGGTGCAGGTCATTCTGCCCGCCAAAGTCGCAACGCAAGAAGACATCAAGCAGAACGCCGATGACATTCAATCCGGTAAGCTGACTAAATACGTCCTCGGCCTGACAGCCGACATTTTGCGTGAACAGGTAGAGCTGCATGCATCGGATGACGCGCAGGGCGGTATCCGCGTGAGGGCCGAAGATCAGGGCGTTGTACTTGATCTAACAGACAAGGCGGTCGCCTCGTTGCTGATGGAGCATCTGCAGCCCCGGTTTCGCGCCGTGCTGGAAGGTGTGATCCGCTGAGATGTCTGACCAAGACGCCTATATCGCCCTGATCAGCAGCCTGCCAGGCTCTGAGCGGTTGTTCGTGGCCAAACAACCTCCGCTGTCGCGGCTGCGGCTGGATCGTCGCCTTAAGGCGCTGACGCCCGAGGACGCTAAGGTTCTGAAGGTTATGGAACATGCTCTGAATTGGAGCGCATATGACATGGATGTCACTGACGCGCAGGCTGTATTGAGGTGCAAACAAGCGTTGGCCGAAATCCCGCAATCATCTTTGCGCAGCCTGTTCCTTGAACGGATGGACCTGCGTACTGTTGTTGCGGCATTGCGCCTGCGCGGGCAGGGTGGCAATCCACCGTCCGGTGCGTATGGGTTTGGACTTTGGAGCCGTCACATCCCCGCCAATTGGGGTGACCCAGATTTCCGTCTGTCCACGGCGATGCCGTGGATCAAGGAAGCACGCCAGTTGCTTGAGGCCGAGGACCCCTTGGGTCTGGAACGACTGCTGCTGTCAGTCAGCCATACGCAATTGAAACGACACGCCGCCCGTCACCTGTTCGATTTTGAGGCCGTGGCCATCTATGTCTTGATCTGGAACATTTTCGATCGCTGGGCGCAAAGCAACCCGCAGAACGCGGCCGCAAGATTTGAGAAGCTAGCCCAGCAAGCCATGAGCAATGTCGCAGATTTCGATTTTGAGAGAGTAAGCGCATGACTGCCCAAACATCTTCGGTTCAAACCGCAACCGCCCGCGTTGTCTCTGTCCAGGAAGGGCTTGTGAGAATTCAGGCCAACCAAGACGCCGCCGGCGTTCCGGGACAACTGGTCAAGAACGAGGTCGTGTTCATCCTTCCTACCCGTCCGGGCCCGGGCGGGCGTCAGGAACGCCTAAAGGCTGAGGTGCTGCGCGTGCGCGGCGATACTGCCGACGTTCAGGTCTACGAAAGCACGGACGGCGTAGCGGTTGGTGATCCGGTTGAACAGTCAGGACAGCTGCTTTCGGTCGAACTTGGGCCGGGGCTTGTGGGGCAGGTCTTTGACGGCCTGCAATCGCCTTTGACCAAGGTTGCGGCCGAGTTCGGGACTTTCCTGCCGCGCGGGGCGGATGTTGCGCCGCTGGATGATCAGGCAAAATGGTCTTTCACTCCCACAGTCAAAG
Organism: Ruegeria atlantica; assembly: GCF_001458195.1. Taxonomy (GTDB): domain Bacteria; phylum Pseudomonadota; class Alphaproteobacteria; order Rhodobacterales; family Rhodobacteraceae; genus Ruegeria; species Ruegeria atlantica. The sequence continues at coordinate 36,057 of NZ_CYPU01000031.1, read as the reverse complement.
TTGGCGATATGGTCAAGGCCGGCGACAGCATCGGTACTGTTCCCGAAGGCCGGTTTACCCACAAAATCATGCTGCCTTTCAACTGGGTCGGCGACTACAATGTTGTGTGGGTACAGAAAGGTGCAGCCTCGATCCACGAGATTGTCGCGCGTCTTGAAGACGAGCAGGGTGGGGAGCACACGCTGACCCTGTGCCAAAAGTGGCCGGTACGACGACCGTTACCTGAAACCATCCTGAAACGCGCCCTGTCGGAACGGTTGTACCCAACGGAACCCGTGCTGACCTCGCAACGCCTGATCGACACGTTTTTCCCCATAGCGCGCGGTGGCACGGCCTGTATTCCCGGCCCGTTCGGTGCGGGCAAAACCGTGCTGCAAAACCTGATCGCTCGGAACTCCAAAGTGGATATCGTGATCGTGGTGGCCTGCGGTGAGCGTGCGGGCGAGGTGGTGGAAACGATCCACGAATTCCCCAAGATGACCGACCCGATGTCGGGCGGCAGTTTGATGGATCGGACGATCATCATCTGTAACACCTCTTCCATGCCTGTAGCGGCACGTGAGGCTTCGATCTTCACCGGCATCACCCTGGGCGAGTATTACCGCCAGATGGGCTATGACGTGCTGTTGATCGCTGACAGCACCAGCCGCTGGGCTCAAGCCATGCGCGAGACCTCCGGCAAGCTGGAGGAAATCCCCGGGGAAGAGGGCTTCCCTGCCTATCTGGAAAGCTCGATCAAGGGCCTGTACGAGCGCGCAGGAGCGATGAAGACCAATGATGGCGATCTGGGTAGTCTGACGCTGATTGGAACGGTTTCACCAGCGGGTGGCAATTTTGACGAGCCTGTGACGCAGTCCACGTTGTCTACCGTGAAGTGCTTTCTGGGCCTGTCCTCGGAACGGGCTTATAAACGGTTCTATCCTGCGGTTGACCCAATGCTTAGCTGGTCGCGATACACCGATCAGCTCTCGGATTGGTACGACAAGAACGCTGAGCCCGGTTGGACAGGCAAGGTGCGCGATCTGCTGGCCCTGATTGAAAAAGGCGAACAGGTCGACCAGATGATGCAGGTGACCGGCGAAGAAGGTGTCACCATCGAGGACTTCGTCACGCAGCAAAAAGCGCTGTTCGTGGACATGGTGTACCTACAGCAGGATGCCTTTGACAAAGTCGACGCAACCGTCCCGCTGGAGCGTCAGAAGATGACGTTCAAGCTGATCTATGATGTTACGCAATCAACTGCGGAATTCGAAGATAAGGGTGAAGTGCGTCAGGTGTTCACCCAGCTCACAGGTCTTATGAAGAACTTCCACTACGCCGCGGGAAACACACCGGAATTCAAGTCGCTGTGGGGACAGATACAGGACCTGAGCCGCGAAAAATTTGGAGTGTAGTTCAGGGAAATGGTAGCCCGTAGGGGAATCGAACCCCTCTTTCCAGGTTGAAAACCTGGCGTCCTAACCGATAGACGAACGGGCCATCTGGTAGTGGCATTAGCACAAGTGGTAGCCCGTAGGGGAATCGAACCCCTCTTTCCAGGTTGAAAACCTGGCGTCCTAACCGATAGACGAACGGGCCACGCTGGCTTGTGGAGGGCCTTTTACGGTTTACCTCTGACCCCCGCAAGCCGAAAAATGCAGGGATGCGAAACTTTTTTGGCAAGGCTGGAAATGGGCTCAGTTTGCCTCTGCCGCGTCCTCCAGTCTCAGCTGAACGCTTTGCCGTCCACCCCATGTGTTCACCTCAAGCCGTCCGGCGATATGAAAGCGCGCGCCGCCATGGTTGAACAGCTTTTCCCCCATCGGTCCGTCAAAAGCTCCAAAGGCAATGGCATCAAGGCCACCACCAACCTCGTCGGACAGCGACAGTTTCAGATGCGATTCCCCCACACGCTTGGCAAAGCGCACCTGCAGGTCCGGCAACGCATAGCGTGGGGCAGGGGCGCTGGCCCCGAAAGGACCGGCTTTTTCTATCTGTTCGATCAGATCGACCGAAGCTGCGCCCGGCATAAGCGCTCCGTCTAGCTTCATGTCTGCAGGACCGCCTTTGCCCGCGCCTTGCTTGGCCAACAACTCGCTGAGGCGTTCCATGGCCGGTTCCAACTGATCCCGCATAACGGTCAGCCCTGCGGCCATCTTGTGCCCGCCGCCTTTGACCAAAAGTCCCTCAGCCGCCAATCGTTGGATTGATGCCCCCAGATCAACGCCAGAAACCGACCGTCCTGAACCCTTGCCTTCATCACCATCAAAGCCGATGACAATGGCGGGTCTGTTGGCGTTTTCCTTGAGGCGGGATGCCACGATGCCGACAACGCCGGGATGCCACCCTTCGCCCGCCGCCCAAACCAGAGGAGCTTCCAATCCGCGTTCCTCGGCCTGTTCCAGTGCTGCCGCACGTACTGCGTTTTCGATATCACGACGCTCGGTGTTCAACTCATCCAACCTTTGAGACAGCGCTTCAGCTTCGGTCATCGAGTCCGTGCTCAGCAGTCGCGCGCCCAGATCGGCCTGACCGATCCGCCCGCCCGCATTGACGCGCGGACCCAGAAGAAAACCCAGGTGATAGCTGGTAGGGGCTGAATCCATACGCGCCACATCCGACAGCGCCACTAACCCTGGTCGTTGCCGCCGTGCCATGACCTTAAGGCCTTGCCGCACCAGCGCCCGGTTCGCGTCGATCAGCGGGGCCACGTCTGCAACGGTTGCCAATGCCACTAGATCCAGCAGCCCGATCAGGTCGGGACCCTTAACCTCAGCCTCTCGCAGTTGCCGCCCGGCCTCAATCAGCATCAGAAACACCACGCCAGCGGCGCAGAAATACCCCAAATCTCCGCTTTCATCCTGCCGGTTCGGGTTCACTACAGCCACGCAATCCGGCAGCGTTTCACCGCCAAGGTGGTGGTCCAGCACAATAACATCCGCGCCTTTTGCCGCCGCGATGGGTTCGTGGCTGAGCGTTCCGCAGTCCACGCAGATAATCAAGTCATGCGCGGCCGCCAGTTCCTGCATTGCAGGCACGTTCGGCCCATAACCTTCATCAATTCGGTCTGGCACATACAGCGTGGCTTGCAGCCCCATCTGACGCATCCAGACAAGCAACAAAGCCGCCGAACTGCCCCCATCGACGTCGTAATCGGCAAAAACCGCGATCCGCTGCTTGTTTCGGACAGCTTCCAAAAACCGCGTTGCGGCGGTCTCCATATCCTTCATGGACCGGGGATCGGGTAGCAATTCCTTCAGCTTTGGTTCAAGAAAGCTTTCGGCTTCCATGGGTGGCACTCCGCGCCGTGCCAGAACCTGACATAGCGCACGTGGCAGCCCGGACTGTTGCACCAGCATTTCCGTGGCCCGTTCGACCTCGGCCTCCGGTCCGATCCAACGCCGCCCGGTCAGTGACTGCTCAACCCCTAAAAAGCTCATGCCTGCCTCTCACATGCTAAGGCCGGGCCCTCTCGGATCCGGCCTCATTGTATCTATCGAAACCTCTGCCAAAGGCAAAGGTGCAAGCCATCACGCGTTGTCGTGCGGCCAGGTTGGCGTGCGGTAGGACATGCGGCGCACCGAACCAGTTTTGGAACGCATCAGCAGGGTGGTGGTTTCAACCCAGCCCGGCTGGCGTTTGATCCGAGGCAGCAAAGAGCCACCCGTCACGCCAGTTGCAGCAAAGATCACGTCTGCGGTTACCATCTCATCGCGAGAATAAACGCGGTCCAGATCGGTGATACCCGCTTTGGCGGCGCGGCCACGCTCGTCATCATTGCGGAACAGCAGGCGGCCAAAGATCTGACCACCCATGCATTTCAGCGCGGCAGCGGCCAGAACACCCTCGGGTGCTCCGCCTTGCCCCATGTACATATCGATGCCGGTCTCTTCGCTTTCGGCACAGTGCATGACGCCGGCCACGTCACCATCGGTGATCAGGCGGATCGAGGCGCCGGTTTCGCGCACTTCAGCGATCATCGCTTCGTGGCGGGGACGCTCCAGAATGCAGACGGTGATGTCGGCAGGCTTGCAGCCTTTGGCATTGGCCAACGCTTCAACACGCTCGCGTGGGCTCATGTCGAGGTTCACGACGCCTTCCGGAAAGCCCGGACCAATGGCCAGCTTGTCCATATAAACATCGGGTGCGTGCAGCATTGATCCGCGCGGCCCCATGGCGATCACGGTCAGCGCGTTCGGCATGTCCTTGGCGGTCAGAGTCGTGCCCTCAAGCGGATCCAGTGCGATATCCACACCGGGGCCGTTTCCGGTGCCGACCTCTTCGCCAATATACAGCATCGGTGCTTCGTCACGCTCGCCTTCGCCGATGACAACCACGCCGGCAATGTCCAGCAGGTTCAGCTGTTCGCGCATCGCGTTTACAGCCGCCTGATCCGCAGCCTTTTCGTCACCACGTCCGACAAGCGAGGCCGAGGCCAGTGCGGCCTGCTCTGCGACCCGTGCAAGGCCCAGAGACAACAGACGGTCGTTGAAATCGATTTTGGCAGCGCTCATTTTTCGTATCCTCAGGTCAATAAAGGCGTTTCATCGGGCATAGCCTGCGTTTTGTGCAGGCCGCAAGGGTCAAACCTCTTCAATCCGCAATGCGACGGGTTCCCCCGACACGACATCGGTCGTCCGGAAGCCTTCCAAAGCGACATCCAAAGTGGCCCGCGTGGTTTTGTGGGTCACAATCAGAACCGGCGCGGTGGCTTCGGTGTGCCCGTACTGGCGCATCCGGTCGATCGAGACGCCCGCGCCACCCAGAATGGCGGCAACTTTGGCCAGCGCACCGGGCTTGTCGAACAGTGCGAGGCGCAGGTAGTAGGGGGCGGGCAGCCCGGTAATAGCGGGTTTTGCGTCTTCCAACGTTTCTGCAGGGCGGCCAAAGGTCGGGATTTGCAACCCCCGCGCCAGATCGCAGACGTCGCCCATCACGGCGCTTGCCGTTGGACCCTCGCCTGCGCCAGGGCCGCGCAGGACAACCTGATCGACCGAGTCGCCTTCGATGACAACCATATTGGTGCCGCCTTCCAGCTGACCCAGGGGCGAGCCGCTGGGTACAAGGCACGGCTGCATCCGTTGTTCCAGACCGCGTGCCGAGCGCTGAGCGACACCCAGCAACTTGATACGATAGCCCATGTCGGCTGCCTGATGAATGTCATCCAGACTGATGTGCTGGATGCCTTCGATCTGGATGCCGTCGAAATTCGGTTTGGTGCCAAACGCGATCGAGGACAAAAGCGCCAGCTTGTGCGCCGCGTCGATGCCGCCCACGTCCAGGTTCGGGTCAGCCTCGAGGTAGCCTAGCTCGGCACATTCCTCGAACAGCGCGTTATACCCCAGCTCCTGCGATTGCATCCGCGTCAGGATATAGTTGCAGGTGCCGTTCATCACGCCCATGACGCGGGTGATCTCGTTTCCGGCCAGCCCCTCGGTCAGGGATTTGATCACGGGGATACCGCCCGCAACGGCGGCCTCAAAACGGATCACACGGCCTGCGGCCTCGGCTTTTTCAGCCAGCTCCTGACCGTGAATGGCCAACAAAGCCTTGTTCGCGGTCACCACATCCTTGCCAGCGGCCAACGCGGCTTCGACAGATGCTTTGGCGGGGCCGTTTTCGCCGCCCATAAGTTCGACAAAAATATCGATATCGTCGCGCTGCGCCAATGAGACGGGATCAGTCTCCCATGCATACTCCGACAGGTTCACGCCACGGTCTTTGTTTGCGTCGCGCGCAGAAACAGCGGTGATTTCGATCGCGCGACCTGTACGCGCCTGCAGCAGGTCGGCATGGCGGCGCACGATCCGCACGACACCCACGCCAACTGTTCCCAAGCCGGCAATTCCCAGCCGCAGCGCCTGTGTCATCCCGTGGGTTCCTTTCCGCTCGAATGTCCTTGGTTTCGGGCTGTTTGCCCGTTCATAGGTGCCTTAACGGGTTCGGCGTCGAGGCGCAATCCGGGACAGCGGTAACAGTCGGTTGAAACGCGAAAGGTCAGTTGGTTTGCGCGTTCTGCAGCGCTTCGGCCCTTTTGGCCAGCGCTTCGCGGCGCGCGGTCAGGTCTTCTTCAACCTCGGCCGCTTCGTTCACGGGATCTATGGGCGGGCCAAGAATGTCCTGAAGTGGGACCAGCTTCGGATACGCGGCCGAGCGCACATTCGGCTGTTCGCGTCCTTCCAATTCCGGGAAGTCCGTGCAGGCTGCGCAAGTCAGAAGCAGAACCAAAAGTGGCAGGGGCTTCATACCGAACCCTTTCAATGGAGACTGACCCCGTGATGCACCTTTTGCGGCGGTCGTTCAAGCGGGGTTCTATATGAACGCTTGTTCATATACGGTGGCGGTATGGCACGTACCCAAGGCTCACACTCCGATATCACCGGCCCGCGCATTCGAAAAGCAGCGCTGGGGCTGTTTGCCCGGCATGGCTATGCCGCTGTATCCATGCGCCAGATCGCAAAAGATGTGGGTGTGCAGGCGGGGGCGCTGTACAACTACACGCCCGACAAGCAAAGCCTGCTGTTTCGCCTGATGCAGGATCACATGCAGGATCTGTTGGCTGCTTATGGTGAACTTGAAAAACCCGCCGATGCCGAGACCGCGCTGCGCCGCTTTGTCGGCTTTCACATTCGGTTTCATATGGAGCGACCGGATGAAGTCTTTATCGCCTATATGGAGCTGCGCAACCTAACGCCCGAAAACTTCTCGGAAATCGAAGGCCTGCGCCGGGCTTATGAGGATTCGCTTGAAGCCATCTTGCAGGATGGGCAGAAGTCTGGGCTCTTCTCGGTTGCCGATACCAAAATCGCGACCCTGGCCGTGATCGCGATGCTGAACGGTGTGATGACCTGGTACCGTGCAGGCGGACGCTTGTCGCTGGACGAAGTAGAGCAGGTTTATTGGGATATGGTCAGACGCGCCGTAACCGCCTGACCAACTTTGCTTAATCAGTGCGCGGCGCGGATGAATGTGCCATTGCGCAGTTCTTTGAACGCCAGTTCCAGCTCGGCACGCGTGTTCATGACAATTGGACCATGCCATGCGACAGGCTCATCAATGGGCGCGCCCGAGATCAACAGAAACCGGACACCTTCCGGACCAGCTTGAACCGTGACCTCATCACCGGTGCCGAACCGAACCAGAGTGCGGTCACCGGACAGATCACGGATGTTGACCTCTTGTCCCGCGACCTCTTTTTCCAAAAGCACGCCGGTAGGTTGTGATGCATCGGCAAAGGCCGCCTGTCCTTGGAACACATAGGCAAACGCCCGCCGGTAGGTGTCGATGCGAAAGGTCTTTCTCACACCGGCCGGAACCTGAATATCCAAGTACTGCGGGTCGGCGGCAATACCGTCTACCGGGCCGGTTTTGCCCCAGAATTCACCAACAATGACGCGCACGGTGGTGCCGTCATCATCAGTGACCCCGGGGATCTCTTTGCTTTGGACATCCTGATAGCGGGGCGTTGTCATCTTTTGATCCGAGGGAAGATTACCCCACAGCTGGAACCCGTGCATTTGGCCCGCACCGTTTCCCTTGGGCATTTCCTGATGCAGGATTCCGGACCCGGCGGTCATCCACTGAACGTCGCCTGCGCCCAATGTGCCGGTGTTGCCCAGCGAATCCGTATGCTCGACCGAGCCGGACAAGACATAGGTGATGGTTTCGATGCCGCGATGCGGATGCCAGGGGAAGCCCGCCTGATAATCCTCGGGGCGTTCATTTCGGAAGTCGTCGAACAACAGAAACGGGTCAAGCTCGGACGGGTCCTGAAATCCGAAGGCCCGGTGCAATTTGACGCCTGCGCCTTCCATGGTCGGCACAGCCTGGCGGGTTTCCAATGTTGGTCTAAGGGACATGATGGCCTCCTGAATTTGTGGGGATCATGTATGCTGTTGGCGATATGCGTCAATTTGCGTGCAAACACGGGTGCTGTGCGCAATTCCATAGTCGGCTTCCCTCTGTTTTTCGGCAGACAAAGCGGATAAACCCGGACCGAGCAGAGCAGGGGACGTCAATGCAACAAGAAATTCTGGCCACGGTCCGACCTTCATCATCCAGACGTTGGATAGGGGTGGGGATGCTGTCGACCGTGGGTGTGCTGGTCATCTATGTCGCTTTGACCACGCCACCGGAACCGGCCTGGCTGGTCTTTTTACTTGTCGTTGGTGTGGCGGCGTTCTGGCTGGCCTATCGCATGTGGCAAGCCACCAGTGACTGGATCGAGCTGACCGAGACTGAATTGCGGACCGGTTCAGGGCAGGTGATTGCGCGTGTCGAAGATATCGAGTCGATCGATCAGGGGGTGTTTGCGTTCAAGCCGTCAAATGGATTTTTGTTGAAGACTACGGAAAGCGCAGAAAACAGCTGGGCACCGGGACTGTGGTGGCGATTGGGGCGCCGTGTTGGCATCGGCGGCTTGACCACAGCTGCCGAAACCAAATTCATGCTCCAGGTGCTACACCCACTGGTGCTACATCCTGCTGACAAAAATGCGTAGAGTTAGGCCCTCTGACTATTGGAACAAAACGTGGCCGTGTGAAAATAAAGTTATTGAATTTGTGATCCCGGGTTAGCCAACCAGTGTTCAGAAGCGGAACGTAGTCTTTCGAGGTTTCGACAACGATCAAAGTGTCTAGATCTGCCATTTCCGGAAGCCTCTCAACCAACGTATCAAGGTTGGCATCGGTCCAGTTGCTCTCAAACCCACAAGCTGTCGACCACTCAATTCGATAACGTTCTTCTGTCCCCGCATCTTGATCAGCGGCAATGTACTGGATCACCGACAAACGCATTCTTAGAGGTGAATTGTTGTTTACCATGCGGTTGTATATTAAATACATGGATTCCGCGTAGGTATCTGTTATTGCATCTTCACCCTCACGCGAAATCAGGTCGCTCACCGTGTACGCGGCTTTAAGGTTCGCGGTGTTTTCGCGAAAACCATCAAAAAACGTATATGTAAGGGTGACCGTCCATACGAGAACCGGCATTATCAGAGCCGACTCCAAGGACAAGTTTCCGTTTTCGCGGCTCGCAAAGGTGCTAAGAAAATGTCGGATGCGTAAAGAGAGGCACGTCATTTTAAGGCTCCTGTACAAAGGTGGTCGTCGCCGTAAGTGTGACCAGACCATCATTGCCGGACACAGCCCGCCCCATTGTCGTTGTTGGGAAAATTGGATCCACCTTGGCGCAGGCACGCAAAATCATCAGGGCATTCGATCCGCCATTCGAGAATTCACGAACCGGCTTGGCCTCTTCGGCTCTGTCTGAACAGTCTGGTTCCACTGGAAGATTCACACCACCGTACGGGTCTTGAACGATCATCTCCAATTGCAGGTTATCGGAACAATTCCGAAGCGCGACCATTTCACCGCAAATGGCATCCTTGATTGTGTCATGCTGCGAATCTGGCAAATTTATCCCAAGACGAATATCGCGCACGACCAAATCCATAGAGCGATCCAGCATTGCCTGCTGGATTGTGACTAGTGAGTATTCGATGACGCCCAGAACAAAGAACATGTAAAGAGGGAACCAAATGGCGAACTCAACGGTCAATGAACCGTCCTCAGCCCGTTTGAACTGTACAATTTTTCCCAACGCTTTGCGGATCATTGCGTTAGTCTCAGTTGTTTGATTGCAGTAGCAATAGAATCAAAGACTTGCGGAAGCGTCAGATCACCCAATTTGCCGTCGGCTTTGACTTCGTAGAAGAATCCGGCACCGCTGGAGCAGTTTCTGATCGCCGTTACACCTACTGAAGGTGCCTCAAAGGCAATCCCATAGACATCTACATCCTTACCTTTGACCTTGGTGCAGATATCTTGCAGCCGCGTGTCCTTTTTGGTCCTGTAAATCTCGGTAAAAGCGTTGTTATACCAAGTTTGATTGTGGTTGGACTGCCAAGCATAGTTATACTCGGCATTCCAATCCAAGGTGACGCGGTTCCACAACTGCGGGTAGGTCAGGCGCACTGATTGATCTGCCGCCTCACCGCCAAAGGGTTCGGACTGACCTTCCAGCTCCTGTCTTGTCCAGTAATACTCAGGTGTGTCGCCGGGAGCCGATGTGCGGACACTGTATTCGCCGCCGTACCTGTCGGTCCTACAGCGGAGTCGACCCCGATTGTTGTACCAACAAGTTTCGACCTCATGCTCATAGTTGGGGTTGTACCAGACATCCGAATCTCCATCGCGGTATGCCTCGTTCAGAATCCAGTTTTCGGTGTTCTCGCCGTCCGTCATGACGATCATGATTTTTTTGACGTTGGATTCGTATGCCATGGGACGATTATCAAAAGTCACCGGAACTATTTTCTTTGGTGCCACGCCCGTGTTTACGTCTAACCCTGTGTCCGGATCAATTGCATCAGGGTCGGCGTACTGTTTCGAAAGCTTGTTTATCACAGGCTGGAACTGAGGATCCAACAGCGCAGCACCCCATTTCACACCGATATCAATCGACGTGTTTCCGCCGGGTGACATGGCCGCGATCTGACTGTGCAGGTCGGAAATGACGTTCGTCACTGCTGTAATATCGCTGCCCGCGCGGGTTGTGCAGACCGAGCGCGAGATATTGTGTATTTCATCATTGTAATCGTCGTTATAGTTTCTGCGGTCGAAATGGGCAGTGCGATTGAGTTTTTTGTTTGGATCGATCCAGTATTCCGTGAAATCATTATCGACAAAGTCTACGCAGTGCGAATAGCTGTGTTCGGTAGTAACACCCGGCATGTTGCCCAGGATGTTCGCGCCCGCATTCACTTGGTTGTTGTAAGGTATGATTGAGATCGAAATCTTGTCCGGGTTCTCTTTCGTGTACATCGTAGTCACGAACTGCGTGGCCGCTTCCTGAAGCACTTCCATTTTTGATTTATCGTCGGTTGCGGAATCCCAGCTCATTGAGCCGGAAATATCCAGAACCATCGCGATTTCGAGCGACCCAATGGCCTCTTCCGCGACGCTCGTGACCGAAGCCGTCAGTTGGGGATACCCGAAGAACCACATAAAATGTGTGGGAACGTCGACTTCAGCTTTTGCTGTGACTTTTCTTGACCCAACTCTGGGATCATCCTCTACTTCAGGTTCTTCCGAAAGCTCGCCGCGTACGTCGGATTTTTCGATATAGGATTTGACCACTTCTGCCGGAGGGAGTTTTTGTTTAACGTTGGCCGCCGCAAGAACCGCGCGGTCCAGCGTGCCCTGGAGGCTTGCTCTGTCACGTTCAAAGTTCATAATGTCGACGCCGATACCGGCTGTCGCAAATATGAGCAAAAAGCCAACGGTCACAAAGATCGTAAACACCCCGCCATCCTCGTCGCGCGAAAAACGACGAGCTGACTCGGCTGCTTTCTCAAATCTTTTAGTGTTGCACTTAAATTCGCGCATTTTCATCTGGCCGACCTCGCTGAGCAGACATCCGGCGCTGCTAAGAAAAAGTTAACATTTGAAAACTAACGGCGAATCGTGGCGTGAATTGGGCGGAATTGCCGAAGATATGGCAACTTTGGGCGCGAACCGTAGATAATTGAACGGCTTTTTTGCCTCTGTTTTTGGTCAGGCGACAATTCTTCCAAAGTTAAGCGCCGTGCGCGACTCAGCCCGGTCCGAGAGCTTCCATGACGATTTCGGGTTTTATTGTTGCTTAATTATTGAACGTTTAGCCAATGGGTGCGACAAAACGTCAGAACGCTCGTCGTTCGTCGGCACGGAGGATTAAATGACGGCCATTAATGAACCCAGCTTTCGCGAAAGTGTAGATTTGATGTTTAACAGAGCGGCGTCCCTTATGGATCTGCCGCCGGGGCTGGAGGAAAAGATCCGTGTTTGCAACGCCACCTACACGGTTCGGTTCGGCGTCCGCCTGCGCGGAGATATTCATACCTTCACCGGCTACCGCTCGGTCCATTCCGAGCATATGGAGCCCGTGAAGGGCGGTATCCGCTATGCCACGGCCGTAAATCAGGATGAGGTCGAGGCGCTTGCCGCCCTGATGACTTATAAATGTGCTCTGGTCGAAACGCCCTTTGGTGGATCGAAAGGGGGGTTGTGCATCGATCCCCGTAAATACGAAGAGCACGAGTTGGAGCAGATCACCCGCCGCTTTGCCTATGAGCTGGCCAAGCGCGATCTGATCAATCCCTCGCAAAACGTGCCGGCCCCCGACATGGGAACGGGTGAGCGTGAGATGGCCTGGATGGCGGATCAATACGCCAGGATGAACACGACGGATATTAATGCGCGCGCCTGTGTTACAGGAAAGCCGCTGAACGCGGGCGGTATCGCAGGCCGGGTCGAAGCAACAGGTCGCGGCATCCAATACGCCCTGCGTGAATTCTTCCGCCACCCGGAAGACATGCAAAAGGCGGGGCTGTCCGGCAAGCTGGATGGAAAACGTGTCATCGTTCAGGGGCTGGGCAATGTGGGTTATCACGCCGCGAAATTCCTGAGTGAGGAGGACGGATCCAGAATTGTCGGCATCATCGAATGGGATGGCGCGCTATATAATCCCGACGGGATCGACGTGGAATCCGTGCGGCAATGGATCGTCAAGCATGGCGGTGTCAGTGATTATCCGGATGCGACGCACTCGGCCGAGGGTGGTGCAGTTCTTGAAGAAGAATGCGATATCCTCATCCCGGCTGCTCTGGAAGCGGTCATCAACCTGTCTAACGCAGACCGGATCAAGGCGCCTTTGATTATCGAGGCTGCGAATGGCCCGGTGACTGCCGGTGCGGATGAGATTTTGCGCAAGAAAGGCACGGTGATCATTCCGGACATGTATGCAAACGCGGGCGGTGTGACCGTTTCCTATTTCGAATGGGTCAAAAACCTCAGCCATATTCGTTTCGGTCGCATGCAACGCCGTCAGGAAGAGGCGCGGCACGAGTTGATTGTCAGTGAGCTGGAGCGGCTGGATCGTTACCTTGGCGATGCCTGGTCGATGTCTCCGAACTTTAAGGCCAAGTATCTTCGCGGCGCGGACGAGCTGGAACTGGTACGCTCGGGCCTCGATGACACGATGCGCATTGCCTATCAATCCATGCGCGAAGTCTGGCACAGCCGCGACGATGTCGAGGATCTGCGGACGGCGGCCTATATCGTGGCCATTGACCGCGTCTCGAAAAGCTATCGCGCCAAAGGGCTGTGATGTTTTGAAATCAGGGGCAGCTTGGCTTTGCCAGGCTGCCCCCACGGTAAGCGGTGGCGGACTTGCCTCGGCAGATGCGCCAAAAACGGCAATGGCAGGCCGTGCTTGCGGCAGGTAAGCTGCATCGACAGAATCGATTACCGGAGTTCCCTATGTTGCGTATCGCCATTGCTGCCGCTTTGCTGGCTACCCCTTTAGCTGCGGAAGAGACCAAAGAGCAAAGCTGCCAATACCAGGCTGAAGTTGTTGCGGCGATCCAGAAGGCACGGCTGGACCGTGTAAAAGAGCGCAACGTGCCCCAGGCAGTTGCCGAAACCAGCCCGACATGGCCCGAAAATTACAATGCTGCCATCCCGTTGATCGCGCCTTGGGTTTATGAGCAAAAGATGCGCGATGTACGCAAAAAGGATCTGGGCGCCGCGTGGCTTGAGCTGTGTTTGCTGCAATAATCCACAGCCCCATCATTTCCCTGTGGACAAACGCGCGTCATACCCTTGGCGCGCGTTCTTGTTTCTGTCAGGTTTGACCCATGTCTCTGCCCCCCGGATTTCTGGATGAACTACGCACCCGCCTGAGCCTGTCTCAGGTTGTCGGGCGTAAAGTCATGTGGGATCCGCGCAAGTCCAACCAAGGCAAGGGGGACATGTGGGCGCCATGCCCGTTTCACCACGAAAAGACCGCGTCCTTCCACGTCGATGACCAAAAGGGGTTCTACTATTGCTTCGGGTGCCATGCCAAAGGCGATGCGATCAGCTTTGTGAAAGAGACTGAGAATGTCTCATTCATCGAAGCGGTTGAAATTTTGGCGCGCGAGGCAGGCATGCCCATGCCAGCACGCGATCCAAAGGCACAGGAAAAACAGGACCGCCGGTCGCAACTGGCCGACGTCATGGAGCAGGCCGCGCAATTCTTCCGCTTGCAACTCAAGACCGGGGCAGGGGGCGCCGCGCGCGATTACCTGATCCGTCGAGGATTGGATGCACAGGCGTTGGACCGGTGGGAGATCGGGTTTGCGCCGGATGGCTGGCAAGGGTTGTGGGATCACCTGCGCGGAAAGAACGTGGCCGAGGACCTGATCCTTGGGGCAGGGCTGGCCAAACCTTCGAACAAGGGCAAAAAGCCTTATGATACGTTCCGCAATCGGATCATGTACCCCATCCGCGATCCGCGCGGGCGGTGCATTGCGTTCGGCGGTCGCGCAATGGACCCCAATGACAATGCGAAATACCTGAACTCGCCCGAAACGGAATTGTTCGACAAGGGGCGCAGTCTTTATAACCACGGTCCGGCACGACAAGCCTCCGGCAAGGGGCAGCCCTTGATTGTAGCCGAAGGGTATATGGATGTAATCGCCCTAGCCGAAGCCGGGTTCGGAGCGTCGGTCGCGCCGCTGGGCACGGCTATTACCGAACACCAGTTGCAGCTCCTGTGGCGCGTCTCGGACGAACCGATCATTGCGCTGGACGGCGACACGGCGGGTTTGCGCGCCGCGATGCGCGCGGTTGATCTGGCCTTGCCGCTGCTGGAGGCGGGTAAATCCCTGCGGTTTGCCCTGATGCCCGAGGGCAAGGATCCCGATGATCTGCTGCGGGCCGAGGGTCCGGCAGCTGTGAAATCAGTGCTTGAAGGCGCGATCCCGATGGTCAAACTGCTGTGGCAGCGTGAGACAGAGGGCAAGGTGTTCGACAGTCCAGAACGCAAAGCTGCGTTGGATAAGTCGCTGAGGGACAAGATCAAACTGATCCGCGACCCCTCAATCCGGACGCATTACGGGCAAGAGATCAAAGACCTGCGCTGGCAACTGTTCCGCCCGCAACGTCAGCCGCAAAATCGCCAATGGCAGCCACGCGGTAAGTGGCAACCTCCGAAACAGCCAGCAACCCCTGGTGCGCGCTCATCTTTTCTGGCGTCTTCAGAAACCGCGGACATACAGATGCGCGAGGCTGCAATTCTGGCAATCGCCATCCTGAATCCCACCGTTGTGGTTCAATTCGAACATCAGCTTGAAGAAATGGAGTGCCACGATCCCGATCATGCCGCCTTGCGCGCCGCCATCCTTCGGCATGCGATCGACGACCCAGAGCATCTGAAAGACCACATTTTTGAAACTTTGGGCGGCGAAATCCTTGAAAACCTGCTGGCCCTTCGCCATGTCGCAGTAATCCCTTGTGTGTTCAAACCAGGCGACGTCGAAAAGGCCGAGATGACTCTGGCCGAGGAACTCGCGAAAATCAAAGCGCTCCGGGGATTGGATGCCGAGATTGCCGAAGCTGCAGAGGAACTGTCTGATCTGGCTGATGAAGCGCTCACGTACCGGCTGGCCCAGGCCGCCGAAGAGCGTAACCGCACAAGCCGCAGTCAGAACGAGGATAGGGCGGTTTTTGACATCGCCGATAACGGCGCACGAATCAACCGCGACGAGAAAGACGCGTTTCAGGCGATCATGTCTGGCATCAATTTTGAACGGAAACGTCGCTAAAGTGGTGTTTTCGTAAGGCACTGGAAAAGAAAAACGGGTAAACGGGTGGCCGAATCACTTCTACGCGCTAATGATTCGGTACAAACGAATCACCCATCCCTGCAGGAGCATTGAATGGCCGCCAAGGATACAAACGAAGACCGCAAATCCGACGAGCAGGAACAGGAAATCTCGCTGGACATGAGCCAGGCCAACGTCAAGAAAATGATCGCCGAGGCCCGCGAGAAAGGTTACATCACCTACGACCAGCTCAATCAGGTTCTGCCGCCTGATCAGGTGAGCTCGGAACAGATCGAAGACGTTATGTCGATGCTGTCCGAGATGGGCATCAACATCATCGAAGATGAAGAGGCCGAGGAAGAAGAGAATAAAGGCTCGACCGAACTGGTTGCCGCAGAAAGCAACCGAGAGGTTGCGCTGGCGGGTGCTGGTGCTGAAAAGCTGGATCGCACAGATGACCCGGTCCGCATGTATTTGCGCGAGATGGGCAGCGTCGAACTGCTGAGCCGCGAAGGCGAGATTGCCATCGCCAAGCGGATCGAAGCCGGTCGCAACACAATGATTGCCGGTCTGTGCGAAAGCCCGCTGACCTTCCAGGCGATCACCATCTGGCACGACGAATTGTTGTCCGAAGACATTCTGTTGCGCGACGTCATCGATCTGGAGGCCACGTTTGGCAACCAGTTAGACGAAGACGGGGATGTCGAAGAACCGGTTGTCGACACGTCTGCGGTTCAGGCGGCAAAACCTGCCAAGGACACCGGCCCCGAGCTGGACGCCGATGGCAACCCGCTGAATAACGATGACGATGATGACGACGACGAGCAGGCCAACATGTCGTTGGCCGCGATGGAAGCCGCGCTGAAAGATCAGGTTCTGACCACACTGGAACGGATCTCGACCGACTTCTCGATGCTGTCGGAAATGCAAGATAGCCGGATCTCGGCGACCCTGAACGAAGACGACACCTTCTCGGAAAAACAAGAGGCGACCTATCAACAGCTGCGATCTGAGATCGTCGAATTGGTGAACGGTCTGCATCTGCATAACAACCGTATCGAAGCGCTGATCGACCAGCTGTACGGCATTAACCGTCGCATCATGTCTCTGGACAGCTCGATGGTGAAACTGGCGGATCAGGCGCGCATCAATCGTCGTGAGTTTATCGACGCCTATCGTGGACGCGAACTGGACCCGAACTGGCTGACCGAGATGGCAGAAAAGCCGGGCCGGGGTTGGCAAATGTTCATTGAACGTTCGACCGCCAAGGTCGAGGAACTGCGCAACGATATGGCTCAGGTCGGTCAGTATGTCGGTCTGGATATCCCTGAATTCCGCCGCATCGTGCAGCAAGTTCAAAAGGGTGAAAAAGAGGCGCGTCAGGCCAAGAAGGAAATGGTCGAAGCCAACCTGCGTCTGGTGATCTCGATTGCCAAAAAGTACACGAACCGTGGCCTGCAATTCCTTGATCTTATTCAGGAAGGCAACATCGGCCTGATGAAGGCGGTGGACAAGTTCGAATACCGCCGCGGGTACAAGTTCTCGACCTATGCGACCTGGTGGATCCGTCAGGCGATCACGCGTTCCATCGCGGATCAGGCCCGTACGATCCGTATCCCGGTTCACATGATCGAAACGATCAACAAGCTGGTCCGGACCGGTCGTCAGATGCTTCACGAAATCGGACGTGAGCCGACTCCGGAAGAACTGGCCGAAAAGCTGCAGATGCCGCTTGAGAAGGTTCGCAAGGTGATGAAGATCGCCAAGGAACCGATCAGCCTTGAAACGCCGATTGGCGACGAGGAAGACAGCCAACTGGGCGATTTCATCGAGGATAAGAATGCCGTGCTGCCTTTGGACAGCGCCATTCAGGAAAACCTCAAGGAAACGACCACCCGGGTTCTGGCCTCGCTCACACCGCGTGAGGAACGTGTTCTGCGGATGCGTTTTGGCATCGGTATGAATACCGACCACACTCTGGAAGAGGTTGGTCAACAGTTCAGCGTGACCCGCGAACGTATTCGCCAGATCGAGGCGAAAGCGCTGCGCAAGCTCAAACATCCCAGCCGATCGCGCAAATTGCGGTCCTTCCTGGATCAGTAATCAAAAAGGCGCCTCAATCGAGGCGCCTTTTTCTTATCCGTTCACGCGTTGATCACGGTGACCGGTTCAAACCTCAAATTGGCGAGAACTCACAAGTCATGCGGCGATGTGGCCCCTATTTCTGCCTTGTCCACTCATGGGACAGGCCGGGGCGAGGCTGTGCCGCTGACGACCCCCGGCCACCCTTTCCGTGTTACGGTCCCAACCGAGTGCGGAACGTGCTGGGTGCCTGACCGGTCCAGCGTTTGAAGGCCGTAGAAAACGCAGGTTGATCCGCATAACCCAGCGAATAGGCGATTTCCGACAAGGGCATCCCGTTGGTGATAAAAGTCTGCGCCAGATCGCACCTCAAGTCTTCGACAATCTCACGATAGCTTGTGCCCTCATCATTCAACCGCCTGGCAAACGTGCGCGGGCTCATCCCAAGGTTCGAGGCTGC
This sequence comes from Ruegeria atlantica, assembly GCF_001458195.1. Lineage (GTDB taxonomy): Bacteria > Pseudomonadota > Alphaproteobacteria > Rhodobacterales > Rhodobacteraceae > Ruegeria > Ruegeria atlantica. Next base: position 17,905 of record NZ_CYPU01000031.1, on the reverse strand, counting down.
GTCGTCCGCCTGAATAATCGCGCCGGGCATAGACCGGGTGATCAGCCCCTCGACTTGCGCCCTGAGTTTTTGCGCGGGGTGGTCACTTTCGGCCTGAACCCTGTCGCCATATGACAGAAGATGCTCTCGCAGAGAGGGGTCATATGTCGGCACCGGCAGATCCAATGAGGACAGGGTCAGTACGATTTCCAACCGTTCTGCACCAAAGGACACAGGAAAGCCCGCTAATTTCTGAAACTCTTTTCTGGCTTCGCCGACCTCGTGCTGAAAGCGGATTTCGATAGGAAAAAAACTTGTCTGCGTTAACGAGCGTATGCGGGCGAGGGCCGCGAAAATCAAAAATTCGGTACGACGGTGATATCGGGCAAAACTGGCATCCTTCCAGTCGGCTTCGATTGCAGCAAAATTTCCAGAAACGCGCAGGCTGAAGTGCAAAGCCGGGTCTATCATCCCGTGAAACCGCGACGAGTTTTCGATCACCTGCTTCAGATCACGCGAGTATTTACTGATATACGCCGTCAGGCTGGAGGACGACCTGAAGCCAAGCCCAGCACTGGCCGAAAAGGTGATGTCATTCAGCGCGTCGCAGGCGTAGCGGACAAACAACGCCTCTTTGTGCGCGCTATAGGCTGTTGAAGGTGGCGCAATGTCGCTGCGGCTCAGACCGGATTTGGCCAGCACGCGATCACCAATCGAAGGATCTTCTGCCCTTTGATCTAGTGTTTTGGACAACACTTGAATGCGGGCAATATCGACGTCCATGTTCAAACCCGAGTTAGCAGCGTATTTCATTTCGCGGCCTTTGTTCCGGCCGCTGTCATCTATTCAAATAACAATGGCAGAATTTCGCAAGACTACATTGGGTGTCATACGTATTTTCCGCGTGCTGTCGGGTTAAGCCTTGTGGGGATGAGGTTAGAGCCCAGGAAACTTGTCGCCCAGATGACCCGCGGCTCCCCGACACATATCAATTCGCAAAGATGGCCCAGTGTCGCATTGCCCGGAATGTGCAGTGATGCGAATGTGCTTCAAATTGGGTTAGCAGGCGTTACTGATATGACCACACTGGCAACCGATGCGGCAGATGGTCAGGATTTCATTGTCTTTGACGGCGAATGCGTTCTGTGTTCGGGGTTTTTTCGTTTTATGGTCGCCCGGGACAAGGCGCAGCGGTTCAAATTTGCCACCGCGCAGTCGCCATTGGGGCAAAGGCTGTATTCTCACCTCGGACTACCGACGCGGGACTTTGAAACCAATCTCGTCGTTACCGATGGCGTGGTTCATCAACGGTTGGATGCTTTCGCAGCAGCGATGCGCAAGTTGCCGGGGTTTTGGTGGGTTCTTTCGGTCTGCAGGTTTCTTCCTCGCTTCATCAAAGACCCGCTGTACTACGTAATCGCCAGAAACCGGTATGCAATCTTCGGACGTTCGCCGACCTGCATGATCCCGGACAAAACGCTGCAAGCTCGCTTTCTGCCTGAGGGGTTCTGAGTGCACCCTGATCCCTTTTTGCAAGCCTTACCCGTGGGTACGAACCTGCCCAAGTCTCTGCAGGCCTTGCACAGCACGGGCGGAATTTATTCCGGGCGATGCTCAGTCACGCCGGGCAAGGGGTGGCTGGCCAAACTCGCGTTGCGTTTTGCCGGCATGCCGTCCGGGGGTGACGACATCCCGGTGCGTCTCAGGGTCGAGCAAGAGGGGAACGCTTGGATATGGACGCGCGATTTCGATGGTCACATCACCCGATCGCGGCTGACTTTGGACCAGGACCAGAGATGCGTCTGCGAGCAGTTTGGGCAGGTCTCCGTATGGTTAAAGCCGGTATTTGCACCCGAGAGGTTAGAGATCCAGATCATGCGCCTCAGCCTGTTGCGAGTTCCTTTCCCGAAGGTGCTTCTGCCGCAATCAAAGACCGAGGAATGGCAGGATGATGAAGGACGGTTTCGGTTTAACGTGTCGGCCCGGATGCCGCTTGTTGGGGCTTTGATCCGGTATCAGGGCTGGCTAACGTTCGATCACGCGAGGACCCGCGTTGACTGAATTGATTGTGAACCAGCTTTGCCCGGTAAGAATGTATACTATTTGAGAAACTACCTCGAAATGAATGAGAGCATGATTATGAAACAGGTTATGACATTGGCGGTTTCTGCCGCGATCTTGCTGTCTGTGCCCCTATCGTCGGCCTCGGCTGCGCGAAACGGATTTCAGACGGTTGCCGTCAACAGCAATATGTTCGAAGTGATCCCGCGGGCCCGTCAGGACGTGGACGGGTATTGGTGCGCGGCTGCAGACTTTGCGCGCCGGACTTTGGGTGCAGGTTGGCAGCAACGAATTTATGTGGTGCGCGGCTATGGCCCCAGCGAAGCAACGGGTCGCCGCACCGCGGTTCAATTCTCGCTGCAGCAACCTACAAACGTTGCCCAGCAAAGCAGTTCGATCTCAGTCGGCTTCAAGGCTGGCGAAAGCATGTCGGTTCAGGGGGCAAACGGACGTTGCAACATCCGCCCATTCCGCAACTGATCGAGGACTGATCGCCATATGCAGACCGAGTTTATTATTTCGACGAACGGGCCGGGGTTGTATGAATTCACCCGGGACGTGCGCAACTGGCTTAACTCGGTCTCAGGCGATGGTTTGCTGACATTGTTCGTGCGGCATACCTCGTGTTCGCTAACCATTCAGGAAAACGCCGATCCCGAGGTGCAATCGGACCTGCGCGCCTTTTTTGATAGATTGGTGCCGCCGTCCGACGACCCCGCGATGGCCTATCTGCGCCATACTTACGAGGGCCCCGACGACATGCCCGCCCATATCAAGGCGGCTCTTTTACCTGTTTCACTGACTATTCCCGTGTCCGTTGGGCAACCGGTGTTAGGCATCTGGCAAGGTATTTACCTGTTTGAACACCGCACCGCAGCGCATGTGCGAAGGGTCGCGGCACATTTTGCCTGACCCCTTTATCTTGCGGTGGAAATTTCCGACTACCCAAATCCTAGCGGCTACCCTATAGTTGTGGATAAGTAAGTCATAGTGCTTACAATAAGAGGCGGAACCAGGGACGAGGAGACGGTGGATGCGCTGCCCGTTTTGCGGAAATATCGATACTCAAGTCAAAGATTCACGCCCGGCAGAGGACCATGCGGCCATTCGCCGACGCCGGTTCTGCCCCGCGTGTGGGGGGCGGTTTACGACCTACGAACGTGTCCAGTTGCGTGATTTGGTGGTAATCAAAACCAACGGCAAACGCGAAGATTTCGATCGGGACAAGTTGGAGCGTTCGATCCGCATTTCGATGCAGAAACGCCCGATTGATCCGGAACGTATTGACCAGATGATTTCTGGTATCGTGCGACGTCTGGAAAGCATGGGCGAGACCGACATCCCGTCCAGCAAAATTGGCGAGATCGTCATGGAAGCTCTGGCGCGGATCGACACCGTCGCCTATGTTCGCTTTGCGAGCGTATACAAGAATTTCCAGGCGGCCGATGACTTCGAGGAGTTTGTCCACGAACTGCGCCCGCCGCAGCCTTCGACGGACGAGTGAGCGAAACAGATAAGCGATACATGGCGCTTGCCTTGTCTTTGGGGCGGCGCGGTCAAGGGACGTGCTGGCCAAACCCAGCCGTCGGTTGCGTGATCGTGCGTGACGGGCGCATTGTGGGACGCGGCTGGACCCAGCCGGGTGGTCGCCCACACGCCGAACCGCAAGCGCTGGCACAAGCCGGAGACGCGGCACGGGGTGCCACGGCCTATGTCACGCTTGAACCCTGCGCCCATCACGGCAAAACACCGCCTTGCGCCGAGGCCCTGATCGCTGCCGGTGTGGCCCGTGTTGTCGCGGCCATCGAAGACAGCGATCCGCGTGTTGCAGGACAAGGCTTTGCCATGCTGCGCGAGGCGGGGATCGAAGTGACCACCGGCGTTCTGGCCGAACAGGCAGCCCAGGATCTTGCGGGGTTCTTCTTGAAAACCGAACAGGGGCGTCCTTTCGTAACCCTGAAACTGGCTAGCAGTTTTGATGGACGCATTGCTACCGAAACGGGGCACAGCCAATGGATCACTGGCCCAAAGGCGCGGCGTGCCGTGCATGCCATGCGTGCGCGTCATGATGCGGTGATGGTCGGGGCGGGCACTGCGCGCGCCGATGACCCATCCTTGACTGTTCGGGATATAGGGGTCGACGCTCAGCCTGTGCGAATTGTGGTCTCGCGCCATTTGGACATTCCCTTGTTGGGGCAGTTGGCGCGCACGGTTGCTGAGATACCCGTATGGCTATGTCACGGCCCATCCCCGGATGCCGAGCGTGCCCGCGCGTGGGACGGGCTTGGGGCGCAACTGCTGCCTTGCGCGCTGGACGATCACCAGATCGATGCAGCGGACTTGTTGCAGCAGTTGGGTAAAGCAGGTCTGACCCGCGTATTCTGCGAGGGCGGGGCGGCATTGGCGGCGTCGCTGCTTGCTGCGGATTTGGTCGATGAATTGGTCGGGTTCACCGCCGGGCTTGCGATCGGTGCCGAAGGGTTGTCAGCCATCGGCACACTTGGGTTGGACAAGTTGGACAATGCCCCGCGTTTTGAGTTGATCGAGACCCAGGTCATCGGGCCGGACATCATGCACCGTTGGGCGCGGGCGCTGCGTTAACGACGCCAGATATGTGCATGGGTCGCGAATGCGCCTTGTAGTTTTGACAAAACTCGAAGCAGTGGACCGCCTGCGGGCGTCGCACCTTGTGACAGCCGTTCAACTGCAACTTCTACGGGCCAGGGCTCACCTGTCACAGGGTCCATATACCGGGGATAATCGATCAGCGCCGCGTGAACCAAACCTAAAACCGTTGGTCGTGCGCCCCTGCGGACAGGGACGGTTCCCAAATCGTTCGTCAGCCCCCAACCCGCATAAAAAGGCGCGCCCAGGGTGGTCACACTGACACTGCGCATCAAAGCCTCGAACCCTAGCAATGAGGTCATGGTCCAGACCTCCTGGACCTGCGACAGCAGAGCTGCCGGGTCGCAATGGGTGGCGATGACATCGGCGAGGGCTGCGGCCTCGACTGCCCCATCGCGCAAGCCCGCTTCGACATCGGGGTGCGGTTTGTAGATCAGAATGGCGTTTGGGTTTGCCTCGCGCACGGCGCGCAACAGATCAGCATTTGTGCGAACAGTGCTGGTGCCCAACTGGATTGAAGCATCGTCTTCAACCTGACCGGGGACGAGTATGCGATGCCCAACTGGCAAATCCGGTGCGCCGACCCCTGTGTTGTACTTGGTGATTTGGGCGGACCCGATTTTAGCGATCAGCCTTTCGGCACGCAATTCCTGATCTGGCCGCAGAGTTTCCCGGGCGGCAATAAACCCTTCCAGTTGGCTGGGATGCGTCGGGTCGTAATAGATCCCCTTATTGTCCGTTGCCAATGACAGGGGCGGTACAAGTTTTGCGCCCAGCCCGTGCGAGCGTAGAAAGCCATCCTCGACCCGGACGGCACTTTCCGTGCCCTTGGCTTTACTTGCCCAGACCATATGAGGTCGATCTGACTGCGCTGGTTGATCGTCGGTGAAGCGGATCGTTTTCTCGCGCCCAAACATCCGTTGCAAGTGTTTGCGTTTCCACAGGCGCATACCCGAGGCGGTCCATCCCTTGTGATCCTGCCGCCAGGCGCGGGTTCTCGCCTCAAGCGTGTCCAGAACGGTTTCCATCTCGCACAGCTGGTCCCGGTATGGATCGTACCAGGTCGGATAGAGGATCATCGCTGCAGCGAACAATTGCGCGCGCGTCAGGTTGCGTTGGCGGCGTGGCAGGTGTGCTTCATCCTGCGTCAGTCCCCAACCTGCATAGAAGGGCTGGCCAAAAACACGCGGCTTATGTCCGGCCAAAATCGCCTCGAACCCCATCTGTGAGGACAAGGTGTAAACGCCAACCGCACCTTCCAACAAAGCCCACGGGCTGACCGATGTGCTGATGACCGAGACGCGATCGGTTTGGTCAGCGGTGGAGAAATAGCCTGAACGATGCCCGGCGATGGTGTCGGGATGTGTCTTGATCAGAACTTTGGCGCCAGGATTCTCTTCCTGCGCCATGACCAGCATTTCGCGAAACCGGGCCTCATCTCCAGCGCTGGCCGTCACAGCTGCGTCGTCGCGAACTTGATCCACCACCAGTACATAGCCGGGGTCAGGGGGCGGAGCGGTCAGATCAAAGGCCGAGTATTTGCTAAGATGCAGGTCGCGCATCCGTTCAATCCCGCCCCGTGCGCGGTTCAGCAGGGCGGTGTCGTCCAAGGGATCGGTGGCCAACAGCGTTTCCAGATCCGACGCCTGAGCCGCATCGAAATGTAAGCCGGATCGATCAAGCAACAGGCCAAGAGGCGGCTCTCCGCTGCGGCCGGGATGCAAAGACCGAAGAAAGGCGTCTTCGACGCGCAGCACTGGGGGATCGTGCCGAGCCGCAACAGCAAGGCCGCGATGGGCCGTCGGGCTGTTGCCCCAAACTCCGACGGCATCACCGTCTTTGGGCAGGCCAATCCGGATGTCGTAACCGGACAGGGACAATATTCGGCGAATTCGGCGGGATGTCAGGAAACCACCATTGTAGACAAGCAGCCGGGTACGTTCAGACCCGGCTGTTGTTTCAGGCGACATCAGTTGCCTGTCAGCGTAGCGACATTGGCCAGCGGCGTAAGGCCACCAGCTATCAGGGAAATTGACTTGGTCCACTGCGCATATGGTGCTTCGGTCACATAGATAGTGTCGTCGTCGCGGATCACGAAATCCCGTGCAACGAACAGCCCGTTGGGGGCGGTCAGGTTCAACAGGTAGACCATACGCTGATCACCCTGCAGGTCCGAACGTCCCATCACCGAGCGCGCGATATCCTGACGTTCGTCACGCAGGATAAAAATCCCCGTTGGATCCGAAGACAGCGACAGCAGGCCACCGACTTGCGCCAAAGCCTCAAGCGCCGAAAGGTCCTGCGTGTCAAACGCCACGCGCGACTGGCCACCAGTAGCACCAAGGGCAATGTACGACCGGCTGTCCGCTTCGACCAGAATTCGGTCGCCGCCGCGAAGGGCTACATCCAGCTTGGAATTGCCGAAGAGGTCATCGTACCAGATGGTCCCTTTTTGGTTTCCGCGGATCAATGTCACGAGCGAAATGTCAGTACCACCTGATGCACCTGCACCAGTTGATACACCTCCGGCCTTTGACAACATGCCGGTCAACGTGCGGGTCGGGAGTTCGATTGGATAGATACCCGGCGCCGCGACGCTTCCAGACACCGCGACAGTTGCGCCATCCCCGGCGGACCGGCGGACCTCGACCTGAGGGTCTGGCGTTTGATCCTGTAGTTTTGCAGTGATCACCTGACGCAGCTGCTCGGGTGTGTTTCCAGACGCACGCACACGTCCGGCATATGGCACGAAGATGAATCCGTCGGCGTCCACCTGAACTTCACTCAGTGTGGTCGAGGATCCGACTTCACCCGACAGCAGGCCGTCATCGACGTTTTCCCAGATCGTCAATCCCAATACGTCGCCAGGGCGAACGGTATCCGCCGTTAGGCTTTGCGCGCTGGTGAAGGACGACGAGAACCCAAATTGGGGGACTTTGGATGTCGCTTGTGCGACCCTGTCATCCACCTCGACGACAAAGGCATTGCCACCATTTTCAACTGAACCCGCCAAAATCTCGGACTTGTTGGGGCCAGATTTAGGAAGCTGGCACGCGGCAAGCACGCCACATACAGCCACAAGGGCGGTCCCTCGCACCCAGCCAATTGGAAAGCACTGCACTGCCGATTATCCTCAGTCGTCTTTTGTTTGCGTCAACTTAGCTTGTTCGGGGTTCAACATCCAGCACCAACCAACCCGGCTTATTCGACGAGCTTCAACTGTGGCGTCGACGCCTCGTTGTCGGACTGAACGGACTGATAGGGATCATGCGCCTGCAACAGCATGTCGGCGGCGCGGCGCAGCAGTTGCCGTCGCCCACGCAGTGAATAAAAGCCGCCGGGTAACTGACTGGTTTTCAGAAGAAATTGCCGGTAAGCCCGATAGGCTTTGTGATCCGGTACGTCTGGATCGGCAAAGAACTGGGCAATGGGTTGCTGTGAAACAAACTCGGGTTTGTCGTAGACGGATTTCCCAAAACTGCGCAACGGGATTCCGCGCCACAGAACTTGTTGACCTGCGGTGGAATTGATCGTCACCGCCGTGTTCGCGTCATCCAGCAGCCGGGCCAGTTTGCCGCCGGGAACGTAGTGCACGCGATCCGCCACTTGATGCGCGCGGGCTATTTCGCGCGCTCTGCGGCGCAGCGGCTCGCGATGATTTTCCAGCGGATGTTCCTTCAGAACCAGAAGGTGATGGGCCGGGGCGCCTTTGGCAAAACCTGATATGACATGCTCCAAAAAGTCTGACATGCAGGTATAGTCTGAATGGGCTTGCACCGAACTGTCATGACCCAGTTGCAACAGAGCCAAGTGATAGGGTGCACCGTTTTGCCGTACGCGCATGGTGGCCCAGCGACGCCTAATCCTATGGAAAGGCATCAGCGAAAGCCGCTTGAAGTACAGGCGAGACTCTGTTGATACCGGCAATTCCCGGTGCGGCTTGAAGTTGGAGTACCTCCGGTTCAGGAACAGAACAAACCAGTGATAAAGCGCGCCGTAGAATATGTGCTGTCGCATATCCCCCCAATGGGACGGTGGCGGTGGGACCGGTGCCTCGGACTGATCAAGCGCATGTTGCATCTGGGCGACGTCCAAAGACATCAACCGTGAGTGTCCATTTGATCCGTTCCGTTCGTAGGTGACCCACCAAGGGCGCAGATACCCCTCTTCGAAGACATGGACAGTCACGCCCATTTCGCGCGCAACATCCACAGCTTTGGCATGAACTGGGCGGGTGTCGCCGTATAGAACGATATCTGTGACCGACTGTGACCGGATCAGTTCCCTAAGGGTTTCGGGCCATCGCTCGGAATTTTCCAAAAACGGGATGTAGGTGCTGCGATCAAACCAGAACGCCTGATCGCCCGCGTTAAACCCCACTCGCAGAACATCAGCCCCGGCGGCGCGCAAAGCGCGTGCCAGTGCGCTAAAGAAAGGGCCATGCGGTCCCTGCAAAAACAGGAATACACGGCGATGCGAGCGCGAGGCGAGTGGATGCATCCTGGTCTGCTCTTTATCGTTTCGTAACAAAATTATGCCTGTATACATCGATGCGGGCAAGGCAGGGCTTGCCCGCAGCGTTTCTTGGGCTTACCTCGGCGGTTACACATACGCACAGGTTATAAGCTAAGGGTGAAGCAATGTTCACAGGGATCGTCACCGATATCGGAATTGTTACCGAGTTGGACCAGCAAGGGGATCTGCGCGCTCGGATCAAAACCGGCTATGACACTGCGGGTATTGATATTGGCGCATCCATCGCCAGTGACGGTGTCTGTCTGACTGTGATTGCCCTTGGGGATGATTGGTACGATGTGCAGATCAGTGCGGAGACTGTGTCGAAAACCAATCTGAACACATGGCAAGTTGACAAACGCGTGAACCTTGAACGCGCCCTCAAGGTAGGGGACGAACTGGGTGGGCACATCGTTTCCGGCCATATCGACGGCGTGGCCGAGGTTGTTGCCCTGCAGGACGAAGGCGACAGCACCCGTGTAACGTTGCGCGCGCCCAGAGAATTGGCCCGCTTTATAGCGCCCAAGGGATCAGTTGCGTTGAATGGAACCTCGCTGACGGTCAATGACGTGGACGGTTGCGATTTTGGGATCAATTTCATCCCCCACACCAAAGAAGTGACAACCTGGGGCGATGTCTCGGTCGGTGATCAGGTGAACCTCGAGATTGACACGTTGGCGCGGTACGTCGCCCGTTTGGCCGAGATGTCCTGACCCAACGGTTTCGACGCCGCGTTTTGACGATCCGTGGCCGCAAGCGCTCTGGTATTTGAGCGCTTGGTGGTCTATCCAGCCGTCCAGACACGCTCTTGTGAAAGGCTGCCCCATGAGCTTTGAAACCCCCGGTCCCGTCGAGGCCCAGCTGCGCGACGCTATCAGCCCGATCGAAGATATCATCGAAGAGGCGCGCAAGGGCCGGATGTATATCCTGGTCGATCATGAAGATCGCGAGAACGAGGGTGATCTGGTCATCGCGGCCGAGTTTGCGGATGCCGAGGCAATCAACTTTATGGCCACCCATGGGCGCGGGTTGATCTGCCTGCCGATGACGGCAGAGCGCGTCGACGCCCTTGGCCTGCCGATGATGGCTGTGAACAACTCATCTCGTCACGAAACCGCGTTTACCGTGTCCATAGAGGCACGCGAAGGCGTGTCGACCGGTATCTCAGCAGCAGATCGCGCGCTGACCGTTGAAACGGCGATCAACGAGCAAAATACGATGGCGCACATCGCGACACCGGGTCATATCTTTCCGCTGCGCGCCAAGCGGGGCGGGGTGCTGGTGCGCGCCGGTCATACAGAGGCGGCGGTCGATATCTCTCGGCTTGCCGGGTTGAACCCCTCAGGGGTGATTTGCGAGATCATGAAGCCTGACGGCACTATGGCACGTCTGCCCGATCTGGTTGCATTTGCAAAAGAGCACGACATGAAGATCGGTACGATCAGCGATCTGATCACGTATCGCTCGCGCAACGACAATCTGGTCGTCGAAACCTCGCGCAGGACTGTGACGTCAGAATACGGCGGCGAATGGGAAATGCGTCTGTTCACGGATCAGACACATGGCATCGAACATGTCGTCATGATCAAGGGTGACATCACCACGCCCGAGCCAGTTTTGACCCGAACCCATGCACTGCATGAAGCGCCTGATGTTCTGGGCCTGGGTCCAAAATCGCCGCAGGAACTGCCGCGTGCTATGGAAAAGATCGCCGCCGAAGGACGCGGCGTGGTTTGCCTGTTTCGTGAGCCGCGCAATGCGCTTTACGCAACCGATGACGAAGGCCCGCGCACCATCAAGCAAACCGGTCTAGGGGCGCAGATCCTGTCCAAGCTGGGTATCCAGGAACTGTTGTTGCTGACCGATACACCGGAAACGAAATATCTGGGTCTTGACGCGTTTGGAATCTCCATCGTCGGAACCCGTTCCATTCTCAAGGATGATTGATCGTGGCTGAACAAGACAAACATGGCGTACTGCCAACGCCGACATTCGACAAGCCTGTGAAACTCTTGATCGTGGTGGCCCCGTTCTATCGCGCCATTGCCGACAATCTGGTTACTGGTGCCATGGCCGAGATCGAAGCCGCTGGCGGTACCTGCGAAGTTGTTGAGGTTCCGGGCGCGCTTGAAATCCCGACCGCCATCGCCATGGCAGATCGCCAGTGCAACTATGATGGCTACGTGGCGCTGGGCTGTGTCATTCGTGGCGAGACCACGCACTATGAAACGGTGTGCAACGACTCGAGCCGGGCGATCCAGTTGATGGGTCTGCAGGGTCTTCTTATTGGGAATGGCATCCTGACGGTCGAAAATGACGATCAGGCCGAAGTCCGCGCAAATCCTAAAAAGATGAATAAAGGTGGCGGCGCTGCAGCTGCGGCCTTGCATCTGATTGCACTCAGCCGTAAGTGGGGCTCTTCCAAAAAGGGCGTCGGGTTCAAGCCGCCGTCCGAGTCCATCCTTGTGGCGGGCGACAACAACGGACCCACGACAGCATGACCCAGACAGACGCGCCGAAACCGGCCAACCAGAAACGCCTGATGAAATCCGCCGCCCGGCTTTATGCCGTGCAGGCGCTGTTCCAGATGGAGCAATCGGGCCAAACGACGGAAGCAGTCGTGAACGAGTTTTTGGATCATCGGTTTGGCGCTGTCTATGAGGGTGAGGAAATGCTGGACGGCGATATCCGCGTGTTCCGCAAGTTGGTTGAAGACGCGGTGAATTATCAGGCACCGATTGACCAGATGACCGACCGCGCTTTGGTCGCCAAATGGCCTATCGCGCGCATTGACCCGACCCTGCGCGCCACCTTCCGTGCAGCCGGGGCCGAACTGACCCAAGGCGATACGCCACCAAAGGTCGTCATCACCGAGTTCGTTGATGTGGCGCGCGCGTTCTTCCCGGAAGGTAAAGAACCGAAATTCGTCAACGCAGTTTTGGATCACATGGCCCGCGAAGCACAGCCAGAGGCGTTTTAAGTAAAGCCTTAGTCCAGATGAATAAGGCGCAGCCACACAAAGCGCTGCGCCTGAAATCTACAAATACACTTGTTCAAACAAGTCTTCGGCCTCCACCACTCACAGTTTTTTCCAAAGACACCAGCATTTTATCGGAACGCATCCGGCGTGCCACCTATCGATTCCGATAGCCCGGCGGATTGATCAGGCCAAGTTGCATCGCACGGACCAGTGCGGATTCTCGGGTCGGGGCTCTCAATTTTTCGCGCGCATTCTTCAAATGGGTTCGTACCGTAACTTCCGAGAGGTTCAAAAGTTCGGCGATTCTATCGTTTCGGTGCCCAAGAGCCAAAAGGTCCAGGACCTGCAGCTCACGCGGTGTCAGGTCCGGAGTGGTTGGAGCAATACTTGTGATGTCGTACACACGACCGTGATTACTGGGAATATCCGATCCCAGATTGGTGGCCAGCACGGTTGCCAGGACACGCATTTGGCGCTGCCGTTCAGTCATTTGAGCCTGGGCGTCCGGTCGGTCCGATGACAGAACCACCAGCTTGGCCTCGTTGTTGGGGCAGGGAACCACCAGAGAGTAAAGGTGGATATATCCGGCCTTTTCCAGATCGTGATTCAGACCCAGCGCCTTGGAGGAATGGCCGTCCGCAGACCGGAGGCTTGCGGCCTGCACGTAGAGGCTTTCCTTGCCATTTTGAACCTGCGCCAGCATCGGATCCGCTTCGGCATAACCTTGGCTGTCATAGCGGTTCAGCCAACCTTTGGACATTGAACTTCGAACCCAATGAATTGCGCCAGTCTCGGGTGTGAAGCAAAGCATGTTTAGAGCGTTAAATCCGATCTCAGTCAGACGGTCTAACGTGAACTCCCACCGTTCCTGATCATCATGGCGCAATGACAGCTCTTCGAGAAGATCAAGCGTGAACAGGCTGAGGGCATTCATAGAGACTCCGAATATAGTGTCGCACCCGTTGAGGCTGCAGTTTACTCAGCACGACCATGCGCTATCATCACGGTATCAGACAAGGAGCTTTGTCGTGCCCAAACTGATCCGCCTTTACATCACGCAAGTTGCATGGGGATTTGTCATCTCGGCCCTGTTTGTCGGGGTGCTGCTGGCGCTGAACGTGGCCAACTTGCGCGGCCTGATTTTCGGATCCGAGATCGGGTTAATCGCTCTTGCAATGATCTGGTTCATGAATGGCATTGTTTTCGCCGGTGTTCAGTTCGCTTACGCGATCATGAGTATGGCGGAAAAGCCGCAGGGCCCTAGACGCGGTACACCTGTTGCGGCCAAATTCGAACCCGCCCGCGTTGCGGTGGACAAGGGCTGAGCCAACCTATTTCGGAAAATGAAGACTCACCCAGACCGGGCGAGAGATAAGTTTATGTGGCGGGACCGCCAGTCAACCGTGCGGTGTGATTCCCGAGGACCTGTATGTACAGGTGGGCGCCAGGTAATCAGGCCAGGACCTGAACAGAGCCAGCCCCCTCGGAATTGCTTAAGGCCACCAGAATGCTACCAATCACAAGAAGGGCAGAACCCGCCACGGGCCTAAGTAGGGGTTGCGGCGGGTTTGCACAAGGGGTCAGGCGTCAACAGTTTCGTGCAGCGCATTGCGCATCTTGCCCAAATGTTCGTCCCAACCGTCATCGAGTGCAAGGATCAGGCCAAATGCCTCTGCGCCTTGCGGCAGCCCTTCGTGAACCAAGCCCAGCCGGGTACCGCCCGGTACCGGGTCCAGCGTCCATTTTACGACACTAACAGCGTCTCCCATGGGTTTGATGGTAAATGTATATTCGAGATATTCGGGCGGACGGGCAGCGCGTACCTCACCCCAGATCAGAAGATCGCCACTGGATGTACCGAACATCTCAAGCTTCTGACCGGCGGCCAACGGACGCTCTGGTTTGTGAAACCACTCTGCCAAGCGGGCGGGTTCGGTCAAATAGGCCCAAACGGTTTCCGGCGTGGCCCTCAGGAAAATTTGCTTTTGCAGAACTGCATTCGTCATTTTTTATTCCTTTCAATAGCTTCCTTCAGATTATTCAGGCGATCATCCCAGAACTGGTCAAAATAGCTGAACCAGTCGAGGATGGGGGCCAATCCATTCGGCTCCAGTCGGTTTATGCGCTCGCGTCCACGCGCCTCGACGGTGATAAGGCCGCCATCGGAAAGAACGGTTAGGTGCTTTTTGACGGCTGCACGGGTCATATCGAACTGATCGGTCAGCTGAGCGATCGTCATGTCGCCGGACGCAAGGATCTGGACGATCTCCCGTCGGGTCGGGTCCGCAAGGGCACGGAACGCGTTTTGAATTTGCATCTGCATTGGTCACCTCAATAGTGATACCATTTGGTATTGCGATTTATGGGGTACCAAATGGTATCATGTCAAGAGTCTTGCAGGTGCTTGATTTTTGTTCACGAATTGTTCACATTTTAGGAATGACACTGGATTTACAGCCCGGACAAAAACTGGCCCGTGGGGTTTCGCGCCACTTGTTGGCGCATGGCTTTGTATCTGTTGAGGAATTTGTTCCCACCCGCGGTTTGCGCGTCGACGTCATGGGATTGGGCCCCAAGGGGGAACTGTGGGTGATCGAGTGCAAATCTAGCCGCGCAGATTATCTGACGGATTCCAAATGGCAGGGGTATCTGGATTGGTGCGATCGCTTTTTCTGGGCCGTCGATACCGATTTCCCAACCGATCTGTTGCCCGAGGAAACCGGGCTGATCATCGCAGATGCATATGACGCCGAAATTATCCGAATGGCACCGGAAGATAAGCTGGCACCTGCGCGGCGCAAGAAGATGATTCAGAAGTTTGCAACAGATACAGCCCGCAGATTGCAGGCATTGCGTGATCCAAGAATTTGAACTGTCAGTCTTTTACGATCCGGGCAGCTTGCACAGCGGCGAGAATTTCGTCCGCGATTTCTTCCGCTTCTTCAGGTTCGAAATCCATCGGAATTTCGACGCCGTCGGCCTCGATGAACAGGCGCACCATGCCGTGGTCGGTCGGGCCGATCTGAAGGTTTGCCTGAATGTCACGTTCGGTGTTGATGCCCATTTGCGCCTCCGGGACTGAGCGTTCCTGCTAGCGCGCAAAGGGTTGAGAATCAAGCCGCCTTTGAGGTCAGGTAAGGTATGAATGATGTTCTGATCAGACCATTCCGGCCAGATGATGCGCCCTGGTTGGTAGAACAGCACGGCCGCCTCTATCAGCGGAACGAGGGGTTTGATGACACATTCGCGCCTCTGGTTGAACAGATTCTGGCGGATTTCATGGCATCACACGATCCAACACGTGAGAAGGGCTGGATCGCGGAACGGGATGGCGTGCGCCTTGGCAGTATTTTTTGTGTCGCGCTGAACGACCACACCGCAAAATTGAGGTTGCTTCTGTTGATGCCAGAGGCCCGTGGACAGGGCTTGGGTAAACGCATGCTCAACACATGCATGGGGTTCGCCCGCGATTCCGGTTATCGTGATATGGCCTTATGGACCCATGAAAGCCATCGGGCAGCTTGTGCACTTTACAGGGCTTCCGGATGGCAATTAACCGGCAGCAAAAAGGTTCATTCCTTTGGCTGTGATCTTGTCGAACAAAGCTGGGAAATTCGTCTTTAATTCTCTTGCATTCCCTGCGCGTGTTCGGTACATCGCCCCTCACGAGTGCCGCCTTAGCTCAGTTGGTTAGAGCGCTGGATTGTGGATCCAGAGGTCGCCGGTTCGAATCCAGCAGGCGGTACCAATAAAATCAATCACTTAGCGAACTATTTCTGAACTACTAGGTAAGCCGTTTTCCTGTCTAGGCTACCTCACGCGATTATTCGTGTATTTTCCTTGTGACGCACAAAACAGGGATCATCGGGATGTCCAAACGTAGGCTGGCTCTAACTGCTCGGATACAAGTGTGAACTGCGCAGAAAAATATTTGCCCAGAAAAATACAGGCTTTGGGTTCTGGATAAATATGAATATCCGTGAGCTGGATAGGTGCCTCGCTCACATCTTGACAGGGGAACTGCTGGAAGAGATTCATCCATGAGGTATGAGCGAGGCTGTGTGCCTGAGGACGTTTAGACACGTGAAAAAGATAGGCTGAGTAATTGGGTGGGCAAACGGTCATTCTGTCTCACCCATAGCTAGGGCTGTTAAAGGTGCCCCACCTACGCCTTCATAGAGAATGACAGACTAGCGGCTCTATGGGGTATCGGTGGGGCTGCGTGCCACACTCACGGGATTGGCACCCCTCGCTATTTAGATTGAAGGGGTGGCCTGTCAAATAGGCGTGTAAGCCCCCTGAGGGTAGGAGTCCCCGACTTACACAGGTGACCGCCCACCAAAAAACATACGCGACGGATCCAAGGACAAATAAGGCAGGGGCGTCGCTCGGCGCTTTCACTTTCCTTTCACCCAGAAAAGGAAACCCCCGCCAGTGATGGCGGGGGTCCGGCGCTGGTACCGATGTCATTGGTCAGTCGTCTGTACATTCCACTGGTTCATACGTGACAACGTGATTATCGAATTCGTGATTGCCCCAAGAAAGGAGCGCCATTCCTTCTTCAGGCCGCAAGTCGATAACCGAATATCCCCCTAATGTCGAGCTTTCCCCAACACACTGGATATCGGAACCTTGCTGTCCAAATTTTGAAACGTCACATTTGAAAATCGACATCACCTTTTCTTTTTTTTCGTTACCAACTTCCCAAAGCCAAACGTCTAAAATGTTGTCTCCAACAACTTGGTAGTAATTGCCGTGTTTACTGTTTGTCTTTGTGCAGGTCATAGCAGCAACAGAACTTGCGTAAACCGACAAGGTGGCCGTAAAGAACGCTGGCGCTATCCTACTGTAATTCTTCAACTTGATAGATCCTTAGTTTAGTAGCGTTTCAGGGCTTTCGTTTGACTAAAGCAATTCAAGCAAAAAGGCATACCCAATCATCCGGGCGACTGACTGAGCAGCCCTATCTGACGGGTCCAACGTGATTGTTAGTGCATGATCGGCCTGTGTTCCATCGGGATGATGGTTTCTGGTGCCGGAGGGCGATAACCCAGTGCACTGTGTGGTCGTTTGGTGTTGTAGTGCTTCCTCCATTCTTCGATGATGATCTGCGCTTCTCTGAGCGAGTAGAAGATTTCCCCGTTCAACAGCTCGTCCCTCATGCGACCGTTGAAGCTTTCACAAAATCCGTTCTCCCAAGGCGAGCCTGGTTCGATGTATGCCGTTTTGGCTCCGACAGCTGCAATCCAGTCGCGAACCGCCAGAGCAACGAACTCAGGACCGTTATCTGAACGGATGTAGGACGGTGTGCCGCGCAGAATGAACAAATCCGTCAGAGCATCGATCACATCCGCCGAGTTTAGTTTTCGCTTTACCCTGATTGCCAAGCACTCCCGGCTGAACTCGTCGATGATGTTCAACGTCCGGAAAGGTTTCCCATCATCGGTGCGACAATGCACGAAGTCATAGCTCCAGACATGATTGCTATGTTGTCGAGCGTCAGGTCTGATACCGCACGCCTGAGCCGCTCATTTTCCTTCTGAAGCCGCCTAAGTTCCTTCAATTGGTCTACACCCATTCCGCCATATTGCTTGCGCCAGCGGTAATAGGTTTGCTCCACAACGCCGATCTGTCTGATCGCATCCAGACGCGGCATCCCTTGCCCCATCAGAACTTCAACCTGCCGCAACTTCGAGACAATTTCTTCCGGCTTCGGTCGCTTGTTTGCCATTCTTGGTCCTCCGT
>NZ_CYPU01000030.1 GCF_001458195.1 Ruegeria atlantica | reverse complement strand
GCGCTCTGTCACACAATAGCTCAGAAGCTCGAACGCAAGTGGTCGCCGCAGCAAATCGCGGGTTGGCTGAAGCGCGAGCATCCCGACGACGAGGGCGAGCGTGTGTCTCACGAAACGATCTACAGAAGCCTGTTTATCCAGGCCCGTGGCGTTCTGAAGAAGGAGTTGCTTGCACATTTGCGCGCGACACGTGCCATCCGCCGGTCTCGCCATGCTAGCCTGAAGCGGGATGGGCTCGGTCAAATCAAGGATGCGATCTCGATCCGGGAACGCCCGGCCGCTGTCGAAGACCGCGCCATTCCCGGCCACTGGGAAGGTGACCTGATCGCCGGCTCGAAGAACAGCTTCATCGCGACGCTGGTGGAGCGGCGCACGCGCTATGTCATGCTCGTGAAGGTGGGCGGGAAAGAAACGCAGACTGTCGTGGCTGCGCTGACCGCACAAATCCAACATCTGCCGAGAGAGCTTCGCCAGATGCTGACCTGGGACCGCGGCAAAGAGCTTGCCGATCACAAGAACCTGGCACTGGCCACCGATCTCGACATCTACTTTTGCGACCCGCACAGCCCGTGGCAACGCGGCACCAACGAGAATACCAACCGTCTCCTGCGCCAGTACTTCCCAAAGGGCACCGACCTCTCAGTGCACAGCCAGGAACATCTCGACGCAGTTGCTCGTGAACTCAACGAGCGGCCAAGAAAAACGTTGCATTACTTCTCACCAGCAGAGACGTTCCATGAATGTGTTGCGGCGATCGGTTGAAACGGCAGCACAAAGCGGACCTTAGTTTGGAGAGCGGCGAGGCGGCGTTCAACCTGCGTCGCGAGTAGTACCGATTTTAGCGAAGCCTGAACGTTTGTGGGGTATAGAGTGTGATATAGTCATTATTTCTAAATATTTACATTATTCGTCAATGCCTTAAACTCATATTGAATAAGACTTCGTCTCCGCCATTACGCTTTGAATCGGTAGTAATCGCGAGTTCATTTGTTGCCGATGATGCGCGACGTTTATGTCCGAAGTGTGCGGTCCGGGTTAGACTTTCATCTCTAGTCGCGCATCTTGGAAACGGTTCAGAACGCTCGGTATATCTCCGTCAGACAGTGCGCACAGGGCTGTTGAAAGCCCATCGGCGAGCGCTGCGGAGTTTGCAGATACCGACAAAACCCGGCGCGCTGGTGTTTGACCGGCGGGGCTGAGGATGTGACCGTGAGCGTCAGTCAGCATCAGGTTACCGGAATCAGAGGTCGCAACAGCTCGGTCGCGCAGAGAGATACGCTTAGTGATCTGACTTTCGGCGCCTGCCAAACCGACTTGCCAATCGCGCCCATCGTGACGTTGTCCGAGCGCTGCGATTTCCCCCATGTCGACCAAAACGTCTTGCAGCCCCTGTGATCTGAGCAGCGCAGCAATGCGATCTGTGATTGCCCCTTGCGCTACTCCATTCAGAGTCAGCGCCGACTGCCCTGGGTAGGGCAGGCGGATAACATCGTTATTAACCGTGACCTTGTTCCACCCGATGGATTTGCGGGCGGTTGTGGCATCGTCACCGTTGATCAGAGCAGCCCAGAGAGGCTGAATTGTCGGGTCAAAAGCCCCCCCTGAATTCTGGTACAAAACTGTGCACAGGCTGAACAGGCTCAAGAGCTCGGGCGCTGGTTGCAAAAGAAACCCATCGCGGTTCAGGCGCGAAAGTTGGGATTTCGGGCGATACAGGCTGAAGATATCTTCCAGCCGTGTGACTTCGGCTTCGACAGCGGCAAAAACGGGGCGGGCTTGGGTATCTGTCAGCCCGACCAACTGCATGCTGGCGGGTGCGCCCAACGCGGAACCGCGCCACCGTGCTGCTGTAGCAGGGCTAGCGATTGCAGGGCAGGCCGCGCTTGCAGCCGAGATGGTCAGAAACCGGCGGCGGGACAGAAAGGTCATGCGGGTGTCTCCAGTAGTAAGCCCAGATCGACCGGGCCTAGCACCTCAGTATCAGGAATCTCGGACAAGGTCAGAGCGGCACCGCCATACTGGTCGATGAAGGATGCGGCATCGGCTGGGTTGGAAAATGGCACCACCTCACGCGCACCCATGCCGCCTGCCACGTTGGAGCCGACAACAAAGGTGGCGACTTCGGCGGCGATCCAGTTGGATACACCCGGTTGCTGCCAGTTGGGCGCGACACTCATATCACTGACATAAATGGCAGTTATGTCGGCGTCTCGCTCCGGGCTTTTGAGGTAGGCCACCATGTCCCGTACCTGTGCAAAGAACAGTGGTGCGGGATAACCTTCCAGATGGATCTGCCCTTTGGGGCCACCATGCTCGGCGATATTCATTTGGCAGAAGAAGCTCAGCGCATCGGGAGTCAGATCAACCGGGTCGGGGGCAACGGCGACCTCCTCTTTGCAAGCGGCCAAGGCAATCAGCGCAATCAGCACAAGACGTTTCATGGCTCAACCCTCCGGAAAGCGGCACGGGCAAGGGCAAAGCCCAGTACCGGCCAGATCAGCAGCGAGGCGGGCGCGGCCCAGACGGGCAGAGCTTGGGCCGCACCGGTCATGCCGGACGCCATTGCGACGCCTTCGGTCGCGGCGATGTTCCACAAACGAAATGCGTCGGCCGGGTTGGCCACCATCACCCATGGAAAGACGGATTGGGTGAATGTGCCGCCCTCATCCATGACCACGGCTCCCAACAAGCCCAGATCATAGAGGACGACAAAGACTAGCCAGAGCCCGGCCGACAACCCTGCCGCCGCCGTGGCGCCCCTTGCCAGAGCAGACAGCAGGTAGCCCAGCGCCAGAAAAACGGCGCCCAGCAAGATGGAGGTAAGGATTAGGCGCGCCAGAGCCATCAGGCTTTCTTGGCCCGCGCCACCGAACCATGCTGCCACTGCGCCTGCGGTGCCGAAACCGATGGTCATGGCAAAGGCCAATGCCGCCAGATGGGCGGTGAATTTGCCAAGCAGAATTTCTCCGCGTCCGGCGGGGTAGGACAGCAGTAACGACAGACTGCCCCGGTCCACGTCGCCTGCGATGGCGTCGAAAGCGATCATCAGCGCCAGTAGCGGCGCAAGATAGACCGAAAGCGTGGTCATCGAAGCGACCGAGACGGTCAGCATATCGACGCCCAGCGTCCCGGTCGGCGCGCTGCCTGCAAAGGTCAGGGCCAAGGCGAACAGCACCATGATCAGCGTGGCCATCAACAGCCAGCGGTTGCGGCGCAGGATCAACATCTCGGTGCGGGTGATGGCGAGGAAGCGGGTCATTGCATCTCCTCCTGTGCATAATGGCGGTAGAGGTCTTCAAGTTTGGGCGGGGTCATTTCCACATCCGCCACGGCGTCGCCCAGTCCGGCGATGCGGCGCAGGGCCTCCATCTTGTCATCCGGCGAGCAGAGCAGTTCCACAGATGCTCCGTTGATCCGGTTGCCGCCCAGTTCGGCGGCAAGTGCTTCGGGGTTCGCGCTGGCACGCACTTTGAGGCGGATCGGCAGGCCAGCCAGCGCCGACAGATTGTTGAGCGTGTCATCCGCAACCATTCGGCCCTCGCGCATGATGGCGATGCGGTCGGTGCGGGCTTCGACCTCGGTGAGAGCGTGGGAGGCAATCAGGACCGCTGTGCCTTGCCCGGCCAATTCATCGATGATGGCATATAGGTCTTGCCGCGAGATCGGGTCCAAACCACTTGTTGGCTCATCCAACAGCGCTACTTTTGGCCGGCCCAGCAGCACTTGCGCCAAACCCAGACGTTGGCGCATGCCTTTAGAGTAGGTTCCGATCCGGCGGTCCAGAGCGTTGCCAAGGCCCACGCGGTCCAGCAGGCTGGGGACATCGGCCCTGGACCCGGAGAGTTGCGCAAATAAGGTCAGCTGCTCGCGGCCCGTCAGCGCAGGATGAAACGACACTGCCTCAGGCAAATAGGCAGTATCCCGCCGCGCCTGCGCACTGCCGGGAGTGGCATCTCCGATCCGGATGGTTCCGACATGGATCGATGTCAGACCGAGGATAGATTTGATCAGGGTCGACTTGCCCGCGCCGTTATGGCCCAGCAGCGCCACGCGCTGACCAGGGGCAAGAGACAGGGTGATATCGTCAAGAACACGGGTTTTACCTCGGTCCTTGCTGACTTGGGTAATACTCAGGGCCTTATCCGTCATGAGGCACCTTTTTCATAGCTGGGGGTTCAGGGGCTTGCATTAATGGATTGCTGTCCATCACACCGCCCGGCAACAGCGCCGGGAAGGCCGATTGCGACCAGCGCACCAGTTGTACGGCGGGGGAGCCGAGCAAAAGTTTGGCCGCGGGTTGGGTCCACAGCACATGGTCCATACTGTCATTGGGGCGATAAGGGGCGTCGGCGATGCCGTCGCCGTCCACGTCATAGGCGGCAAAATCGGACCAGTAATTGCCGCGCCCGTCTTCGGACCACTCGACCCATTTGGTCGAAACGTATTTCACTTGGGTCCGGTTGCCGACAAAGGCGTTTCCGACGATCCGGTTGCGCTCGGACCCGGCAGTAAAGTGGATGCCGATGCCGCATCCATGGAACCAGTTGTCGGTGAATTCGTTTTTGTTGGAGTTATAAAGGAAGGTGCATTTTTCCTTGGCACCGATCACGACATTGCCGGTGATCTGACTCTTGTTGGCGTAGTTCAACATCACGCCATGTTCACGGTCACCGATTGAGACGTTGTCGGCGACTTTCACATTGGTCGTGAACATCACCGCATAACCCAGATCGTTGCCGATCGAGACATTGTCACTGACAACTGAGTCGTCGGCATACATGTAATGCACCGCAAAACGCAGGTCGCGGAACAGGTTGCCGGTGAAGGTGTTCTTTTTCGACGAGTTCACAAAGATCCCGTCGCGGCCATAGCGGATGTCATTGCTATCCACCACGGAACCGGGCGCGTTCCAGACATAGACTCCGTTTCCACGGTCGTTCATTCGCTGGTCTTGGCGACCTTCAATGCGGTTACCACGAACGATGCTGTCCTTGGCACCATGAATGTCGACGCCAAAAAGATTGCCCAGCAGCACGTTATCCTCGACCACCGGCGCCTTAGCCGTTTTGGTCAGCTGGATGCCACTGTCGATCCCGTCATGGCTTGAACCGGAACCGATCACTGTCAGACCGCGCACGGTTACACCGGGCCCGGTCACGGTGATGACGCTGCCCTCGCCTTGTCCGTCAATGGTGGCCTGTCCTTGCCCGTCAATGGTGACGGGCCGGTCCAGAACCAGGGTTTCGGTATAGATACCGGGGCTCAGGCGGAGGGTGTCTCCATCCGCCGCCTGCGCCAGTGTTTCATTGATGGCCCCCGCCCGGTTGGGCACATCCCAGTCCGCCGCCCAAAGGGGCGAGCCAAGCAGGAGCGGTATGAGCAGGGACCAACGCATGGGTTATGCTCCCGCCGGTTCGACCAGCATCCGGCCGCGCATTTCCATGTGCAGCGCGTGGCAGAACCACTGGCAATAGAACCAGTGCACGCCCGGACGGTCGGCGGTGAAGGTGACCGATGCGGTTGCCATCGGAGCCACTTCCATCGCGATGCCGTAGTTGCCCAGGCAGAAGCCGTGGGTCACATCGTCCACGTCATCCAGGTTGGTGATGTAAACCGTCACCTCGTCGCCCTGTTTGACTGTGAACTTCTCAAGGCTGAAGGTCGGGGCCTGCGAGGTCATATAGACCCGCACCTTATTGCCGTCCCGGATGGGCTCCTCGGCGCCGTCTTCCAAATCGATGCCATCGGCCTCGGCCTGTTTGCGGGCGTCTTCCCATGTGACATCGGCGCGGTCCCAGACGTTGACCGGGTTGACGATGTCGGCGCGAACCATGATCGAGTCGTGCGGCTCAGCAAAGGTCGGACCGTCGTGAACCACTTTCATCTCGTTGGATGAGATGTCGATCAGCTGCTCATTTTCAGGCTTCAACGGGCCCGTGTTCAGGAACCGGTCTTTCGAGAACTTATTCATCGAAATCAGCCATTTGCCGTCGGCCTCCTTGGTTTCACCCATGGTGGTCGAGTTGTGGCCCGGCTGATAGTGCACATCAACCTTCGAGATGATCGGGTCCACGTCCTCACCGGCATAGGCCTTGATGGCGTCTTTGATGTTCCACTTCACGATCTGACTGTCGAGGAACAGCGTGGTGAACGCATTGCCCTGACCGTCATAGGCGGTGTGAAGCGGGCCAAGACCCAGCTGCGGTTCACCCACGATGCAGGAGCGTGGGTCGGCATCGCTTTCGAACAGGGCGTCTAGTTTGGTGACGTCCATGATCGAAACGGTGGGCGACAGCTTACCGTTGATGCAGACATGCTTGCCGTCAGGCGCAGTGTTGATACCGTGCGGCGAGTTCGGGATCGGGATGTAACGGGTGTACTTCTTGTTCTGACCCTTGCGTCCATCCAGAACCTTGACGCCTTTCAGTTCCTGATAGTCACCGGCCTCAATCCCTGCTTCGATTTCTGCGAGGTTGAAGACAACGACATGATCCAGCTCGTTTTCGGTCATCTCGGCCAGGTTCATACCCATTTCCGAGTTGTACGAGGTCGAATAGGCGTATTTGCCCTGATAGTCGCAGTCCGTGTTGTCGAGGTTCCCGGACACGATCACCTGCCACGCCACTTGCATGGTGTCGCCATCCAGCGCCGTGAAGATGTTCACGTATTGCGACGGATCGTCCAGCACTGTGCCATCGTTGACCAGCGGCGTTTCATCCTCACCATTGGCAAAGACATAGCCGGTGCGCGGGAACTTCTGCGGACGTAGACCGTGGATCGCCTTGGCGTTCGGGATTTCGGTGATCTTGTCGCATTTCATCACATCGCAGCGCACGCGGGCGACGCGGGTGTTGGCCTTGTCGTTCATGAACAGATAGCGGCCATCATAGGTACCATCGGTGAACGACATATGCGGGTGGTGAAGGTCGCCGTTGTCATAGGTTTTCATGCCGCGCTTGGCGAGAAATTCCTTGGTTTCCGGCAGCAGACCATCGGTCATGATCTTCAGCGACTCGTTGGTCTGGCCCCAACCGGTGGCCGAGCAGCGGTTGAAGACCGGAACCCGCATCAACTCGCGCATGGAAGGAAAACCCAGAATGCGGAGCTCACCAGTCTGACCCGAGGACCAGAAGCCGTAATACTCGTCCAGTTCGCCGGGCTGCAGATTGGCATTGGCGGCGGCGCTGGCCTGTTTTGCGGTCATCAGGGTCGAACCCAGACCGGTCCCGGCCAGCACGGCGCCGGTTGCGGTTGCGCCCAGCATCCCGCGACGTGTGATGTTCAGTTTGTTGTCATGTTCCGACATGATCGTTCCTCCTTTAGGAAACGGTTTTCGGTTTGGCGTTCGGATGGTTCGCCGGTGGTTGTCCGAGTGGGGTCTTGAGATCGACCGACCCTGTCTTGGCCCGCCGCTTGAGCTGGCGGATAACGACGGGACATTTGTCCTCGGACTGGTAGAGCACCTGACAATGCAGGCAGGTGACGCACTCGTTCGGATTAATCTCACCGGTGGGGTGGATGGCCTGAACGGGGCATTCGTTGGCGCAGGTTTGACAGGGGGTGCCGCAATCCTTGTAGCGGCGCAGCCAGTCGAACATGCGAATTCGGGCGGGGATGGCCAGCGCTCCGCCCAGCGGGCAGAGGTAGCGGCAGTAGAACCGTTCGATGAACAGCCCGATCCCCAGCAGGGTCAGCGCAAAGACCACGAAGGGCCAGTCCCGCATGAATTTCAGAATGATTGCCGTCTTGAAGGGTTCGATCTCGGCATAAGTCTCGGCCAGCGGGATCGAGACGAAGCTGAGGCCGAAGAGACCCAGGAAGATCATGTATTTTGCGGGCCAGAGGCGTTCGTTCAGGCCCCAAGGCAGCGTCCATTGCGGGACGCGTAAGGCCCGCGCGATCTTGTTGGTCAGCTCCTGCAGTGCGCCGAATGGACACAGCCAGCCGCAGTAGGCACCACGGCCCCAGAATAGCAACGCGGCGGCGACGGCAAACCATTGGATGAAGACCAGTGGATCCAGCAGGAACGCATCCCATGAGAAGCCGGTCCGCAGGCTGCCCGCCAATGCCATTAGGTTCACGACGCTCAGCTGTGCATTGGCGTACCAGCCAATGAAGAACAGGGTCATGGTCAGGTATCCGATGCGGAACCAGTAGAAGACCTGTGCATTCATCGTCGCGTGGAACTGGAAGAAGAAGGTTGCGGTCAGCACCAGCAGCATGACGCCAAGCACGGCGATCTCGACCGTGCGGTCCTTCCAGATGCGCTTCCAAAGTGCGGCTTTGGCCGCGGCTTCGCCCGTGGCATCGTCTACAACCGCCGGGGCGGTGACGGACAGCAGGTATTGCTCGGGCAGTTTGTAGCCCAGATCGAAGGTCAGGAACGTCTTCTCAACCGCGCCCACGGCCCGTTGCACCAGCAATTGCAGGCGGAACGGCTCGGCGGGGTCAAACTCGGCCTCGGCAGGGATCTTGAAGATATCCAGTTCGGTGAAGCTGGGCGCATCCGGGGCCGCAACCTTGCCCAGACGCTCTTGCTGCTTGTCAAAGAACCGCACCGAATAGTCGCCCTGAATAAGCTGAATCCGGTCGAAAATTCCACCGCGCACATAGCCTGAACCCTTGAAGCTGTAAGCCCCACGCCCCAGCACCAGAATGGCCTGTTCACCTTCGTCCAGCCACTCGGTCAGATTCTGATACTCGGCCTCGCCCAACAGGGACTTGCCGACCGATGGGACCGAGACCAGCGCCACATGCATGTCGATGAACGTGTCATCCGGCTCGCCCGGTTCCGGGCGTTTGATGGCGCGCTGGTCGCCTGTGGCTGCAAAGGCGGCATTGACCTGACCGACATCCAAAGTCAGGCGCCGGACCGAGCCATCGCCGGACAGAGTGGTCCAGTCATAGACTGAGTTCTTAGCCATATCGATTTCGCGCTTGGGACCATCGGCCTGTAGCGGCGACAGACCACCCAGACCCAGCGCGCGGGCTACCTTGATGCCGCCACGAACCAGGCTGTCATCAATCACCATGATCGTCACAGTCGCGCCCGAAATGATATCGAGGTCATGCCCCTCACCACCGGTCTCGGCTTCGACTTTTAGGTCCAGCCCGGCATAGCCTTCCGTCAATTTTACCATGCGCGAATTGGGAATGCCGATCAGAACAATGGGTTCCGAGTGTTTGACCAGTTTCACTCCGGCCAGAACTGCGTCGTCGTCGATGGCGGCGACCACGTGGATGGGCTTGCCGGAATAGCCGGTGGTGCCAACGAAATCCGAGGTCAGAAAAGCCCATGCGATGATCTCGCCGCCCTTTAGAACCGGAGCAACGGGCACGTCATCGCGCACGGTACCAAAGGCATCGGCTTCGGGGACCAACTCAGAAGGGGTGATGTCAGGCAGGAAGCTGGCGAGGCTGTCAGCATGGGCACTGATAGCCATCAGGCAGGACAGGGTAAGGGCCAGCAGGAATTGGATTGCGCGACTTACGGCCACAGCGCACCTCCGGATACTTGGATTGACGCTATGGACGCGCGCTGGGCGCGTTCGATGTACTTCTTGGGCGCAGCCGGGGGGCCACGGGTTTCAGGCCACAATCGTTTCAAGCTGCAGACCTCAACCAGATCGCGGGGCGAAGGGTGTTCGGTGTGAATAACGTTGCCCCGTGCGAGTACAGGCAAGTTCGGCACCGGGGCCGCCGAGGTGACCGCACACAGCGCGCAATCGGCGCATTTGGGGCAGGGCGCGGTTGGGTCCAGGTCTTCCTCCTCAAGATCTATCTGGACCCAGACCGCGCCTGCCTCCGAGCAGATCTCCACCCACATGCTTTGGCCGGGACTCGCCAGCGCCGGGCCGATCGTTTGCAACAACAGCATAAGGATACCCGCCAACGCACACGTCGCACGTAACGCGCGAACAGGGAGGCTGTGCAGAGGGCTAAGGGCGGGCATGGAGAATCCAACTCGGAAATCGTTCCTAAGTCGTAGGGGATTCTCGCGTGGTGATACTTGACTTCGGTTAGGCTGCAGGAAATTTCGCGTTATTCGTCCGCTTCATCCATCAACCCGCGCAACCAACGCCCTGCCAACCACGCGGCGGGTACGCCCAGGGGAATTGACCACAGGATCGCGGCTACAGGCGTAATCACGCCAAACCCGGCGCTGTTGGCGATCAGCCCCGCTAGAAACAGGTTGATGGCCACGGTCAAAGTCGTGGCCGGATACAAAAGGATGGCCAGTTTCCAGACCGGCCAATTACCCTCAGTGGCTGGTGCCTTCCGAGAAGGTGATTTTGTTCCAGACATTGTATTTCCCTGAAGGTTTGCGCATCGGCAGGCGGCGGACCTCTTCCAATGTTTGCGCGTCATAAACGATCACCGCGCCATCATCTTCCCAGACTGACACCAAAGCGTGGCTGCCATCTTTGGTGAATTCTACATGAGCCACGGTTTTACCCGGTGCAGGGCGTAGAGTTCTAACAATTTCAAGGCTTTGCTTGTCGATCACATGCATCGCATCCTTGTTGGGTCCAAAGAACACATCGGCCCAGACGTAAGGAGAATTCTCATGGCTGCGCATGAAAAACCCCGGCCCTTCGGTTTTGATCTGCTTCACAGTTTTCCATGTCTCCATGTTGATCACGGATACGGTGCCGTCGGTCAGGTGGGGCGTTGCCATCACGGTCGTATCGCCATACCTCCACGTGATCCCCGAGCCCAGATGCGGCATCCCCGGCAGATCCAGATCGGCGACCTTCTGACCGATGACCAGATCAATCACATGACCGCCCTCGCCGCCGCGGGATGCGCCCATGACGTATTCATAGCTCTGGTCGAAAAAGAAATCATCCAGATAGTCCGGCGTAGTGATCTTGCGCACCGGGAAAGGGTCAGGGTTTTTGAATTGTCCTTCGATGCGGAAATCATGACCGATACCAAATTGAGGAGGATTGGCCCCGTAGAAGACCTCCCAGATCTCGGGCACATCCTTGAGGGCCAGAACAAAGCTCTCGCGTGGGGGGGCCTGATAGACCGCCGAAACGCGGCTGGGCTTGCCCTTCTTGCTTTTGATGTCGATGACCTTGACCACGGACAGGTCTTCGGTCGACAGCAAGGTCAGGCTGTTGGGCAGGTAGTTTGCCACTGCTACCCATTTGCCATCGCCCGACATGGCGATGTTGCGACTGTTCAGGCCAGCGCGCACGCGGCCAACCTGTTCCAAGGCCCAGATGTCATACTTCTGGACCCAGCCGTCACGTGACATGATGAACACATATCGCCCGTCTGGGCTGAATTTTGGACCGCCATGAACGGCAAAGGGTGTCTCGAACCGGTCCAAAACCTCGAAAGTGTCACCGTCCAGCACGCTGACATGATGGTCCCCGGTCTCAACAGCCAGAGTGATGTTCATCGGGTCGCTGTCCCAGATGGGGGCTTCAACTGCGACGTAATTCTCGTCCAGAATTCGGCTGGCCATTATGTCGGCCTCACCCCACTCGGGATCGCTTTCCAGCGGTGATTTCAACCAACCCGCCAGTTCTTCGATTTGCAGCGCATCTAGTTCGTGCGAGAAGGCAGGCATTTGGGTTGCGGTCCGCCCTTCGGCGATAACCGCGGCAACGCGGGGGCCGCGCATCCGCTTCAGCGTTTCAGGGATAAGCGCCGGACCCACGCCGCCTAAGCGGTTTTCGCCGTGGCAGGACGCACAAAATTCAGCGTAATCCGAAGGAGCGTCGGCCCACGCAGTTCCGATCAACAACAGCGAGCAGAGAGTGCCGAGTTTGAGTGTCTTAGAAGAACTGATGCGTCGGATCATGGCGTTTCCCCCGGAACGGCGTGACCTGCAGGCGTTCGCCCGCGTCACCCACGCCGATTTCTTGGTTTGACAGATAGCATGCCGGATCTTCCGCCCACGGGTCGCCGGTCACCTGCAAAGCCCGGATACGGGTGTTGCCACCACAGACATCCTTGAGCTGACAGGCGCCGCAGCGCCCTTTCAGGGGGCGGGGACGTGTGCGCAGCATGGCCAGCATTTGATCATCGCCGGTCCAAAGTTCCGAGAACGACCGGGTCTTCACATTGCCGACAGTGTAGTCCGACCAGTAAGTGTCGGGGTGTACGCGGCCCAGATTGTCGATATTGGCCACGCCTAGGCCGCTGGAGTTGCCACCCCATGCCGCCAGATGCTCGCGTACATGAGCTGTTTTTTCAGCATCGAAACGCGCGCGGACCCAGTTCAGGAAATACCCTGCGTCAGCGTCATTATTACCGGTCACGATATCCAGAGGACGACCACCCGAGGCAGCCTCCCATGCGCGCTCCAACAGCAGGTCCAGCCCGCTCCGTGTGCGCAGATGTTCAGCATCTTCGCCCCGGTTCTTGTCCCCACGACCGGCATAGACCAGATGGGACAAGTAGAACTTGTCCACACCTTCGTCATCGCACAATTGCAGCAGGTCGGGCAGGTGGTGTTGCGTGCCCTCGGTCAGGCAAAATCGAAGACCCACTTTGATGCCGCGCTTCTTACATTCGCGGACACCGCGCAGGGCGTCGGCAAATGCTCCTTCGACCCCTCGGAACCAGTCATTTGTGGCCCCGATACCGTCCAGCGAAATGCCGACATAGTTGAACCCCACATCGGCAATCATATCGGCTGTTTCGTCATAGATCCGCGTGCCGTTGGTCGACAATGCCAGCATCGGCACCAGATCGCGGGCCCGTTTGGCGATGTCAAAGAAATCGAACCGGTCCAGTGGTTCTCCACCCGAGAGGATCAGGGCCGGGACGCGAAATTGGCCCAGATCCTCAAGGGTTACCATGGCTTGCTCATGGCTGAGCTCACCGGGGAAGGCCACATCCGCCGAAACAGTATAGCAATGGCGGCATTTCAAATTGCAGCGCCGCGTCAGGTTCCAGATCACCACCGGCTTCACCGGGCCGGGCCGGCGTTTACGCACTGGTGTCGGATTGACCAGTTGGTGCATGTATTCGGTCAGGCGGAACAAGTCTCAGCCTTTCTTTTTCAGTCGCAGCCCGGTCTTTTTCAGGATGCGCGTGGAATAAAGGATATCTTTGGCCCTGCAGGCATCGCCCAGAATGGCCGTGATCTCGGCCCGTTTTTCCTCGACCTCGTCACGGTCCGAACCATGGACCATGGCAAACAGGTTATAGGGCCAGTCGGGCAGGGCGCGGGGGCGTTCATAGCAATGGGTGACAAAGGGCAACGCGCCGATCCGGGAGCCTAATTCGGTGATCCGGTCGTCATCCACATCCCAGACGGTCATCCCGTTCGATGTCATGCCCAATTTGTAGTGGTTCGGCGCGGCAGCGATGCGACGGATCACACCGCGCGACTTCAACTCGGACAAGCGGTACAAAAGGGCATCTTCATCCATGCCAAGTATCTCGGCCACCTGCGCATAAGGCGCGGGCACAAGGGGCAGCCCGCCTTGCAGCGCCTCGATAATCTCTCGATCTGTTGCGTCGATCATGCCGCCACCCGAAAGCCGATGAAAAATTCCTGTAGTTTGGGGAAACGAAGAACGCAGATCCCCGTTTCCCGTTCGATTGCATCAGCAGTGCCCACGATCCCCTCAGGAGTTTCAGTGGCCAGCACGAACCACATGTTCAGCCGGTGCGTACGTTCATAATTGTGGGCAACCTCAGCATGCGCATTGACTTTGGTCAGGACGGTTTCGAATTCTTCAGTTGGCACCGCCATTGCACACAGGCAAAAAGCGCCCCCCATGGCGGCGGCGTCGAAGAACGGACCAAAGCGCGTGATCACTCGGCTGTCTTTCATACGGGTCAGGCGGTTAAGCACTTCGCTTTCAGGAATGCCCAACTCCTCTGCCACGGCTGCATAAGGGTGCGATACCAAGGGTAGATCGTCCTGCATCCGGTTCAGGATCGCGCGATCGGTTCCATCCAGTTTCATGCGGCGGCCTCTTTCGGTTGGATCAGCGCGCCGGTCTGTTTGAAACAGCGCGTCGAGAACAAAACCTTGTGCTGCGCGCCAAACAGGTCCGGCAGCGCGCGCGCATTGGCCAGAATCTCCAGCGCTTCGCTGCGGGTACGGGCGTGGATCATTGAGTAAAGGCGATAAGGCCAGACCCCTTCGGCCGGACACCGTTCATAGCACAAGGTCACTCCGGGGTGGGCTGCAAGGGCAGGACCGGCGGCGTCGATCTGTTCGGATGGCAAGTCCCAGACAACCATTGCGTTGGCTGACCATCCGAGCGCACGGTGGCGCACGATCACGCCCAGGCGCGAGATGATACCGGCTCTGTGCAGTACCTCGATCCGATCCATCACACCCGCAGCGTCGCGACCTATTGACTGGGCCAGCACGGCATAGGGTTCAGTGACCAGCGGCAAACCCGAACTGAGGGCTTGAAGCAACGCGCGATCGCCGTCTTGCAAGACCGATCGATCTATGTTGCGCGGGCTTGGAACGTTTCGGGTCTTGCCGGACATGCGAAACCCCAGATCCACGTTGAACGGACGAACCAACCGAAGGTCGAGAACCTGCAGCCCTGTGCGCTGGGCGATCCGAGCCAGCGTGTCATTTACATGCGCCCGGTCTGGACCGGTTGCCACGAACCAGAGGTTCCATTTGTCCTCGCGCTGGTAGTTATGGTTCACACCCGGTTCGGCGTCGATCATAGCGGCCACTTCTTCCAGGCGTTCACCCGGTGCAGCGACGGTGGCCAGAGTGCTGGCAGAAACCGCGCCAGGGGCAATAGTCGCGCCGACTCTCGTAATCCGGCCGGTCGCCCGCATTCGGGCTAGGCGATCCAACACTTCAATCTCGTCCAGCCCCAACGTGAAAGCCAAAACCTGGAAAGGACGGTCCGTTACAGGAAAATTGCGTTGAAAATCATCCAGCAGGCGGCGATCGATCGGGTCGGTGATATGTTCCATCGCCTACAGCCCCGTTTTGTGCGCGCGGGCGGTGAAGAAGATGCCAGATGGGCTGTCCGCTTCTATCTCACGCAGCTTTTCGAAGTTGTGCGTGTCGTAAACCATGACCTTGTTGGCATCTCGCACGCTGATCCAGACCTCATGCCCACGCGGGGTGAACTCCATATGCAGCACGGCAGGCCCCGGTTTGAACTCGTGGATGATCTCTTTGCTGACACTGTCGATCACCTGGATCGTGTCGTTCAGCGGGTGGGCAAAGTTCACCCAGACCTCTCGCCCGTCCGGTCGCGACATGGCAAAGACAGGCTGGCCATGGGTTTGGGTGCGCCCGGTTTCCGTCAGGGTATCGGCGTCGACCCAGAGCACCTCGTGATGGCCGACGGCGGGCAGCACAAACTCGCCCCCCGTTAGTGCCCAGCCTTCCAGATGGGGCATCTTGTAGACGGGCATCTCTTCCTGACCACGACCATAGTCGGGTAACACGCGGATCGGTTCGGGATTGTTGGCCCAGAGGTCCAGCGCTGTCAGTCCGTCTTCGCCGAATAGCCCGGTGATGTAGGTCCGTCCATTGGCGGTGATAAGCGCGTCATAGGGGTTCTTGCCCATGTCGAAGATCTTGGTGATTTCTGGCTTGCCCGCCGAGAAATCGGCAATCCAGGTCTCGCCCGTGTCCCACATGGTGAACACGAACCGGCGGCCTGGTGCGTCGACCAGACCGATGGTTTTGCTATCGGTGGGGATGTCGGCAACCATTTCAAGCGTGTCGGCATCAAAGACCCGCACACCGCCGGGCTCATAATTCGATACGGCTACCAATTGGCCGTCATCCGAAATCGCGCCGCCAATAGCATTGCCCGCCTGCACGACTCTGTTCACGATCTGGCGTGTGACGATATCGACCTTGGTCAGGCCCCCATCACGGCCAAACACATAGGCAAAGCGTTCATCAGGCGAGTATACCAGCGAGGCATGGGACAGGTCGCCAAGCCCTTCGATCCGCGCCAGCGCGACACGGTCTGATTGATCAATCAGCAAGACCGAGCCCTTGGCCCGTTCGATCACCAGGCCTAAGTCGCCGGTGGCGGTGTGTTCGGCTTGCGCCGTTGTCATCATCAGGATGGCCGCGAGGCCAAGGAAAAAGTGTTTCATTGTTCCTCCTGTTCCAGCAGGTAATGGGCGATCCATTCGGCCTCTTCTTCGCTGATCAGGGGCCGCCACGGGGGCATTGCAGTGCCGGGGATACCGTCAAGGATGACGTCGGTCAGAACGTTTGCATCGTAATGCTCCAACGATTTGGGCCGCAGATCCGGCCCAAGACCACCTTTCAGAGACAACCCGTGGCAAGAGCCGCAATCCTGATGCACAAGCCGTTTGAGCGCGTTGCCATCAAGCACATCGGCGGCAAGGGCTGACGTTGCTATGAGGACGGCCGTTGTGAGTAAAGCGCGTGAGGCCCATGCCGGAAGCCCGCCATTCGATTGGACATCACTAACCATGGGCCTGCTCCAGCAGGTTCGTCACGGTTTGATCCGCATAAAGGGTAACCACTTGCCCGACGATAAACAGCGTCGGGGCCTTCAGATCCGCCTCGCGCACATCCGCCGCCAATTTGTCCAGTCTTGAAACAAGTCGACGCTCGTCTGGCGTTGTCGCTTTGCCTACGGCCAAAACAGGCGTCGAGCCAGGCAGGTTTTCCGTCATCAGGCCCATGGCGATCTGACCGATATTTGCGACACCCATGTAGATGACTAGCGTCGCGTCAGGATCGGCCAGCCGTTTCCAATCTAGGTCCAGCACTTTGTCGGCTTGCCTGTGACCGGTGACATATTGAACCGATGTTGCCAGGCCGCGATGGGTCAGCGGCACGCCAGTGGAACTGGATGCCCCCTGTGCCGCTGTGATGCCTGGCGCGTATTCAATGGCGATACCGTGCGCCATCAGATACGCGGCCTCTTCAGAGCCGCGGCCAAAGATCATCGGGTCGCCACCCTTCAAACGCGCTACGGTGAGGCCAGCGCGGGCCTCTTTTGCCAAAATGTCATTAATGCGGTCCTGCGGCACCGTATGGCACTTGGGCGCTTTGCCGACCGGGATCAGCCGCGCGCCGGGGGCATGCCGGTCCAGAATGTCGGCCGAAACCAGCCGGTCATACACAACCACATCGGCCTCTTGCAGCATGCGCAGTGCGCGCAGGGTCATGAGTTCGGGGTCGCCGGGACCGGCACCAATCAGAAAAACCTTACCGCTCATGTGCAAACTCGCTTGGTCTGAATGTCTTCGAAACCCGGGTCCATTCGGCGAATTGAGGACGTCGCTGGGCCAACCGGGCGTGTCATGCTGGTAGGTTTGCGCATTAACTGCGCTGTTTCCTTGACTAAAGTTAAGGAGCGCGGGATTTGCGCCCGCGCTCCTTTCTTTCTGCCTGTATTTTTGCCTCGGCTCAGGGTTCGACTGTGATCATTCCGATCATGTTCTGTGTCTCCCAATGCGGGCCACACAGGTATTCCTGCGGACCCGGGGTAAGGAAGGTAATCTCGACCGTTTCTTCAGGGAACAACCGGTCGCTTTCCGGCTTGCCGCCATCCTTCAGCAAGACCGAGTGGCTGGTCCGCTTGTCGACATTGACCCAGCGGACAGTGGTGCCGGCCTTCACGGTCAGTTCGGATGGGCAGAAGTTGTACTTGTACATCAGCACCACCTCGGCATCCTCGACCGCCGAGGTTGGCTGGCCAAAAAGCGTGAGATAACGATCTTCTGCTTCGGCGCACAGCTCGGCAGTGCCCTCGGCCGATACTGGCGCGGACAGAAAAAGCAGGGCAGGAAGAAGGTGTTGGGGTTTCATCGTCCAAGTCTCCTTTCCAAAATGGGGTGGGGCCGGAGTGCCCGGCCCCGATCTGTTATTGTTTGACCACGTTGATGAAGGCGGCGTCGTCGTCCAATGCCAGGCTGGTGTCCAGCGTGACATGGTGGAACCGGGCGGCGGCGAAATCGTCATGGATCGCAAAACCAACCGTATAGGTCTGGCCGGGCTCGAGCGGGACGTCACCCGGCGCGCCCGAGTTCAGCGGCCGGGTAAAGACCACGGTCCACATGCCACCGGATAGGTTAGCCGAGGCGGCGATTTCACCGTCATTGACCACGCGCTGATCCAGCAGATAGCCGTTTGTCGCGCTGCTATCGGCGTAGACGCGCATCAGGTCTAGATAGGTGCCGTCTGCCAGGTACTGCTCGATCTGTGCTTCGGCCTCCAGCTTGTCCCAACCGCCTAGCGCTTTGCCACGGCGGCCTTTGATTTCGACATCCGTGCGGCTTTCGCTGATG
This sequence comes from Ruegeria atlantica, assembly GCF_001458195.1. Classification (GTDB taxonomy): domain Bacteria; phylum Pseudomonadota; class Alphaproteobacteria; order Rhodobacterales; family Rhodobacteraceae; genus Ruegeria; species Ruegeria atlantica. The sequence goes on along the minus strand of NZ_CYPU01000030.1, from coordinate 16,872 downwards.
TATTTGGTCACGGTGTCCTGCGCAGACATGCGACCTGCGATGTCGCCATTGGCGGCAATCGCATCCGTGCCGGGGTCAAAGGGCATATAGCTGTTGTCGGCGTGGCACGAAGCCCAGCAGCCTACCTGATCACCCAACTCGATTCCGGTGCCGGTGATCATCATGGCGACCTTTATCTGGTTGTCGGGATCCATTTTGCCGCCGTCCACGAAGGGTGCAGGGTTGTGGCCTGCATCCGGCCATTGCAGCCGGACATACAGGTTTTCGTCATCATGTGCTGCCTGAACGGTTGCGTCGATTACGCCGCGTTTGCCGGGGATCGGTGTCGGTTCCAATTCGCCGCCTGCAACAATCTTGTTGCCGATCGTGTCCAGCTCTTTGGCGTGGCAGGTCGTACACTGGTCTCCACCTTTGGTCAGAGGGCGAGCGCCGCCGTGGAACTTACCGTTCTGGACCCATTCAAACGAGGCTTGACCGGGGTAGAACAGTTTCAAATCGGCGCTGGCAACCGCGTTCCAGTCGATATCCGCGCCGACATCATCACCACCCCCGCTTGCGGGCGCTGCTGCTTCTTCACCGTTGGATTTGGCGCGTTCTTCGGCCACGGCCGCATCCACCGCCGCAGCGATTTGAGCCTGCACGGCTTCATGCTGCGCCTGTTTGGCGGCTTTCTCGGTCTCGGCTTCCGCGGCTTCCTTGGCTTCGATCCGTTCAAGGCTCGCCATATATTCCGGCGGGATCTGACGGATAAAGTCCGGGTTCGGCGCTTCAAGCTCTTCCAGATACTCTTCGTCGGCCCGGTCGCGGGCGTCCGAGTGCGCAATCCCCTTGTGACAGTCGATACAGGTTTGGCCCACGGTCATCGCGTTCAGGTGCTGTTGACGCGCGCGGGGTTTCTGGAATTCAGGCATCATCGATTCAAAGTCGTGACAGTTGCGGCATTCACGCGAGTCGGTGGCCTTCATCCGTTCCCACTCATTCATCGCCAAATGCACGCGTTTGGCTTCGAACTTCTCACGCGTGTTGATGGTGCCAACCACCTTGCCGTACAGCTCTTTGGACGCCTTGATCTTGCGGATCATCTTGTGGGTCCAGTCCTTGGGCACGTGGCAGTCGGAACAGACCGCACCGACACCGGACCGGTTCACGTCATGGATCGTGCCGGTGTATTCTTCATAGACAAAATCGCGCATCTCGTGACAAGAGATACAGAAATCTTTGGTGTTGGTGGCTTCCATGGCGGTGTTGAATCCGCCCCAGAAGATGATGCCGCCGACAAAGGCTGCGGCAATACCGGCCACGGGCATTCCCCACAGGAAATACCGGCGCCAGATCGGTTTTTTCTTATCCGGTTCGGAAGTCATATCCGGGCTCCGTTTTGGCTGTCTTGTCTGGCCTTGGATGGCAGGCCGGTGAGTTTGGCTGAGTGAACAAACGAGGAAAGGGCGGGCGAGGGGCCCGCCCTTTCCGAAGTTGGTAGAGAATCCGTCAGGTTACGTGGTTCGACCGGTTGTAGACGTTGAATTTGCCGGTCGGTGCAAACAGCCCCTTCACGCGGCCAATCTCTTCCAGCGTCTTGGCGTCGTAGATCACGATCTCACCGTTCGCTTCCTTCGAGGTCGAGCGGTTCCACTTGGAAACCCAAACCTCGGAACCGTCCTGGTTGAACTCGAAGTGGACTGCGACGTTGCCTTCCTCTTCTGTGATCTGGATCGTTTTCACGATCTCACCGGTTGCCTTGTCAATGACCTGCACCGATTGCTGAACCTCAGGCTCAGGGTGCTTGGTCTGGTCGGCCCAGATATAGTCCGATTCCGGGTGTGTCCGAATGAACAGACCGGGTCCGTCGGTTTCCACCTCGTAGCAGACTTTCCAGGCGTCATCCGGACGACCTTCGGGGTCGTTGCCCCACACGGTGACAGTGCCTTCGCCCAAGTGGGTCGTACCGGCAACCGGGCCACAATTCGGGTCTTCCCAGTTGGCGCCCGGGCCGGGGTGCGGCAGCGGCGCCGTGTCGATCATGGCTTCCAACTTGTGGGTTTCGGTATCGACCACAACCATCTTGTTCGACGCGTTCGCGGCGATCTGGAAGTAACGGCCGGTTGGATCAAAGAACCCGTCATGCAGGAACTTGGCGCTGTCGATCTTGTCGATCCGCAGGTTATCCAGATCGGAATAATCGACCTGCCACAGCTGGCCAAGTTCTTTCACAGCTACGATCCAGGTTGGCTCGTTCGGAGTGGTGTAGATCGCGGCAACACGCGCCTCTTCCACATAATCCCCGTCCACGTTGTAGCCTCGGGTCGAGACAACCTTCTTCGGTTCCATTGTTTCGGCATCGACGATCGCGAAATGCGGCGGCCAATAGGCCCCACCGATCACGTATTTACCATCACCAGAAACGGCCACGTCGCGAGCGTCATAGCCAATGGTGACCTCGGCCACGAGCATATTCTCAGGGTTCTGCCACAGATCGATCTTGGTCATCTTGCCGTCGCGGCCCATGGTGTACCAGAAGCGGCCAGGGTTTTCCGGCTCTTCCAGTTTATGGTGCTCAGACGCTTTCAGAACGTGCACGGCATAGCCTGTCGGAATATGCGCCAGCACTTCCTTGGTGTCGCCGTCGATCACAGCCACCTTGCCTACGTCACGTTCGATAACCACAAAGAAGTTTTCCCAGTTTCGGCCGTGCAGTGGCTCGCTTGGGTAATCTTCGGGTTCGACATAGACCTTACGGGTCGCCATCATTTGCTCAAGTGACATTTCCGGCGGCTTGGGTGGCTCCATCTGGATATAGGTCGCCATATTGCTGATCTCGTCCTCAGACATAACGTCCGAGAAGTTGTTCATCCCGCCTTCGGTGCCCCAAGCGATAATTTTTTCGAGCCGTTCCTGTCCTAGTTTGAGGGTGCCGGATTCGGTCACGGTGCCGTCGGCGTTTTTCGTTTCCACCAATGGTTCAAGGCTTTTGCCCGTCGCCCCTTTGCGCAACACGCCGTGACAGCCAGCGCAGCGTTCAAAGTACAATTGTTTTGACGATTCAAAGGCGTCCTTATCAAGGGTTGGCTCTTCGGCGAGTGTCGGAGCAGCGACGCTGCCCAGCAGCATCGCCAAACCGACCCCAAAGGCACGGCCAGTTTTTTTGTAGCTGATTCCAAGTGACATGATCACTCTCCATTTGCTGGTGAGGCAGGGCTAAGGTTGGCCCACCGAAGCCTTCGGCTCCTTGACGAAAGTCAACGGGTGGGGCGTAAACCGGGGTAGAGATGCAAAAATTCACCCAAAAAACCTCAGAAAATCTGTGTTTTAGAGGCATGTTTTCCGCCGTTTTGATTTTGGTTAAGTGCCGCGGACAAGCAGGCTGCTAGGGCTTGGAAAAACGACCTAGGAGAGCAGCCATGCCCGCAGTCATCACCCGTATTTTTGGTGAGGGGTTCCGCGTATTCTTTCTGTCCGCCGGGCTGTATGGCCTTTTTGTCGGACTAGTCTGGGGATTGTGGCTGACGGTGCCTTACATGGTGCCGGATTACGGCATGACGCCGCCGATGTGGCATGCGCATGAGATGATCTTTGGCTATGCCACCGCGGCGCTGGGCGGGTTCTTCTTGACGGCGGTGCCAAACTGGACCGGTGCACCTGACGCGCGCGCGCGGTTCATCGCCCTTGCGGTAGGGATATGGCTGGCAGGCCGGATGGCAATGTGGTTTTCCGGGATGTTGCCGCCGGTTATGGTTGCCGTGATCGACCTTGCGTTTGTTCCGATCCTTGCAGCCAAGATAGCGACGCAGTTGATCCGCCGGCCGAAACCGCAGAACATGATTTTCCTACTGTTGCTCAGCCTGATCTGGATCGCGGACTTGCTGACTCATTTTGAGTGGATCGGGCTGACGGATGACACGTTACAATCCGGGCTGCGGATGAGTTTGCTGACGCTCTGCGCGATGATTGCCATCCTGGGCGGAAGGATCACGCCGGCCTTTACCCGCAACGCCATGAAACGCGCCGGGGTGTCTGAGGCTGACTGGCCCGTTTCCGTCGCTGCGCTGAACAAAGCAGTTATGGGGTTGTCGCTTATCCTGCCGCTCAGCGTTTTGGCATCAGGCGATTGGGGTGCTGCAGGCGTAGTTGCGCTGGTGTTGGGCGTGGTGCAAATCCTGCGCATGGCTCGGTGGCGGACAATTTGGGCTGCGCGTGAACCGATCCTGCTGGCGCTGCATCTGGGGTTGGGCATGCTGGCACTGGGTCTGATCCTGTGGGGGTTGGCGGTTCTGGGCATTGGCAATGAGGTTGCCGCACTGCATGTCCTTGGTATCGGTTGCGTAGGTGGCATGACATTGGCCGTCATGAGCCGCGCCGCGCTTGGACATAGCGGTCGCGCGCTGGTAGCGCCTGGACCTATGGTTGTGGCCTATGGATTGATGGCGGCGGCGGCGTTGTCGCGCTGGATCGGTGCCGAGTTGGAAGCAGGCTATCTGGTTGCGATGCTGTTGTCGGACGGTTTGTGGGTCACCGCCTTTGCGCTTTACCTGATCTCGATGTGGCCTGCTTTGACCGGCCCGCGCGCGACGCGGAGCTAGGCACCTCGTCGTTCCAAGAGGCCAATGTCACTCGATCAACGGTCGGCTGTTCTTGATATGACGTTGCACCATGTTCCGAACCTGCTTGCCTTTCGTAGGAATCGGACGGGCGGATGGTGGGACGAAACCCTCTGTGGCCAGCGCGGGAAACAGCTCCAGCACTTCTGCCCGCGCCTTGGGCGGCACAGTCCTAAGGGCCTCGGAGCCGGCAAACAGACTTTCGGATGGGGCGCCTTCGGCAAAGACGATCTCATGCTGTTCGAAGAGCATGTGATAATATTCGACCGATTCCGCGCCTTCCTCGACGGATACTCCAGAAATGCCGACCAGCGAGTGTGCAGCCACAAGGATTTCGCTGGTTTCGAACATACGGATCGCAACAGTTGATCGCACCAGCATGCGATGCTGTGGAGATACCAGCAAGTCCCGCTGCGGCAGCCCGCTGCGATTCGGATGGGTCGGAGCTTGGGCTTTTCTGACAGCTCCTGGCCGGTCAATGCGCGTGCGCCGATCCAGCGAATACGCTGCGGACCCCTGTCCATCGTCACCACCTCATCCCCGACCGCGAGCGCTTCGATAGGGCGCATGCCATCTGGCGTCTCGATCAGTGTTCCAGCGGTGAAACAAGGCACATCAACGATGGATGTGGGGTCGGATGTATCCGGCGCATTGTAAGGTGTGACGTTTACAATAGTCATCGAGTAAACGGTGCCGGGTTCCAAAGGCTCAGACGTTATGAAGCCTGCCAGAGTACCCTCTACCTCGACCCGGAAGACGGTAATGGTGCCGCCATCCGGATCCGTCAGGATATAGGATTCCTCGAGGTATATATCGCCGCTTAGAAATGTGCTGGACCCCTTTAGGTTGGTGACCGTACCGGTTTGCGTTAAGTCATCCCCGTTTTCGTCGCTATTGTAGTCACCGTTGAAAACGGTGCCGGTATCGGGGAGAGTTGGCTCCCCTGGACGGGACAGAATGTTCCCGCCTGCGGCATCTTCGACATTGAATACCCGCCGGTCGGTGCTTGGGTCGAAATCGGTGTCCAAAATTACCCGGTCTGGCCCCGCAGTTATGACCGAAATGACGTCGGGATCATATTCAATGTAGGAATAGATTGCCATTTGTACTCACTATCTCTTGTCACGCGCGCTATTCGTTTCAGCCAGTGCTTTTGGCACGAAAATCTTCATTCAGGGGCATTTTTCAGCAACAATCGCTACTCAATCCCCTTGTTTCAAGGCAATACCACGGCACTTTTTTGAATTCATGAACGCGGCTGTTTTTTTGCCATAGCGCAACAATTCTCCAGTCTTGACTTTCGTTAAGGCACTGCACCGGCCCCACCTGCATGCTGATCTTCACAAGCTAATCTGCGCAAAGGAGAGCGCGATGCGAGAAGTCATGACCAAGAGCATGGCCCGCAATATTTTCTATGGCGGATCACTGTTCTTTATTCTTATCTTTCTGGCTTTGTCGGCCCATTCCCACTGGTACATCGTGAATTCCGAGAATGCCGCGAATCTTGATGACAGCGTGGTGCGGGGCAAACACGTCTGGGAAAAACACGCCTGTATCAATTGTCACACGATCCTGGGTGAAGGGGCTTATTTTGCCCCAGAGGTCGGCAACGTGATGACCCGGTGGGATGTTCTGAATGATCCGGAATCAGCCTTTGATGCCCTCAAGGGATGGATGGAAGCACAGCCCACAGGCATTCCCGGTCGTCGGCAGATGCCCAATTTCAACCTTAGCGACGAAGAAATCCGTGATCTGACCAACTTCCTGATCTGGACGGACAATATCGACGCTCAGGACTGGCCGCCCAACGAGGCCGGCTGAGGAAGGGAACAGAGTAATGAAATACGAATCCCAAAAAATTGCTTATGCCTACTTTGCCGTAGCGATGGGCCTTTTCGCGATCCAGGTAATCGGCGGTCTGATCGCCGGCTGGATTTATGTGTCGCCTAATTTCCTGAGCGAGCTTCTGCCGTTCAACATTGTGCGGATGCTACATACAAATGCGCTGATCGTCTGGTTGATCCTGGGCTTCTTCGGCGCGGCGTACTTCCTGATCCCGGAAGAGGCAGAGCGTGAAATACATTCGCCCATGCTGGCATATCTGCAGCTGATCATTCTGGTGGTCGGTACACTGGGCGTGGTTTTGACCTATACGTTCAACCTGTTCGAAGGAAACTGGCTGCTGGGCAAAGAGGGGCGCGAGTTCCTTGAGCAACCCAAATGGGTCAAGGCCGGCATCGTCGTGGCCGCACTGATCTTCCTTTACAACGTGTCGATGACGGTTCTGAAGGGCAAGAAGACCGCGATCACCAACATCTTGCTGCTGGGTCTTTGGGGGCTGGCGCTGCTGTTCCTGTTTGCCTTCTACAACCCTGGCAACCTGTCCTTGGACAAGCAGTACTGGTGGTATGTTGTCCACCTGTGGGTCGAAGGTGTGTGGGAACTGATCATGGCCTCGATCCTTGCCTACCTGATGCTGAAGCTTACCGGTGTTGACCGTGAGGTGGTCGAGAAATGGCTTTATGTCATCGTCGCGGCCGCGTTGTTCTCGGGCATCCTTGGAACTGGGCACCACTACTATTGGATCGGGACACCCGCGTACTGGCAGTGGATCGGTTCGATCTTCTCGAGCCTCGAAGTGATCCCGTTCTTCGCGATGATGGCCTTTGCTTTCGTCATGGTCTGGAAGGGCCGTCGGGACCATCCCAACAAGGCCGCGCTTTTGTGGTCGCTTGGCTGTGCCACGCTGGCCTTCTTTGGCGCCGGGGTATGGGGCTTCCTGCACACGCTGCACGGGGTGAACTACTATACCCACGGTACGCAGATCACCGCAGCCCACGGTCACCTGGCCTTTTACGGTGCCTATGTCTGCCTAAACCTGGCGATCTTCAGCTATGCCATGCCGATCCTCAAAAACCGCGATCCGTACAATCAGGTGATGAACATGGGGTCGTTCTGGCTGATGACCAGCGGCATGGTCTTCATGACCTTTGTGCTGACTTTCGGCGGAACCGTGCAGACGCACATGCAGCGCGTGGTCGGAGACTACTTCATGGACGTGCAAGACCAGATCGCGATCTTCTACTGGATGCGCTTTGGCTCTGGCGTCGTGGTGGTCCTTGGTGCGCTGTTGTTCATCTACTCGGTCTGGGTGCCTCGCAAAGAGATCATCGAGCCGGGCGCAGCTGAAACCCCAGCGGAGTGATGCAAATGGATGGCTCCATTCAAATGGGAACGGGGGCGGCTGACGCCCCCTTCTACCTGCCCCAAAGCGATGAATGCGATGTGTTCACCGCCGCCTATGCCAACAACTTGCCGGTCCTGCTGAAAGGTCCGACAGGCTGCGGAAAAACCCGCTTTGTGGCTCATATGGCCGCCCGTCTTGGCCGCCCGCTTTATACCGTTGCCTGCCACGATGATCTGGCCGCCGCTGACCTGATCGGGCGCTACCTGCTGAAGGGCGGAGAGACCGTCTGGGTTGATGGCCCCTTGACCCGCGCGGTGCGCGAAGGTGCAATCTGCTATCTCGACGAGGTGGTCGAGGCCCGCAAGGACGTAACTGTCGTATTGCACCCGCTGACCGACGACCGACGCATCCTGCCGATTGACCGCACCGGCGAAGAGCTTGAGGCTGCCCCCGGTTTCATGCTGGTCGCCTCATACAATCCCGGATACCAGAATATACTGAAAACCCTGAAACCCTCGACCCGCCAGCGGTTCATCTCGCTGGAGTTCGACTTTCCGTCGCCTCAGATGGAGGCCGAAGTCGTTGCGCAGGAAAGCGGTCTGCCGCTGGAACGCTGCAAGCCGTTGGTGCGCCTTGCAGGCAAACTGCGCGGGCTCAAGGGTCAGGATCTTGAGGAAGGCGTTTCCACCCGTCTGGTCGTCTATGCCGCGACGCTGATCGCGCAGGGCATGTCGACCGACCGCGCCATTCTTGCCGCAATGATCGAACCTCTGACTGATGACGAGGATATCAAACGCGGGCTCCTCGATCTTGTCACGGCTGTCTTTGGGTGAGGCCGGCCGATGGTCAAGATCGACTTTGAGCCATGGGAACCCGAAGAAACGATCGGGAAACTGTGGCACACCCTTGCCAGCCGTCTCGATGCACCTCAGGTGCATGATGGAGCCGCGGTCGACCTGTCACAGGTCGCGGGGCGGCTGGCCGTCCTCTTCCGAGGGCTTGGGGGTAGTCCGGGCGTTGAATTACGCCCGGTCTCACCCGAGGTTTCACACCACCGCCTAAGTTGGCGCCGCCGTTTGGGGGCCGAGGTGGAAATGATGCCGCGCGCCTCGTTTGATGGTGAAGTGCTGCGCTTGCCCGACCGTCTGGCGGTTTTTCCAGTGCGCGAGGCAAACGGCGCATTGTATATCTGGCTGGCAGCAGCAGCCGCGCATGCCGGAACACGAATTGACGAAGATGACCCGCTGCGCGCCGATTTGCGAGCGCTGATCGCTGCGCAAAGCATGGTCGAGGCGACATTGGAAGGCGCCCCGGGCCTTCGCCCGCTTTACACCGAGCTTTGCAAAGGTGTTCTGCTTCAACGCGACACTCCCAACCTTCCGCCTGTCGAGGCGGCTGTCGAAGAGCTGATCCGGCACAGTCTGGGTGATCGCGCCGAATTGTCGGAGCAGGCCGAAAACCTTTTGGCGATGGACGATGAACTGAACGCACCGCGGGGCTATCAACCGATGCGCCCGGTCCCACTGTGGCCCGATCTGCGCGCGGTTGGCTTTTCCGAACATAACGAGGTCGAAAACCCTGATACCGAGGGTCCGCCCGAAGAATCCGGCGAGAAAACTCACCGTGCCCGCCGTCGCAAATCCGATCAGGCGTCCCGCAGCGACAGCTTTATCCTACACAAGTTCGAAGCCATCCTCAGCTGGGCTGAGTTTCTAAACATCAATCGCCGTATCGATGACGATGATCCCGACAACGCCAAAAAGGCTGCCGACGACCAAGAAGAGATTGGCCTTGGACAAATCTCAAAAGCCCCGCCCACCAAGCTGAAACTGCATCTGGACCTCGCCCCTGAGGATGTGAACCGAGAGCGTTTGTCGGGCCGTATCCTCTATCCCGAATGGGATGTGCGTACGGGTCGGTATCTGCCCGATCACGTCAATGTTCTGCTCTCGGATGCAGATATCCGCGAAGACGCGGCCGAGTTTGGCAAGGACCCAGCCACCGCCCGCCGTATCCGCGCGGTCAAGCGCCAGTTCGAGGCGTTGCGCCCCGGTCGTGTCATGACGCGCGGCCATCTGGATGGCGACCAACTGGATATCGAGGCCGCCGTACGGGCACAGGTTGATCGCTGCGCAAATGGTGAAGGAACCGAGCGTATCTGGATGCAATCCCGTCCCGAGGCGCGCGACCTTGCCGTCTCGATCCTGCTGGATGTCAGCCGCTCCACTGAAAGCGCCGTCACAGGACGGGCCGTGATCGACATCGCGCGCGAGGCACTCGCCGCGCTCGCCTGGGGCCTGAACGCCTGTGGTGACGATTTCGCCATCCACGCCTTCAGTTCGCTAAAACGCCAGCGCGTCTACGTCCAGCGCTGCAAACGCTTTGATGAGCCGATGGGTACGACCGTCGAACAGCGCATCGCGTCGCTGCGGCCGGGCCACTACACGCGGCTTGGGGCCGCGATCCGTCATTGCTCGGCGGATCTAGCAGGTCAAACCCGAAAGCGGCGATTGCTGCTGGTCATCACCGATGGCAAGCCTAACGATCTGGACCATTACGAGGGGCGCCATGGTATCGAAGATACCTGCATGGCCGTCCGCGAGGCGCGCCGCGCCGGGCATTCGGTGTTCGGTGTGACCATCGACAAAACCGGCAAAAGCTGGTTCCCGCGAATGTTCGGACAAGGTGGGTTTGCGGTCATCCCCGACCCGCACCGCCTGACCATGGCGCTGCCGCAGATCTACCGCCAATTGGTCGGCGCATGAGCGATACCTCCCTGATCGACGAGCTTCCAGGTGAGTTGTTGATGTGGGTGCTCATCATCTCGGAGTTGTTGGTATTCGGGGCAGGCTTGATCGCCTTCATGGCCGTTCGCCTGACCGACCCTGCGGGCTTTGCCGAGGCGCAGTCGCATCTTTATCGCACGGGTGCGGCCTTCAATACAGCCGTGCTGGTCACGTCAGGTTACCTCGCCGCGCAGGCGCTGAACTGGCGCAAGGTGGCACGCCGTGGTGCCGCGCGTCTTGCCTTGATCGGTGCTGCCCTGCTGGGAGTAATGTTCCTGATCATCAAAGGGGTCGAGTACACGGGAAAAGCGGCGCAGGGGATTACGTTTGAGACCCACCCGTTTTTCATGTTCTACTACCTGCTGACCGGGTTTCACGCAGCACATGTGTTGGCAGGGGTGGGTATCCTGCTGCTCGTTGCCTGGCGCGACGATGCACGTAATATCGAGGCTGGCGCTCAGTTCTGGCACATGGTCGACCTGGTATGGATCATGCTGTTTCCCGTGATTTACCTTCTGGGATAGGCACCGTGTCACAGGCCTCATCTTTTTTCAAATGCGCCCGCCAGAGGCTCCCGAACTCACTCCCGCGTGCTTGGCTTACGTTGCTCGCGCTAAGCCTTGTTTCCGCATTGTTGACCATGCTGCCCGTACTACCGGAGCTTCTGGGCGCCGGTATCCTGATCCTCGCGCTGATCAAAGCCCGCGTTATCCTTGCATTGTACCTGGATCTCGCAAAAAGTCAGGTCTGGCTGCGCGGATTCACAGCGGTGCTGACCGGCTTTGTGCTCGTCATCTTTTCCCTCTACCGCATGTGACCAAAGAAAAAGCCGCCTTCAAGAGCGGCAAGTTCTCAGGTGCGATTGGGCACCATGGCTATTGAGCAGCCATCGGTATCCGCGCGATCTGGCAGCGGTGCCACAGGGCCAACAGGGCGCCGACCAAATGGTCGATATCCTCGTCCGTATGCACAGGCGAAGGGGTGATCCGCAAACGCTCGGTCCCTTTGGGCACGGTTGGGTAGTTGATCGGCTGGATATAGATACCGAACTCTTCCAACAGCGTATCCGAGATGAATTTGCATTTCACCGGATCGCCTACCATCACGGGGATGATATGGCTGGGGTTAGAAAGGTGAGGAATCCCTTCGGCATCCAGTCGGGCACGTACCTGCCCCACGCGTGCTTTTTGAAGATCACGTTCGGTATTCGACTGTTTCAAATGCCGGATCGAGGCCGCAGCACCAGCTGCAATCGCGGGGGGCAGGGCGGTCGTAAAGATGAACCCGCTGGCAAAACTGCGCACGAAATCGCACAGCGCAGCCGAAGCGGCGATGTAACCGCCAACCACGCCGAATGCTTTGCCCAGCGTGCCTTCGATCACGGTCAGCCGGTCCATCAGCCCCTCACGCTCGGCAATGCCACCGCCACGGGGGCCGTAAAGACCAACGGCGTGAACTTCATCCAGATAAGTCATCGCGCCGTATTTGTCGGCCAAATCGCAGATACCCTTGATCGGAGCGATGTCGCCATCCATCGAATAGACAGATTCAAACGCGATCATCTTGGGCGCGTTGGGGGCGGCCGCGGCCAGTTTCGCCTCTAGGTCTTCAAGGTCGTTGTGCTTCCAGATGACCTTTTGCGCGCGCGAATGGCGGATGCCTTCGATCATCGACGCGTGATTCAACGCATCAGAGAAAACGATCAGGCCGGGGATTTTGGCCGCCAGAGTTCCAAGCGCGGCCCAGTTCGAGACATAGCCCGAAGTGAACAGCAGCGCGGCCTCTTTCCCGTGCAGATCGGCCAGTTCATTTTCCAGCAGCACGTGGTCATGTGTTGTGCCCGAGATGTTGCGCGTGCCACCCGCACCTGCACCGCAGCGATCCAGTGCGTCATGCATCGCACCAATCACCTCCGAATGCTGCCCCATGCCCAAATAGTCGTTGGAACACCAGATACGCACATCTCGCTGCACCGCTCCATCAGTCTGGCGCGCGTTCGGGAAGGCCCCGCAGTTCCGTTGCAGATCTATGAAAACGCGATAGTTTCCTTCATCCCGCAAATCATCAAGGCTCTGGGTGAAAAATCGCTGGTAGTCCATCTCACACACTCCCGGGAATACTGGCTTTGACCTAAGGTTAGGCATGGTGGCGGTGCGATGACATGACAATTGTCAAGTTGTGGCGCAGGAAAAAGCTGGTGCAGAGGATTCAGGTTTGGCATAGCCATAAGGCAACGAATGTACCGGCTGAGAGATTGGCCAGGGAAAAAGGGGGCACTTCTTGGCCCATGAAACACAAAAGGCAATCGCCAGACAGTCGCTATTGCTGAAAAGCCTGCCAGAGCACCAAATCGACAAACTGCTCAGCCATGCGATCTGGCGGCGCTACGACCGGGGTGAGACGATCTTTCTGCAGGAGGAAGAGGCCAAGGCCGTACACGTGGTTCTGGCGGGTTGGGTCAAGCTGTTTCGCATGGCGCCGACTGGGGCCGAGGCCGTCGTCAGCGTCTTTACCCGTGGCGAAAGCTTTGGTGAGGCGGTCGCGCTGCGCAATGTGCCTTACCCAGTCTCTGCTGAGGCTGTTTCGGCCTGCGAAATCATGCATTTTCCCAGCCCACTTCTTTTGTCCCTGATGCGCGAAGACCCTGAGATTGGCGTGTCGATCCTGGCATCGACCTTTACCCATTTGCATTCACTGGTCGCGCAGCTAGAGCAGCTCAAGGCTCAGACCGGCGCACAGAGGGTGGCCGAGTTTCTGCTGAACCTGTCCGACAAGGTGTCTGGCGGCTGCGAAGTCGAGCTGCCTTACGATAAAATGCTGATTGCCGGGCGCTTGGGCATGAAACCCGAAAGTCTGAGCAGGGCGTTTTCGCGGCTCAAGCCGGTGGGTGTGAAGATCAATCGCAATCACGCCGAAATCGCGGATATCCAAAGACTTCGTGACTACGCCGAAAGCGACTCGTCCGAAAAGTAGCGCACATTCCGCTTCGGCTGGCTTATTTGCGCAGACATTTCGAGCTATTTGCTAGCGATTTTTTGCATATTTGTGTATAGTGCTGCCAGTTCTGCCGCGTATTTCGGCGGGGGGTGCAGCATGACACACGACCGCAACGGTGGCCCTGACAGGCCGCCCTTGGTTGCGCTCAGCGTCGCCAAGGTCGCTCTTTCGGTTCGGGCCAAGCTGCTGGTGGCTTTTCTAGGAATAACCGGTCTGCTGGTCTGTTTGGTGTTGTTTGGTCTATATGCCTTGCATCAGGCCAATCTGCGGTCCGAGACGATGATGCGCGATCAGGAGCGTATTGCGTTTTTTAATGACACCCACACGACGATCTCGAACCTGAACACACACCTACTGTCCTTGTTCGTTCCGCAGAATCTGAAAGACTTTCCTCGTCAGAACGGAGTTCTGGGGGCTTCTACGCGTTCGATACTTCACGTTTCGGCAGCACTAGAGCGAAACCTTGCCCTTGGTTTTCGCAGTTTCGGACAGCCCGGAATGCCGGATGCGCAGGCGATCGCGAACCTTCGATCTGACCTTCAGGACATTTTACCGGCAATCACTGAACTGCGCCGTCTGAACCGCGAAGGCGATCTGTTAGCCGCAGCGCAATACGGTATCGACCACATGTTCGAGCCGCTCCAAGCCATGCAGCGCGAGGCGTATACCGTGGCGCAGGATGTCGAACAGGAAGTGCGCGAACTGGCGCGGACAACAGAACGGGCATATTTGACTTCACGTCTAAGCATCACGGCTGCGGCGATCGCAGCGATTGGGATTGCCCTTTTGTTGGGATATTCGATTTCGTCGTCCCTGTTGTGGCCGATCGAACGCATCCATGCGGTGCTCAGCAAGCTGTCCCGGGGTGGGTTCGACAACCGGATTACGGTTCCCAATCGGGACGAACTGGGCGAGCTGGCAAACCACGTGAACCAGACCAGCGAAAAACTGGGTGCGCTTTACGGGCAAGTCGAAGTGCAAAAAGCCCAACTGGCCGATTTGAATGCAGCGTTGGAAACTCGGGTCGCCAACCAGATAGAAGAGATCGAGCGCACCAATCGTCTGAAACGTTTCTTGCCGGCGCAGGTGGCAGCGATGATTGTCGGCGCGACGGATGAGGCGGATGTCTTGAGAACCCGTAAGGCCGAGATCACAGTTCTTTTTGCTGATCTGCGCGGGTTCACGGCCTTCGCCACCGTTGCCAATGCGGATCAGGTTGTCTCGGCGCTCAACTCATTTCACGGCACTTGTGGACCGCTTGTCGAAGCCTGCGGGGGAACATTGGAACGGTTTCTTGGCGACGGTTTGATGGTTTTGTTCGGCGCGCCGGTGCCGCTGGATGATGCTGCGCAGCGAGCCGTTGATCTGGCCCAGAAAATGCAAGTGGATGTTCGAAAGGCGATGGTCCCATACAGGGCGGGTACAGCGCAGCATGGTCTTGGCCTCGGCATTGGGATCGCAACTGGCGCAGCAACCTTGGGTCGGATCGGTTTTGAGGGTCGTGTGGATTACTCGGCCATCGGGCCTGCGCCCAATCTGGCGGCACGCCTGTGTGAAATCGCCAAGGACGGTCAGGTGCTTGTCTCAAATGCAACTGCGCGACAGGTCCGGATAGATATGACCCCGGCGGGACCGTTCGATCTGAAAGGCATAGGAACCCGCGTTTCTGCCTATGAATTGGCGCGTCTGGTCGAAAGCCGGGCGGCGCCTCACGTTTGTGCCCCCTATCCCTGACAAATGCAGGGAGTTGCGCCCGTCGTAACTTCAAAAGGCGGGGTCCGGCGGTCATGTGCCAGCGATGAGAGCGCCTGCAATCTACAAGACTGAGCCAACCAAAACGGCTTCAGTGCGCACTCTGAAGACGGCCCAATGGGAACGGCAACTCACCCGACGCGTGGGTCAGCGAGTGTGTTTGACTTAAGGTGAGGGTGACGAACCGACTGTTTGCCGGGGCGCGGTCCTTTTCGTCCTACCTGGCGGATAACTGTCCCGCAAAGCGTTGATTTCGGATGTCGTCCGGGGATGTCTTGTAATGGGCGCGAAAGGCGCGCCCCAAAGCGACGGCAGAAGAAAACCCGGTGGCTGCCGAAATCTCTCGCTGCGACAAATCCGTTGTCCGAAGCAACGTGTCAGCCCGTTCCAGACGCAACTCTCTGTACGTTGTCAAAAGCTTTGTGCCGGTTCTGTTCAGGAACCGACGCTGCAACTGTCGGGTAGACGTACCCAGCATTAGCGCCAGATCCGAGATCCGCAATGGCTCCTCAAGATTATCACTCATCGTTTCGATGGCTCGGCGCACTTGTGGATCGGCCTCGGACCGTTGGAAAAGCCGGATTGCAATATGACTCTTGGTGGTCCTTTTAGGCTCGGACAGGCCGATGTATCCGCGCAGAGTGTCTGCGAGGTGCTCTCCGTGATCGATCGAAACGAAATTGGACAACAACCGTAATGCGCTTAACCGGGTCGATGCGCTGTGCAAACGGTTATCATAGGCCATGTGGATACCCGATCCATCTTCGATCAGTCCGATTTCCTGTGCTGCGGCCGTGAAGTTGGGGTGCACTGCGGCGACTGTTTTTTCTGCCCGCCCGATCTGAGCAAGGAGCAAAACAGCGCTGCCGACAAGTATTGTGCGCGACGACAGGTTCACAACCTGCGAGGTCCAGGATTTCTCAGAGCCATTCAACCGCCAGTTTTCGTGGATATCCCCCCAAAACAGTGCCGTTCGCCCAGACCAATACAGCGGCCCTTCGACCGGATCTTTAGCCAACCTGCGAATGTTGATGATGTAAGAATGATGTTCGACCAGCCTGTTCAAGGCATCAAAGAAATCCAGGACGATCTGTGCAGATGCTTCGGTGTCCTCGCCAGAGAGGACAACATCGACGTGATGATTTCTGTTGGGTGTTTGCCTGGCAACGCAGGCTTGCCGTGAACGGGCATTTTTGAGGACATAGTGTTTCATTGTTCCTCCACCTGATGGTCTTTGGATTTTCCCTTCGGGGCACCGCCCATTTCTTATGGCCGACCCCCATAATTTCGGGGGTCGGTCGTGAGTTTAAGCTCGCTTACTCTGCGGCTTCTTCGTAAGCGTCCATTGGGGGGCATGTGCAGATTAGGTTTCTGTCGCCATATGCGTTGTCGACGCGGTTTACGGGGGACCAGTATTTGTCGACGCCCATGGAGCCTGGGGGGAAGCAGGCCTGTTCGCGGCTGTAGGGCCTGTCCCAGTCGCCGACCAGATCGCGCACCGTGTGGGGGGCGTTTTTCAGCGGGTTGTTCTCCGCGTCGATCTTGCCGTCGATGA
>NZ_CYPU01000029.1 GCF_001458195.1 Ruegeria atlantica | reverse complement strand
ATTGCCTTGCAGTTTGCACGGCTTTGGGCGGAGGGCTCGGTCCCAGGCCGCAGCATCTGAGGGCGCTGCACGGTAATGTTTGGCACCACCATTACGTCGGACCTCTCGACTGATTGTGGACGCCGATCGGTTCAAAGCACGGGCAATCGACCGTATCGAGACCCTCGCACGTAAGCCCCTCGATATCTCCTCTCGATCGCAGAGTGTCAGAGCGCGCCGGGATCTGACGCGGGCCGGCGGGCGAATGCCGCCAGTGCGAGCAAGGAGTGGATAGATCGAAGACGACTCGCGATCAAAAAGCCGCCCTATAGAACTCATCGACTCTCCGCGTTGCCATCGATCCCATATCTCTGACTTCTGTTTGTCTGTGAAAAATATGCGACGACGATAGGCCATGGCTTACACTCCATCTTTCCAAAAAGATTAAAGTGTTGCATCGATCAGTTGAAACCGCCGGACGAAGCTGACATTCAAATCGTATTCAGTGCTGGAGTATAGATGGTGTTGTGCAAATCAGAATCTGAATTTAACACCGAGCACCGGACCATGTTGATCAACGTCATATTCAAATGCACCTGTAGAGAGGCTATCGCTATAATCCATGCTGTAGTAGCGCCAGCCAAAGAAAAGTGACGTGCTGTCCCAAGCGCGCCAATCAACTCCGATGTTGGCGCCGATTTGCAAATCGTTGCCCCCCGCGCCGAAACCACCAAGATCCAATGATGCAATCGCTGTCCATTGGTCATTGAGCACCCACGTGCCGCGAGCGCCAACAACTGGCTCCCACCATCCCTGATCTCCTCCGAGAACAGGAACTGGCAGGGGCGACGAAACCGTGATTTCCTGTCTCAATGAGTTATATCGGGCACCAAACTGCAAATCGATGGCGTAGCGTTGGCCATTGTCACCAACTGCATCGACGGCTTTGTAGGCAGCAAGTAAGCCAATCCACTTTTGCCGGATGTCTGCGGTGAACGAGGCGCCTCCTGGAGTAGGCAAGTTTCCGTCAGCCTCCAGAGAGACGTAGTTAGCGTCAATTATGAAACCCCAATCGCCGCGCCAAATTTCGTACCTGCCAGCTGCAGCAAAATCCAAAAGCTCCAAAGCATCGCCAAGATCAAGATCAAGCGGAACGGTGGCACCAGCGACGGTTGACGTTCCGCTCGTTCGTGCGGGCAGGAATGCATAAAACGCTAACGTCTGTCGCCATTCATCTTCACTTTGGCCCGCAAGTGGGATCGGTTCGGCAAATGAAGCACTTGCAGCCAACGATGTCATTGCGGCGGATGTCGCAATCAGGCTTCTGTTAATCATGACAATTCTCATTTCTCTTGACTAAACGAGCGGGTTCCGAAGCACCGAAAGAATGCCTCGGAACCAACACCATCAATGGCTTTGCGCTTTTAAGCGGGCTTCTTCAGGAGTCATTGGCGACCGATGTGGAAACTGCTCCACTCGCCCCATGTGCATACCCAATAATTGCTGCATCGGTTGCACGACCCAAAGTCCCGGGTAGAGAGCGCCGTACTTTTCACCCGGGTCCCGCATGATGTTGAAGAAATCCATCCCCGGTAAGCCCCCGTGACCTTCCTTGATATGGATTTTGAAATCATCGTAGCGGAAGGCTCCAAGGACTTCGCCACTGTAGTGCGCTATGAAATTCCGCCGACCGTGACCTTCGCCATTCAAAAAGAGAGAAGTCTGATCGACGCCGTCCGTTATTCGGTCATTTGGAATTTTATCCAACGCACCACCGATCCGCGCCGCCGTGGTAAACAGATCAGTGACGTGGATAACATCCATCGGGTCTTGCATCGGTTCGATCATGCCGGGCCACCACGCCATTGCCGGTACGCGAATGCCACCTTCAAGCACATCTCCTTTTGCGCCCTGCAACAAAGTGTACCCGGCGGTCGGCCAGAAGGCATACATCGGACCGTTATCGCTCATCCAAACGACCAGCGTGTTCTCGGCAATGCCTTCTTCTTTCAGCGTATCCAGAAGTTGCCGCACATGCTTGTTGTGAAGCGCCATGAACGAAGCTTGGCGGTTGTTTTTGTCTACGCCTGGATCATCGCTGAATTCCTGCGAAGCAGCGAGTTGCAAAGCGTATGAAGCCCAGTAGACAAAAAACGGTTTATCGTCTTGCGCATGGTCTTGAACGAACTTGGTGATCTGGCTAATCGACTCATTCTCGAAAGCTTCTTGGCGTTCGGGGGCCAGTATCCCGGGTGCGCCCTCAATAGGGGTGCGGCCTTCGCCTTTGCGACCGACGTAACCAGCGACGGACAAGTCAATTCCAGCGCCGTCCAGATAGGCATCATTTCCGGGAAAATCTGCAAACGGGAACGTTCCGCTTTGGTCTTCGTAAGAGGCCTGCCAAAAGTCCGGGGCACCATTGAAAAGCCCGTAGTAGGCGTAATCGTATCCTTGGTTTTCCGGTGCATGCTCCGGTAAGTCACCCAAGTGCCACTTGCCCCACATGGCCGTGCTATAGCCAACTCCCGACAGCAGCTCCGCCGTTGTTACTTCTTCAGCCGACAACCCATCCACTTGCCCCGGCCACAGTACGGTAAGCAGGCCTGTCCTTACTGGGTGTCGACCAGTGTTGATCGCGATCCTTGTTGGCGTGCACGAAGGCTCTGCATAGGCAGACCAAAACCGCATTCCGTCAAAAGCCATTGCATCTAATTCTTCTGAAGGCGTGCCCCGATGCTTACCGCCACCCTGCCAGCCAAGCTCACCCCAGCCGATATCATCAGTAAGGATGTAAATGATGTTAGGCTTCTTTCCAAAGCGCTCCTCAAGAGACGCAAGTTTCGCATCGATTTCAACGTCTTCTGCCGCCCATATTTCCGCATTGCGTTGGGCATGAGCTAAATGCGGACCGTCCGGTTCCAGGGCGCTTGCGGGTGTGACGACTGCCAAACAGGCCAAAACAACGGCTCCCGCTTCAAGTGTCCGTCTCATAATCTCCCTCCCAAAAGCTGCTCAGCTTGATATACACATTAATATACGCAACCGTCTATATAATTATACGGAACCGTACAGTTGATTACATTTAGCGGATTCGATATCTGCTGAACATGACTCAGATCAAGGGCGGTAAGACTGTGGGGAAAAAGCGTTTCAGCAAGCAGGACTGGTTAGATTCTGCCCTGGATCTGCTTCGTACTGGAGGAATTGAGGCAGTCCGCGTGGAACGTATTGCCGACAAGTTAGGCGTGGCCAAAAGTGGCTTTTATTACCATTTTCGTGATCGGGCCGACCTTCACAAAGCATTGCTGGATCATTGGGTGCAGCTTGACGGGGTGCCTTTTCTAGAGGAAAGGCGATTCTCCGAAGCAACACCGGTGGAAAAACTCGCGATGGTCGCCGACGTTGTCGATAGTGCCGACCTCAGCCGGTACGACAACGCAATACGACAATGGGCTCGACAAGATCCCAAAGTGCGCCGGGTCTGGCGAAAAGAAATGAACAAAAGACTCGAGCACATACGCGGACTTTTTCGAAATGTTGGCTTTGAGGGCGATCAGTTGGAGATGCGTGTTCGGACATTTGTTGCCTATCAAGTCAGTGAACGTGAACTTTTCTCCGAGCTTTCTGCAAAAGATCGCTCCAGGATTCGGAAGCTAAGACTGGAGCTTTTGGTTAAGGGCTAATTACGGGGCTCAATTGGTTGCTTGCAATTGAACCGAATTTCAATCGCGGCCAACTTAATCAAGCTGACGCATTCAGAAGTCTGCTTTGGGCTCAATCCAGTCATTCGCTGCAACTTGCTTGAATGACCGCTCTGCGGACATACCAGACACTGACTCACGCAAAAAAACTTGTCGGATCCGATGAGTAATGGGCATATTCAAACCACAACGAACTGGAAACGGAGGCTAAAGCGTAATGAAGCGATTGATTTCGGCGGGTGTGTTGGCATTTGTACTGGCCACGCCAGCATATGCGAGCGAAGAAAGCAAAACGTGGGATGCCTCTGATGAAGCAAAACAGTTTGTTCAGGACACAATCGTTATTGGAATGCTCGCTAGCCCCTATGGAACTGGTTGGACGGAATATGAACAACTGCACACATATTTCCAGCGCGCACGAGATAACGGCATAACCGGTCATGAGATGACGCTTGCTGCCGCAGACATGTCGTTTGAGACACTGCTAGAACAGCATTATCACTTTCGAGCCGCGATGGCCCAGTTCCCGGAGAACTATCTGGTCGTTAATGAAACCCGTGACATCGAGGCGGCGCATATTCAGGGCAAGACGGCAGTGATCTGGAACAGTCAGACCGCGACGATCCTCGATGGCGACCTGAAGAAGATGGCCCTGTTCAAGGACATGGGCATCAAGTCTATGATCCTTGCCTATAACGACATCTTCCGGACCGGGACTGGCCAGTTGTCAGCCCAGAAGGGTTTGGACATCGGACTGACGCCCTGGGGCAAGTCGGTGATCGACGAGATGGTGCGCTTCGGTATCCTGCTCGACCTCAGCCACACCGGCTCGAAGACCGCC
This sequence comes from Ruegeria atlantica, assembly GCF_001458195.1. Taxonomy (GTDB): domain Bacteria; phylum Pseudomonadota; class Alphaproteobacteria; order Rhodobacterales; family Rhodobacteraceae; genus Ruegeria; species Ruegeria atlantica. Next base: position 6,450 of record NZ_CYPU01000029.1, on the reverse strand, counting down.
AATGACGCCATGGACTACATGGACGAAAACTACCCTGGCGTTCCCTATATCTTTACTCATTCGGTCCCGGCAGGGCTCTACAAGGACGAGCCCGGTGCCACACCGCAAGGCTGTTACCGCAACATCCCCGATGACGAGGCGATCCGGGCGGCGAACTCCGGCGGCTATGTTGCGCCGACCTTCACCGAGTGGATGATGGACGGGATCTGGCCGGAGGATATCTCGCCCAAGCAGGCCGCGGACATGATCGACTATTACGTCAAGCTGATCGGCGTGGACCATGTCGGCATCGCCACTGACGACATGTTCTCGACCGAACTGGTGGTTCAATTCGCCGAAGCAAATCCCACCATGTATGACGATGGCGGTTACATGACCGATGCCTTCGCCAGGGGCGCAACTGGCAATGGCGAACTAGCCAAGATCATCGCCGCAATTACCGATGATCTCTGGGCGCGCGGCTACAGCAACGAAGATCTCGCGAAGATCTACGGCGGCAACAAAATGCGTGTCTTTGCTCAAGTCTGGGAAGGCAAACCACCAGAGGTATTCCTACAAGAGTATCCTGAACGACTGAGGGTGCGGCGTGAAATGGAGGAGCTGTTCTTCTCGCGCTGATTTCTGTTTGGAGAGCAGTCGCCTATTCACTCCGGTAGCAAAATCGATTGACCGTTTTGGGCTCGACTCGGTCATCTGACTGTTTTCCTCAGATGACAGCTAAGCGCCGCTGAGCAGCCGTTCGGTCACGCGAAACCGAGCTTTCTGCTTCCCATGACCGCTTCGGGCGATAGCCGACGCTAGTTAAAAAACCGTCTATGACTGCAACGCGGGACAAAGCGGACGATGTCCGCACACAAGATTTGCATCAATAACATGGCCAATTGACTTCAGAAGACAGGTTTTAGCCTGTCTAACATCCAGCGCATGTCAGGTGGCAAGACCGGTGGTTTTGTCGTCATCATTGGGGCTTGTGATAGCTGCTGGGCCGCTTGCAAGCATGCCTGGGCTTGTTCATGAAGTTGCATCTCAGTCAGCGCCATCGCGCGGAGTTTTAGGTGGCCAGCTTCATTTGGGCGCATGTCATAGGCGGCAGAGGCATCCTCAACACTGCCTTCGAAATTTCCGCCGCAATACCTTGCAATGCCACGCATGAACAGCCGATATGGTTGCAGTGGATCCTGCTCGCCACGCTCTACGAGACGCGAAAATGCAGCATCAGCCCCCGCAAATTCAGACCTACGAAGCAAAATCTGACCTTCAAGTTCATGGTTTTCCAAATACGCGGGATTAAGTTGCCGTCCTCGTTTAAGATCAGCGAGCGCTCCTGAAATATCGTCTTGCACTGCAAGCCGGAAATTCGCTCGGACCCAAATGACATAGTCGCTCTTGGGCTCTTGCATCACCGCGGTGTTTAGGACTTCCTCACATCTTTTCTTAATTTCGGCAGACATAATCTTGTAGCGTGCACCGTGGAGCATGAGTTGTGCTTCCACGCGCATGCAAAGCGACATCCCGTCCAGCGGATTGAGCGAGATGGCACGTTCTATAAGTGAAAGTGCCTCTTCCCAGCTTTCTATCGTAACCTTGTAAAATTCATTGGCGGCACGTGCACGGAGCTCAGATACACTCAAGTCGTCAACTGGGAGCCCAGCAAGTCTATCCCCATCGAACGCATTGGTTTGGAGACGTAAATCCCCCTCTGCCTGCTCCAGGACAGTGTCGCAGAAATCGAATACATCTTCAGCCTGAGCTTCGTATGTCTGTGACCATACAGGCCTCGCGTTGGAACGTGAGACCAACGTAATGGTGAACCTTCCGCGCCTCCCAGCGATCCGAACGCGCCCGCGCAAATCATAGGTCGCGGCTTCTACAGACTTGGCAGATGCATCGAAAACGGAAACGCCCTTTCTCCGCGATACTCTTACGATAAGTTGATCACGGAGGTCACCAGCGAGCGCTTTGGTCTCTGGATCAACCGGCGCGTAATCAAAGGACTGGAATGCAATTGATGGTACATCACCCGACTTGCCTGTTGAACCGGGCGCAAGTCGCCATTGATATAGCCGGACCGGCTGCGAGATATTTTTTAGGCTGAATGTGCCAGCGTCGCTAAGCACTGCTGATTGTTCGGTTGACAGCTGACGGTAAAAGTCTTCCGACACCATCACGCCACCGGGCGGTGCTTCAGTTTGAATGCGTTGAGTGATGTTCACACCAGTGCCGTAAAAATCATCATCGTCTTCGACTATTTCTCCCAGATGGCAACCGATCCTTAGCTTTATGGTCGGGTGGTCATAAAGATTGCTTTGCACCTGAATGGCGCTGTCCAAAGCTGCACCGATTGAGGCAAAGGCAACGATCCAGCCGTCACCCATGCGTTTTAGGACCTCGCCACCGAAGTCGGCGAGCACTGGCTCCAATTGGTCGCGCTTGAGCTCTCGTACTGCTTCGATTGCGGCATCCTGATTGGCGTTCATCATAGATGAGTAACCGACCATATCGACGACCATTAGAGTTGCAATTCGCGAACGCACCGGAGCCCTCCGGCCACCAAACATAGTGAAACGCCTCGAACCAACAAGCAGTTTGCTTCTGATCGCAGTCGGACACGCATTTGGACAGTGGTTTTGCGAAGCCGTAACCACGTAAAGTTTGGGCTCACAACAGACATTCGAAAGTTCACAATGAGGAACGAACGGCGGCCCTGCGGACAAAGCGGTCCTTTCAGCGCTGTTGGACAAAAACAATTGCTCAGTGTCACCTCTGCAGTGCAAAATCTTTACGAATTCGCACTGGCGATAGGGTGGTCAGGCAACCCTGCTTTGCGCAAATTGTTAAAAAGGGCGTTTAACTTTTCTGTGTCGCGTAGCAATTCCTGTGACTTCACATATTCCAGACTGAGAGTGGGGTCGTCGGCCAACGCTTCGGTCACGATTTCACGTGCGCGCTCAACGTCGCCTCGAGCTACTCGGCTTGCTGCTCTGTAGAGCCGGGATCGACGAGTCTGGAAATTGAGGCTCCTGGCCTCTTCGTTGGATTCTGTGAAGCGCCCCAATGCGTATAGTGCCGCCACCTGCTCCTCGACAATCCAAACCGGCAAAAACGGGTCAAGTGTCGCCGCGTGCTCCAGTAACTCCAGGGCCCGCTCTGGCTGCCCATCGAAAGTGTAGAAAGCGGCGCAGCGCCCAAGAATGTAGGCATCGTTCGGAGCAAGTTGCATCGCTCGCTCGTGGTGGCGACGACTGGCGTCATAGTCATTGTTCAGCTTAATCTGTAAAGTACCCAGAATGCGGTGCAGTTCGGGATCCGAAGAATCCAGTTGCATCGCGCGGTTGAGTTTTTCTTCTGCAGATGCCAGATCGAAATCTGCCATACCGCTCCAGGAACACACGTCCATTGCAATGGGGCGCGCAAAGTTGGGATCGGCTTCCTGCGACTTTCGAAACCATTCTCGTGCTTCGCGGTAGAACGAGTCTGCCACAGTGCCCATACGGTGTTGTTCCAGACCCCGCAGATAATATTCATAAGCGGTCATATTCTCTGGCCGTTTCATACGGACCGCGCTAATCGCTTCGTGATCAATCCGGCCTGATACCGTGGCCGCCACGCGCGCAACTATCTCCTCCATCGCGTCGATTACTTCGTCGAAAGGCCGCTGAATGCGATCTGACCAGACAAGCCCTCCGTCGCTGGTTCTAGTTAGGGTCACGCTCAGACTCACACGTGAGCCCATCTTACGAACCTTTCCAGCCAATACGTACCGCACACCAAGCGTATCCCCGATTAGTTTGGGATCATCTGTTTGCAACGCCACGGAAGCTGTTCGAGAACTCACAAAAAGTGAACGGATGAGGCTCAGATCGTGGATCAATTCCTCGGTTAATCCTTCGGCGAGAAAATCTTGATCCTCGTCTGCTCCAGTTCTCGTCAGGAATGGCAAAACGGCGATTGAATTCGGCTTTATGGCGGATTTTGGTGCTTCAACGGTCGGAGCAAGTTGGAAAACATGGCGATCCGAAGAGGCACCGACGCGCATTATGCGCATGGCTTCGTCCAGCCCTTTGAGCCGATGTTCCCCCCGGTCTTCAAATGCACAGGGCGACACTCTACGGACATGGTCGAATAAGGCTTCCGATACGTCGATTTCACCGGGTTCGGCCAATTGCTGCAATCGAGCGGCGATGTTGACACCATCACCTCGCAAATCTTCCCCTACCCGAACGACATCTGCCAAATGCAAGCCAAAGCGCATAGACTGCGGTGTAAGACCTGGTGCTGTTGCAAGCTCTGAACGAGCTTCTATCGCGGCTTTGAGGCCATTGACGGGGCTTTCAAATTCAGCAAGCAAGGCATCGCCAGCTGTATTGAAAACTCTTCCGTGATGCTTGCTCACACAACGTGTAACGAGGTCTAGTCCGCTCAGAACTTGGGAGAGGGCGCTTTCCTCGTTTCGTTCCATTGCGCTAGTCGAGCCGACATAATCGCCAACCATGATCGTTGCCAATTTTCGGTCCAACGTTATGCTCCTCTCCTGGGCAACACCGAGGGTAGTGCAAACGCGTTGTTTCTCCAAGAAGAGTCGGTTCGGGCCTCATGAAAAGTGTCGAATTTGGGCTCGGAGCGGCCATCCAAGCACTTCGTTCGAACGACTGCTTTGCCTTGCTTGCGAGGCAATGCCTGGTCAGTCGATCATTTTCTGCAGTTCCCTGTCAGCGCGGATAAGTTCATTGATCGTCTTGCGCATTTCCTCGGTTTCTCTCGACCGTTCCCCATGCTTCCAAGACGGATGGTTTGACCCAGCTGCATGACCACCTCTAGCCCCATGCATGCGACAAACACTCCAGCCCTGAACGGCGGGTGCGCGGCACCGCTTGCCGGTGGACTTCGCCGTTGCTGTGCACCTGGGCGCATCATTGAGTCTTTTCGTAGGGTCCATGAGGTTGTCGTCACTTTTTTTCATCCGACCGCCCCCCGTTTTGGATATTGCCTACGATAGCCTGACCACCTTCTTTGACCTCGACGCGTTCGACGCGGACGGTCTGATCCGCCTTGGAGCGATACCGTTTAAGGGTTTCAACCTGGCTCGTGAAGGTCCGCGCAAGTTTATTGAGTGCCCGTTCCGCTGAGTCTTGCTGTGGAAGAGATTTTACGTGATTGAGCCTGCGGGCCATCATCATCGTAGCCTGATGGATTGCACCCATTTGTATCGCAAGCATGGTTTCAACCTCATCCCGCGGCTTAACCCCAGCAACAACGGACATCACGAAGTTCGATGCCGTTTCGGAGAGACGGCCCTTCGCGTGGCGGGCTGCGTCGCGCTAGGGAATGCGGCTTGGAACGATCGGATCTCTGACGTCATGGTCGATCTAGCGACGCTCCAGTACGCGGTCCGACTCGTGGTGTACTCGATCCAACGCTTTGCACCTGAGGCGGAGGAATTCACAGCAGTGGACAAGTTCGACCAGCTGCAGAAACGGATCATCAAACAAGTGAAAACACATGCCGGTGAAGATGGTTGGACGAGCCGGACTGACGTTCTCAACAACGCCAAGGGCGGCGGTTTCAGCTACCGGCAGGCGAGCGAGGAGATGGAGGGCATGATCGATCCTGACGGCTACGGCCTGCTGCGCCCTCGGGTTGACGAACACGGTAAGCCGTACACCCCAGCCATGGTTACCCCCTCGTTTGGGGCTCGAGACAGACCCCCTCCCGATATTCCCGAAATTCCCGAGGAATGCTTTTCGAAACCTACACCCCCCCCCTCGGTCAAAATGTAAGGGCCTGTGTGGCAGAGCGCCTCGCAAAATTTTTTTCTCGGAAAACCCAGTGGAGGCTGTAATGCGTCCACAGCACGCTTACCTATTTACCGATTACTTTGTATTGCTTCCTAGTCGGTTAGCTCTTTTGCAAACCCATGCGTGTTTGGCGTTTGGAAGCATTGAGTTGGCAAAAAATCAAAAGTAATCTTCACCCGACGCACCCATATACAATTCCGGAGGGCGATCTATTCGAACTTCATATCCGTCGTTTTGAACCCCCACGGAACTTTTAGAATGATTTTTCGCGCTGTACGCCTGACAACCAAAACATTTTTTGGCCTTCTGCTTATCGCTTCGGTCTCCCTTAATATCGCCACTGTGACCATTAGCGGCGTCTACACGGCCGTTTCCTCAATGGCGTCGGCAGCCGGACTGACTACCGTTGCCGCTCTGAGCAGCCCTATCTGACGGGTCCAACGTGATTGTTAGTGCATGATCGGCCTGTGTTCCATCGGGATGATGGTTTCTGGTGCCGGAGGGCGATAACCCAGTGCACTGTGTGGTCGTTTGGTGTTGTAGTGCTTCCTCCATTCTTCGATGATGATCTGCGCTTCTCTGAGCGAGTAGAAGATTTCCCCGTTCAACAGCTCGTCCCTCATGCGACCGTTGAAGCTTTCACAAAATCCGTTCT
>NZ_CYPU01000028.1 GCF_001458195.1 Ruegeria atlantica | reverse complement strand
TCCTCCGTTTCCTAATCTTAACGGTGGGCCCATTCAAATGGGGAGGCTCACTTCCTTTACGAAGTCGCTAAGTTATTGATTTTGAATCAAGTGGAAACCGGAACGCGCACCGCTCTTACCTTTTAGGGATAAAAGCGGCAACATTTTCTGGGCCAAGCGCCACAATGGCGTTTTCCAAGTCCGAAACGTTTTCTCTCAGAAAGCTTTCTTCGCTTTGACCAGGTGCACGATAGAGCGGATTCACGGCCAGCAATTCAGAACTCGATTGCCGGTGTAGCGATCGCTGTCTCGCTCGTGCCACCACTAGCTTCTGCCTGATTGCAGCGGCCACTATTCGGACTATTACCGTTTTTATCTATACCTTGCCCAACGAATAGATTTCCAAAGCCAAACCCAATTAAAAACACCGAGCCAGTCGCCATCAGCCTTTAAACGCCGCCTGTATTAAAAGCCCTTCTCGATTTCATCATGGGGAATTGGTCTGGACAGCGGATCTCATATGTCAAAACGGCTCAGGTCAGTTTTTTAGATGCTAAGATAGCCCTCAACGAGTTGGTGTTACATCCACTGCAAACGGGGCCGATTGATCACGCATTGGAATCTTCAAAGGTGCCGACAGCGCATCGAAATCAAATTTTTTGAAGTCAACACTGCGTAAGTTGGGGTTCATGCTTGTATAATAATAAGCTTTCAAATTTTGGAGATCATAAGACACGGTGTACTGCGTCCCCCCGTACTTCAGAACCTCCAGTTCAGCAGGATTCAACTTTTGGTCAGTCGCCTCCATGGGAAGCTGGAAGTTGGCAAGGATGCGGATAGCCTCGTGTACCGTGTCTTCTCCTCCATCGGTTGGACGAGACGTCTGAGTCCAGGCCAGTGCGCGGATAAAACGTGATGGTGGCGTGAAGTCTCCGGGTAAGCCCAGCATCCCGGTTCCATACCCGATTGGCGCAAGATCAATCCCGTCGACTTTAACCGAAGGCCAAGCGACGGATCGCATGTTGATGTAATTCCGCGCATTGTTGATGTGCCAGTCATACGGTGGTGAGTTGGTCAGCACGCCTAACGTCTTATCATAGATTGTCATTTCGCCGCCGACAAACTCAACAATGATCTGATTGCCGCTTTTATCGGTTACTGAGAAGTGCACTGGCGCCGGGCCGCCAAGCTCTGGCGTTACAACAGGCACCACGCGAATTTTTTCCACCGCCTGCTTAACTTCGGCCACAGAAGCGAATTGGCCTAGCATGAAGCCAGCAAAATCGACGGGGGCCAGCGAGATCCCTGCTTTATCCGGATCGTATTCTTGATACTCTGCGAACCCTGGCAAATACAGCAACGAAACGTTCAAACCTTCAGAGTTGATCCCATCGCCAAAAAGCATCTGGCCAAGCATCGTCACACCCGCCACGTCATACTTTGAAACCCATTTGGCACCGTCCTGTCCATCTGGCATTTTCATTGCCGAGGCCTCAGTTCCGGCAGGAACAAATGTCATCATGGGAGACAGATCAAAAGTACCCCATTCCATTGTCCGGGAGGCAACTACCGTACCATCAGCTCCTGTGAGTGTGATAAACGTGCAAGCGCTTGCAATATTGGCGCCAAAACTGACAAACCCAGCAACAGCTATACCACAAAATCTTTGCAAAAAACTCATTTGAACTACCTTGCTTTGCATACCCAAAGCAGCTGACCTGTTACCAATCAAGCGCACCTTTTTGGGTGCCGCATGAACCCTTTGTGCGGGCCGAACGCAGCGCCTTTGCGAACTTAGAACTTAGCGCTAAGTACGATTTCGTCGATAGCATCGACCAAGAATGGGCGTTTTCCCTTGACTGCTTTGGGCTCAAAGCAGCCGGTCAGCCCGAATGTGCCAACGACAGCTTTCGACAGTTGAATGTCGGCGCTTTGGGTCAACCCGGTGAAAAAGCCAGATCATCTCGAAGTTTGCAATGTCTGTTTTAGGAGCGGGTTTCAGTATCGACGCGCTGCGTCGCCGCAGGTCTGCTGTGAGCCCAAACCGGTCCCACAGACCAACTATAATTGAAACTCGCCGTGCTACTTCGCTGAACCGTAGCAGCAAATAATGTCTACTCCACCACCCACTGCTGGTGTACTGATTAAGGGCGAGATCAAATAGGGGGACATTTCGTGGAACAGATTATTGCGCAATTGATTGGCGGGGCAATTGGCGGTAGCGCCGGAGGCAAAGCCGTAGCGAACAGCAACATGGGTGGCTTGGGAAACCTTATTACTGGTGCTGTTGGTGGTGTTGCGGGCGGACAAGTTCTTGGCGGATTGCTTGGTGCGGCCGGTGGGGATGCCGCCGCTGGGGTGGATATTGGAGCCGTGGTCGGCAACCTAGTTGGCGGCGGTGTCGCCGGCATGATTGCTCAAATAGTTGTCGGAGTAATCGTCAAGAAAATGCGCGGCTAAAAAGGTTTGTTTCAATCGAATAGACGCGATTTTGTCGCAGGGAAACCGATTAGGTTCCCCTGCTGCACAAATCGATAAACGCCTTATCCCTTACCCAGTACCTACTTTTTACGCGCCAAATTCGTCTGCGGATCAAATCAGTACGGCAATCCAAACCTTCCTAGTGGTGTTCGTGATTTAAAAGCATGGCATTAGGTAATGATTGGCAACTTGTCTGCTTCGAGCCCAACTACGAGAGTGCTGCAGGCTGAGTGAAGGGTTGAAAATACAGGACTTTCGACTGCCGTTGGACGTTCATCGAGAACCATACTGATCACAACCACTGGTTCAGTTCTTCAGTGAAGTCCCCAATATCGCCGATGACATCTCGGACCCAATCTGGGTGGTAGTAGGTATCCATGTAGCGATCGCCACCATCACACATGATCGATACGATTGAGCCTTCTCTGCCCTGCTTCATCATCTCCTTAGCAACGCTCAAGGCCCCCCAGAGATTGGTCCCGGTCGATGCGCCAGCTCTGCGACCAATTAGTCTCTCTAACCACAGAACTGTTGCGACACTTGCCGCATCGGGCACTTTGATCATTGAATCGATGACATCAGGCTGAAACGATTTTTCAACTCTTGGCCGTCCGATCCCTTCGATCCGACTTGATGAACAGTTTTGGAGATCCGAGTTCTTCTGAACAAAGCTGTCGTAAAAAACAGAGTTCTCAGGGTCTACGACAACCAAATTTGTATCATAACCTCTGTATCGAATGTAGCGGCCAAGGGTCGCTGAAGTCCCTCCCGTTCCTGCGCTCATTACCAGCGTTTGAGGTATGGGATGGGGTTCATTTTGCATCTGCAGAAAAATGCTTTCCGCGATGTTGTTGTTGCCGCGCCAATCCGTTGCACGTTCTGCGTACATGAATTGATCCATGAAGTATCCGCCTGTGTGCTCAGCTAGGGAAACAGCTGCGTCGTGCATTTGCGGTGCGCTATCGACGAAGTGACATTGGCCTCCAAATAAGGTGATTTTGTCGATTTTACTCTTGGCTGTGCTGCGCGGCATGACAGCAACAAAAGGCAGGCCGAGCATACGAGCGAAGTAGGCCTCTGAAACTGCAGTGCTTCCGGAGGAAGCCTCTATGATGGTGGTCGTGTAATCAAGTTTTCCATTGCATAAGGCATATAAAAACAATGAGCGCGCGAGGCGATGCTTCAGGCTCCCGGTGGGATGCGTACTTTCATCCTTAAGATATATGTCAACATCCTGGAGTTTCGGGATGTCCAGCTTGAATAGATGCGTATCTGCAGAGCGCTGATAATCGGCTTCGATCTTCCTGATTGCTTCTGAAACCCATCCGCTCATTCCGTCTCTTCGCCCTCTGCATTGAATGACAACAACCGTATCAGTTCGCTTTCTAAACTCCAATCGAACCGCAACATAGGCGGATTCGGTCCAAGGCATTACATAAAACCTGTACTACGAGCCTTTGCTGATGTTGCAAACATCGGCTCAGTTCGCGGAGTAGATGTTCAGACAACAACCCAGCGCCGCGCAGCAGTGAGCAGCCCTATCTGACGGGTCCAACGTGATTGTTAGTGCATGATCGGCCTGTGTTCCATCGGGATGATGGTTTCTGGTGCCGGAGGGCGATAACCCAGTGCACTGTGTGGTCGTTTGGTGTTGTAGTGCTTCCTCCATTCTTCGATGATGATCTGCGCTTCTCTGAGCGAGTAGAAGATTTCCCCGTTCAACAGCTCGTCCCTCATGCGACCGTTGAAGCTTTCACAAAATCCGTTCTC
>NZ_CYPU01000027.1 GCF_001458195.1 Ruegeria atlantica | reverse complement strand
ACGCCCGGCATCGATCTCTTCAAGAAGGCGCTGAAGGGCAGGGCGCTCTAGGGTGCCGCCCGACAGGCCACCGTCATCGTAGCGGACTGGCAATAAGGTCCAGCCTTCATGTCGCTGGCTGGCGATATAGGCTGCGCAGGCCTCATATTGCGCGTCCAGGGAATTAAAGTCCTGATCCAGACCATCTTCTGAGGACTTGCGCGTGTATATGGCGCATCGGATTTTACGGCGCGGGCTCATTTGGCCCCCTTGCCGGTGAGCCCAAAGAAACGCGGCCCTGACCAATGCGCGCCCGTAATCTCTCGAGCGATGGCCGAGAGCGAGCGACAGGAACGACTGTTCCAAGTGAAGCCGTCTTCTGTCACATCGACAACATGGGTCACGCCATTCCACTCGCGCAACAGGCGTCCGCCGGGTTTTAGGGCAGGGCATGTAGGCCGGGGCTTCTTCCCAGAGTCCTTTTCCAGCATGGCTTTGACCTGGCGGGGTAGCCCGCCATGGCGGCAGGACTGCATTTCAAAGGCGATAAAACGGCGCAGGAAATGGAATGTAACGAGCTTCCGCGTGACTTTTGTTAAACCGGATCAGTCCCCGCTACGGGAAACATGGCTACCGCCAGTGCTCTGTATCTGAGGCTCGATGTTGTAAGCAGACATTGGAGAGCTTGGCGTGGATGGCGGGTTTGTCCGCTCAGCCGCCGTTTGAGCTAAGTGCGGCTAAGGTCTGGAAAGAGCCCAAACTCACCGATGCTGCTACTGGTACCAATGTCCACTTCTGAACGGATGACGAAATCAGAAGGTAAATGTCTCTCGATGACGTCTCGACTCGTCAACGTTCAATTCGGTGAGGAGTTCTTCGCTCCAATTCATCAAAGCGGCAGGTCCGCACATGAACACTTCACGCTCACTCAGGTCCGCGACGGTCCGGAAATCATTAATCTTCATGCGTCGCTCTTCGAGATTCCGCAAGTTGTCGGAGAGCGTTTCGCGCAGACCGTCCCGAACGGATCGTGCCGCAGATGGGTGACTGCTCACGCTTTGAAAGGCAACTATGCTGAGCTTCACTTGATCCGGTAGCGAGCCATGTCGCGACGCAAAGTGGTTCAAGACGCCGATATCGTCATCACGCCCGGTAAACATAAGCACGATGTCAGTAGAAGTCTGATCTGGGTTTGCCTTTGCCACTTGCTGAATGCCGTCCCACATTGACATGAAAGGCGTAATGCCCACTCCGCCCGCGATCCAAAGCATCTTTGGCGGGACACTAGGGGGTGTGCCGTCGTGCCCCTCTGCAAAACAACTAAACCCTGCACCAGCCCCCTTGAAGACGACCGGAAGATTCCTGTCGATATGCTTGTCCGCATTGTCGTGCAGGACATTTGACGCCAATCCGCCCGGTTTGCGTTTGACGGTGACGTTGACATGATCGGTCCCACGGAACGTATTGAATTTCGGATCATACCTTGGCGCGCTGGAAAGCGTCCAAGTTCGGATATAATCTTCGTTCACCAACTGGGGGTTCGCCTCGTTCATATGGCTGTAGCCGACGTCCAAAATGCCTGAGAAATCAAATACACCAAACCCACCGGGCAAAGGGGCATTGACTGGCGATGAGAGTTTAAAAGTGAATGTCTTAATATTGTCGGACAAAACTTGTGTAGAGACAAGCGTAGCCGAGATCGCGGCAGCGTCGTCATAGGGCATCGCAGAATGCCCCATCTGTTCCAATTCTTGCCGCAAGAGCTTAACCGGCGGATTGTAGGGTGAAAACTGCTCTTCAGACGTAAGTTTTAGGTTAAGCCCATCCGCGACAAAGACCGCCCCTGTTACTTTGATACGTGTCAGCAGGCTCACCCGTGGCATAAGCGTTTCTGCCTTCTCAGCGAACAGATTTTCTGCCTCCCCAGTGACATACAGGACGTGGCCCGTGATGAAATCTGGAAACACGAGACCGACCTGAGGGTTTGTCTCGATGTTACCCAAAGACTGGTAAAAACGATTGCCGGAATGGTCAGGCAAAACCAGATAAGTTGTTACTTGATCACCTTCGACTTCTTCATAGATGCGGGTAAAGCTCGGCGCACCGCCGCGATGGTTAACACCCATATCGGTTAGAGTGTCCGAAGCATCGCTCTCAGCAATGTGCCTTGTCGCCAGAAAGACCGTGCTTGCGCGATCAACCAAGGCTTTAGCGCCGGCGGGCAAGGCAGATGTAATCGTGTCAAAGCTGTCATAAGACAGTTCGGCCGCGCGCTGAAAGTGCGCCAATCTGCGCTCAGTGATGTATTTCGGACAATTCCCAAGATGCTGGTCGGAATGAAGCCGAAGCCGCACCTTTCCAGTATTTTCGACGATGGACTCGCCGATTGTCCCGGCGATTTTGTTACGCCGCCGGTTGCTGAAATCGACCCCAACGCCAGCAAAAAGCCGCGCTTCTTCGGCAGACGCCAAGTCCTGCTGCAATGCGCGCGCAAATGGATCATAGGGGTTGGTCTCGGCAACCACATCCGTTGTGTTGCCGCCCAACACCTTGATCCCGACAGAAGGATCGTCATCCGAGGTTGTGACCAAAATACTGACCCATGGGCGCCCCTGTTGGTCGAGCGTTGCCAAGGGCAAGTAAGACAGACCAGCAAAGAAATCCGCGTGCTGCTGCGGCATATTGCTATCGATGAATTGCGGAATGGCATCGATGAGCTCTTTGGGTGTTTTGCGCCGCTCTTGCAGCAGCAATTCCCCTTTGTGCGACTGATGTTTCTGCGCCATTGTCTGACCTTCACGCGGATTTCATTGGATTTAATTTTCAGGGGCATTTGATGCCCTTGAAAGTTTGATTAGAGGCCCAAGTCGCTTAGACTTGGATGATCATCGGGGCGGCGCCCCAAAGGCCAGCGGAACTTGCGGTCCGTCTCTGCGATCGGATGTTCGTTGATGCTGGCGAACCGCCGTTCCATGTAGCCACTTTCGTCAAACTCCCAGTTCTCGTTGCCGTAGGCCCGGAACCAGTTGCCGCTGTCATCGTGGTACTCATAGGCGTATCGCACGGCGATGCGATTGCCGTCATGGATCCACAACTCTTTGATCAACCGATAGTCCAGTTCCTTGGCCCACTTTCGCGACAGGAATTCTTCGATCTGAGTGCGACCCCGCGGGAATTCCGCTCGATTGCGCCAATTGCTATCCTGCGTGTAAGCGAGTGCGACTTTCGCCGGATCACGACTGTTCCAACCGTCTTCGGCAAGGCGGACCTTTTCGATTGCCGACTCCGTTGTGAAAGGTGGTAACGGATAGCGTGGCGCTTCTGCGGTCATGTCGCTGCCTCTGCCTCTGCTAAAAGTCCAGCTGCGGTAGCTGGCATTGCTTCAAACCCAGGCAAAGCTTCGAAACGGGATATCCACGCTCGTACGTTTGGATATGGGTCGAGCGAAACGTTCCCCTCGGGCGCATGCGCTGTATACGAATATGTCGCCACATCCGCGATCGTCGGGCGGTCACCAACAAGCCATTCTCGGCCCTCAAGTCCATGTTCCAGTTTCTGCATCGCCTTCTCGGCGGTTGCGGCTGCGAAATCTGCGTTCAAAGGTGCTCCAAAAACAGTGATCAATCGCGCGGCGCATGAACCAAACGCAATTTCACCAGCTGCGAGTGTGAGCCAACGCTGAACCTTAGCCTCACCAATTGGAGTGCTAGGTATCCAGTCAGGCGCATAAGCCCGCGCAAGGTAGACAAGGATCGCATTTGAATCTGGCACAATTACATCGCCATCTTCGAGAACAGGAACCTGCCCATTCGGGTTCATCGCCAAAAACTCAGGCGACTTATGCGCACCAGCTGCCAGATCAACGGGAATGGTTTCATGCGCGATCCCTGCAAGTTTTGCGAACACCAAGGCACGATGCGCGTGACCTGATTTGGCGAAATGGTGAATACGAACGGCGTTTGGCATCTGAGTCTCCAGTCATTTTGAACCTTCTAAGACGGTAATACCCGTTGCATAATTGTGAGATAATCGCCATTTTTGGTGTAACTTTAAGCCCTGAGGGGGCGCAATGACATGGACAAGATTGATCGCATGCGCGCATTTGCGCTGGTCGCAAAAAACGCTTCTTTCACCATCGCAGCGCAGCGGATGGGGCGCTCCGCGCGTCTAGTCAGCAAATATGTAGCCGATTTGGAAAACGCGCTCGGTGTTCAATTGCTAAACCGCACGACACGCAGCGTGGCATTAACAGATGCAGGTGCGACCTACTTGGCGTTGTGCGCACCGCTCCTCGACGCGTTTGATGAGCTTGAAGAACGGGTCAGAAACGAACAAGCGTCGCTACGTGGCACGATCCATATCTCCGCTCCCACAGGTTTTGGCACATTGCGCCTCGCTCCCTCTCTCGCTCGATTTGCTGCAAAACACCCGAATGTCGAACTAGATCTACAGTTCTCGGATCGCAGGGTGTCCATAATAGAGGAAGGGATCGACCTTGCCGTCAGAATTGGTCCGATGCGTGATAGTTCGCTTAAGGTGCGGCAGCTTGGTCGGATGCCCTTGGTCGTATGTGCCTCACCCGACTATTTGGAGAGAGCAGGTAAACCGACCCATCCACGCACTCTAGCCACCCACGAATGCATTCTCGACGGCAACATGACAGAGCCGACAATCTGGAAATTTGACATTGATGGCCAAGAAGAGGCGGTTCAAGTGAACGGGCGCTTTAGAATGAGTGCTCCGGCAGGATCGGCCCGCATCGCCGCAGCGGGTGCAGCAATCGCGCGATGCCCGGCTTACACGGTCGCGGACGCTCTGCAATCTGGCCAGCTGGTGGAGCTTTTTGCCGAATACCGGGTCACACCGTATGTTGTTGCCGCACTCTTTCCGCAAAACCGGCACCTCACAACCAGAGTGCGTTCGCTTATTGATCACCTCGCAGGTGATCCAGCATTATGCCCTGACGGAACATGAAGCCGTTTCCATCTGGTGCAGGTAGGTCCCCAAATTTCATAAGAGAAAGACGGCGCGCTTATGGAATGTGTATATAGAGCCATACCTAGCCTGATTGAGAAAGCGGACATTGAGTGCGATAACCTAAATGGCCGCTTCGTCCGGCGGTTTCAACTGATCGATGCAACACTTTAATCTTTTTGGAAAGATGGAGTGTAAGCCATGGCCTATCGTCGTCGCATATTTTTCACAGACAAACAGAAGTCAGAGATATGGGATCGATGGCAACGCGGAGAGTCGATGAGTTCTATAGGGCGGCTTTTTGATCGCGAGTCGTCTTCGATCTATCCACTCCTTGCTCGCACTGGCGGCATTCGCCCGCCGGCCCGCG
>NZ_CYPU01000026.1 GCF_001458195.1 Ruegeria atlantica | reverse complement strand
ACAGTTTCGTGGCTCACATCGATGCCTCGCTCGTGCAACAGATCTTCGACATTCCGAAGCGATAGCGGGAATCGGATGTACAACATCACCGCAAGGCGGATGATCTCGGGACTGGTTTTGAAGTATTTGAAAGAGGCAGGCCTGGTCATGGGCAAAAGCTACGCAACCGCCCTGCCCCGCTCAAGCAAAGTTCTTCTGACAAGACCCTTTGAATGCTGCGGTGCGGCTGACGGCGGCTTTGTCCGCAGAGCGGTCTTTCGCTGCAACTTGCTTGAACGGCAACTCTGCGGACAAAGCGGAATTTCGAAGACATGGAAATAATGACGTATTATCATCAGGTCTGAATGTGCGGCTTTCGTGAAGAAACGCGTTTTGATTTCAGCAAGTCTTGGGAGGCTTATTATGCTCAGGTACCTAAATTCCGCTTTGTTCTCTTCCATATTTGTAGTTTCGAGCGCAGCCAACGCGCAGTTCTTACCCTCTGAACAGTCCCTTCAAGACCTTTACCCCGGCAAAGCCTATTCACCCAATGCTCAACGCAGCTTTCCATCGCGTGTATTTTGGGGCGACACTCATATTCACACGGGTCTTTCCATGGACGCCGGTCTTTTCGGGAACACGACCGATCTGGACACAATGCTTCGGTTTGCGCGAGGCGAAGAGGTCGTCTCGGCCACAGGGCAGCGTGTTAAGCTGGCGCGATCGCTAGACTGGATCGTGACAACGGAACACTCTGATGGAATGGGCATGATCACCGACTTGGCTAAAGGTTCTCCCAACATCATGGAGTCAGAACAGGGCTCTCGCTGGGCAAAAGGTCTGCAAGAAGGCGGTGAGGCGTCTGCTGCAGCAGCTCTGGACCTGATCACTACGTTCTCTCAAGGGAACATGGATCCGGACTTGATCGCAGATTATTCTCCCGGATCGCCCATCTATGCCTCTGTCTGGGAAGACATGATCGCTACTGTGGAATCGTTCAACGATCCGGGAGACTTCACGGCTTTCCACGGCTTTGAGTGGACATCGCTGATCCGGGGCAACAACATGCACCGCAATATCATTTTTCGTGACAATGCAGACCGGGTCAAACAAGTCCAACCTATGACCACGCAGGCGCCCATCGGCTCTACAGACCCAATGGACTTGTACAAATGGTTGGAGGCCTATGAGGCCGATACGGGTGGACAAGCTTTTGCACTCGCGCACAACGGAAACCTGTCAAACGGCATCATGTTCCCATCTGAAACACGTTACAATGGCGAACCCGTGGACGAAGCCTATGCAATGGCGCGGATGAGATGGGAACCGCTCTACGAAATCACCCAGATCAAGGGAGACGGCGAGGCGCACCCCGCACTTAGCCCCGATGACGAGTTTGCGAATTACGAAACATGGGATGCGGGCAACCTCGATCTAACTGAAGCTAAAACGCCAGATATGCTTGCAGGCGAATATGCGCGTGAGGCACTTAAGCAGGGGTTCGCCATCGAGGCGCGCACGGGCGTAAACCCATACAAATTTGGCTTGTCCGGCGCGACGGACAGCCATACATCGCTGGCAACCGCTGACAGCGACAATTACTTTGGTAAAGCGACAAATGCCGAGCCATCGTTGACCCGCGCGTCGCATCCGTTCACCGAAACAGAAAATGGCGTTTTCCCAGGTTGGTCATTGGTGGCGTCAGGCTACACAGGTGTCTGGGCCGAAGAGAACACGCGGGCCAGTCTGTGGGATGCCATGGTGCGCCGTGAGGTTTATGCCACAACAGGTCCGCGCATGGCCGTGCGGTTCTTTGGGGGATGGAAGTTCGACGAGGATGACATGAGGTCTCGCGCTCCAGCCTTTGTTGGATACGAAAAGGGTGTTCCGATGGGTGGTGATCTGCGCCCGGCAACGTCCGATGCGCCAACCTTCATGGTCTATGCATTGCGCGATCCCATCGGAGCCAATCTTGATCGCATCCAGATCGTTAAAGGCTGGATGGACAGCGACGGGAACTTGTCCGAAAAAGTCTATGATGTGGCGTGGTCGGATGAACGTGAACTGGACGCTAACGGTAAACTGCCAGCTGTAGGAAATACGGTCGATCTGGAAGCAGCAAACTATATCAACACCATCGGCGCTTCAGAGCTAGGAACGGTCTGGACAGACCCAGATTTTGATTCGTCCGAGCACGCGTTTTACTACGCTCGCGTCATTGAAATCCCGACGCCACGCTGGGTCGTTTACGACAAAGTGCGTCTAGGCGCTGACATTCCCGAAGAAGCGACATTGATCGGACAAGAGCGCGCATATACGTCGCCGATCTGGTATTCACCAAATAATTAGTAGAATGCCCGTTATTCTTGCTTTTTGACTGACCGCTTTGGGCTCAATGAGGTCGTTCGCTGCACTGGGCATGAACGACCACTTTGCGGGGCGGTCTCAATGGGTCGATGCAACACATGCATTGAAACGCTCGGCTGGTGTTTCGTAGTTGAGCGTCTTTCGAGGTCGTTCGTTGAGCTGCCTTGCGACAGCACTGAGCTTTGCCTGACTATGTATCGACAAGTCCGTGCCCTTTGGGAAGTACTGTCGCAGCAGGCGGTTGGTGTTTTCGTTTGTGCCGCGTTGCCATGGGCTGTGTGGTTCACACAAAAAGACATCGATATCCG
>NZ_CYPU01000025.1 GCF_001458195.1 Ruegeria atlantica | reverse complement strand
TGAAGCCGCCTAAGTTCCTTCAATTGGTCTACACCCATTCCGCCATATTGCTTGCGCCAGCGGTAATAGGTTTGCTCCACAACGCCGATCTGTCTGATCGCATCCAGACGCGGCATCCCTTGCCCCATCAGAACTTCAACCTGCCGCAACTTCGAGACAATTTCTTCCGGCTTCGGTCGCTTGTTTGCCATTCTTGGTCCTCCGTTTCCTAATCTTAACGGTGGGCCCATTCAAATGGGGAGGCTCAACTTGAAGTGGCAGAGACTTCTCACTGGCAACGAGACAAGAGAATTTACGATGACTGATACGATACAGGCGCAAAACCCCACTCCCATCCTGATTACCCTCGCCGCGGCGACACTGACCGCAGTATAGCTGCGGTACTGCTTCCGACACTGACGCGCAGTTTCTCCGCGACAGTGTCAGAGGTGCAATGGGTCGTGCTGGCCTATCTTACTTCAGTGACCATCGCCGTCGTCTCGGCTGGACGGCTTGGCGATCTATTCGGCCACCGCCGCTTGCTGGTTTTTGGTCTCATCGTTATTTTGGCAGCGTCAGTATTAAGCGCGACGGCTCCGAGCCTCAGCTTGTTGATCGCCGGACGTGCGTTGCAGGGGCTTGGCGGAGCGATCCTGATCGCGCCTCCGATGTCTATCGCACGTGACCTCGTCCCGACAGAGAGGTTGGGCACAGCGATGGGGTTGCTCGGGACGACATCCGCTGCCGGGACTGCTTTGGACCCCTCGCTGGGTGGTGTCCAGCTGGTGATGAGCAACTGGCGCATGGCATTCCGCCCCCTTGCCAGGTCCGCCAGTGTCACGCCTATTCTGTCTATCACCTCCATCACTCGCGATTTCGAATGGAAAACCGTATCGTTCCAAGAGTTGGATATTCCGGGAGCCCTGATGTTATCGATAGCGCTCACTACTTACGCGCTGGCGAACAACGGTGGGGCTTCAAGCATTCCGTTGTCTCCGGACGCGCTTATTTTCACTGTTTTGATCGCAATCGTCGTGTTTGTGATGGTCGAAGCCCGTGTGGCCTCTCCACTGGTGCCTATGCAATTGCTCCGTGACCAGAGGACAAGTATCGGGCTTTTTATTAACCTGCTGGTCAGCGCAATCATGATGTCAACTTTGGTGGTTGAGCGCTTGATGCCAAGCAGGCTTCTTGACGGGGTTTGCACCCGGTCGCCTAGCCTTGGGCTTTATGGATATAGGCATTGGGTATCCTCTCTTGGTTTCAGGTAGGCCTAATAAGTTTGATACCGGATTGATGCCACCCAGTTCGGGCTTGGACATGATTTTAGGCAAGAGGAATTGAAACAGTCCAATCGTATTATCAGGTGAAAGCCAACATGGATTGTTTTGCCCTAACAACAACCGACCAATTATGGATGCTGCGTCGTGCATCAACTGCAGCAATGGCCGGCAACGCCGCAGCATAACATGGCCCCGATCGAGTGACTGCTCTGTGCCGTCCTCGCTTGTGCAGACAGCCTTCCATGGGGCAAATGCCATGCTGCATCCAGAGTCTGGAATGAGCCCAAAGCAGAAATCTCTTTTCGGCGGAATTGTTATCTTGCTTGAACTCTAGATTTGCTCCTGAACCAACTGCCTCCACCACTACCGTAGTTGTAAAATATCCGGAACGCATAGTTTTCTTTTTGCTGGCATTTTGTCCGCACCATCCGATCGTTTCAGTCGTTTCGGACCGTCTTTGACCTTGATCTTCGGCTTAGCTAGTGGGCCTTTCAAAGTCACTGGCCAGGGGCTTTTCGAAAGAGGTTCGCCAATCTTGCGGGGCTGTAGATTTAAGTCCAAGAACTTGCCGGCTACATCGACACCGCCAAAGACGACAACTTGGACATGATCTGTCTCCAATGTGGTTTGTTTCGTCGAAATACTTCCATTGGAAATACTAATCGGCGCACGCAAACATACGATTGGAGCAACCTTTTGTTTCTCTTTGGTAAACACCCAAGGTAGCACCCCTAATCCTGCCAGATCCAATAGCTGGGTCTCGATCGAGCCATCACGCAATGAAACTGTGGCGTTGCCACTCATGCTGTTGGCAAAGTGCTTGAGTGAATCGGTTCCACCGGTCACCGAAAAATCTGCATAGATCGTACCGCTTGCGCCTTTTTTGAATTTCAGACCGTGAAGAATATCATCCAGCTGCCAGCCGCCTGCCTTGCCGGTCAGCGTGAGCAGACGCGCGTCGTTTGATAGATCCATTTGCCCGCTGACGTCGAATTGAGCACCTCCATATTCAAACTTCAAAGGTCCGGCCTTGAGCTCATTTTCGGTGAGCGTCAGTTCGCTCTGCAAACTGCTAATTCCTTTGGCACCTTCTATGTGCCGAAGGTCAATGTCGACATCCATATCCATACCGGACAAGAGAACTGAACGCCCAATTGGTTTAAGCGTCACATCTGTTAAAGGGCCAGTGTCATCTGCTTCATGATTGACGTCTTCCTCGTTGGACTCCGTACCGCCTAGCTTCCGCAACTGTGCAGCGGCCTGAATGATAGTTCGAATTTGATCTATCTTTATTAGGTCACTCTCAATGGAACCCTTCAGCACAGGGTCACTTGTTGCATCATCAAGATCGGCGACAATTTTCAGGACAGATTCAGCAACTTCGACATTGGCACTCGCGTTCCAATCGGTGCCTTCGCTAACGAGGTTGATTTCAAGGCGAGCCTGCCCGGTTTGAACACGTTCAAGCGATAGTGCCTTCAAAAGGTCCGCCCCGGATGGGACTGCGACGTCAATTGCCAAATCCAGGTCCTCGAATTTGAGTACATTCTTGACAGTGCCATGCACCTCAAGGTTCCAGACGTCCGTATCGCTTGTCTTTCCATCCAAGTTCGTCAGCGAAAGCTGATTGATGTCGCCGTCCAAATGGAAGTCACCAGAAAACCTGCCAAGCTGGTCGTCTGGTCCAAACAATTCTGGCGAGATCAAACTGCTTGCCGGTATATCCATTAGGCCTTCTGCTGATATGCCTTGCAACTGAAGCGCGTCATCGACCGAACCATTCAAAATGACAAACGGATCGGCTGGGTTCCCAATTCTCAGGTTGATGTTTCCGACTTTTAAGGCGCCTTCTGGTGTTCTGGAAAGCTCGGAGAACTTAATCGGGGGCGGGCCTTCGCCGGACGTGTCCAACGTGAAACCGTTGGTCTTAATAACCATTTGTCGCTGCGGCACCTGCCCAGGCACGCTGTCGATAACCATGTCGACCGCGATAAGTTTAAGATCATATCGCGATGCGGCAGGGGCTGGTTCAGCATCTTCAGGGTATAACCGAATGCGGGTTGTCAACGATACGTCTTCCGGATTTCCCAGTTCCCCGATCTGCCCCGTCAGCGAAAGGCTTTGCCCGCCATCTAAATCCGCCAATACAGATAGGTCATCAATCCGTGCTACGCCGTCGACTGATGTGAACGTTGCGCCAATACTCCCTTTACCTTCCAAAACGCGGCTCAGCTTCAGGATATCGAGAAGCTGGCCAAGTTCGGCAATCTCCACGGTCGTTGCCACTTGCAGACCGTTTTCTTGAGGGACTTCCTCGGCTACAATCGAAATCTGTTCGAAATTCATCGCCAACTGAAATGGGTCTTCTGCGGGGAATGTCGCGTTCAGATCAAAACTCTCTCCGTTTAACGAACCGGCCCCAACTGCGGTCGCAACATCGGTTTCCGTATCACGCTTTAAGAGCAGTTCAGGAAGCTGCAGATCTAACTCAAGTCCGTTTAAATCGTTCTGATAAAGAATGGCGATATCAGTCAGATCAATTTTGCGGTCCGTTAGAATTCCGGCTAACAGCGGCGTCGGGGAATTTGCAGGTTTCCCGGCTTCAGCTTCCGGTTGGGAAATGGACTGCCAGTTTCCGAAGCCGTCTTTGTCTGTGATTAAGTTCAGATGAACACCTGAGAGTGAAAGACCACTCAGTGACAGTTTACTGTTCCAAAGGTCGCGCGCGGAAACTTCAAACTCGATCTCATCGATTGCTGCAAGTTTCACATCAGCATTCTGAGAACCGGGTAATTCCAGCCCTGCCGCCGACACCTGCAATTGCCGGCCAATACCCAGACGCACTTCATCTTCAATTCTAACCTCCTGACCAAGTTTCTTAGAGATCAGGTTTTCGACGAAAGTAGTCCTGACCGAGGAAAACAACGCAGAAGACAGGAAAAGCCAAGCTGCAAACACAGCGACAAACGCGACAGCGCAACAAATCAATATACCTTTTGCAACGTATCGCACATTCTTCTCCTAATGTTCCTATTCATACCTTGGGCAACCTAAACCATTTATTCACTATGTTAATGGAATATATGATTGGTAAATTTCCTGGCCCCTGAATGAACTTGACCTTACAGTTGAAAACTCTCACTGATGTGGCGGCCAGTAAAGACATAGTGAAACGACAAAATCTTTAACCCCAGCCGAGTTACTTCTGCCTTTGTCAATTTTGATCCGTTTCGTGATGCCATTATCGCGCAGAGCATTGGAGAATAGCCATTTTAGCAGCCTTCGTGTCGCTCAACTCTGAAAGCATGAAATCAAGGGTTTTCTCGTCCTGATCTACTGCACGATTTAGGTACATCCATTCGCGACGGACTTCGATATAGGTGTCATCCATACGTCAAGTTTCTGCAGTGCCAATCTTCCGATTCTGGGCCTCGCGAGCAACCTCATCAGAGGAATATTTCACGACCCAGCGGTTCAGAGTAGCATGATCAACCGACACACCACGTTCCGTCTTGACTTCCTCTAGGTCGCGGTATGAGATGCCGTATCAAACGTTGAAATAAACTGCGAACAAGATCATAGGTTTTGGGTAGTGCGCACCTTTGAAGTTGATCACCAGACATTCCCAAACAGTGTTACAAACCAAGCACCAGCAGGATTAAACTGTGCAAAGGCCAAATATGCCGACCAAAGTTTGCGACAGATCTCTTTGGTGCCTTTTTTCTGGTGTTTCCGCCAAATGCCAACTGGAGCGACGAAATCTTCTCCTCGTGACCGGCAGCTATCGAGCTTTGGCGAGGCTTTTGGCCGTTCATTTGCCAGAATCTGATTTTTGGGTGAACCTGATAGAAGTTAAAGGATCGCAATATGTTAAAATATGTGATGTTTTCACTCGGTGTCTGCGTGTCCACAGCGCTGTTTGCCCAAGAGGCATCCGACGAACCTGCAGATCCGCCAGACGCTTCGGCGACGTCTTCCGATCTTCTGACGGACGCGGAACTGCAGACACTGGTTGCTCCGGTGGCTCTGTACCCCGATACATTGTTGATACAAATTTTTGTCGCCGCCACACAGCCGTTGGAGGTTGTGAAGGCCGAGCGGTACTTGCTGGATAACGCTGACCGCGACCCCGTTGATCTCGAGCCGGAAATCGAAGCGATGGGCTGGGATCCTTCCGTCAGTATTTTGACGACGGCTTTCCCCGAAATCGTCGGTCAGATGGCCACCCATATAGATTGGACCGAGACAATGGGAACAGCCATGCTGGCCCAATCCGATGACGTGATGGATGCGGTTCAAATCATGAGGGATCAGGCAATTGACAGCGGTGCCCTTGTTTCGGGACCCGAACAAACCGTCGAGGTGTCCAACGACGACACGGTCATCATCACTCCGACAGAACCTGAAACAGTTTACGTCCCGCAATACAATCCCGAGACAGTCTACACCGGCCCTTCGACCGGTAACGTGGTGGGGGCGGCGTTGCTGACCTTTGGCACTGTGGCGCTGATCGACGAGATTTTTGACGATGACGACGACTGGTATGGCTACTGGGGGTGCCGAAATTGCGGCGGGTGGGGCGGTGGCCCGATATACAGAAACCCCGACATTGACATCGACGTCGATGGCAACGTCAATATCGGTAATGACATCGGTCTTGGCGACCGTACCGAAATCGGATGGAACCCCGATCCTGACCGCCAACAGGAAGCCCGGGATAAGATCGCCGATCACAAAAGGTCGGAAGGTGGCCGCGGCGACTTGCCCGTTAACCGACCCGAGGGCCGAACAGACGAACTCCGTGCGAAACTGAGCCGTGAATCCGGTGCCGCAGACATTAGCCGCGACGGTGCAGCGGCGGTTGCCGCTGGTGCAGGCGCAGGGGCCATCGCGGGAGGTGCTCTGGCAAATCGGGGCAGTGGCGACAAATCTCTGCCGCAGGTGAACCGCGGTAATGTTGATCGGGACAAGGCCGTAGCCAAACAACAGGCCATCGATCGGACCAAACATCCGGATGCGGCGAAAAAGCCTGTCAAAAAGAAGCCTCAGGCAAAGAAGGCAGTGACCCAGCGTAAGTCTGCCTCGTCTAAAGGGAATGCGATGAAGAAAAAAGCGTCAGGCGCCCAAGCCCATAAGGCGTCCAAACGTGGGCACGCTGCCAAAGCCAAGAGGAGACGGTAACATGCGTAAATCGGGTTTTTCTATCGTACTTCTTGCCATGGTGGCCGAACCGGCATTTTCCGACGGTGCCCTGTTCGAAACTCCGCAGACCGCATTGGACGCTTTTGTCCAAGCCCTAAAGGACGGTGATCAGAACAAGCTGCTTGAGTTGTTTGGACCCGAGGCCGAAGACGTGATCGGAACAGGCGATCCTGGGGAAGATCAGCAAAGAAGGCAAGACGTGCTTGGCATGTACTCTGAAGGATACCGCTTTCAACCCGATGATGATGGGGTGGTCCTTTTGTTGGGCGAAGACAGTTGGCCCTTTCCAATCCCAATTCTGCAAGGCGAAACCGGCTGGCAGTTTGATTTGGCGGCTGGGATCGAAGAACTTTCGGCCCGTGAAATCGGTTTGAACGAACTGGACGTGATCGAAACGCTTGAGGCCTATGTCGATCTTCAGGCGGCGTTCCGTCTTGTGGATCACAATGGCGATGGCGTTATGGAGTTTGCCCGGTCCATCATATCGGATCCCGGCGAGCGAAACGGCCTCTTCTGGCCAGAAGAAGACAGTTTTGTCGGAGCAGCACTTGCCCGCGCCGCCGCCTCGGGATGGAGCGACGGTGAGGCCGACTACGAACCCGAACCGTTCCTTGGTTACTACTTCACAATTCTGCAGGGGCAGGGGCCGAATGCTCCGGGTGGTGCCCATTCCTACTTTGTCGGCGATCGGTTCGTCGCGGGGCACGCTTTGCTGGCAGTGCCTTCGGACTACGGAGAAACGGGTATCCATTCTTTTCTTGTGGGTGAAAACGGCATTGTGTACGAGGCAGACTTTGGCCCGGATACACAAAAAATAACGGCTGAAATATCAACCTACGATCCAGGCCAGAATTGGTCACCAACCGAGTGACCGCCTGTTGTTCGAGCTTTGGTTCTGTTGCGAACATCCGGCCATTTACGCTTTCGGAATTAGTGAGTGAATGACTGTCGGTCGTATCAAGTCGAAAGCCAGCTCATGAGAACCTTCTAGGGTGCGCAATTTACGTAAGATGTGATCCTATTCGCAGTGTACTTCATTGTTCGATAGGGCGTATCCTAACGCGATCTGGAAGAGATCATGGCGGAGCGAAGTGTTTCCGTCGATCACGCCACGCTGAACCGCTGGGTGAAACGATCCTCCTGGGCAATTGCTGACACGGCACGCCCCCGCAATGGCCCATGCGACTGCTCCAGGCGAATGAACGAAACTCATTTTAAGATACAAGGATCAAGGGTTTACCTCTATCGAGCCGCCGACAAGCACGGCAAAACTCTCGATTCCATGCATTCACAACGTCGAAACAAACCGGCCGCGACAAAATTCTACGCTCGGATGTTGGAAATTAATGGGCTCCGCAAGAAACTGTCATGGACATAATCGGCGCAGACTCAGTTGGCATCAAGGCTCTAAACAGGATGCTCAATGGTTTTGGTTGCCCACCCCCGATCGAGATTGTGAGGCGGAAATACCTAAGTACATCGAAGAACAAGACCACCGGTATATTAAAGATGAATCCGCCCGATGCTTGGCTTCAAGTCCTTTGAATCTGCATTTGCAATTCTTTCAGGAATCGAAGTAGCGCATATGATCCGCAAAGTTTTTCCACGCTTGGACTCTGTCTTTTTCTACAGTTCGCAGAGTTGGCCGCCTGACCCTGAGCCTCCCCATTTGAATGGGCCCACCGTTAAGATTAGGAAACGGAGGACCAAGAATGGCAAACAAGCGACCGAAGCCGGAAGAAATTGTCTCGAAGTTGCGGCAGGTTGAAGTTCTGATGGGGCAAGGGATGCCGCGTCTGGATGCGATCAGACAGATCGGCGTTGTGGAGCAAACCTATTACCGCTGGCGCAAGCAATATGGCGGAATGGGTGTAGACCAATTGAAGGAACTTAGGCG
>NZ_CYPU01000024.1 GCF_001458195.1 Ruegeria atlantica | reverse complement strand
TGTCCCAGTACGCGGCATGCACGGCGCTCGGAAACTTTGAACTGGCTGCGAACATGAGCGACGCAAGCACGGCGACGAGAGGGGCTTAGAAGTTTCCCTTCGATGCTTCCGTCAGGATAAGCTTGTCGAGCGTCAGGTCTGATACCGCACGCCTGAGCCGCTCATTTTCCTTCTGAAGCCGCCTAAGTTCCTTCAATTGGTCTACACCCATTCCGCCATACTGCTTGCGCCAGCGGTAATAGGTTTGCTCCACAACGCCGATCTGTCTGATCGCATCCAGACGCGGCATCCCTTGCCCCATCAGAACTTCAACCTGCCGCAACTTCGAGACAATTTCTTCCGGCTTCGGTCGCTTGTTTGCCATTCTTGGTCCTCCGTTTCCTAATCTTAACGGTGGGCCCATTCAAATGGGGAGGCTCATGTGCCAATTGACCAAAAGAGGCCTTTTTTCGACCTTTCATGATCGCTACCAAGACAAAAAAGCTGATCGCCTTCGTATCAACTTTTTCGCAAATATGCCCAGGAGACATACCCTTTGAGTCCACGCGCGCGCTCCAATGAAACCCGGCACCAACGGGTGCCACCAGTCTGCTCGCAACTGTGAACTCGTAGGCCAGTTCCATTTGGCAGACCGACAATCACATTGTAGCCTGTTCCAGGCCCACCACGCATCTTCAGCATGTCACCGCCTTCAACGCCAAAAACCTCGTACCGTCCGAGTGAGGCGGCGGCAGCCGTTTCAACGTCCATGATGGCTCCTAGGAACAACGCCGCTAGGGGTAAAAAGATTGCATTGCGCATCGCGATGTCCTGCTTGTTGCCTCAATTGCAATCTTAGCAACTCAGATCACCAGGAGGAATAGCTCCAAAATAGAAATTTGCGAATTGCCAAAGGTTCAAGGCTTTGACTGTCGAACACAATGATTTTTGCTATTGGAGCTAATGTTCGGGGCGATCAAATTTGATCTGGTTTGATCGTCTGCGTCGTGACCAGATGCCTGCCAGTGGAACAGCAGGATGGAGCTGCCAGTAGGGTGAAGCTGTTTGCTTATGAGGGGCACGGAACGCCATGCATTGGGATCCACGTCAGATATTTTGCGATCAGCAGACCTTATCGCTATGTGCGCAACCTCATGCTTTCATCGGTCATTGTCTTGATTTTGGCGGTGGCTGCGTGAGCTACTCCCCAATCGTTGGACGGGTTCTGGCGTGATTTGAGCTACTCTTTGGAGCTGCTGGCCGGGGTTTGTTGTTTCAATTCGCTGCCGATAGATCACTGCAGGAGGCTTGCCGCCAGGGGCAGAATGCGGACGCCAGCGATTGTAGCACTCGATCCACTTTCTGACGCCAGCTTTTGCCTCTGACCCGGTTTCCCAAAATTTCCGGTCGCTGCATTCTAGGCGTCAAAAGCCTCGAGGTGGTGATATTGGATTGTTAA
Source organism: Ruegeria atlantica (assembly GCF_001458195.1). GTDB lineage: Bacteria > Pseudomonadota > Alphaproteobacteria > Rhodobacterales > Rhodobacteraceae > Ruegeria > Ruegeria atlantica. The sequence goes on along the minus strand of NZ_CYPU01000024.1, from coordinate 161,345 downwards.
GGCGGAGCGACGGCGAACGGAGACAAAGAAAAAATTCCGGTCAGTTGAGTGGGTTGCTATGAACCGTTAAAAACTTCCCGGAGATTAAAATCCTTGCATTGTCAGTTCCCGTTTTGGAACGATAAGTGGCTGTTTTCGGCGCGGTTGTTGAGACCCTTGTGCGACCTGTGATCCAAGCCCAGTGCGACTTTCCGCTTGGTGGTGCCATGTGAGCTCAGTTTGTCGGTGATGAGCCGTTTGGGAATGAGGCCAAAACGCCTCAACAGATTGCGCAACAGCTTTATTGCGGCCCGTTTGTACCGTTTTGGCTGGAGGATTTCGTCCATTACGACACCATATTGATCGATCGCGCGCCAAAACCAGCACCTACAAACCGACATACACACAACAACTTCATCGAGGTGCCAGACGTCGCCTAAATGATCCCGCCGGCGTCGCCAATTTGGGCGATCTGGAGTCAGAATATGCCAACCAAGCGTCAGGCGGTTTCGTTAGAAAAGTCGATCCCACGTTACAACAACACCTCTTCAACTTCGCGCAAGCTCAGATTGAAGCGAGCGCACAACCACACCGTGTGCGCAATGATCTGCGCAGGAAATCGGTGACGCTTGTGGCTGATAGACTTTGAATTCACCGACGCCAGTTACGTCCAGATACAGGCTTGAGCAACCGCTCTACAGTTACCGTGACAATTCCCACAAAACAGTGAAAGATTTCACTGGGCCTCTCCGCGTTGCTGCCATTAGATTGAGCAGAGCAACCCGAAGAACCTCAGCCTAAGGTTGAGACAGAAAGCAAGGCGGCAAAAAAATTGGAACTACCGCCTTGGCGAATCAGTTTACTTGCATGAAACCGCCTGACTGACACGACTCCGTTACCGAATTCCTGAGCCTAAACATCTGAGGCCAGCATCTGGTTGTCCTCAAACATGAAAAGGACTAATTGGAGACCTTGGTTTGAGAGGATGGCTGTAATCGGTGATCTTCTTTATTAGGATCGGCAAAACAACATGATAGACTTAAGTAAAATTCGGCCATTGCGAAGAAGCCGCAACTACGAAATTTATCAGCATCCGTTTATTGAGCGCGCGCTGTTGAAAGTCCGGGTGGATGAACCGGTGCGTAACCACGTAATTCCTCGTTATGCCGAGAGGCGCTATGGCAACCTCCGTCAGTGGAACCGGGAAGCAAACGAATACTTAGCCGCGTTGACACGAGGCTGCCCCGAGATTGAACGCCTTGCGGATTTTATGGGGTATGCTGCAACATCTCAAGGACCAGCGCTGGTGGTCGAAAAAATGACCGGTCCGGATGGTGATTTGGCGCCAACGCTGGAGTCTGAACGGGCCGCATTGGGCGATAATTTGTCAGAGCGCAAACAGCTGCACAGTGAATTCATGGAACTCATGGACGACCTTGAACGCGGCCGGATTATCGTGGGCGACCTGAGTTTTGAAAACATTGTACGGGCGCAAGAGCGCAATGGAAAACTGGTCGTTATCGATGGTTTGGGCGAAAGAGTGTTGTTTCCGCTGACGCTGGTTTCTGACTTAGCATTCCGCAAATCCATCGAGCGCCGCCGGACGCGCATGGGCCAGGCATTTGGTCTGGGCTGATAGAACCCTCTCTACGGCAATCAACTGGGCTAGTCTGACGACCTGCCCTTTGCGGCGTCTATCAAGTCAAAGAATTTTTTTCTAACTTGGCCAAGCTTGCGGTCATTGTAACTGCGAACCCATCTTCGCAGAGGAATAACTTGTTTAGACCCAAAGCTGTCAATCCAGACCCATCGCCCGGATCCGTCAGGCCATGTTTGATAGACAAGATTGCCAGTGTTCTTGTTGCTTATAATGACACGTTCATCTGACAGTTGGTCGAAGTGTTTATTGAGATCGCTCAAATGTTGAGGGGTGAGGCGATCTTCGGCAATCAACTGACCCAGACTTGGGGAAAGCTGTCCATCCGGATCAGAAATGCGTTCATAGACTAGCGCCAAACCTTTGTCTGTCGGTGCGGTGCCAAACACCCCACAAACGGGCATCACGTCCGGACTTTTCTGATGCCGGACCATCAGAAAAAAGGCTTCGTCAAACTCACGCATGAAACCCTTAAAAGCGGTAGCTCTGCGAAACAATCGGTCATACCACTTGTCGGTTACAAGCCTCGAACCTGCATCAATCGTGTGAGGTTGCGGAACCTTTAACAGTAGCCCCTTGTCAAATGGGTGTTCATATACGAATTGCCTGTTTCCCTTCGCGATAACAGGGCTGTTTCCTAGTTCAAGCAGGGTGGGATTTTGGTGGAATTTCATATTTTCTGTTTAAGTTGATTCCGGACCAGCGCAAGATATTTTTTGACCATTGATTTATCAGAAAAACCAATATTCCATTACAGACGTCCGGAAACTTGATGGGGATTACGACTATATCATAGTCGGCGCGGGCACGGCCGGGTGCGTTCTGCCCAATCGCCTGACAGAAAATCCCAAAACGCGGGTGCTATTGCTCGAGGCCGGCGGCTCAGACAATTACCACTGGGTGCATATACAGGTGTGATATCTTCACTGCATTGGCAACCCGTGTACGGACTGGATGATGAAAACCGCGCCCGAGCCGGGCTTGAACGGACGTTCGTAGGTTTATCCGCGTGGCAAGGTGCTGGGGGATGCACCTCGGTCAACGGCGCGATCTATATGCGCGGACAGGCGGCGGACTACGATCATTGGCGGCAGCTGGGCAATGCCGCATGGGGTTGGGATTACGTGCTGCGCTAATTCCTGAAATCCGAGGATTACCATGCCGGGCCCGCAGACATGCATGGGCACGGAGGGGAATGGAAGGTCACGAAACAGCGCTTAGAATGGGACATTCTGAAAGCCGTGCAGGAGGGCGCTAAGGAATTTGGCATCTAACCGCGCGCAGATTTCAACGAGGGGACCGGGTTTTTCGAGGTCAATCGACGCAACGGTGTGCGTTGGAACACGGCCAAAGGCTTTTTGCGCCCGGCGATGAAACGGCCCAACTTGCGCGTTCTGACCCATGCTGAAACCGAGACGCTGTTGTTCGATGGCAAGCAGGTGACAGGCGTACGCTACCTACACAAGGGCGTTCGATATGATGCCTATGCCGGGTCCGAGGTCTTGCTGGCGGCGGGCGGGATCAACACGCCAAATAATTTAGAATTGTCAGGCGTGGGCCGGGGCGATGTGCTGTCTGAACACGGCATCGTCTTGCACCACGAAAGTCAGGGCGTGGGTGAGAACTTGCAGGACTATTTGCAAATCCGCACTGTGTTCAAGGTCCGGAACGCTAAAACCTTGAACACGATGGCGAATTCTCTGCTTGGGAAAGCAAAGATTGCATTGCAATACGGCCTGACGCAATCAGGGCTAATGTCGATGGCCCCCAGCCAATTTGGGATGTTCACAAAATCCAATCCCGATCTGGCCACACCCGACATAGAATACCATGTGCAGCCGCTGTCCACCGACAAGTTGGGTGATCCGCTTCACCCTTTCCCTGCGATTACTGTCTCGGTCTGCAACTTGCGACCTGAAAGCGTGGGCACCTGCCATATTCAGTCGAAAGACATCGAAGAACAGCCTGATATTCGCCTGAACTACCTTTCAACTGAAAACGACAAACGCGTTGCAGCGAAATCCGTGCGACAGGCGCGGAAAATTATGACGGCGAACGCTCTGAAACCCTATCAGCCTGAAGAAATCTTGCCTGGCCCGGCGATGGAGTCAGAGGAAGACCTTGTGAAAGGTGTAGGTGATATCGCTACGACTATTTTCCACCCTGTCGGCACCTGCAAGATGGGCTCGGATGCATCTGCTGTGGTCGGCGCGGATTTCAGGGTGCATGGACTGTTGGGATTACGGGTGGTTGACGCATCTATCATGCCAAAAATCGTATCCGGCAATACGGCCTCTCCGGTTGTGATGATTGCGGAGAAAGCGGCAGATATGATCCGCAAGAGAACTATTAAGTCAGGAATGTCGCGCGCAATTTATGTAAGCATATGGATTTAATGCACAAATTGGTTTAAGGTCGCACTTCCCATTTTCCTTTACCGATTTAACCTGCGAGCTAAGATAAAGGTATGCCAAAATCGGTGTTGCAGTTGAGCACGGCAACGCGGATCTCGAGTTCCCCCACCTTCTTGTCGAAAGCCCGCACCGTGAAACTCTGCCCCAATGGTTTCAAGCAATGCAATTAGTCTCGACGCGCCTCTGCCGGTGATACCTGCTCAATTTTCGCCACAGTGCGCACCTCAGGTATCGCGACGTTTGGACTAATTAGTTTCAGGCAAGGTACCATCCGGTGACGAACAACAGTCTATTTGCAGACATAGAGTTTTTGTCAAGGGTTTGTCTTTTTCTGGGTTCACTTCCGGTGCGTCGCAACTGGCACCTGTACTATTGGATGCACTGCCGGTGAAAATTTTTTGGTTTTCTTATAGCAACCGTATTGTGGGCAGCTGTATGCGGTTTCCCGGTGGCAAGGAACGTGTTTGGTATGTTCATACCTGGACTAGCTTTGCTAGTGGATGGCACTCCACCTTATGCCCAAATCCGACAGATGCCTTTGAACCCGTCCGGGATAGTCAGACACGATTGCGTCCACGCCCAGATCAATCATCTTGTCGATGTCTTCGTGTTCATTGACAGTCCACACTGCGACGCACAGGCCCAGCTTCTTGGCAAGAACCACGTTTTCAACAGTCACATCCGCAAAATACGGACACCAAAGAGCACCGCCCGCTTCTTTGACCAACTTTGGAATTTCATCGCGACGGCCGCGAAAGTCCGGACAAACTGCTTTTGATGAATCCTCGCCCACATCGTCCGCGTTATCGGGAAGCTGCGTCAGGTACGAAGACGGCATATCGGGGGCCTGTCGCTGACATTCTTCCAAGAGATTCCAGTCAAAGCTGTGCAGAACCGCACGCGACGACAAACCCCTGGCGCGAACGTCTTGAAGAACCCGGCCGACGAAGCTCTGTCTGTAAACCGCATCATGTGCCAAATCAGGATCTGACTTTAGTTCGAGCATCAGACAGGCATCGCGGTATTTTGGGTCATCGACCAGTTCCAGCAGGTTCATCAGCGTTGGAACACGAACACCGTCCATTTGGGCCTGGTCTGGGAAACGACGACCATAGGCCGAATGCCCATCCAACCGTCCGATGTCGAATTGCTGCATCTGTTCGACGGTCAACGAGGAAACCTTTAGTTCTTCTCCCACCAAAAATCGACCATCGGCGTCTCGAAATGTCGGTGCGTGCAGTCGGTGGTTATGGGTTATGACCGGAACGCTATCTGCGGTCAGAACGACATCAAATTCCAGGAGCGGGACGCCGATGGACAGCGAAAAGTCAAAGCCAATCATGCTGTTTTCGGGTAAAACGCCGCGTGCGCCCCGATGCCCCACAACCCGGATCAGGTTTTCACCGCCACGAAAGGCTTCAACCTGTGGAAACGTCATCAGCTTTGCAGCCTTTCACCGGTTGAATGGTCAAACAGGTGCATATTCTCTGAGGTGATCGAAAACCGCATGTTCGGATGCTGGCCTTCGATGGGGTGGACACCTGGAAGGCTTATCGTAATCACGTTGCCAGAGCCTTTGAGCTGACCGTGCAAAAGTGTGTTTGCGCCCAACGGTTCCGCAATCTGAATCGTAGCTTCCAGCGGACCGTTTTCATCCAACAACAGATGCTCTGGCCGTATCCCCAACTTTACTGCGATATCAGGCCCCTGAGATGCGCCAACCTCAATTTCTCCGATCTTGACCGTCCCGTTTTCACGGCGGGCATCAAACACGTTCATCGCAGGGCTGCCAATAAACTGCGCCGCGAACAGAGTTCTGGGTGTTTCGTAAACTTCCAGTGGCGTTCCAATCTGCTCGGCGATACCGCCATTCATCACGATCATCCTGTCCGCCATCGTCATGGCCTCGACCTGGTCGTGCGTAACGTACAGGGAGGTGACTCCAAGCTTTTCCTGGAGCTCACGGATTTCCAGGCGCATCTGAACACGCAGTTTGGCATCGAGGTTCGAGAGCGGCTCATCAAACAGGAAGACTGCTGGTTCGCGGACAATGGCACGGCCCATGGCCACCCTTTGGCGTTGACCGCCAGACAGTTGTCTGGGCTTACGATCCAGCAAAGGTTGCAACTGCAATAGCTTTGCCGCGGCAGTCACCTTTTGATTGATCTGATCTTTGGGAAGTCCGGCAATCTTCAGGCCGTAACCCATATTCTGACGCACGGACATGTGCGGGTAGAGCGCATAGTTCTGGAACACCATCGCGATGTCCCGATCCATAGGCTCTTTGTCGTTGGCCCGTTCCTCGCCGATCCGGATTTCCCCGGACGTAACCGTTTCCAGCCCCGCCACCATTCGCAGCAGCGTGGATTTACCGCAGCCCGAGGGGCCGACGATCACGATGAACTCTCCGTCTGCGATATTGACATCAATACCGTGGATCACATCCGTCGGGCCAAAACTCTTTTTGACGTTCTCTAGGGTTACTGTTGCCATTTCTTATTTCTCGCTATCGACAAGGCCGCGGACAAAGAGCTTTTGCATCGACACCACCACGATGACCGGCGGGATCATTGCCAGAATTGAGGTCGCCATGATCGTCGGCCAATGCGCAAAATCATCACCCGACGGGAACATCTGCTTGATGCCCATCACGATGGTGTTCATTTCAGGGTCTGTCGTGATCAGCAGCGGCCACAGGTATTGGTTCCAGCCGTAGATGAACAAGATCACAAACAGCGCCGCGATATTGGTCCGGCTCATGGGCACCACGATGTCGATGAAGAACCGCATCGGTCGCGCGCCATCCACGCGGGCAGCTTCGGCCAGTTCATCAGGGATCGTCAGGAAGAACTGACGGAACAGGAAGGTCGCCGTTGCCGAAGCGATCAGGGGAAAGATCAGACCGTAATAACTGTTGAGCATGCCAAACCCGGCAACTACCTCGAAGGTTGGAACAATCCGCACCTCGACCGGCAGCATCAGGGTCAGGAAGATCAGCCAGAAAAACGTCGTACGGCCTGGAAACTTGAAGTAGACAATCGCAAACGCTGACAGCAGCGAGATGATGATTTTGCCCACCGCGATGCCAATTGCCATCACCAGGCTGTTGAACAGCATCGTCGCAACGGGCACGTTTACACCCGAGAACAGCGCCGCTTTGTAGTTCACCCAGAACTGATCACCCGGCACTACGGGCATAGGTGGCGAAACGATGTCTGCCTGGGTTACGGTCGAGGCTACAAAGGCCAGCCAGATCGGGAAAAAGATGATCAAAACGCCTAGGATCATGAATGCATGGGTAAACCATATGCCTACGCCGCGTTTTTCGACCATTCCGTGTTGTTGGGCTGCCATCAGTAATGCACCCTCTTTTCCACGTATTTGAACTGAATGACGGTCAGTAGGCCGACAACAATCAGCAAGATAACAGATTGCGCCGAAGATGACCCAAGATCTTGCCCGACAAACCCATCTGAGAAGACCTTGTAGACCAGGATTGTTGTCGCCTGTTGCGGGCCGCCGCCGGTGATTGTGTGGATCACCCCGAAGGTTTCAAAGAAGGCATAAACAACGTTTACCACCAGCAGGAAGAATGCAGTCGGGGACAGCAGCGGCAGCACAATCGTGAAGAACCGGCGCCAGAAATGCGCGCCGTCAATCGCCGCCGCTTCGATGACCGAGCGGGGAACGGATTGCAGCGCTGCAAAGAAGAACAGGAAGTTATAACTGATGCGGCCCCAGGCCGAGGCGACAACAACCAACCCCATAGCTTCGGTATCGTTCAGGACATGGTTCCAATCATAGCCAAGCTGGCTGAGATACCACGCCACCACACCAACGCGTGTATTGAACATAAACAGCCACAGCACACCAGCCACGGCGGGGGCCACGGCATAAGGCCAGATCAGCAATGTCCGATATACGCCTGACCCTTTAATGAGCCTATCTGCGATAACTGCCAGAAATAACGCCGGAATCATCGAGCAGAGCGTCACAAGCGTCGAAAACACCGCCGTTGTTACGAAAGATGCGCGATAATATTTGTCGCTAAGAAGGAACTCAAAGTTGCCGAGCCCCACAAACTGCGACGACAGACCGAACGGGTCGGGAATGAACAGGGACTGCCACACCGCCTGGCCGGCGGGATAAAAGAAGAAGACGGCGGAAATGATGACCTGTGGGGCGATCAGCGCCAATGGCAATAGCCAGCCGCGAAAGGTGACGCGTTTTTCCATCCTGAATTTCCACCGAAGAAAGATAATGCGGGCCCGAAAAGGGCCCGCATGAAGTTATGACTTATTGATTGGCGGATTCGAAGCGGCGCAGCAGCGCGTCACCACGTTCTTTCGCGCTATCCATCGCTTCCTGAGCAGTTTTCTCACCGGCCCAGACGGCCTCAAGCTCTTCGTCGATGATACCGCGGATCTGGTCGAATGATCCCAGACGCAGACCTTTGGAATTCGCAGTCGGCTCTTTCGCGGTCATCTGGATCACAGCGATGTCGGTGCCGGGGTTTTCGTCATAAAAACCTGCCGCACGTGTCGCATCACCCGCTTCGGCCGTGATTGGAAGGTAGCCGGTGTTCTGGTGCCAGGCCGACTGCACGTCAGACGATGATAGGAAGCTTAGGAACTCTCCGACGCCCTTGTACTCCTCAGGGTCATGACCTTCCATTACCCAAAGGGATGCGCCACCGATTATGGTGTTCTGCGGCTCACTTGTGACGGCTTCCCAGTAGGGCAGCGGACGGACGTCGAAATCGAACTCGGCCTCTGCCTTGATGCCCGCGTAACCTGCCGAACTTTCAGTGAACAATGCGCATTCGCCTGACCGGAAGTTCGCGCCACCTTCGTTTCTGCGACCGGTGTAGATGAACTTGCCATCCTTGGCCCAGTCACCCATCGCGGTCAGGTGTGCCACCTGCGCCGGACCGTTCAGCATCAGCTCTGTATCCAGACCGGCAAAACCGTTATCCTGCGATGCAAACGGAACGTCGTGATAGGCCGACATGTTTTCAAGATGGATCCAGCTTTGCCATGCGGTGACCAGCGGGCAGTCTTCGCCCCCGGCCTTGAGCTGTTCAAGTACGTCTCCAACCTTTTCCCACGTGGACAGATCCGTATCTGGATCAACACCGGCGGCTTCGAACGCGTCTCGGTTGACCCAAAGAACTGGCGTGGATGAGTTGAAGGGCAGCGAAAGCATGTCCCCGTCAGTGGTTGTATAGTATCCTTTGACGGCACCGATATACGCGTCGGGATCAAAAGACGCGCCACTTTCAGCCATCACTTCGTAGACGGGCCGGATCGCACCTTCGGCTGACATCATCGTTGCCGTGCCGACCTCGAATACCATCAGGATTTGCGGCTGCTCACCGGCGCGGAAGGCAGCGATCCCCGCGTTCAGGGTTTCCGAGTAGTTGCCCTTATGGCTTTCAACCACGACATACTCGTCCTGACTGGCGTTGAACTCTTCCACTTGGGCTTTGACAAGCTCACCAAGGCGGCCGGTAAAGGCGTGCCAGAACTGGACCTCGGTTTGTGCCATTGCCGCCACTGGGGACAATGCAGTTGTTACGGCGAGAGCGCCGAGAAAATTCTTTTTCATGATTCCTCCCATGCATCAGGTTCGATGCTTCGTTGAATACCGACCGCAACGGGTAAACGGCACACATGACGATTTCACGACGTTAACGTTACAGAAATATAATTCAAGCCCAATTTACTGGATAAAAAAATAACATGGTGTTATGAGGCGAGGGCGGCAGATTGGGATCGGTAATGAGTCAAATTCTTAGGGTCCGGCAGTTAGAAGCCCTTATGGCTGTAACAACCAATGGCTCTGTCACGGCGGCAGCGACCGACCTGGGGGTGAGCCAGCCAGCCGTCAGCAGGTTGCTTTCGGATCTTGAAAAGTCACTTGGGTTTCAGCTTTTCGATCGCCGCGAAGGCCGGTTGGTGCCGACGCAGGAGGTTCGGTATCTTTTGCCCAGCGTCGAGCGTGTTCTGGAACTGATGAGGCAAATATCTGACGTCAGCCAGGACATCACACAGCGCAAAGCAGGGCACATCCGTGTTGCATGCCTGCCGGGGTTCGCCACCAGCCATTTGCCTGATGTTGTCGCCAGATTCTTGAAGGATCGACCCGGCGTCACCCTGACGATCGAACCTGACAGACCTGAGCGCATTCTTGAATGGATGATTGGCGAGCAGTATGATTTCGGGATCACCGACAGCTTTAACGGTCACCCCGCCGTCGAAAGCTGGGATATCGAGGTCCGGACGGTTTGTGTGTTCCCCACCGGAAATGAATTGGAAAACCTCTCTGAGGTCACACCGACGGACCTTGTAAACAGCAAAATTATCCACACCCGACGCGACAGCGACTTTTTCGGACGGCTCTCAAAAGCATTTCAAAGTGCCAATGTGGAATTGAATTCCCATATTGAAGTCAGGCAGTTCACGGCGGCATGTGAATTGGCCGTTAAAGGCGTTGGTGTCTCCGTCGTGAGCGAACTTGACGCCGTCCAATACGCAGCGCACGGATTAAGCTATCGACCGTTCAAGCCATTCTTGCCGCATACTCTCTCGCTTGTTCGCCCGATTTTGAAACAACCTTCACTAGTGACGTTGGAATTCATCGAGCAGTTCCGAGACAGCCTTGAGCCTTTTAAAGCAGAATAGAGTCGTCGAAATTAATTCTTGCAACCGGTTGCAAAAAAATTGATTGTGTCACCTGAGAATTGATTCGGGGGACCGTATGTTGAAGATCGGATTGCTGGGGGCCGGACGTATCGGTCGCGTGCATGCGGAAGCGATTTCGGCACATCCCAAAACCGAATTGGCAGCTATTTCAGACGCGGTGAATGATGCCGCTGTTGGATTGGCTGCTGAGTACGGGGCCAGGGTGCAAAGCTCTGACGAGATTATCGGTGATTCTACGATTGATGCGATTCTGATCGCAACGCCTACAGATACGCATTCCGATCTGATTGAAGCGGCAACGCAGGCCGGCAAAGCGGTTCTGTGCGAAAAACCCGTCGATCTGGACCTTGAGCGAGCAAAAATTTGCCAAAAAGCTGCGGGCGCAACTGGTCAACCGGTCATGCTTGGCTTCAACCGTCGCTTCGACCCAAATTTCCAGGCGCTGAAAGCCGCCTATGATGCGGGCGAGGTTGGTAAAGCTGAACTCTTGTCCATTACGTCGTTTGATCCAGCGCCGCCTCCGGTAAATTATGTCAAGGTATCGGGCGGGTTGTTCCGGGACATGATGATCCATGATTTTGATATGGCCAACTACCTGACAGGACAAATTCCTGTCACCATTTCAGCCGTGGGAACCTCGGTCGTCGATCCGGAAATAGGGCAGGCCGGTGACGTGGATACGGCTGTGGTAACAATGGCTTACGCGGATCGTAGCCTCGCTGTTATCAAGAACTCGCGGCGGGCAGCATACGGGTATGATCAACGAGTCGAACTACTAGGCTCAAGGGGTCTTTTGCAGGCGCATAATGTCCTTGAGAACTCGGTTGTTAAATCAACGGCTGACGGCGTGACCGGAGCGAAGCCGACATACTTCTTTCTTGAACGCTACATGGCCGCTTACCGCGCCGAATGGGATGCGTTTACGCGCGCCATTCAATCCGGCTCGGACGTGCTGGTAACACTTGAGGATGGTGTCGCGGCGTTGGCGATGGCCGAAGCTGCAACGCGCTCGGCACAGTCCGGAAGGCCCGTAGCGATGGAGGAAGTTTTTTGAAACCGGTTGCAAAATGTTCGGATATCCGGAAACTGAAGGAAGCCCGATCACCGATCGGAGCAGACGAGATTCGGTTTAGCCGAATGGCCGGGCGGACCCGGCACCAAGATTGAATTTTCTATTGGGAGGAATGGAAATGAAAAAAATCGTAAAAGGTGTGCTGATGGCCAGCGCAGTCGCATTTGCCGGCGCCACAGGCGTTGCGGCAGAAGGCGAGAAATATATTCTGGTCAGCCATGCTCCGGACAGTGACAGCTGGTGGAACACCATCAAGAACGGTATTGCCCTGGCGGGCGATCAGATGGGTGTCGAGGTTGAATATCGCAACCCGCCCACCGGTGACCTTGCCGACATGGCGCGGATCATCGATCAAGCCGCCGCTTCGGGACCCAATGGTATCATCACTACGCTGGCCGACCCGGACATTCTGGAAGGTCCGATCAAAGCCGCCGTGGATTCCGGTATCGACGTCATCATCATGAACACTGGCACGCCGGAAAAGGCGCGCGAAGTTGGTGCGCTGATGTATGTCGGCCAGCCGGAATATGACGCTGGATTGGCTGCGGGCCAGCGCGCCAAAGGCGATGGTATCAGCTCTTTCCTGTGCGTAAACCACTATATAGTGCAGCCATCCAGCCAAGAACGCTGCCAAGGCTTTGCAGACGGTCTGGGCATCGAACTGGGCGAGCAGATGATCGACGCGGGGCAAGACCCGGCCGAGATCAAGAACCGCGTTCTGGCATACCTGTCGGCAAACCCCGACACTGACGCCGTTTTGACGCTTGGCCCGACTTCGGCTGACCCGACCATTCTGGCGCTGGAAGAAAATGGCATGGCCGGTGACATCTACTTCGGCACCTTCGATCTTGGTGGTGAAATCGTCAAAGGTATCAAAAGCGGAGTGATCCAGTGGGGCATCGACCAGCAGCCCTTCCTGCAGGCCTACCTGCCAGTCGTAGTGATGACGAACTACCACCGTTACGGCGTTCTGCCGGGCAACAACATCAACTCTGGCCCCGGTTTCGTGACCGCTGACGGTTTGGAAAAGATCGAAGAGTTCGCGGGCGAATACCGCTGATCTTCAAAACGGTGCGGACGCATGATGTGTGTCCGCACCACCTGAAGCAAGCATTCAGACAAACGCGCCAAGGAGGCAACAATGGCTGAGTCAGCGCAATCCGCAGTCGGTGGTGACGAGCGGGTAAAAGAGATCTCGCCCCTGCGCCAGGCCCTGATACGCCCCGAATTGGGCGGAATGGTCGGCACAGTCGCAGTATTCACGTTTTTCCTGCTGTTTGCTTTTGACAGCGGCATGTTCACCAGTCAGGGCGTGATGAACTGGTCCGTGGTTTCCGCGCAGTTCATGATCATCGCTGTTGGAGCCTGTTTGCTTATGATCGCGGGTGAGTTTGACCTTTCCGTCGGCTCAATGATCGGATTCGCGGGCATGATGATCGCGATTTTCTCGGTCACTCTAAGCTGGCCGGTCTGGATTGCCATCATGGTGACCTTTGTACTTTGCGTCTCGATTGGGGCGCTGAACGGCTTTATCGTCGTGCGCACGGGTTTGCCCAGTTTTATCGTAACGCTGGCCTTCCTGTTCATCCTGCGTGGCTTTACCATTTTCCTGCCGCAAACAATCGAGCGGAAAACAATCATTGGCGGCATTCGGGATGTAGCCGAGGGCGATTGGCTGGCATCGGTGTTTGGCGGCAAGATAGGGCAGGGCTTTTTCGTCTGGTTGGGTGATAATGACTTAATCGGAACTTTTGAACGCGGCACGCGCGAGGGTCAGCCGGTGGTTGACGGTATCCCCATGCTGATTATTTGGGCCATCGCGCTTATCATCTTTGGCCATGTGCTTCTGACCAAAACAAAGTTTGGCAACTGGATCTTCGCCTCGGGTGGTGACGCTGAGGCTGCCCGGAACTCAGGTGTTCCAGTCAACAGGGTCAAAGTTTTGATGTTCATGTTCACCGCATTCTGCGCGACGGTTTTTGCGACTTGTCAGGTGATGGAATTCGGTTCTGCCGGTGCAGATCGCGGGTTGCTGAAGGAATTCGAGGCAATCATCGCCGTGGTGATCGGCGGCGCGCTGCTGACCGGCGGTTATGGCTCGGTCCTTGGGGCTGCGCTTGGGGCTTTGATCTTCGGCGTGGTGCAGCAGGGGCTGTTTTTTGCCGGGGTCGAAAGCTCTCTGTTCCGGGTGTTCCTGGGCGTGATCCTGTTGGGTGCCGTGATCCTGAACACTTACATCCGCCGCATCATCACAGGAGAACGCTGAGATGACCGAAGATACCAACTTCCATCACGGTGATGTGCAGGGTCAGGATCCGATCATCCGGATGATCGACATTGAAAAGCACTTTGGCTCTGTGATTGCTCTGGCCGGGGTCAGCTTTGATCTGAAGCCGGGTGAGTGTCACTGCCTTCTGGGCGACAATGGCGCGGGTAAATCGACCTTCATCAAGACGATGTCCGGGGTCCATAAGCCGACAGCTGGCGAGATCATCTTTGAAGACAAACCCATGCATTTTGAGGACCCGCGTGACGCCATCGAAGCCGGGATCGCAACAGTACACCAACATCTGGCTATGATCCCGCTGATGAGCGTCAGCCGCAACTTCTTCATGGGCAATGAACCCACGCGAAAAGTCGCCGGGATCAGTTTTTTCGACAAGAAGTTGGCCGACGAAATCACCATGGAAGAGATGCGCAAAATGGGCATCAACTTGCGTGGTCCCGATCAGGCTGTGGGTACGTTGTCAGGTGGTGAGCGTCAGACGGTTGCGATTGCACGGGCCGTGCATTTTGGCGCTAAAATCTTGATTTTGGACGAACCGACATCGGCTCTTGGCGTGCGCCAGACTTCGAACGTTTTGGCGACCATCGACAAAGTGCGCAGTCAGGGTGTGGGTGTGGTGTTCATCAGCCACAATGTTCGGCACGCGCTGGCGGTCGGCGATCGGTTTACGGTGTTGAACAGGGGCAAAACTCTGGGCACTGCCAAACGGGGTGAGATTTCGCCCGAAGAACTGCAGGACTTGATGGCAGGTGGTCAGGAACTGGCCCAGCTGGAAGGGTCTTTGGGCGGAACGGTCTGACGCGGTCCCGCGCAGACCCAGCTTTCGAAAACTGGTATTCAACGGACTGGCCGGGTGGCCTTGTGTTGAAAGGGATCAATATGGGCAAAACTATCAGACTGACCGCAGCGCAAGCTATGGTTCGCTATCTGGGCGCGCAGATGAATGAGGCCGGAGAGCCGTTTATCGCAGGTGTCTGGGCTATTTTCGGCCACGGCAACGTAGCTGGCCTAGGCGAGGCACTGCATGCTGTAAAAGACAGCCTGCCGACCTATCGCGGCCATAACGAACAGACGATGGCGCATTGTGCTATCGCGTATGCGAAGCAGATGCGGCGCACGCGCGCGATGGCCGTGACCTCGTCCATTGGGCCGGGCGCGACCAATATGGTGACAGCCGCCGCGCTGGCGCATGTGAACCGCTTGCCGGTTCTGATCATTCCCGGCGACGTATTTGCAACGCGTGGCCCCGACCCGGTGTTGCAGCAAATCGAGAGTTTTGGCGACGGAACAGTCAGCGCCAACGATTGCTTTAAACCCGTAAGCAGGTATTTCGACCGGATCAGCCGGCCGGAACATCTGCTGACCGCATTGCCGCGGGCGTTCCGCACCATGACGGATCCTGCCGATTGTGGCCCGGCGACTCTGGCCTTTTGTCAGGATGTGCAGGCTGAAGCCTATGACTATCCCGAAAGCTTTTTTGAGCCGCGCGTCTGGTATCAGCGCCGCATTCGCCCTGACGAAGGTGAACTGTCTCGTGCGGTGGCGGCCATTAAGGCGGCAAAGCGCCCGGTCATCGTGGCGGGTGGCGGCGTTCACTACTCTGGTGCTACGGACGCGCTGCAGAGTTTCGTGGAAACGCACAATATCCCGATCACCGAGACACAGGCAGGCAAGTCTGCGCTTGCATGGGATCACCCGTTGAACCTCGGGCCCGTTGGTGTGACTGGCGGCGAACCGGCCAATTCTGTTTGCGCTGAAGCGGATCTGGTGCTGGCCGTTGGCTCGCGCTTGCAGGATTTCACGACTGGCTCATGGGGTTTGTTTTCGAACCCACAGCGCGAAATGATTTGCCTGAATACCGCTGCCTATGATGCTGAAAAGCACGGTGCGATGACACTGCAATCAGATGCGCGCGTTGGGCTTGAGGAGCTGGGTTCGGCTTTGCAAGGATACCGTGCCGATCCTGTGGCAGATACGCTTAAGGCGGATTGGTACGGCAAGGTCGACAAACTGACCGATGCCCCTGGCGACGGCAATGCGCTGCCGACCGATATGCAGGTGGTTGGTGCGGTTCAGCGAGCCTCGAACAACGATACTGTCGTCATGTGCGCGGCGGGCACCATGCCCGGAGAACTGCACAAGCTGTGGAAGGCCCCGCGTCCGGGTGCCTATCACATGGAATATGGTTTCAGTTGCATGGGGTATGAGATTGCTGGTGCGATGGGCATCAAGATGGCGCAACCGGATCGCGATGTGATCTGCTTTACCGGCGATGGCACCTATATGATGGCGAACTCGGAAATGGCTTCGGCTGCGATGATGGGCATCTCGTTCACCGTGGTCATTACAGACAATCGCGGCTTTGGCTGTATCAATCGTCTGCAGATGGGCACAGGTGGAGCCGAATTTAACAATCTGCTGGATCATGCTGTGCACGAGAACCCCTCTGCCATCGATTTCGCGACCCACGCCGCGGCAATGGGCGCGACCTCGGTCAAGGTCAGCTCGATTGCGGAACTGGAAGACGCGCTTGCCAAGCGTGGCGATATCAAAGGGCCTTATGTGGTGGTCATCGACACCGATCCGTACCCCTCGACCGAATACGGCGGGACGTGGTGGGAAGTGGCGGTTCCGGAAGTCAGCATCCGCCCCGAAGTGAACGAAAAACGCGCGGCCTATGAGCTGGCGATCAAGGAAAGAAACACGAAATGAGCGTGAAAATCGGGATTTCTCCGATCGCCTGGCAGAATGATGACCTGCCGGACCTGACGGCGGCGTACACGATGGAACAGGCCCTGATAGAAGCGCGTGAGATCGGGTACACCGGTGTGGAGCGTGGTCAGCGGATGCCCAGCGATACCGAAGGGTTGCGTGCCTATCTTGAAGGCAGTGACATCGCGCTGTGTGGCGGGTGGTGCTCGGGTGCCTCGCTGGTCAACAATTTCGAGGCGGAACGTGAGGCTGTGCGGGAACAGGTTGAGCAGTTTGTCGCCCTGAACAGCCCTTGCATCGTCTATGCCGAATGCTCAAACACCGTTCAGGGCCAAGCGGGTACGCCGGTCAACAACCGACCCAAGCTGACCAAAGACGAAGTATTGGCATATGCCGCCAAGATCACCGAGCTGGCCAAATGGATGGCCGATCAGGGGATGCCGATGGCCTATCACCATCACATGGGTACCATCTTCGAGACCGAAGATGACGTGAACTGGTTGATGGAAGGTTCGGGCCCGGAGGTGAACCTGTGTTTTGACACAGGACACTTGTTGTTTGGCGGCGGCGATGTGATGGCGACCCTCAAACGCTGGGGCGATCGTGTGCATCACGTGCATTTCAAAGATATCCGCCCGGCTGTTGTGCAGGACGTAAAGGAGAATGATCGCAGCTTTCTAGATGCGGTCGTCGCCGGAGCATTCACCGTACCAGGTGACGGGTGTATCGACTTTCAGGCCGTGGCGAATGCGCTCAAATCCTTGGATTACAACGGATGGATCGTTGTGGAGGCCGAACAGGACCCGGCCAAGGCTCCGCCATACGAATATTCCAAGAAAGGCTACGAGCACATTCTCGACGTCTGTGGACAGGCAGGATTGGAGGTCCAGTCGTAACAAATCTCCATACGGGGTTAACACCGAAGCCATGAAAAGGAGAAGATCATGGTAAATCAGCAGCTAGGTTTTGTCGGCTATTTCGACCGGGAATCCTGTGATCTGGATGAATTCAAGGTGTTGACCTCGCAGAACCTTACAGCCGATGTCGTCCCGTACGCCGCCACGATCGAAAAGAACGTTCCAGTCTATGACATGGACGAGCTGCGCCCCGCGCTGGAAAACGTAGGTAAGCGCAAGGCTCTGCTGGTCGAGTGGGGACATGTGTTGGACAAATCGTCGGGCGTGATCGTTCTGAAACGTGCGTTCGCCGATACGTCCGTAATTGACCGCGCAACCGATGTCTTTCGCCAGATCATAGTTGACGAAAGACAAAGCGGCGCGGGAGAGGGTGACCACTTTGCGGCGTCCGGGGCCAATGATCGGATCTGGAACGCCCTGCAAAAGCAATGTCTGCGCGACCCCGAGGGTTTTGCCCTCTATTTCGGGAACACGGCTGTTTCTGCAGCTTGCGAGGCGTGGTTGGGGCCAAACTATCAGGTCACGGCACAGATCAATCAAGTGCGTCCAGGCGGTAAAGCGCAGCTGGCGCACAGGGATTACCACCTTGGATTTCAGAGCGCAGAAAGTGCTGCGCGCTACCCCGCACATGCACATCTGGTCACGGCATCATTGACGTTGCAGGGGGCGGTCGCCCATTGCGATATGCCGGCCGAAAGCGGGCCAACCAAGCTGCTGCCGTTCTCACAGCTCTATCCGCCGGGCTACCTGGCGTTTCATGACGAGGGCCACCGCGCGCATTTCGAAGACTGCTATATCCAGCTGGCGCTGGACAAGGGGGATGCTGTGTTCTTCAACCCGGCACTGTTCCATGCGGCTGGTGAAAATCGCAGTGCGGATATCGACCGGATGGCAAACTTGTTGCAAATCTCATCTGCATTTGGCCGCGCAATGGAAGCTGTTGACCGACGGTCTATGTCCGAGGTGGTATTTCCGTCGCTTGTTGCGTTGAATCAACGTGGTGAGCTGATCGGGGCCGAACTGGATGCAGTCATCGCCGCCACGGCAGAGGGATACCCGTTCCCGACCAATCTGGATACGGATCCTCCGGTCGGTGGCAACGCCCCAGAAAGTCAGGCCGACATTTTGCGTCGTGCTGTGTCTGAAGGATGGACCGAACAACAATTGGCCGAGACATTCTCGGCGCTGCAAACAAGGCAAGCTGCCTGAAGGAATACGGGCGGGCATTCCAAGCCCGCCCCACACGGAGAAAAACACATGGCCGACCTGCTCAAAAAGCCCTTTGGGACCAGAGGTAAAGTGCATGACATCACTCCGGCCAGTGCCGGGTGGCGCTATGTGGGGTTTGGGCTTTACCACCTTCGGGCAGGCAATACAGTGGCCGAGGCAACGGGTGATCGCGAGGTCATTCTGGTCATGGTCGAGGGCAAGGCCCGCATCGCCGGAGCTGAGCGGGACTGGGGTGTTCTGGGCGATCGGATGAACGTTTTTGAGAAGACGCCACCGCACTGTCTTTATCTGCCGAACGGCACAGAATGGACGGCCACAGCCGAAACGGATTGCGTGATTGCGGTGTGTACAGCCCCGGGCAAGAGTGGCCACTCTGCGCGACGCATCGGCCCCGAAGGCATTACTCTGACCGAGCGCGGCAAGGGCGTAAATACGCGCTATATCAACAACATAGCGATGGAGAATGAGGACTATGCTGATAGCTTGCTGGTGACCGAAGTGTTTACGCCAAACGGGCATTGGTCATCGTATCCCAGCCATCGACACGATGAAGAAGATTTTCCGCGGATCACCTATCTGGAAGAGACCTACTACCACCGTCTGAACCCGGCGAATGGGTTCGGGATTCAGCGTGTCTATACCGATGATGGGCAGTTGGATGAGACTATGGCTGTATCCGATGGCGATGTTGTTTGCGTGCCCCGCGGTCATCACCCATGCGGCGCACCTTATGGGTTCGAGATGTATTATCTGAACGTTATGGCCGGACCGCTGCGCAAATGGCGCTTTGTTCCGGCCCCCGAAGTTGAATGGATCATGGAGCGCGACGCGTAACGCCCACGCCTACCTTTGCGCGGGCGCACCAAAGGCCCGAATGACCATGCGGGCTGCCGCCTCAACCGGGTCGTGGGTCTCTTTCAGGATCGTCACGCGGTCAAATCTGTCAGGGTCTCGGTTGACAGCCTCGCGCAGCGCGTTACCAAATGCCATGCGCAGTTCGGTACCGATATTGAACTTGCAGATCGACGTTTCCCGCGCCAACCGGCTGCGTTGTTCCACAGGCACGCCAGAGCCGCCATGAATGACCAACGGAACACTTGTCGCAGCGTCGATTTCGGCGATGCGAGTCTCGTCTAATCCGCCTTCTTTGTTCTGTTGCAGATGAACGTTTCCGACTGAGATGGCCATTGCGTCCACGCCGCTTTCACGAGCGAACTGCGCGGCCTCGTTTGGGTCTGTCCCGTTCGATCCTTCGCCGCCGGAATAGCCGACAAAGCCGATCTCACCTTCGCAGGAAATACCTGCCGCATGGGCCATTTCGGCAATGGCAGCAGTTTCGTCGATGTTTTGCTGCAGCGGCTTGCGTGACCCGTCGAACATGAGCGATGTGAACCCGCTGTCCAATGCGATCTTGCAGTCCTCGAATGTATAACCGTGATCCAGATGGGCCACGACAGGAACCGAGGCATTTTCCGCCAGGAAGCGAAACATCTTGCCCAGAACAGGCAGGGGTGTGTGTTCGCGGCAGCTTGGACCAGCCTGAAGGATCACCGGCGCATTTTCCGCCTCGGCTGCGGCTACATAGGCGCGCATATCCTCCCATCCCAGCGTAACAAGCCCGCCAACAGCGTAGCCGTTTTCGTATGCGGGGGTGAGGACGTCTTTGAGCGTGGCGAGGGTCATTTGAATTTGGCAATCATGTCTTTGATGCCTGGAATGGTCTCGACCTGATAGGCATGGGTTGGTTGAAAGTACTGAACCAGCGAACGCTGAGTCAGACCGCCCAGGATGGTGAAATAGTACATCTCGTACCCCGGCAGAACACAGCAGGGGTGGTACCCCTTGTCGATGCAGATCGTTGAGCCGTCGACGATGTGGTACGCATCGCCCGGTTCGTTATCCTCACGCTGCAACATCTGAAGGCCCGATCCCCAGTTGGGTTTGAAACGGAAATTGTAGGTCTCGTCGTGCCGCGTCTCGTCGGGCAGACGGTTCGTGTCATGCTTGTGGCTGGGGAAGCCGGACCAGCCGCCCTGACCCACGGTGAACAGTTCACTGACCAGCAGGCGACCCACTTTGTCGTGTTGTTTCTGGCCGAGGATGTGTTTGATTTTGCGATGAGTTTTCGTGTCGTCGCTGCCGTATTGCACAAGGTCGTGTTCACGCACATCGAACGGATCCAGTACCTTGTCGTACTTGGCGCCCGCTATGAAGATTTCGGTTTCATCCGACACGCAGACCAGTTGGACCTTAGCGCCGACCGGCACATAAACGCCCTCCGGGTCCCCATCCCAGACGTCTTCGCCCCGCTTGCCCAGCTTAGCGAACTGCTCGCCTTCGACATCGACATCGACACTGCCCGTGGCGGGCACGATACACGTCTCATAACCGGGCACCTGATATTCAAACGCTTCGCCCTTTTTCAGTTTGACGATGTTGAAGTAGTTCAGCGGAACCGTTGGATCATCGGCGTCGACGATCGGTTTGTTCTGATTGTCATAGGGAGCGATGTGCATGAGGGGTTCCTATGTCGTTGGGCCGGGATGGGCCGCAAGAAATGCGTCCAGTTCCGGAGTTGTTGGCATGGCTGGAGCGCAGCCGGGCTTGGACACGACGATCGAGGCACAGGCTGAGCCGCGCATAACTGCTTCTTTAGGCTCGCTTCCAGCGGCGATCGAGGCCAGCAGGCCGGCCATGAAACTGTCGCCGGCACCGTTGGGTTTGACGGCCTCTACCGGATAGATGCCGGTTTCGATTTCCTGCCCATCCACCAGAGTTACCGCGCCTTTTTCGCCCATCTTGTAGATCACGATCCGGCCCGGTTTCGCTGCCAACTCCTGGGCTTTGGCGAATCCTTTGTCGATGCCGCCTGCCATGAACCCGAATTCCTCGTCATTACCGACGATTAGATCGCTTGCTTCGCCCGCGCGCGAGAGGACTTCGGCGGCCACCTCAGGCGATGGCCAGCTGTAGGGACGGTAGTCTATGTCAAAAATTACCGGCAAACCCGCCTTGCGTGCGTTTTCGAACGCGCGAAACGTGGCGCTGCGCGAGGGTTCAGCGGCAAACACCGTTCCGGCAGATATCACGGCTGAAAATTTGCCGTAGTCGACCTTGTCCATGTCATCCTCGGTCACCTGAAAGTCGACTGCGCCGTTGCGGTAGATGACATTCTGAAATTCTTCGATCCGGCTTTCGTAAACGGCCAGAGACATGCGGTATTCACCACCGACGACGCGGATAAAGGATGCGTCTACACCGTAGTGAGCAAGTTTTTTCAGGCAGAAGCGGCCAACCGCATCATCTGAGACCGAAGTGATCAAGGATGCCTGGCTGCCCAGTTTGACCAGCCCCGCGCAGATATTTGCCGATGAACCACCCAGATCCGCGTGAAACGTGTTGGCGTCTTCGCTTTTAACACCAACGGGATCGGCATACAGGTCCATGCCCGCGCGTCCAAAGACCGCGAACCGGTTTCCTTTGATACCGTCTATCAAAGCGCTCACGTCATGTCCTCCGGCAAAAATGGGCTGGCGAGGATCGTTGGTCCTTGCGTTGAATCGATTCACACGATACTGATTTTGCAACCGGTTGCAAATACATTGTTCGGAGCCGTTGCAGATGCCTGAAATCGGAATTGGAATAATCGGCGGTGGCTATATGGGCAAAGCTCATTCAGTCGCGATGTCAGCCGTAGGCGCAGTGTTCAACACAGCGTTGCGGCCACGACTTGAGATGATTTGTGCGTCCACGCCCGAAAGCGCCGAGCGATACCGCGCGGCTTACGGCTTTCGTCGCGCGACCTCGGATTGGTCTATGCTGGTCAATGATCCGGCAGTTGATGCCGTCGTGATTGCCTCGCCTCAAACAACGCACAGACAGATTGCAGAGGCCGCATTGGCATTGGGCAAGCCTGTGTTGTGTGAAAAACCCCTCGGATCTTCTTTGGATGATGGGCGCGCAATGGTTGCCGCGGCCGAGGCAACGGGCGTCACCAATATGGTCGGGTTCAACTACGTCAGAACGCCCGCAACACAGTTTGCCCGTCAGTTGATAGCCAACGGTGAATTGGGGGACATAACCTGGTTTCGCGGCGAGCATACTGAGGACTTCTATGCCGACCCCGGCGCCCCGGCTACATGGCGGACGTCCGGAATGGCCAACGGCACGATCGGGGATCTTGCCCCACATATGATCAACGGTGCTTTGGCCCTGATCGGTCCGATTGTCGAGGTTATGGCCGAAGTGGAAACGGTTCATAGTGAACGCCCAGGCGGCACCGTTACCAATGATGACCACGCGCAAATCATGTGCCGGTTTGCCGGTGGTGCGATGGGCAATATCTATGTCAGCCGCATCGCGACGGGGCGAAAGATGGGCTATGCCTATGAAATTACAGGCACCAAAGGCGCAATCCGGTTCGATCAGGAAGATCAGAACGCCCTGTGGCTCTATCGACGCGAAGGACCAGAGGAAGAAAGGGGTTTCACTAAGATCCTGACGGGTCCGGCGCACCCCGATTATGAGCCTTTCTGTCAGGGCCCCGGTCATGGAACAGGTTATCAGGACCAGATCATCATTGAGGCCAAAGATTTTCTTGAGGCCATTCACACTGGCAAATCAATCTGGCCCACATTCCGAGATGGGCATGAGGTCAACTGCGTCCTTGCCGCGGCGCTAAAGTCGTCAGAGCAGCGGCAGTGGCAGGACGTCAGCACTGTCTGAACACAAAAACTAAGAGATCATCTAAGAGAGACGAGAACCATGGCAAAGCTGAAATGGGGCATGATTGGTGGTGGTGAAGGCAGTCAGATCGGACCCGCACACCGGTTAGGAGCGTTGGCGGATGGGATGTTTGAATTCGCTGCGGGTGCTTTGGATCACCGACCCGATGTTGGGCGGGAATATGCGCAAAGACTTGGCGTGGCGACGGATCGCGCCTATGGCGACTGGCAGGAAATGCTGGCCGGGGAAAAGGACCGTCCCGACCGGGTTGATCTGGTGACAATCGCCACTCCGAACTCCACCCACTTTGAGATTGCCAAAACGTTCCTTGAAGCCGGGTTCAATGTGCTTTGCGAAAAGCCAATGACAATGACCGTGGAAGAGGGCCAAGAGATCGTTCGCGTCGCAGAGGCCTCGGGCAAGATTTGTGCCGTGAACTATTGCTATTCCGCTTATCCGATGGTGCGCCAGGCGCGCGCGATGGTTCGCGCCGGGGATATTGGCAAGGTTCGCCTGGTTGTGACGAATTTCAGCCATGGCCACCATGGCGACGCGACTGACGCCGATAACCCTCGGGTGCGGTGGCGCTATGATCCAGCGATGGCCGGCGTGTCTGGCCAGTTCGCAGATTGCGGTATCCATGCGCTGCACATGGCCAGCTTCATCAGTGACGATGAAGTCAAAACCTTGTCTGCAGATATGGCGTCTACGATTTCAAGCCGCGAACTTGAGGACGACGCCATGGTCAATTTCCGGACCGAAGGCGGTGCTGTCGGGCGGTTGTGGACCTCATCGGTGGCAATTGGGCGTCAGCACGGGTTTGACATTCAGGTCTTTGGCGAAACCGGAGGTCTTCGCTGGACGTCCGAGCAGCCCAATCAGTTGATCTATACGCCTGTCGGTGGCCGCACGCAGATCATCGAAAAAGGCGAGGGCGGTCTTCACGACGACGCGCAGCGATTGTCCCGTGTGGCGATTGCCCATCCCGAAGGGTTCCCGCTGGCCGTGGCCAACATCTATTGGGATCTTGCCGACGCTATTCGCGGAGAGGCCCGTGATGGTCTGCCGACACCTGCCGACGGGGTGCGGTCGATCGCGGCTGTGCATGCCGCAGTGGCGTCGGCGAAAAATAACGGGGCATGGACGGACGCGCGCCCGCCGATGTTTCGCTGATCAGGGTCGGGGCCGCAATGTGCCCCGCTCGATCACACGGCAGGGGAAAATACGGGCCTCGGGGTAACGCTCGGGGTCTTTCAGCATCTCTTCCACCAGATCGACGGATGCGGTAATGATTTGTTTGATCGGCTGATGAATCGTCGTCAGGTCCACGCTTTCCCAGCGCGACATTTCCATGTCGTTCAGGCCGATGATGCCGATGTCTTTGCCCGGTTTCAGCCCGTGATCGGACAATGCGGACAGGGCACCTATGGACAGAATATCGTCGCCGCAAAAGTACCCTTCTGCAGGGCCTTCCGCCAGTTGCTGAAGCATTTCTTCTCGCCCGGCTTCAAATGAATAGGCGCCTGCGAAGCAATGCGTCACTTCGAGTTCCGGGTGCTTTTCAACTTCTTCCATGAAGCCGCGATACCGATCCATCGCCGATGTCGCATCTTTCGGGCCGCCCAGATAGCCGATACGACGATACCCCCGCGACGACAGCTCGCGCGCGGCCATGCGTCCGCATTCAACGTTGTCTATGCCTACAACATGCACCTCAGTTGACGTCGCAGATCGACCGAAAGTGTGCACTACCGGAACACCTGCATCGTGGAACGCCTTGGCAAAGCTGGGGGGCAAGGTTGATGAGGCGACGATGGCAGCATCCACAGAATACTGCCGCAGCATTCGGACCGAATTTGTCGGCTCGGTTTCGTCGGTCAGGTTCACGATCAGCGGACGCAGGCCGCGTTCCTGCAAAGCGCGAGTGAACTGGTCAAAGACCTCAAGAAAAATGGGGTTGTGGAAGTTGTTAGAAATCAAACCGATCAACTTGGTGCGTCCGGTTGTCAGCGAAGAAGCCAACGCGTTTGGGCTGTACCCCAGTTCAGCTGCAGCCTTCTCCACCTTGCTACGTGTCTTTGGTGATACGGACGCGCCTTCGGTAAAGGTCCGCGATACGGCAGAGCGAGATACACCGGCCAGTGCGGCCACTTCTTTGAGGGTCACACTCATAGCTGGCACCGATGGGTTCGGGGATGGCTTTCAGTCAAATTCATGGGAAAATACTACGCCCTATTGCGTCGGATTTGCAATCGGTTGCAAGGTTTTGCTGAAAAGACGTTGGGTTCCTTGCAAAGGAGCATCAAAAATCTCAAGCCCTCCGACTTGGATGCTATCTGCAAGTCCAAGCGTTGTATCGAAGGTGGTAACAGCAAGCGCATCGCACTTAAAGACCCTGACATTGCGTGGCCAGCAACCTGAGAATACCCCTTTCCCGACCTCATTGAAGCAGTGACCATTCAAGACGGTTATCTCCGCACACTTCAGCCTGAGCGCGCATTGCACCGCCTTTGGTGGGAATAGTGACGACTGTGCCTTCTTTGACTGGCGACAAGGGTGTTGTCGTCCATCGCAGTCTTTGTTCCGGGGTAACATGCTTAAGTGGGCGCTGCAGACTGGGATCTTCGTAAAAAACGGGGCGGTGGGGCGCATAAACGTTCAGGGAAGTCATCTTGTAGGCGGTGAACACATCAAACGGCTTACTCCGTTTTATGGCCGCCCGCATGGAATACCGCCACGCATCCAGACCTGCTGGTGACACATAGAGAATAGCTATTGCACCGGCCATAGAATGCAGCCTCAGCCAATTACTGTTCTCAATCGAAGCGAGTGCAAGGTTGTAATGCGCGCGGTGGCTGAAACGTTGAACATAGCGACGTGTCCAGGGAAAGCAGCCGAAGGGCGAAACCCCCAAATAAACGACGTCCGCATCTTTTGGAATTTCAGGAATGGTCAGGTCTTCGGTCAACGCGGAGACATCGTCCTCCAGAACCAATGCCGGGAACGTTTTGAGTGACTCAAGCGCTGCAAGGTGGGCGCGGGCGCAGTTTAAGGCATGGCTTTGTCCGGCGCTGCCTTCTGAAAATGAAAAACTGATGCCGTGCTTGTTCATCAAGTTGGTCATATGAAGCCGTCTGCTATTGTTATCGGGTAAATTGATGACCCGGCTGTCTGCGACGATTGCGCTCAACTTTTTCATTTTGGTGTCCGTCAGCTGCGCCACGCAATTCGCGCAGCCCATGAATGATCGTGGATCGGGGGTTTCAAGATGCTTGAGCATCGGCGCCGTTGCAATCGTTGCGTTTGCCTATTCCGGACATGGGACATGGACCTAGATCCGCCTGACAACGACTGTCAGGCAAGAGACAAAGTTGTGCTGTTCTTGCATAGCTCGGACGCCTGCCAAAACAGAACGTCCTCAAAATCCTGAAGTGCCTGAGATTTCTCCTGCGTCGCGGGGTACAACAAACCAAAGGTCATCCAACGCTCTGGTGCGATCGGAACTAGGGCCAAACGTTCTTTTGTTTCCTGTGCTGCGACCAACTCGTCAGCAATGGTTATACCGGCGCCTTCCGCGACAAGCGAGCAGGCAAGCTGGGACGCCGCGACTTCGCAGGTATGTCTGGGATTGACGCCCGCAGACCGGAAGATGTCATCAAGCTGTTCGCGCAATAAAAGGCCGTTCATCAGCCGAATGACCGGCTCGCGGGCAAGATCAGTGGCGGTTACCGACTTGCGATCAGACAATGCATGCGCAACAGGCAAAACGGCCTGCGCCCGGACTCGCAGCAGAGGTTTTGTCCTGACGCCCGGATGCTCGACCGGCAATGCCCCGATGCCGATGTCATATTCACGTCCGGCAAGCCATTTGCTGGCCTCTCGCCGCGCCCGGATGTCCAGGGTTACGTTTGTATCAGGGTGGGCTTGCAAAAACATCGCAAGTGCAGGCGCCGAAATTGCCCGTGCGATACGCGGCATCGTGACCACGCGCAGTGTTTCCGTACGTCCGGCTTTAATCTCTGCAGCGATGCGGGGCACTTCATCAAGGTTGTCCAGGATACGCCCGGCTTCGCGGTAGAATGCCAACCCTTCGCGTGTCGGAGTCAAGTTGCGGCCGCTGCGGTCAAACAGGATCAGGCCCAATTCTGCCTCAAGCCCGGAAATCAGTCGGCTGATTGCAGGCTGACTCAGGTGCAGAATTTCAGATGCAGCAACCAGCGTTCCTTCGGAAAGGGTGGCACGAAAGGCGCGAAGGGCTTTGATATTCATCAGGTGGACTCTTTACTAATTTGCAAGATAAGATAACATCTTTGCATTTTTATTAACACTGAATTTTAGCTAATTTTGATCGCATCTTAGGGAGGATGCTATGAAGCGTAGAACAATTCTCACTGCTGTTCTGGGGGCAGTAACCGTGGCTGCAACAGCAACAGCAAGTTTCGCAGCCGACTGGCCGAAGCGCCCGATCAACCTGGTTGTTCCTTACAAAGCTGGCGGCGGTACAGACGCTTATGCCCGCGCTATTTCGGCAGCAGCCGAAGGCATTCTGGACGTTCCAGTAGTCGTCGTGAACAAACCCGGTTCGGGCGGTCTGAATGGTGCGAACTCGGTCGTGGGTGCACGCCCTGACGGCTATACATTGATGATGACTTCGGGCGGTTCGTTCCTGTTGTCGACAATGACACGTGACACCGAAATCGATGCGCTGGACAGCTTTGAGTTTGTTGCTCAGGTCGGTCAGCTGCAAACGTCGCTGATGGTGCCACTGAACAGCCCGTTCGAGTCTGTTCAGGACGTGATCGACGCGGCCAAAGCCAACCCCGGTCAACTGCGTTGGGCCCATTCGGGTCGCGGAGGCTTCCACCACGTTGGCGGCATGGGCTTCCTGGCCAGTAATGATATCGAAGCTCAGGATGTACCGTTCAAAGGTGGCGGACCGACCCGTGCTGCACTGATCGGTGAACAAGCGGACTTTGGTTTCCTGGGTGTTCAGCAGCTCGCAGGATTTGAAGAGCAGCTTCGCGCCCTCGCAGTTAACAGCCAAGAACGTGATGGCATCATGAAAGACGTGCCTGCGTTTGGCGAACTGGGCATTCCGTTTGCCGCTGTATCTTCGCCAGTGCTCGTGTTCGCCCCGAAGGGCACACCGACCGAGGTTGTTGCCGCGATGGAAACTGCGCTGGAGCAGATCGCCGCGAAACCTGAATTTGCCGAACTGCTGGCCTCGCGCGGAACAGGCCCGGTCTATCAGAATGGTGCGGACGCAAAAACAACGCTGTCCGCCATGAAAGAGGACGCCGCTCCCCTGGTCGAAAGTCTGACCAACTAAAGTCCTCGGGGCCGGGTGGATATTCTTCCCCCGGCCTTTTTGTACCTAACGCAATCAGGGAGGAACGATATGCGCGCCTATGCAGAAGGCCTTGTGCTTGCCCTTATTTCCATCGTTGCCATTTGGGGCGCCTGGCAAGTGCCAGCAGCTTCACCGGGGGATACCTGGGCTGGTATCGTACCATTTTCAGCATCCATCGCACTGCTGTTTCTGTCCGGCCTGTTACTGTTAGGCGCCGTCCGTCAACCGGCTGGCGATACCGGTCAGGAACAGGATAACGGCGCAACCCTGCAGATCATTGGTCTGTTCATCATCGCCCTGATCTATCAGCAGTCATTCCGCTGGTTTGGCTATCTTTTGCCAACGGCGATCGCTGCGCCGGTTGTTTTGTACTTCTTCGGAGTTCGAAGCTGGATCGGTCTGGCGGTTGCCGTCGTTCTGTGCCCGTTGATCTTCCACCTCATCTTTTTTGTGCTGCTTGGTGTGTACCCGCCTTATGGCGAGGTCTTTGACCTGCTCAGCTGGATACAGGGGTAAATCGTCATGGAAATTTTTCCCGCACTTCTTTCGGTCATAACCGACCCCAGTTTGCTGTTTGCCATCGTGCTGGCCGCAGCTGTGGGCATGGTCGTTGGGGCCACGCCCGGTCTGACCGCATCGGCAGCGATTGCCATGCTGCTGCCCATCACCTTTTACATGTCACCACTATTCGCGCTCGCCTTCCTGTATGTGATCGGTAAGTCCGGTCGCTATGGCGGCTCGATCGCGGCAATTTTGTTCAACACGCCGGGCACTGCAGCCAGTGCCGCGACACAGATTGACGGTTATCCCCTTGCACGCGCCGGCCAGGCTGGCAAGGCGATGAAGGTCGCGACCATATCATCAGTCATCGGTGACCTCATGGGGGATATCCTGCTGGTCGTTGGTGTCGGTTTCATTGCGGCTATCGCCCTAAAGCTTGGCCCGCCCGAAACCTTTGCAATCTACTTTGCAGCCTTCGTGGTCATCGGTTCGGTCATCGGCAGCTCAATCGTCAAAGGATTAGCATCTGCCCTGATGGGTATTTTGATCGCTATGGTCGGATTGGACCCAATCTCAAGCGAAGAGCGCTATACCTTTGGCTCGTTTGACTTGTCCAACGGGATTGGCCTTGTACCCCTGATGATCGGTGTATTCGTTTTGGGCGAGGTTTTTGCCCAATTGGAAACGCGCCGCAAAGCAACCGGTGAAACCAAACAAAATAAAAGCACGGAAGACGGCAACAGCCTGACATGGGAAGAGTATAAACCTTGCTTGCCTCATGCGTTCCGTGGAGGCTTCATCGGTGCAGGTATCGGTGTGCTCCCAGGTTTGGGTTCGGCTATTGCGGCCTTCATTTCGTACGGTGAAGGCAAACGCCGCGCCAAAAATCCCGAGAAGTGGGGCAAGGGCGCGCTGGAAGGTGTCGCAGCACCCGAAGCTGCAAACAACGCGGTGTCCGGTCCGTCGATGGCCCCGCTGCTGACGCTGGGCATCCCGGGGTCTACGATTGGTGCGATCCTTTTGGGTGTTTTCCTGATCCACGGCATCCAGGTAGGACCAACCCTGTTCCTGACCGACAAGGAGCTGGTCTACAAACTGTTCGCCTGCGGGATGCTGGGCATCGTGGCCTATGGTCTGATCGGTTACTTCGGCGCCACTCAGGTTGCGCGAATTATCCTGAAGATCCCGACCAATGTCCTGTACCCGCTGATCTTCCTGACCGCGTTTGTCGCAGCTTACTCTGCACGTGGATCAATGTTTGACGTCACGGTCATGACCTGTGCGGGCTTTGCTGGCTGGCTGATGCGGAAATACGACTTCAACGTAGCGGCATTTGTCATTTCGTTCGTGCTGGCCAAAGGTGCTGAAGAGACATTCCGTCAGTCGTTGTTGATGTCGGATGGTGGCGCCCTGATCTTCGTTGAACGTCCAATCGCTTTGGCCTTTCTGGTCATTGGCGCAGGGGCAATTGCCTTCCGCGTCCGTGGGATCATGAAAGAGCGCAAGATCGCAAAGGGAGCGTTGGAAGATGCTTGAGCACTCCCTTTACCGCGACTGCTTTTCCAGCGCCGATATGCGGTCCGTCTGGTCGGAACACGCCACGATCTCGGCCTGGTTGAAGGTTGAACAGACGCTGGCCCGTCACCAGGCGCTAGAAAACCAGATCCCGCAAGAGGCTGCAGATGCATTGGATGCGGTGTCAGTTTGCAATCTGGACACCGAGCGGTTGCACGAAGACATGATGCTTGTCGGGCGCCCGATCGTTGGTCTTGTCGAACAATTGCGAAGGCAGGTCGGTGAGCACGCGACACAGGTGCACTACAGGGCGACAACGCAGGACATTATGGACACCGCTCTGGCCCTTAAAATGAAGATCGGTCTGGAGCACATCCAGACCGGGCTGCAAAGACTGACCACCGCTATTGAGCAACACATCGATCAGCTTGGTGATACTATCATGATCGGTCGCACGAATGGACAGCATGCCTTGCCTATTCGGGCTGAAACCAAACTGACCGTCTGGAAAGTTGAACTGCAGCGGCGTGCACAAGCGTTGGAAGAAGCAGGCGTTCGCGGACTGAATGTCCAGATGGGTGGCCCTGTTGGGGATCTGCGCGGATACGAAAACGGGACCGGACATCGCATAAAGGAAGGCGTGGCAGCCACTTTGGGTCTGAATGTAGTTGAACCCCATTGGCAAAATGCCCGTGACGGGCTTGCCGATGTTGTAACTGCGCTGGGAGGGCTGTGTGCGACGCTGTGCAAAATCTCGCATAATGTCAATCTGTTGTCTTCATCGGATATTTCCGAATGGTCCGAGGTGCATGAAGCCGGTAAAGGCGCGTCTTCGGCCATGGCGCACAAACAGAACCAGCGCGCGTCAGAATTCGGAGAGGCCGTCGCCCGGCTTGGACGACAGCGGGCCGAGCAAATCGGCGAATTCACCACCCATCAACATGAACGGTCGGGTGGTATGTGGATTGGCGAATGGATCGTTATTCCCGAGACGTTTTTGCTGACTTCAGGCGCTTTGTCATGGGTCGAAACTATTTTTGCGAACCTGGTTGTGGATTCTGAATCCATGGCCCGCAAGGTTTCAGACTTTGAGTATAGCACGGCTGGGAAAACGCACTGAAGTGAAAAGACTGGTCATATCACCGCTCGTTTCTCGAGCGGTGATTGACGATGCGGGATAAGATCACCGGGTCCTGCGCCTGAACTGCGGTTTTCGCTTTTTCAGAAAGGCATTCATGCCTTCTTGTTGGGCCGGCAATCCATAAAGCGCGTGATACATCTGCCGCTCGAACCGCGCACACGATTCAAGTGTGCTCTGGTCGGCTATGTTTACGCAGGTGCGCGCCATACCGATAATATCATCAGCGTAATCTGCAATGGTTTCGGCCACCTCTCGCGCGGTGTCCGATAAGGTATCCAGCGACTGACCAGACCCATCTGCAAGGCCTCTGACGCGTCAATCATGCGCCCGGTCAAGATCATGTCCATAGCTCTGGCACGACCGATTAACCGCGTAAGCCTTTGCGTGCCACCAATGCCGGGAATGCAGCCGATTTTGAATTTGGGTTGGCCGAATTTGGCAGTGTCCGAGGCCAGAATGACGTCACACATCAGAGCAACTTCACATCCGCCGCCAGGGGCGTGGCCACTAACCGCTGCAACCTTAGGCAGACTCAGTCCCGCAAACTTGTCCCATTCGGCGAAGTAATCGCTCGCCTGCATTGTCGCGTAGGTCTGTACCGCAAGCTCACTGATATCTGCGCCGGCGGCAAAGGCCCGGTCATTGCCTGTCAGGATCAGGCACCCGATGCCGGGGTCTTTGTCGAATTCGGTGGCGGCGGTCAGCACCTCGTGCATGAGTTGTGTGTTCAATGCGTTCGGTCGATCACGCCGATTGAGGCGGATCGTTGCAACCCGCGCGTGTGGACATGACCCCAGGTAACGTTCTGGAAACCTTGGTCGATCCAAAGAATGTGGAACAGGTCGGAAAAGGCAAGCTTCGCCTATTGTCCCAAGCCTTTCTTCATTCTGCGGGCAGCGCTGAACAAGTGGCGGCCTACGAGGCGGCGCTGTCTGCACATTTGGCAGTGGCAACACAGAACCTGCTGGCAGAACCGGATGCCCCACACAATTTTGACCGTGCTGTGCGGTATTCTCATCTGTCGTCTGAATCGATTGAAGAGTTGCGTCAATTCTCGTCAGACCGGGCGCAAGCGCTGCTGCAAGAGGTCAATTTCCTGGCCCGCGAGCTGCAGGATAAAGACAGTGATGGCGATCACAGCGGTCGGTTTGCAATGGGCGCTTTTGTCCTGCCTTCGCCGCAGAAAGCGCAAAGTAGAAACCCGAAAGAGGATGAGTAAGTATGGGTGTGTTTCTTCGTGTGCTCGCGGTGTTTTTCATGGTGTCTTGGCTGCCTGTCTCGATATAGACCGAAGACAAAGTTGAAACGGATCGAGAAGGTGGCATTATCGGCACCGGTATCGTGGGCACGATCACCCATCTGGGCAGCATCCATGTAAATGGGCATCAGGCGCGGTTGTCGGGCACGTATCTGGGACCTGACCTTCAGGCCCGAACAGTGATCGGGGCAAGTGTTGTCAGTGGGCTTGAACCGCAGCATCTGTCGCCGGGTCATCTTGTCCGAGTCGTCGGGCAGCCAACACGCGACGGGATCAGGGCCGAGCGTCTGGAAGCCGGGCCGTTCGCCGGTGCCGTTGGCGTTGTTCAGGTCCAGGGCTATTACTCGGAACCCCAGCCCGACGGGCTGTATACGGTGCCGGGAAGTGGCTGGATTGCCTATAGCGATCAGCCCGAGATCATAGACCCGAACACCCTTGTTATCCGCTGCGGCGGTGGCGGCGGGCTGGTAAATGCAGGCAGCACAGGAGCTTTTTTGCTCAGCTGGGATGTTGAAAAGTGAAATTTGGTATTTAGCGTTCGTGCGATGCGTTTGATCCGGGAGGGTTTAGCTGTGCTCTCAATCTAATCACAGGGTCTGATCCGTGTGGATCAGGCCGGAGTTTTGAAAGCACGAGAGCGTTTCAGAAATGAAACGCGAGGTGACTTGCCCCAAAAGCAAAGTTGAACTTATCGTCGCAGGTAGGATAAGCGCCCTGCGGGCAGCGCAGGGTAAAACTCTGGGAAAGCAAGTTTTCGAGAAGGCATACCAGATGTCTGAAAACACCCCAACGCGCGACGTCGTACTTAGCCAGGCGCAATCCGACAAATATTGGGAGGATGGGTTTCTTTTTCCGCTGACCATCTTTTCCGAAAAGGAGGCCGCCGAAACCCGCGCTGAGCTTGAGCGGATCGAGCAGGAGTGGCTTGACGCGGATCTGCCCTTGCCGTTGAACACCTATAAACGGGTCAACGCACATCTAGTAATGCCGCTTGCGGCGCGTGTCGCGACGGATCCCCGCGTTTTGGATGTGGTTGAGGGTGTATTGGGTCCGGATATTTTGGTCTGGTCAGCTGAATTCTTTATCAAAGAGCCACGCACAGCTCATACCGTAGGCATGCATCAGGATCTAACCTATTGGGGAATGGGCGAAACTCCGGATCAGATCACTGCGTGGATCGCCTTGTCTCCGGCAACGGTTGAAAGTGGATGTATGGATTTTGTGCGTGCCAGTCACAAGAAACCGATCCTTCCTCATAAGGATACGTATTCAGACACCAATCTTCTGTCGCGCGGCCAAGAGGTTGCTGTGGATGTCGCTGAGGAAGATAAAACCCACATCGAACTGGCACCGGGGCAAATATCGCTGCATCATGGGCTGACGATCCACGGATCTGGTCCCAATCAATCCGATGACCGGCGCATTGGTCTTGCGATCCGATATCTCAACCCGAATGCCAAACAACTGGTGGCAGAACGCGACTATGCAATGCTGGCGCGCGGTCAGGATGGCCAAAACAACTTCGTTCATGTCCAGCCTCCAACCGAGTTGTTTTCTGCGGACGCGTTGGCGCTGTATGAAAAGGTTCGCAACGATCAAAGCAAAGCTCTGGCGGAAGGCGCAAAGGGATCCGTGCCGTTATATGCGTCGTCCTGAAACGCTTGCGCCAATGGTATCCAACGTCTGTGAAATCAAAGCCTGACGGCGGCGTAGGGTTGCATTCAGGGGTATATTGCTGTTTCTGAAACTGCAAAAGCAAATCAGATACTCTCGGATCTCGGCTATGACAAAAACGGCATTGGTGACTGGTATTACGGGGCAGGATGGATCTTATCTTGCCGAGCTTTTGCTGGAAAAAGGGTATGAAGTCCACGGGATTAAGCGCCGTGCGTCTTCGTTTAACACGCAGCGTATTGATCACATTTATCAGGACCCGCATGTGCCAAATCCGCGCCTGCACCTGCATTATGGTGACCTGAGTGATACCTCGAACCTGACACGCATCATTCAGGAGGTTCAGCCGGACGAGGTTTACAACCTTGGTGCCCAGTCCCATGTGGCGGTCAGTTTTGAATCGCCGGAATACACCGCTGATGTGGACGCGATTGGTACCTTGCGTCTGCTAGAGGCGATCCGGTTTCTGGGTCTTGAGAAAAAGACACGCTTTTATCAGGCGTCCACGTCTGAACTGTACGGATTGGTCCAAGAATCGCCGCAGCGCGAGACAACGCCGTTTTATCCGCGTTCCCCTTACGCGGTGGCCAAGCTGTATTCCTATTGGATTACAGTGAACTACCGCGAAGCGTATGGCATGTATGCCTGCAACGGTATCCTATTCAATCATGAAAGCCCACGCCGGGGCGAAACCTTTGTGACGCGCAAGATCACCCGTGGTCTCTCCAACATTGCACAAGGTCTGGAAAGCTGCCTGTATATGGGCAACATCGACAGCCTGCGCGACTGGGGGCACGCCAAGGATTACGTCCGGATGCAATGGTTGATGCTGCAACAGGACGCCCCCGAGGATTTCGTTATCGCAACGGGTGTACAGTATTCAGTGCGGCAATTCATCGAATGGTCCGCCGCTGAACTGGGCGTGACGCTTGAATTCTCAGGCACAGGCGTCGATGAAATCGCCACAGTCAAATCCTTCGAAGGCGATAGTGCACCTGCATTGAAAACTGGTGACGTGATCATGCGCATCGACCCGCAATATTTCCGCCCGGCCGAAGTGGAAACATTGCTTGGCGATCCTTCGAACGCCAAAAACAAACTGGGATGGGAGCCGGAACTGACCGTTCAGCAGATGTGCGTTGAAATGATCACCGAGGACCTGAAGACAGCCAAACGGCATGCCTTGCTAAAACAGCATGGTTACGAATTACCGGTCACGCTCGAAAATGGCTGAGGCGGGGGGCATGCGCAAGATCTACGTCGCCGGGCATCGCGGCATGGTCGGCGGCGCAATCCTGCGTTGCTTGCAAGACCGTCAGGCATCAGGTGAGGCGCTGGAACTTGTAACACGGACCCGTGCGGAACTTGATCTGACCAATCAAGCCGCTGTCGCCGATTTCATGCAGGCCGAGCGCCCAGACGTTGTCATTCTAGCGGCGGCTAAAGTCGGCGGTATCCATGCCAACAACACCTACCCGGCTGATTTCATTTACAAAAACCTGATGATTGAGTGCAACGTGATCCATCAGGCGTTTGCCGCGGGGGTCAAAAACCTGCTGCAGTTGGGCAGTTCCTGCATCTATCCGCGCGCTGTGCCGCAGCCAATGCGCGAAGATGCCCTGCTGACAGGTGTGCTAGAGCCGACAAACGAACCCTATGCCGTGGCAAAGATTGCCGGAATCAAGCTGTGTGAAAGCTACAATCGGCAGTACGGCGTCGACTATCGTTCCGTGATGCCGACAAACCTGTACGGACCAGGCGATAGTTTTCACCCAGAAAACAGTCACGTCCTACCCGCCCTGATCCGCCGATTTCACGAGGCACGCCGGGATGATCTGGAAGAAGTTGTCATCTGGGGCACAGGTAAGCCCCGGCGCGAGTTTCTGCATGTTGACGACATGGCTGAGGCGTCTTTGTTCGTAATGGACCTGCGCCGTGCTGCATATGAGGCAAATACCCAACCCATGCTGAGCCATATCAACGTGGGATGTGGTGAAGATATCTCAATCGCGGAACTGGCAGCGATGATTGCAAAGATCACCGGGTTCACTGGGCGGATTACGCAAGACGTCAGCAAGCCGGACGGTACCATGCGAAAGCTGATGGACGTTTCCCGGCTGGCCGACATGGGATGGCGCGCGACTATCAGGATCGAAGACGGTATTCGCGAAACCTATGCCTGGTTTCTGGAACAACCCGAGGCAGAACTTCGCGCGAAGTGACCGCCCGGACACAGATCCGGGTAGTCTGGCGGATCAGAACCAGCGGCCAATTGCTATGGCCGTTGGAGGTAAAGCCGTCGCGTCAGAAGCAGACGAAAGAACTTTGTACACGACCTGAGTATCGGACGGTTCATCAAAGCCCATGAACCTGTTGATCGCGCCCCCACTGCCGCTGATTACCGGGTTGGTGCCAGTAGCAAAGGCAGCCGGGAAAACCCATGTTGCAGACGAGCTCGCATACAGTGCACCTTCGGTGTTTGTGCTGGTCGTTGCATCCAGTGAAGCGGTGCAAATCTGGGTACCATCAGCAAACCGGACGAAATCACCACTCGGTGTGGCTCCTCTTTCAATCACAGCGCCGGTTGGGGTTCCGCCGCTTTGCGTGACCGCCCCCAAAAGATTTCCGGGCCCATAGCCATAGTCAGCCCGCATCAGACGGCCCGCAGTTGTATCTTCCGCGCTGTTTTGCACGGCCGTGCCAGAGGCCACCCCGGACGTTGGATCAAAGCTCAGCGCTTCGGACCAATTATTCCCATCCGGCGAGACCTTGATGGAAAAGCCTGTGCTACCGGACAGACCCATTTCCGCATGTCCGGTCCAGTTGGATTGAAACAAAAGGGATGCGGTCTCACCCGCATTTGCCTTATTGATCTTCAGTTGATGCCCGGCACCCTCGTGGCTTAGCAAGGTTGCCGGCGCGCGCACTGACAGACGATTGGTCGTGTCGTGCCCGGTGGCAATTCCGACGCCTGGCAGGTTCTGCGTCGTGGTCGGGGGTTCGACCCATGCCGACCCGTCCCAAATTGTCTGACGATTATTCTCCCGGTCCCACGCGCGCCAGCCCGATTTGGGCGCTATGAAATGCCAGCCATTGTCTAACCAAGCTGCAAGTTCTCCCGCATGATCCGACCAATCGCCGGAGGGCGTCGACCCAAGGGCATAAAGCTCACCCTGCGCCGGAACTGCGGGCGGGGTTGAGGCATTAGTAGACTCAATGCAAAGCTGGACGACCAGATCAAGGCGTCTCAGGGCTTCATTATGTGTGACGTGCTTTTGCGCTCGCGACGGTTGCAGGAATGGCAGGTTCAATCTGGGCGAGTTTTGGGACAAAGGGCATTCTCCGTTGGTTGTCGGATCGACAATTGCGTTGCGCGCCAGACTGCCTCGCCTCACATGAACCCCGCCTGACCGGGACGAACGCTCGGTTAATGTCGTACCAATATTTTGCCTAAGCGAAGGGCTTTCCAATCACCCCAGGGCCTTTGATCCACACCGAAAGAAAAGGGCAAACTGCAATGCCTGCAGTTTGCCCTTAATTCGATACCGTTTGCCTCGTTTTCGAGGCCACAACCCCTGGTTACTGGGCTGCCTGACCCGTGGCGACAACGTCGTGCAGGTATTTCTGCAAATCCTCTCGAAGGTCATCGCGCGCCAGTGCAAACGCGACGGTTGCCTGCAGGAAGCCCGCTTTGGACCCGCAGTCAAACCGCTGGCCGTCGAATTTGTATCCGAAGACCGGGACACCGTTTCTGATATCTTCGGCGATTGCGTCCGTCAGTTGAATCTCGCCGCCACTGCCCAATTTGTTCTGGTTAAGGTTGTACAGAACCGATGGGCGCAGAATGTAACGACCGATTACCGCCAGATTGGACGGTGCTTCCTCGGGTTTCGGTTTCTCGACCATGCCGCGCGCGCGCACCGATGTTCCGATGTTATCGCCCACATCCAAAACGCCGTAGGAGCTTGTCTTTTCCGGGGGAACTTCCATGGTGGCAACCATATTGCCGCCGGTTTCTTCATAGGCTTCTATCATCTGCTGCAAGCAGGGCTTTTCCCCTGCGATGACGTCGTCGGGCAGCATGACCGCAAATGGTTCGTCTCCAATCAGGCGGCGTGCGCACCACACGGCGTGACCCAAGCCCAAAGCTTTGTGTTGCCGGATATAGGCGATAGCCCCGCTTTCCATGTTGGTCGCATTTAGCGTTTCCAACAGGTCGTCTTTGCCTTTTTCCTTAAGCGTTTGTTCAAGGATTTGGTTGTGGTCAAAATAGTCCTCAAGCGCTGACTTTCCGCGGGACGTTACAAAAATGAATTCGGTAATCCCGGCCGCCCGAGCTTCGTCGATTGCGTATTGAACCAGCGGGCGATCGACCAGGGTCATAATTTCCTTAGGTACCGATTTTGTCGCGGGCAGAAAACGAGTACCAAGACCCGCAACTGGGAAAATCGCCTTTGTAACCTTACGTGCCATGCTACCTCTCAGCAAAAAGTCTTGTCCGTACTAAAGTGCTTTGTTGACGCCACTTCATATTGCGCGCGGTGAGAACAATCAACGTAAATAGGCAATGCCGGTCAACTCGGAGAAATCGTGCCACCATTAAAATCGGAAGTCAAAATGCTCTGCTCATGCTGGCTGAAACTTAACCTTTGAAGTTGTCGATTCTGGGGCAAAGTAGGTGAATTTGCACGTATTGGGCGCAATGAGGAAACAAAAGTGAGTCGCCGAAA
Source organism: Ruegeria atlantica (assembly GCF_001458195.1). Taxonomy (GTDB): domain Bacteria; phylum Pseudomonadota; class Alphaproteobacteria; order Rhodobacterales; family Rhodobacteraceae; genus Ruegeria; species Ruegeria atlantica. Next base: position 121,479 of record NZ_CYPU01000024.1, on the reverse strand, counting down.
CACCCAAAAATAGAACCTGCCCCGAAGGCAATTACTTGCTTCGGGGCAGGCTGGTTTATGCCTTTGCCATGATCGCCTCAAGCGGGTCGTGCTCGGCCACAAAATGATTGGGCTTCACTTCACTCAACAGAGGAACATAGTCATTTTCACCAGCCGCCAAACGACTTGGGAGGAAACGCAACGCGGCTTTCGGATCCATCGGTGAGGGCAGCTCGCCCGGCAGTTTCAGGCGTGTGCGACTGCGCTCTACGTCTGGGTCCGGAATTGGCACGGCCGAGATCAGCGATTTCGTGTAGGGGTGGATCGGATCAGAACAGATCACTTCTCCGTCACCCAATTCCACGATCCGGCCCAGATACAACACCATGATCCGGTTCGATACCGCTCGTACGACCGAGAGGTCGTGGCTGATAAAGATCATCGACAGACCGAACTCTTGCTGCAACTCGCGAAGCAACTCCACGATCTGGGCCTGAATCGATACGTCCAGCGCCGACACAGCTTCGTCGCAGATGATCAGCTTGGGTTTGTTGATCATCGCTCGCGCAATGCCGACGCGCTGGTTCTGACCGCCCGAAAGCTCGTGCGGGTAGCGGTTGATCATGTTGGCCTTCAGGCCGACCCGTTCCATCATTTCGGCGACCAGCTTCTTGCGCTCCCGCTCAGTCAGGTCATGGCGATAGGTCTTCAGCGGTTCCGCAATTGAGGCCGAGATGGTCATACGCGGATCAAGGCTGGCCAGTGGATCCTGGAACACGATCTGCAAGTCCTTGCGGTACTTGTTCAACTCGGCCCTTCTAAGTCCGACAATGGGATGACCCAGCCAACTGACATTTCCCGCACTGGGTTCGATCAACTGCAGGACGGCCCGTGCCAGAGTGGACTTTCCGCAACCAGACTCGCCCACAACTCCCAATGTTTCGCCCTTGCGGATGTCAAAACTGACACCATCGACGGCTTTCAAAGGTACTTTATGCCCGAACAAACCGCCCGAGACGTGGATTGGGAAGTGCACTTTGACGTCGTCGACTTTCAGCAGCGGCTCATCGACTTTTTCCAGCGCCTTGGGTGCGTCACCGGCGTCGATGCGTGGCATCGCGGCCAGCAAAGTCTTGGTGTAGTCGTGTTTAGGCGCCCGGAAGATTTCACGAGTCTCGCCGGCCTCAACGAATTGACCCAGCCGCATGACCTGAACGCGGTCGCACATTCGGGCCACGACACCCATGTCATGTGTAATCAGCGCAATCGCGGTGCCTTCGTCCTTTTGCAGGCGTACCATCAGGTCCAGAATGTCTGCCTGAACGGTCACATCCAGCGCCGTTGTCGGTTCATCCGCGATCAACAGCTTTGGATTACACAGCATAGACATTGCAATCATGACCCGCTGCCGCATACCGCCCGACAGCTCATGTGGATACTGATCCAAACGCCGTTTAGCCTCAGGGATGCGAACACGGTTCAGCCATTCCAGGCAACGTGCCCGAGCGGCCGATCCTTGCAGCCCCTCGTGAACCTGTAGAACTTCGCGCATCTGCTGACCGATCCGCAGGTGCGGGGTCAGGGCGGTCAGGGGATCCTGAAAGATCATGCCGACATCGTCGCCACGGATCTGGTTCAGCTTGTTGACCGGCAGGTTCAGAATTTCCTGACCGTTCAGCATGGCGGAACCGGTTGCCTGCCCGGCAGGTGGCAGCAGGCCCATCGCGGCCATGAATGTCTGGCTTTTGCCGGACCCACTTTCGCCCACGATGCCCAGGCATTCGCCTGGATTGATGTCAAAACTGATGCCTTTGACGGCCTCTACAACGCCGTCGGCGGTGTTGAACTGGACGCTCAGGTCTTTTACGGAAAACAGGCTCATATCAGCGATCCTTCGGGTCCAGAGCGTCGCGCAAGCCATCACCTATGAAGAACATGGTGATGATGATTGCGACGTAGAATGTCAGTGGGAACAACAACTGCCACAGCGTGCCATAGCCCATCGTCCCGGCCCCTTCGGCGATCAATCGACCCAGAGAGGTATAGGGTTCGGAAATCCCAAGGCCGAGGAACGAGATGAAACTTTCGGTCAGGATCATTTCAGGCACCAGAAGCGAAGCATACACAATCACCACGCCAAGAAGGTTGGGCAGGATATGGCGATACATGATGGTGAATTCGCTGACCCCAGCCGCACGTGCGGCCTCGATAAACTCTCGGTTCTTCAGGGTCAGGGTTTGCCCCCGGACAATTCGTGCCATCGTCAGCCAACCAACCGCACCAAGTGCGATGAACAGCATGACGAATGATCGACCCGCGACAACCAGCAACAGGATGATGACCAGAGTTGCCGGAATGGCCAGCAGGATATCGACGAAGCGCATCATCACACCATCGGTGCGGCCACCGATATACCCTGCGGCAATACCGTAACATGTACCGACGATCAAAGCGGTCGCGGCACCGATCAGACCCACCAGCAGCGATGTCGTCGTCGCCTGAATGATGCGGCTGTATAGATCGCGCCCCAGATCGTCGACGCCGAAGAAATGTCCAGTCTCTGCGGACGGCATTCCCATGCCGCGTGCGTCGCCCATGACGTTCCAGTCGATTTCCTCGTTGCTCCAAACGGCAAAGTAGGGGCCAATGATCGTGAACAAAACGATCATAGCCAGAATGAACAGACTCGCCATGGCAGCCTTGTTGCGAACAAAACGCATCCGTGCGTCCTGCCAAAGTGAACGCCCCTGAATGACCGTGTAATCGGTGATATCTTCGGCCAGGTGGGCGGCTTTTTGTGATTTACCAAGCATTGCCAGCCCCTCAGTAACGGATTTTCGGATCGAACCAGGCATAGGCCAGGTCGGTCAGCAGGTTTACGAGAACGGTCAGGACGCCATACAGGATCGTGACCCCTAACAGCACGGCATAGTCGCGCGACAGCGCGGACCCCACATAGGCCTGCCCCAATCCACCGGTCGAAAAATAGATGTCCACAAAGACCGAACCGGTCAGAACGTAGACGAAAACCGGACCCAGATAAGACACGACGGGCAGCAAGGTTGGTTTCAGTGCATGGCGCCAGATCACGGTTCTTGTCGGCAGACCTTTGGCGCGGGCCGTGCGGATAAAGTTCGAGTTCAGAACTTCCAACATCGATGACCGCGTGATCCGCGCAATGGACCCCATGTATGAGGTTGCAAGCGCGATAACGGGCATGATCAGGTACGGCCACTGGCCGCCATTCCAGCCACCGCCCGGCAGCCATCCCAGCCACAAGGTGAAGGTCAGGATCAGGATCGGACCCATGATGAAGTTCGGCAGCGCCTGCGCTGCAATACCCAGGCCAACAGCGAAATAGTCGATCCAGCTGTTGTGCTTGATCGCCGCGGCAATCCCCAGCGCGACTCCGACGGTTGTTGCCACCAAGAAGGAAAGCGAACCGTAGGTCAGCGAGATCGGGAAACCCTGCGCGATGATGTCATTCACGTCCCGGTCCTTGAACTTAAAGGACGGGCCGAAATCAAAATGCACAACGATGTTGTACAGATAGTCCCACAGCTGTTTCCACAGCGGTTGGTCCAAACCGTACCGCGCCTCGATATTGGCCAGCACAGCGGGTGGCAGTGGCCGTTCCGAGGTGAATGGTCCACCTGGCGCGAAGTGCATCAGAAAGAAACTTGCAACGATCAGCAAAAGGATCGTTGGGACGGCGATCAGCAATCGCCGGACGATATAGGCAAGCATTTCATGCCCCCATTATTGGCTTTGCCCCGGAAAGAACTCCGGGGCAAAGCTTGGTCTAAGGAAGATTATTCGGCGGTTTTGTAGAGGTTCTTGGAATACCAGTTCTGCTCTACGTTTTTGACCGGCCAGTTACCAACATCGCTGTCCATCATGTAGACGCCAGCATAGTGATAGATCGGGATAACGGGCGTCTCTTGCGCGATGATACGCTCGACCTCGGTGTAGAGAGGAGCGGCATCGTCAGAGGTTTTGGCTTCGGACAGCAGTTCATCAACGCGGGCATTGTTGTACTTGCCGTCGTTATAGCCGGAATCCGACTGTAGCAGATCGAGGAAGGTCGAGGCTTCGTTATAGTCGCCACACCATGCGCCGCGTGCCATATCGAAGTTCTGGTTGCCACGCTCTTCCAGGAAGATCTTCCATTCCATGTTGGCCAGTTCGGCATTGACGCCCAGCTTTTGCTTCCACATCTGGCTCAGGGCCACGGCAACTTTCTTGTGCGCTTCCGAGGTGTTGTAAACCATCTCAAAGCTCAGTGGGTTGTCGGGACCATAACCAGCTGCGGCTAGCAGTTCCTTGGCCAGTTCGTCGCGCTCGGCCTGCGACATGGACGCCATTTCTACGTCTGGAACGTCAAAGCCAGCGGTTGCTGCCGGGGCAAAGGTATAAGCCTGCGGCTGCCCACCTGCCATGATGTTCTCGGTGATGATCTTACGATCAACTGCCAGGGACAGCGCCTGACGGACGTTAGGGTCCTTGAAGGCTTCGGGGCCACCATCGGACAGGTTGAACGTGTAATAATAGTTACACAGGCGCGGGAAGCTGATTGCTTCTTCCGGGTGCTCTTTTTGCAAGCGTGGGAACTGACCTGCGGGAACTTCTGTGCGGTCCAGCTCACCTGCTAGGTAACGGGTCAGCGCGACGTTTTCGTCGTTGATGACCAGTGCCACGACTTTTTCGATGATCGTGTTGTCGTTATCCCAGTAGTTTTCGTTCCGCTCACGAACCGAACGTTCCTGCGGCAGATGCTCGGTCAGGACGTATGCACCGTTCGATACGATGTTTTCAGGCTTGGTCCAGGCGTCGCCAAACTCTTCGATAACTTTCTGCGGGGCAGGGAAAGTGGTCGAATGCGTGGTCATTTGCGGGAAGTACGGCAGCGGTGCGCTGAGCGTCACTTCAAGCGTGTGGTCGTCGATGGCTTTGACGCCCAAGTCGTCAACAGACTTGTCACCTGCGATGATTTCAGATGCGTTCTCGATCGACATCAGTTCCATGAACCATGCATAGGGCGAGGACAGGGCGGGATCGACGGCACGTTTCCAGGCGAAAACAAAATCGCTGGCGGTTACCGGATCACCATTCGACCACTTCGCATTGTCGCGCAGGGTAAAGGTGTAAACGTCTTTGGAGTCGTTGGTGGTGTAACCGGTGGCAACACCGGGGACCAGATTGCCGTCTTCGTCCTGGTTCATCAGGCCTTCGAACAGGTCACGCACGATCTCGGCGCCGGAAACATCCTCAACAACTTGAGGATCAACCGAGCTGTGTTCGTCCAGAATACGATAAGTAAAGGTTTGGTCATCCGCCAACGCTTCGCCGGTAGTCGGATGGGTTCCGGCGGCAAATGCAGCACCGGTTATCATGGTTGAGGTCAACAGCCCCGCAAGAGATGTACGAATATACTTGTTCATGTTTTTCAACTCCCGTTTTTTATTCAGCAACCCACGCGCATCCCTTCAGGATGGCTGAGGGCCACCATGTTTGTCCGACCCAGAAAGAGACCGGGACTGGTTCGAATTTTGCTTTTTCAGATCGCAATGAACACCGCGTCGCAGTCTTTCGGTTTGCAGTCGGGAACGTGTTTGCAAAAGTCGCCTTTCACTGATGCCGAACGTGGCATTATTTCAAAAAAGGTTAAAGCCTTTGCCTTAAAATTGGGCAACCAGAGGTGGAATGTGAATGGAAACGGGGGTGCAGTGGAAATTTTATGTTGAAACTCGGAGGCTTCGTGACATTTTCATGAAGGGTATCATTTTTCGTTTGGTTGTTTCCGTTGGGTCAAACAGCTGAGGTGTATCTGGATCGGGGCGAATCGCTACTGTTTCAGGCTGGCCTTAATTCCCGCATCAGGAAAGCAGGTAGGAGCTTGGCCGATCGATTCTTGCCAGCGTCCGATCGAGCGACGGGTTTTGAAACCCGGTAGGCCATCTGCTCCGCCCACGTCGTGTCCTTGTTGTTCCAGTGTGCGCTGCATGGCAGCGATATCGGATCGGTACATGGCGTCGATCTTTCCCCAGCGACCAGAAAAATTGCCAACGCCATATTGAATGCGGTCTCCGACGTGTCCAACGAACAAGGCATACAGATCGCTTTTGTTGTATTCCTTGAGGACATAGAAGTTCGGCGTGACGACAAAGGCAGGTCCGTTCCGCCCTGCGGGCATCATCAAATACCCATCTCCGGCCAGTTCATGTTTTGGAAACGGCTTGCCTGACACGCGCGCAATTCCCATTGCGGCCCAGTCCCTAATGGGTCTGCCTTGGTCAGGGCCTTCCAGCGCGCAGGATATGGTTTCAGGAACAACGACTTCGAACCCCCAATCGCGCCCGGCCCTCCAGCTATGCTGCGCCAGATAGTTCCCGATAGAGGCAATTGTATCTTCGGCTGAGGTCCAAATGTCAGCTTTCCCGTCCGCGTTCCCGTCGGCCGCATAGGTCAGGAAATTGGAGGGCATGAATTGCGGTTGGCCCAAAGCGCCCGCCCAGCTGCTTTTCATTGTGCCCGGCGGTGCATCGCCCGCTTCGGCGATTTGCAGCGCCGCGATCAGCTCTTTGGTAAAATAGTCAGCGCGGGTACTCATGAACCCTTTGGTGCCCAGCACCTCGAAGGTGTTGTGTCGAATGGGAACTTGCCCATAGCCGCTCTCACGACCCCAGATGGCCAGAATGATGCGGGCGGGCACGCCTGTTTCGGTCTCGACGCGCGCCAAGGTTGCGGCGTGTCGCCGGGCCATCTGCCGCCCGACGGATGTCGCGCCCTGAACGGAACCCGCGTTGAAGTATCGACCCGGAGAGCCAAATTCGGCCTGTTTTTGCCGTTTCGGGGTTTTGATCGGTTGCCCCGGAGGCACCAGATCCGGCAATTTCCAGTTCAGCGTCACACCGTCAAAGGCCTGTTGCATCGTGCGTCTGGAAACACCCTTGGCTCTGGCCTTTGGCCAGATGGTGTCTTGCAGCCAAGACTGGAATTGTCTTTCAACCGCAGCACGATCTTGCGCGGTTGCACTTGTGGAGAGGCACCAAAGACCCAGGACGAACATGATCCATCGCATCGCTTAAGGTCTGGCTTGGTCAAAGCCGCAAGTCAACAGCGGTTTTCCCGTGGTTTTGTCTGCGCCTATTCCCACCGTTGATCAGGGTCGGTGGCAGAGCACCGACCTATTTGGGAAAAAGCCTTGAGAAATTTCATTTGTCTGCCGATAGTTGGCGCGAGAGATTGCTTTAGGAGGACAATCAGGCGTGGCCCTATTCCGAATGTCACCAAAGGCGATGCAAGTTGTGATTGTCGCCACGGCTCTCTCTGCTACGGCGCAAGCTGCCGGTGCAAGTGACAGTTTCATGGACCCACAGGGCCCGATTGCCGCTGTCCAAAAAGTGCACCTTTTACGCGCAACTGTCCTGATCTTGTTGGCGGTTGTTCCGGTTCTTGTTTTGGTGCCGCTGATTGCCTTTCGGTATCGGCGGCGCAAAGAAAGCGGAGCCATATACCGACCCAAGTGGGATTTCTCCGGTCCGTTGGAGTTCGTTATGTGGGGCGTGCCGGTCCTGATTGTCGTGCTGCTGTCTTTCTATCTGTGGAAGGCGACCCACAGATTGGACCCATATTCGGATCGCTTTGGCGAAATGCCTGCGCTGAACGTTCAGGTCGTCGGATTGGATTGGAAATGGCTGTTCATCTACCCCGATCTTGGCATCGCCAGCGTCGGAGAGCTTGGCATCCCCGTCAAACAGCAGGTCGCAATGACACTGACGACCGATACTGTGATGCAGTCCTTCATGATCCCTGCTTTGGCAGGCCAGATTTATGCAATGCCCGGTATGACTACGGAATTGCATGTTGTTTCGGATGTGGCTGCAACAATGCAGGGCGAGAACACCCAGTATAACGGGCGCGGGTTCACCAAACAGAAGTTCCAAACCGTTGCCATGTCCGCTGAGGAATTCAACGAATGGGTCGACGAGGTGCGCAGTAACGGCGTTGCGCTGAATGATGAGACCTATCGCATTTTGGCCATGCGGACGGACCGGGACGAGGTGCAAGCCGCGTTGGGAACCGCGCAAATGCCAGATAACGCGTTGTATTTCACGCTGGAGGACAGCAACCTGTTTCATTCAATTGTGCATCGGTATCACGGCAACAATGCTCTGACCGCCGACCAGCAGCCAGGGACGGTAGAATTCGGGCAGGAGGCGCAGCAATGACCACCAATGGTTCTGGCTTCTTCGGCCGCCTGAATTGGGACGCGTTTCCGATTACAGGGCTTATTCAGAATCCCAACACGAACGAGATTGTCGCCAACACTGCCGCTGCGATAGTGATTGTCGGTGTCATCGTCGTCGTTGGATCATTAACGTGGTTTCGCCTTTGGGGACCATTGTGGCGCGATTGGCTAACCAGTGCGGATCACAAGAAGATCGGCATCATGTACATCGTCTTTGCAATCGTCATGCTTGCGCGTGGCGTTTTGGAAGGCGTGGTAATGCGGGCGCAGCAGGCGGCCGGCCCGGGCGATGGATTTCTTGAGGCCGAGCATTTCGCCGAGCTATTTAGTACCCATGGCACGATCATGATCTTCTTTGTCGCCGTTCCGTTTGTGTTTGGGTTAGCGAATTTCTTGATACCGCTGATGATCGGTGCGCGCGATGTGGCCTTTCCTGTGATGAACCAGATCAGCCTTGGTCTGACCGTCTCAGCCGGGATGATGCTGATGGTATCGCTTGTGGTGGGCGAGTTTTCGACCGGCGGCTGGACAGCATATCCGCCATATACCGGTGCGGCGTTCAATCCCGGTGTTGGCCCTGACTACTGGATCTGGGCGATCGTGGTCTCTGGTGTCGGAACCACACTGACGGGCATCAATTTTGCTGTCACGATCTATAAGTTGCGCGCACCTGGCATGAAATTCATGCGGCTACCGATGTATTGCTGGACAATCATCTGTAGCTCGATCCTGATTGTCTTTGCCATGCCGCCTCTGGGCGTTGCCGCACTGATGCTGGCAGCGGACCGGTATCTGGACTTTCATTTTTTCACCAACGACCTTGGCGGCAACATGATGAACTATGCCAATATGTTCTGGCTGTTTGGTCATCCCGAAGTCTATTTGCTGGTTCTGCCGGCCTACGGTATCTACTCTGAGGTCTTCGCAACATTCTCGGCCAAGCGCCTGTATGGCTACAACTCGCTGGTTATCGCCACCATGTCGATTGCGGTGTTGTCATTCACTGTCTGGCTGCACCACTTCTTCACCATGGGTCAAAGCGCGCTGATCAATGCCGTTTTTGGCATCGCGACAATGCTGATCGCTATCCCGACCGGCGTGAAGGTCTATGACTGGATGGCTACCCTGTTCCGCGGGCGCATCCGGTTTTCGGTGCCGATGCTCTACGGGTTATCTTTCTTGATGTTGTTTGTCATCGGCGGGCTTTCCGGTGTGATCCTCGCAAACCCAACAGTGGACTATCAGGTCCACAACACGCTATTTCTTGTCGCCCACTTCCACAATGTCCTGTTGCCGGGTGTGCTGTTCGGACTGCTTGCCGGATACAACTATTGGTTCCCCAAAGCTTTCGGGTTCCGCCTGAACGAATTCTGGGGCCGCGTCTCGGTTGCGTTGTGGACCGTCGGGTTCATGCTGACATTCCTGCCGCTGTATTTCGTCGGCCTGATGGGAATGCCACGCAGGTCATTCAGTTGGGAGGACCCCAGCTTCCACCCGTACATGATCGTCGCCGTCGTCGGCGCGCTGATCATATTGGCGGCTTTGCTGTCGGTGATCGTGCAACTGTGGGTTAGTATCCGTGATCGGGAAAAGGCACGCGTTCCGGTCGGTGATCCGTGGGATGCGCATACGTTGGAATGGTCGATCCCGGCCCCGCCGCCTTCCTACAATTTTGCCATCGTCCCCCATGTGACCGATCGTGACGATTTTGCTGCCGCGAAAGAGCGCGGCAACGCGTACCCGTCGCCTGATGCCTATGAGGATATCTCGCTTTCGCTGAACACTGGAATTGGGTTCAGTCTCTGCGTACTCAGCGGGGTTTGGATGTTTGCGCTGGTCTGGTGGATCTGGTGGCTGGCGGCGCTGATGACAATCTTTATGCTCGCGGCCTTTATCGCATGGACGTTCAAGGCCGAAACAGAGCGGGTCATTCCGGCAGACGACGTGCGTAAGCAGCACGAAGCCTGGTTGGATCTGGTTCACAATTCTACGCCCGTTGACCGTGACCACGAAACTGCCCCGGAAAATCGCGGATTGGCCCGCCCTGATCTGGAGGCCGTGACATGAAACGCGCGCCCACCCACAGCTATCCCGGCCTGAACCTTGGACGGCGGCACGCAAGTGCCGACAAGGCAAGCGAAGTCGTCACCTTCGGGTTCTGGGTCTTTTTGATGAGCGATCTGGTCTATTTCGGGCTGATGTTCGCGATCTACATAACGATGATTGATGCGCAGGCAGGCGGACCGGGGCCGCACGAATTGTTCGACCTGAAAAGCATCTTTGCCCAGACGCTGATCCTTTTGACTAGCAGTCTTACTGTGGGTCTGGCGATGCTTGCGCTCAAATACAACCTTCCGCGGTGGCGGATCGTATTCTGGTTCTTCGTGACACTGGTTCTTGGTCTCAGTTTTCTGGTTCTGGAAGTGCGCGACTTCATGTCGATGGCCGAAAAGGGGGGTATCCCACAGCGCAGTGGGTTTTTGTCAGCATTCTATGGGTTGGTGCCTTTGCACGGTCTGCACGTCACGGCCGGGTGCATTTGGTTGATCGTGCTGGGTATTCAGCTACGAATTTTTGGCCTTACCGATTTGCTGATGTCTCGCGTGGTACGGCTGGCGCTGTTCTGGCACTTTCTGGACCTGATCTGGATTGGCATCATCACTATCGTTTATTTCGGAGGGCTGACCTATGGATAAGCGCAGCGAAATGCATCGCCGCGAGCGTCGTCGCTATGTAATCGGTTATGGTGGGTCGTTATTGTTGACCTTTGCAGTATTTGGAATCGCTTACCGTTTCGGCATTGAGACAAAGGGCGTTTACCTTGCAATCAGCCTGCTCGGATTGGCTCAGCTGATCGTACAGCTGGTTTATTTCCTGCACATCGACCGACGTCGCAGCAGCCGCGAAGATCTGGACCTTATCCTGTTTTCCACGATGGTGCTGCTGATCATCATTCTTGGAACTGTTTGGATCATGGGTAATCTGGCGGTTCGGATGCACACGTTTCCAATGTGACGTTCGGCCAAGCCAAATGAAGGGGGCTGGTTCATGAAATCTCTTAAGGTCGTTGGCGCGGTGGTCATCTTGGGCGCAATTGCCGTCGGGCTGCTGTTGTACTGGCGCCATCAGGAACAATACCCTTCGACCGATGACGCCTATGTGGGGGCGAACATCATCTACGTGGCGCCACAGGTCACCGGTCAGGTTGCCGAAGTGCTTGTGATTGAGAACCAGCCGGTCAAAACCGGGGACTTGCTGTTCACAATCGACGATACGCAATTCAAAGCTTCGGTCGATCAGGCCAAGGCCAACCTCGACAGCGCGGTGCAGCAGGCGCAGTCTTACGGTACGCAGATCGCGGCTGCACAAGCGGTGGTCGACAGCACGCAGTCGGCCTACAATACGGCTCAGAGCAATCTGGAACGTGCTAAGGCGCTGTTTTCAGATGGTGATCTGGCGCAGGCGTCACTGGATCAGACCAGTTCGGAATTTGCGCGCGCCGCGGCGCAGCTTACCACAAGCCAATCCGCTCTATTGGCCTTGCAAAGCGGTCTAGCGGCAAAACAGGATGATATTCTGTCATCGCAAGCCCAAGTGGAAATTGCACAGGCCAATCAGAATTGGACCAAGATTTTCGCATCGGCAGATGGGTGGATCGCCAACCTGACGCTCAGGCCTGGATCGTCGGTATCAGCTAACGCGCCGCAGTTTTCGATCGTTGAGTCCTCTGATTGGTGGGTGGACGCCAATTTCAAAGAGACATCACTGCCGCGCATTCGTCCGGGTCAGCAGGTCACGGTAAAGATCGACATGATGCCGGGCGTCACCCTGACGGGCAAAGTTGCGTCAATCGGGCGGGGGTCGGGGGATACATTCTCGCTTCTGCCATCCGAGAATGCCAGCGGGAATTGGGTCAAGGTCACGCGGCGCTTTCCGGTGCGGGTTGAACTTGATCCTACGGATGCCCCATTGCGGGTGGGTGGCAGTAGCAAGGTGACCGTGGATACCACACCGCAGGCCCAAAAATGACATCCCCGGCAGCAGGCCACATCAATCCGGTGATTGTGGTTGCTGTTGTCCTCAGCGCTATTCTTGAGGTGCTCGACAGTACAATCGTCAATGTCGCGCTGCCCCATATTCAGGCGGCGTTCGGCGCAACAACCGATCAGGCCACGTGGATACTGACTAGTTATATTGTGTCGGCCGTTGTGGTCATGCCACTGACGGGTTTTGTCGCCCGCCGTGTCGGCCGTCGACGTCTGATCCTGACCGCTGTGACCGGGTTCGCGACGATGTCGGTCATGTGTGGTCTGTCCTGGAGCCTTGAAACCATTGTAGCCTTTCGCCTGGCCCAAGGCATGTTCGGGGCGTTTCTGATCCCGTTGTCCCAATCCATTCTATTCGACGCCTATCCCCGTGAAAAACGTGGGCAGGCGATGGCGGTCTTCGGTTTGGGAGTCGTCGTCGCCCCGGTGTTGGGGCCCACAGTTGGGGCGATCCTGACCGAGTATTTCTCTTGGCGGATGGTATTTTTCGTGAACCTGCCGGTAGCCGCGATGGCGTTGCTTTTGTTGGCCGGAGAGTTGCCGGATGACGAAACCGAAGAGGTTCGCATCGATTGGAAAGGTCTTGCCCTTCTGGCCATTGGCATAGGTTGCCTGCAATTTGTTCTGGATCAGGGAGAGACCAAGGACTGGTTGTCATCACGGGTCATTCAGGTTGCCCTCATTGCGTCGGTTTTGGGCGCGGTTGGGTTTATCATCCATGTGCTGACCACGGAAAGGCCGGTTGTCGATTTGCGGTTTTTCGCGGATCGCAATTTTGCGCTATGCAATCTGGTTATCGCCGGATTTGCCATTTCCCTGTTCGGAGGTATCGCGATCCTGCCGACTTTCGTTCAGAACTTGCTGGACTATCCAGTCATCACATCGGGCCATCTTTTTATCCCGCGAGGGGTCGCCGCCGGGCTGTCGATGGTCCTGACCGGCGCTGTTCTGGTTACGCGTTTCGATCCGCGTGTTCTGGCCGGGCTGGGTATGTTTTTGACGGCTGTTAGCAATTTCATGATGGGGGCGCTCAACATGGATGCTGGATTTTGGGAGCTTGCCTGGCCAGGGGCGGTAAGCGGTCTGGGGATGGGCCTCGTGTTTGTACCAATGTCGATATTGGCCTTCGAAAGCATCTCCAAATCGCGGCAGGACGAGGCATCCGGCCTGTTCAATGTGACCCGTCAGCTTGGATCATCAGTCGGAATTTCCTTGGTCGGAACTTGGGTCGTTCGGGGCCTTCAAACAAACACGGCAGTTCTCAGCCAAAACGTGACGCCCTATAACCCCGCCGCCCAAGCCTATCTTGCGCCACTGAACCTGACGCCAGACAGTGCGCAGGGGGCAGCTATTCTGGGACAGGAAATTGCTCAGCAGGCTGAACTGATTTCATATCTGACCGTCTTCAACAATCTGGGGCTTTTCGCCTTGGCGACCATTCCGCTGCTGTTCTTTTGCAAAGTACCTAAACCTGGAACGCAGGCGTCAGTGCCTGCACATTAACGCATCAGGAACAAGCCAAATGCCAGCGCCGCCCAGCAAAGACCCAGGCTGAGCAATATATTGCCCGCCGCTAGCGCGACGGTCCGCTCGCGTCTGAGTTCCAGCGACTGATAGGCAAAGCTGGAAAACGTCGTGAAGCCGCCGCAAAAGCCAAAGACCAGGCGTTTTTGTTCTTCGCCAATCTCTATTGATCCGCCGAGATAGCCGATCCACAACCCCAGCAGCAGACTACCCAGAATGTTCACAATCAGAGTTGAAAACGGCAGGTCATGGACAATCCGCAGAGCGATCCAGTGGCGCAAAACAGCCCCTAAACCGCCGCCTAATCCGAACATGGCGTGCAGGAACAATTCGTTCATTCAGTCGCCCTCGGTGGATGAAAGCGCCTTCCGATAGCCTCACCCAGAATGGCTGCGGCCAGTCCCACCGCGATTTCCAACGCGGCGGCCGAAGCCGCAACCCAGATGTTAGACAAGGCCAACCGCTCCAATTCGGAAACAAAAGAGGAAAAGGTCGACAGGCCACCACAAAAGCCGACAGTGCCAAGATGCAGAACATGGGCATGTACGCGGTTTCGCACCGAATACAGCCACCCCAGTATGAAGCAGGCCACGATATTGATGCCAAAGGTCTGCGTCAGAAATCCGGCATGCGGTATGCTCACCGAGAACAACTCGCGCAGCAGCGACCCAACTGCGCCACCAATGAACACGGCTCCGAACATCAATGCCGTGGTCCGAACATGCGTCGGTTTCTGTGTCACAGCCTACCGTCCTGCCCCAATCCCGTTTCTTCGGGCATAATAGCTGGCGTTGCCCGGATCAACCGTGACCAATGTCCGGACTACATTTCACATCTTCGCCCGTTTACGTGAAGGCGGGCACAATCGCTTGCAATCTAACAGCGATTTGGCCCACGTTTGGCGAACACCTCGCCTGCTACAGCAGGCTGGAAAGCACGCGACCCTGGGAGAGCACGAATGATTGTACGCAGACTCTATTACTTCATTACATATGCGTGTCTGCCGCTGACCCTGTTGTGGGGGTTTTTCTGGCCGCCCGCCCATTGGTTGCTGGTTGTGCTCATTCCGTATGCCTTGATCGGCCTCTATGACATGTTGACGACCAAGCACAACGTGCTGAACAACTATCCGGTCCTGGGGCATTTCCGGTATATGCTGGAGTTCGTCAGCCCGGAAATCCGGCAGTATTTTGTGGAAACCAACGAAAGCGGTCGCCCTTTCAATAGGATCGTACGATCGCTTGTCTACTCGCGGGCCAAAGGACAGGTGGATACGCAGGCGTTTGGTACGCAATACGACGTCCTGTCAGTCGGATATCATCGTGCTAACCACTCGCTTGCGCCCAAGCATGTGGATGAAAGCGAAGAACGGATCATGCTGGGTGGCCCGCAATGCACGCAGCCATACAGTGCGTCGCGGCTGAACGTCTCCGCTATGAGCTTTGGGGCGCTCAGCGCCAATGCTATCCGCGCTTTGAATGGCGGCGCCAAGGACGGAGGATTTGCGCATAACACAGGGGAAGGCGGCCTGTCCCCGCACCATCTGGCCGAGGGTGGCGACATCATTTGGCAGATCGGAACAGGCTATTTCGGCTGCCGCACGCCCGAGGGTGGTTTTGACAAGGACCTGTTTGCCGAAAAGGCAAAAAAGGACGTTGTCAAAGCGATTGAAATCAAGCTGTCGCAGGGGGCCAAGCCGTCGCATGGCGGGGTGTTGCCTGCCGCAAAGGTGGATCAGGAAATTGCCGAAATTCGCGGCGTGCCCGAACATCAGGACGTGATATCTCCGCCCACCCACTCTGCTTTTGAAGGTCCAACCGGTCTGATGCATTTTGTGCAGCATCTGCGGGAAATGTCTGGCGGCAAACCAATCGGGTTCAAGCTGTGTATTGGCAGACCGTCCGAATTCATGGCGATTTGCAAGGCGATGCTGGAAACAGGAATCCTGCCGGACTTCATCACGATTGACGGTGCCGAAGGCGGTACCGGTGCCGCCCCGGTCGAATTCACCAACCGGTTGGGCATGCCGCTGAACGAGGCGCTGATTTTCGTCAACAACTGCCTGCGTGGTGTGGGTTTACGCGACAAGATCCGGATCATCTGCTCAGGCAAGGTAGCCACCGGCTACGACATGGTCGAGAAATTCGCGCTGGGGGCCGACATGTGTAATGCAGCGCGCGCAATGATGTTTGCCGTGGGGTGTATTCAGGCGTTGCATTGCAACACCAACCGCTGCCCATCCGGCGTGGCCACTCAGGACCCGATACGGGGCAGGGCGGTCAATGTTCCCCAAAAACGCCAGCGCGTACACCGCTTTCACAATGCGACCTTGGAAAGCTTCCGCGAACTTTTGGGCGCTATGGGGAAAGCCAATGTGTCTGAACTGCGGCCAGGTGACATTCGTCGACGTACGGCAGACGAGCGTGAACGGTCCTACGCCGAACTCTATACCATTATCGATGAAGGCGTTTTTCTGACCGATTCAATACCGTCCGACTACGCAACCGATTGGAAACTTGCCTCGGCGGACCACTTTTAATTTTTTTGACGACATCGCCAAGGATTGACGTTTTCGATCCGTCATACTCAGTGTGATGCGTAAGAAAACATCGGATGAGGACTTGGCCAAGGCCGCCGCGGACGGAGACGCAGAGGCGTTTGCGACCCTGTTGCAGCGCCACTATGACCGGGTCTTTCGTCTGGCTTTTCGTCTGACCGGACGGGCTGATCAGGCCGAGGATCTGACACAGGATATCTGTGCAGCGCTGCCCATCAAAATCGCGGGCTTCCGGGCGCAGGCCAAGTTCACGACCTGGCTTTATCGCGTTGTCGTCAACGCGGCCGAGGACGCCCGGCGTCGCCAGGCAAGTCACAGTCGCGCCGCCGCAGGGTGGGGTGATGTGGAGCAATTGCGACGGGCAGAAGCGACCGAAACGGCCCAAGCAATGGATTGGTTGCAGCGCGCCATGCGGTCTCTGCCACCTGATTTGCAGGATACTCTGGCCCTGACATTAGAAGATGAAATGACACACGCCGAAGCTGCAGCAGTTCTGGGTGTGTCCGAAGGCACCGTGTCGTGGCGCATGTCCGACATTCGCAAACGTCTGCGCGCCCTGCGACAAGAGGAATTGGCACCATGACCGATGATCTTGATGACTTCAAAGCCTTGATGGATGCCGCGACGCCGGCACCAGATGCCGAGCGGCGGACGAAAAACTTGAAACTGGCTCAGAAAAATTTCACACACAACCAAGGATCGGATGCTGCGATGCGTCCGACTGTTAAGCGAGGCTCAATGGCCCGCATGACAGAAGGAGCGAAATCCATGTTGAGTGCTTTGTCCCATCGCGGCGCGCTGACCGCGACAACCGCAATTGCCGCCGTTGCGCTGTTTATGATCGTGCCGCAGTCCCGCGACATCGTTGTGCAGCCCCTATCGCGCAGCGAAAGCCCTGCGCCCGCACCCGAAGCAGATTCTGCCGCATTGGAAGAACCCGTCGTTGAGGCCCCGGTCGTAGTTGAAGAGTATGCCGCGCCCGTGCGATCCAAAGCGGCCGCCCCTCAGCAAGGCGTTTCGGGCTTGGTTGCTGAAAACACTGCGCGACTTGGCGTCACTTCGGGCGATGCTACTCATATGATGGTTGAACGAGAGGTGGGAATTCTGCCCCTCTCGGATACCGAGGCGTTTTCAAGCGCTGAAGCCAATCCTCTGAAAGTCACCAGTGAAGAGCCTGTTTCCACCTTTTCAATTGACGTCGATACGGCCTCATATTCGATCGTCCGGTCCTCTCTTATGCGCGGTGAGCTTCCACCCAAGGATGCCGTCCGTGTCGAAGAGATGGTAAATTATTTTCCTTACTCCTACCCCGCACCAGAAGGGGACGCGCCGTTCCGGCCGACGATCACAGTAACACCGACGCCTTGGAATGAGGGTACTCAGCTTGTGCATGTCGGTATCCAAGGGGCATTGCCGCAGATCGAGGATGGTCCACCGCTGAATCTGGTCTTTCTGATCGATACGTCGGGGTCGATGCATGATTTCAACAAACTACCACTGTTAAAACAATCGTTCCGTTTGATGCTGTCAGAGTTGCGAGATGAGGACGAGGTCTCGATCGTGACCTATGCCGGAAGCGCGGGGCAGGTTCTGGAACCCACTGCGGCCGTGGAACGTGACAAAATCCTCGGCGCGCTCGACCAGTTGGAGGCAGGCGGTTCGACCGCAGGTCAGGCCGGGTTGCAACAGGCATATCAGGTAGCCGAAAGCATGAGCGCCGACGACGAGGTCACGCGCGTCATCCTGGCAACGGATGGCGACTTTAATGTTGGCTTGTCTGATCCTGATGCGCTGAAAGACGTCATAGCAAAAAAGAGAGACAGCGGTACGTTTCTGAGTGTTTTGGGTTTTGGCCGGGGTAATCTAGACGATGCCACGATGCAGGCACTTGCCCAGAACGGAAACGGACAGGCCGCGTATATCGACACGCTGAGCGAGGCGCAAAAAGTCCTGGTGGACCAGTTGAGCGGCGCATTGTTCCCAATCGCCAACGACGTCAAAATCCAGGTTGAGTTCAACCCGTCACAAATAGCCGAATATCGCCTGATCGGATATGAGACGCGCGCGTTGCGTCGGGAAGATTTCACCAATGACAAAGTTGATGCCGGTGATATTGGCGCAGGCCACTCGGTCACGGCGATTTACGAGGTCACGCCTGTTGGTTCAGACGCCATCCTGAACGACCCGTTGCGCTATGGTGCCCAAGCGGTGCGCGATGGTTCGGATGAGATCGGGTTTTTCAAGCTGCGCTACAAAATGCCGGGATCTGACCAGAGTCAGTTGATCGAACAGCCCATTGCGGCGACGCAGGACGAGGTTTCAGACGATGTCCGCTTTTCCTATGCCATCGCCGGGTTCGGGCAGTTATTGCGCGGTGCAGAATATCTGGGGAACTGGTCCTACGACGATGCGATCGGATTGGCAAACGCAGCCCGCGGTGAAGATCCCTTTGGGTACAGGGCCGAAGCCGCCACGCTCATGCGGCTTGCGCAAACACTGTCACGGTAACAGCGCCCGTGTCCCGTCAATACGATCTTTGGTTGTTGGCCGCGTGCGTGTTGATCCGGCGCACGCTCCACTCTACGGCGTCGCGCATGGTCTTGCCCAAAGCTTCGTCAAATGCTCTTACAAGATCAGGTGTTGCATCGCTGGCAGAGGCGACAACTTCCCGAAATGAACTGGACGCGATGATCTTGTCTTCGTACTCATCAATGATCTTGATGTTCATGCGCACTTCGACGCGGATGGTTTTTGTCCCTTCGACATCACTGACGACGAACCCCTGAAATTCGCGCAGGTCCGGAACGATGACATAATCGGCCCGCAGGCCTACGGTTGAGCGACCAACAGCGGCCACCTTGCCGCTGTTTTCATAGCTTTCGACCAACAGCGCCTGTACGATAAGCGGTGCACGGTCGACCCATCTGGCGCGCGGTAGATATTGCACCTGCAATGGGGTCGGCTGAATAGCGATCTGATCGGTATTGACCGCCGCCGTTGCTGTCGGTTCCTGTACAACGATTTGTTTTTGGACGCGCGGCAACGAAGACGAAAAGGTGCTTTTCGGCGTCAAAAGATACAGGTCGTTTGGCTTGGATGCCTGCCTCAGCGTGCCCAACCCGGTGCACGCGCCCAGCGACCCCAACGCCAGAACCAAAAGAAACAGCCTGATCATTGGCGAAACTCCGAAGCTTGGGTTCCCAGTAAGAAGCGTGCCGGGTCACGTTCGACCTTGTCCACCAGCCGATCCAGGCTGATTACCAATCGTTGCGACTCTTCTACGAAACGTGTGAATTGCGGCAGGCCGACGCGCAGGAAGTCGGACAATTGCCGCCGATTGTCTTGGACGATGCCGTCAATGGTGCCCAGCAACTCGGACGCCGATCGCGATGCATTGAGGATATCGGCCGAAATTTCGTCCAACTTGCTTGTGACATTAGACACTGTTGAGGCGACCTGATTGGCCGCATTGCGGATATCGTCCATGACTGCGCCGACGTCTTTGTTGATGACCTCATTGGCCGAGTCAAAAGCGCGTTCCGCAGAAGCCAATGTGGTGTTTGCTGTATCCATCGCTGCCGTGATCGACCCCAGTGTTTTGTTTGCATTCACAAAGGTCTCGGTCGCGGTCGCCAAGGCAACGCTGCCTTCGTCGGACAGGCCGGTCAGGCGTTCTGCCAATGTTGAGGCCCGATCGATAAATGGTTTCACGTCATCCTGTATTATGCGGTCGGCGGTTTCGATTGTAGTCTTGGCGCTGTTCAGTGTTTCTGTCGCAGACTCGGATGCAGTTTTTACGCTTTTGAGTGTGTCTGTCCCTGTCGTCAGAGTGGTTTCGGCTGTGTCGGCCAATTTATCAAGCCGCGTCGTAAAGTTGCCCAGTTGCTTGGCTGCGCCGCCAAGGTCGGTGGACAAGCTTTCGAAATCTGTCAGCGTTTTGTCCAACCGGCCGGATGCAGAAGCCAGATTGTCCAAAATTTTGCTGACGGATTGGCGGTTCTTGTCGTCAACGACCGAATTCAGACTCTCAAGCAGAGTAACCGCCTCATCCAAAACTTTCGGGGCGCCTTCGAACAAGGATTGAATCGCGCTGCGCTTGCTTTTGATTACGCTGTTTTCCGGCAAGGGTTTGTCGCCGCTTTTGCCACCCGTCAGCTCAACATAACTGACGCCAGTAACACCCAGAGATTGTAGCTGCGCGATGGTATCTTCGGTGACGGGTATGTCGGCATCTACTTCAAGCTTAACGCGCACCTTTGACGGATCGTCCTCGTCCAGATTCAACGAAATCACCTGACCAACGGGCAAGCCGTTGAAGCTTACGCCGCCCGCAGAGGAGAGGCCCGATACGTTTTCGAACAGAACGTCGTAATAGGCGTATTGGCGCGACACCTCGAATTTCGCGAGCCATAGGAAAAACCCGAAGGCACCAAGGATGCCCGCGATTGTGAACGCGCCAATCAGGATATAGTTTGCCCGGGTTTCCATAGCCTTTACCTGTCCTGCCCCTTCTCTTGCGCCGCGCGGGCCCGGGGGCCGGTGAAATACTCTTGAACCCAAGGATGGTCGACTTTGGTCATTTCTTCAATTGGACCTTCAACCAGAACCCGTTTTTCTGCGAGCACTGCGACCCTATCGCAAATGGCATAAAGACTATCCAGGTCATGTGTGACCATAAAGACGGTCAAGCCTAAAGCATGCTGCAATTCACCAATCAACTCGTCATACGCAGCCGCGCCGATTGGGTCGAGGCCGGCGGTTGGCTCGTCCAGAAATACGATCTCGGGGTCCAAAGCCAAGGCGCGGGCAAGGGCGGCGCGTTTGCGCATCCCGCCGGACAATTCGGAAGGCAATTTCCCGCAACTCAGTTGCGGCAAACCGACAAGGCTGATCTTCAGGTCACCTAGCGCGCACATCAGGCTTTCGCTCAGCCCTGTATGTTCGCGCAGCGGAGCCATCACGTTCTGCAATACCGTCAGCGAGGAAAACAATGCCCCATCCTGAAAGGCAACGCCCCAGCGACGCTCAATCCGGCGGCGTTCCTGTTCCGGGCCATTCAATACGTCGACACCCAGCACCTCAATGCTGCCCGCCGCGGGTCTGTTCAGGCCGACAATCGTGCGCAGCAGAACCGATTTGCCGGTTCCCGATCCGCCGACAATGCCCAGAACTTCACCACGCCAAACGTCCAGATTTAGGTTCTGATGTACAACTTGCGGACCGAACTGGTTTGTAAGGTTGCGAACGCGGATCACCGCTTCGCGCTGAGCGTCGGATTTAGATGTCTGTTCCAGCGTCGTGCCGTCCATCTCAGACCTCCATCACCGAAAAGAAGATCGAGAACAAAGCATCCAAAGCGATCACCAGAAAGATGGATTGCACAACCGAAGCCGTGGTTCGTTGCCCGACGGATTGGGCAGACCCCTTGACCTGCATGGCCTGCCAGCAAGCAATAACGCCGATGACCAAGGCGAAGAAGGGGGCTTTGATCATGCCAATGGCGAATTGCCAAATACCGGTGTTCTCTTTCAGGCGCGTGACGAACATACCGGGGCTGACACCCAGATCAATCCAACTCATCAATCCGCCGCCGATCAGGGCGGCAAGGTCGGCGATGAAGCCAAGGATCGGCAGCATGATCAACAGGGCAACAACACGCGGGATCACCAACACCTCGATTGGGTCCAAACCCAATGTGCGCATGGCGTCGATCTCTTCCTGAACCTTCATCGAGCCAATCGAGGCGGTAAAAGCCGAGCCTGAACGCCCAGCAACGATGATCGCTGTCAGCAAAATGCCGAGCTCACGCAAAACTGAGATCGAAATCAGTTCGACCACGAAAATCTCGGCGCCGAACTGCTTTAGCTGGGTCGCGCCCTGAAAGGCCAATACGACGCCGATCAGAAACCCCATAAGGGCAACGATCGGGATGGCCTTGAGGCCGGTCTCTTCCATTTGCGAGACCAAGGCCGCTTTGCGCAGACGGCGCGGCATTAGAATTGTACGGACAAGGCGATGCAGCGTCAGACCCAGGAAGCCCAGCAGGGATAGCATGTCTTTTCCGGCCTGGGCGGTGCGTTCCCCGACACTTGCGACCCAATCGGTAAAACTGCGCTTTTCAGTTGCCACACCGGGGTCGTCAGGAATGTTTTCCGCCACAGTCTCTAAAAGAGCGGAATGAGCGGGCTTTAACCCTTCATAATGTACGTTTGCGCCACTTGCCTTTGCGCGCCGCGCAACATCGGCAATCAGCCATGCGCCACCGGTATCCAGTGCTCCGACCTTCGAAAGATCGACAGTTAGTTCGTTACTGTCTGCTCGAAACCCTTCAAACGCCTTTTCGACCATGTCCAGAGATTGAGTCACCAGATCACCCGAAACCCGCAGGTAAACGCCGTTGGCGTCTCGGTCCGACTGTATCACTGGCTGCGTCATGAGCGTATGTGATGGCAAAGGACATTGACCTGCAACGGATTTTTGCGAACTACATTGTATTTCTTGCCGCTCAATAGCGTCTAAGTGACATCTCCAGACACCAAAGTCATGGTTGTGGTTGGTTTTGCGCTCAACTGGGCCGACCGGTGCAAGATCATTTCAAGTTAATCTGTTGCTTTTGTTGCAAGGGCGCGGGGGGCGAAAATCCGATGGGCCGTGGCTCAGGTGTTGCGGGGTTCTGCGAACCAGGACAGAGTTCGCTCTGGCGCCACTGACGTGGAATCAGGGAGAGCGAAATGCGGCACGCTAAGAATGTTTTGTTCATCATCATAGATCAGTTGCGCGCCGACTGTCTGAACGGCGCTTTAGCGGCCCATGTCGATCTGCCAAACCTGCGTGCATTCATGGACGAGGCGGTGACGTTTGACCGGCATTTTTCGGTGACCAACCCCTGTGGCCCTTCGCGTGTGTCAATCCTGACCGGGCAATATGCGATGAACCACCGGTCGGTTCGCAATGGAACCCCGTTGCGGCATGATACCCCGAACATCGCGACCGAAATGCGCAAAGCCGGCTATCTGCCCATGCTGTTTGGATACACGGATACATCCGCCGACCCTAGGGTTCATGACCACAACGATCCGATCCTGAAATCCTATGAACACCCAATGGCTGGGTTTCATGAGGTCCTCGAAATGCGGTTGGAGGAATCCTATCCTTGGCGCGGACATCTGATGCAAAAGGGTTATGCGTTCGAAGACTACTGGGACGTTCACAAGCCGGTCGCGCCGGATGGGGGTGATCCCCGATTGAATGACCCTGCGATGTATCGGGCGGAAGACAGTGATACTGCCTTCCTGACGGACGTGTTCTTGAACAGCATGGCGCCTTATGTTGGCCAAGACTGGTTTGCCCATTTGACCTATATTCGACCACACCCGCCATTGGTCGCCCCGGCACCCTACAACGATATGTATGACCCAGCGACCCTGCCTCGGCCCGAAGGGTTCTCCAATCCGTTGGATGAGCGGGCGATGCACCCGTTTATTGGCCCGACAATTGACAATACGTCTGCCGGTGATTTTGTTCTGGGCTTTGACGGGGTTGAGCCGACGCTTGAAAACACCCAATCTCTACGCGCCGTTTACTTGGGCCTTGCGACCGAGGTTGACCATCACATCGGGCGTGTCGTCCAGTTCCTGAAGGATAGCGGCCAATACGACAACACGATGGTTGTCATCACTGCGGACCACGGAGAGATGCTGGGCGACCGACACAACTGGGGCAAGATGGCGGTCTTTGACGCCGCCTATAAAACGCCATTGATGATTAGGGACCCCAACAATCAATCGCATGCCGGGTCGGTGATCTCGGTACCGACGGAATCCATCGACATAACCCCGACGATATTGGATTGGGTCGGCCAGCCGATCCCAAATTCCATGGACGGCCGATCGTTGCTGCCGCTGATGCAAGGGCAAATCCCCGACGATTGGCGCACATATTCCTTCAGTGAATTGGATTTTGCCGAGCCCGAGCAGCCAACAATCTGGCAGCAGGTTTTGGGGACGGGCAACAGCGACTCGTGCCTTGGCATCCTGAGGGAAGAGCGTTTTACTCTGGTCGAATTCGCCGCAGACCTTCCGCCCATGCTGTTTGATCAGCAGGATGGTGGAGAATTGCGGAACAAAGCAAGGGATCCCGAATGTATGTCGGTCTTGATGCGCCTATCCAGACAAATGTTGCGCCATCGGATGCAAAATATGGATCATACGCTGTCCCTGGATTCCATTACGGCGGATGGTCCCAAGACCAAATCCAGGTATTGAACGCAAAATATATGCGACCCGTTTTTCCAACCTGTCGCGCTGTTGCCCTCTACACCTGTAACAGATCCGGTGTTACGCATGTGTCGCGGGGAGGATGGATTTGGAAATAACCGAGCAACAGATAAAATCCATGACGACGGCTGGTCTGAATCTGATCGGCCAGGCCCTGTCAATTTATGACAGCCAGCTTCGGCTGGTGGTCAGCAATCGACCGTTTCAGACGATGTTCGATTTGCCGGACCATCTTGTCCAGCCTGGTGCGTTGTTCAGTGACACAATTCGACACCTCGCATCCAGTGGCGAATACGGCGATGTCGATGATGTCGAAGCGGCTGTCGATCTGCGTGTCAATCAAGCTCTGACCTTTGAATCTCATTATATTGAACGTGTTCGGGCCAATGGCCAAGTCATATCGGTCGAAGGGGCCCCTCTGCCCAAAGGCGGATGGGTGGCGGTCTACACAGACATCACCAATACCAAACAAGCTGAGGCCCTGTTGCGTGCCCGCTCCGAGGAGCTTTCTGGTCAGTTGCTCGACCGGGCTGAAGAACTGTCAGCAACGAACAGAAAACTGGCGGCAACAAATTCGGCGCTGGAAGAAGCCAAGCGTCAATTGACCGAGATCGAAGCGCGCACCCGTATGACGACCGAGATGATGCCGGCCCATATTGCACATCTGGATGCTGACGGCCGTTACGATTATTCCAACCGGCGGCTAAACTCGGTCATGCCAGGTCGCCCGTCCGAGATTTTGGGTATGCATATTTCTCAGGCGTTGGGATCTGCCGCTTTTACACGCGTCCAGACGCATCTGAAAAAGGCCTATGCCGGGGAAACCTCTGTTTTTGAATTTACCGAAGATCAGGATTCCAGGCGCATTCGCGTATCCTTCACACCTGATGGCGAAGGTGGTGTTTACATCATGTCCGTCGACATCACCGAGGAAACGCAGGCGCGTGTCGCGCTGCAACAAACCCGTCGCCGCGCGATGGCCGCACAAATGACCAGCGGGTTGGCGCATGATTTCTCGAACCTTTTGACCATTATTCTGGGCATGCAGTCCCGATTGGAAAAGATGGATTTGCCGGAAGACGCCCGTGAGCTGATCGACGCGACCAAGCAGACGGCGCGCAGGGGCGGACAATTGCTGAACCGCATCGCCGACATGACGGGCAACCGGACGCCTCAACCCAAAGCGACGGACATGCGCGGGTTGCTCGAGGATTTGCGGATTCTGGCCACTCCATCTCTGCCGCGCGGGGTTGGCCTGTCTGTGGTCAATACGTTGCCGGACAAAGTCCTTATGCTGGATCCCGGGATGGTTCAGGACGCCTTGCTGAACTTGGTTTTGAATGCGCGCGATGCTTGTGGTGAAACTGGTCAGATTACAATCAGCGCCCACACAATCGGTGAGATCTGGACGGAAATCGCAGTGTCAGACACGGGCCCCGGGTTTTCGAAAGATGCGTTGGAAAAGGCGTTAAACCCATTTTTCACAACCAAAGGCGACAAAGGGTCGGGCCTTGGTTTGCCGATGGTCTACGACACCGTCAAGCTGGCCGGGGGCGATCTGAGTCTGCGCAACACCCCGTCAGGTGCGTCAGTTATTTTGCGACTGCCATACCGTGCGGCCCCGCCGGTACAGGAGGGGTTGGTTCTGTTGGTCGAAGACAGCAACGATCTGCGCAGTCAGTTCCGCGATATGTTGGTCGACATCGGGTTTGCAGTGATTGAGGCGACGTCTTGTGACGAAGCCATCGCCCTGGCAAAAGATGTCAAAGACATTGCTTTGGTGCTGTCCGATATTCGCCTTGAAGGGCAGGAGACGGGTTTGGATCTTTTGGCAAAACTGGAGCCCGCCTTGCCCCGTATCCTTATGACATCCTTGCCTTATGCCGATCCGTTGTATCGCGAGGCGCTGAAACGCGCGCCGGTGCTGCGGAAACCCTTCACCCGGGCGCAACTGTCCGCCCTGATCCGTGACGAGGCTGCCTGATGACCCAACCACTGGTGACCATTGTCGATGATGAGCCCGAGATACGGCGCATTCTGACCGACGCGCTTGAAGAAGCAGGCTTTCGCACCCAGAGCTTTGCGCGCGCGCGGGAATTCGAAGCGTCGCTCAAACGGGTTACGCCGGACGTATGTCTGGTTGATTTGTCCCTGCCGGATACGGATGGGTTGGCACTGGTCCATCGGCTAGCATTGGAGCAGGGGGCTTCGGTCATCATCATTTCTGGTCGTGCGCAGGTACAGGATCGCGTCACCGGTCTGGAACTGGGGGCGGATGACTACATTACCAAGCCGTTCGACCCGGCCGAAGTTGTGGCTCGCATTCGGGCGCGGTTGCGGTCTCCCAAGGCGCAGACCACACAGTCTGACGTGGCGCGTTTCAACGGTTGGACGGCTTATTTTGATCGCTACATCCTAGAAGACGGAGCCGGCGCCGAGACCCCGTTCAGTCATGCAGAGGGAGAAGTTCTGAGGCTGTTTCTGGAAAGTCCCAAGCGATTGATCAGCCGCACTCAGATGCAGGATGCCCTGGGTGGCGCTGCCGGCGACAGTTTTGATCGTGCGATGGATGTCAGAATTTCCAGGTTGCGGACCAAACTGGGCGAAGACCCCAAAAACCCTCGCCTGATCAAGACAATTTATGGTGCCGGATATATATTTTTGGGTGATGTTGAATGGTAAGCAATGGTCTAAACGACGCACTGCCGCGTTAATACTTGGGGCACCAGTTTGTCGTTTGACGCTGCGCTATTTTATTCGCGCAGAGCGCGATCCTTGATCTTGATTACGGGTTGCAAAAGGTAGTCTAGAACCGTTTTCTTGCCTGATAAGATATCCACTTCGGCAATCATCCCGGGTATGATCGCTACGGCAACGCCGCTTGCGTCCATAATAGCGTGACGTGTCTGGATTTCGATGACGAATACCTCTTCATCACGACGTTCCGGCCTTGTCGCCGTGTTCGCGCCTATGCGGGTGATCTCACCATCCAGCGCGCCGTAACGCGCAAAGTCATAGGCCGTAACTTTCACCTTAACGGGCTGGCCTGCGTGCAAAAACGCGATATTTTCTGGCCGAACATAGGCCTCGACCAGAAGCCTGTCGTCTAGTGGAACAATCTCGATCAGCTCTTCGCCGCTGCGTGCCAAACCGCCAATCGTTGTCCGGTGAACGCGATTTACGATTCCCCGCACCGGTGATCTGATCTGTGCGCGATCCGCGCGGTCTTGCAAGGCCGGCAAGGACGGCCGAAGTGCTGCGAGTTCGGATGTCGAGACTGCTAGGACGGTCAGAGCCGCGCTCCGGAACCTGCTATGCGCGGCTTGAATACGATCGTCGATTTCTTCCAGTCCGGTTTTCAACCTTTTGGTCACTGCAACTGCACGGACCTTGCGACCCTCCCATTCGGCGGAACTGCGGCGCAGCGACAAAAGCGTTGTCGCAGGTTCCATTCGTTTTTCCACCAAGGGGGTCATGATGGCGCGTTCTTCGGCCAGGATCCCAAGCGTTTCTTCGGCTGTCACTTAGTCCACCAGTCCTTCCTCATACTCGCGGTGGCGCTGCTCACGCTGTCGCTCCAGAATGGCAACTTCAGCAGCCAGTTCCGCCTGACGACCCTGATACAAAGCAGTTTCGGATCTGACGACTTCTGGCGCGCCTTAGATCAGCTTTCCTGAGAAGGTAAGCTGGGTGCCGTCAATCTCTGCCTGCAATCGTTGGGCACGAGCCATCAATCCAAATGCACGCTGTTGTTCCTGGCTCAACTGGCTTTCGATCTGTGTTGTGTCAAACTCCATCAACAGTGTTCCCTTGTTGACAACCAACCCTTCCGCGACGTGCAAGGATTGCAATACTCCGGGTTCTGTTGCCTCGATCAGTTGACTTTTGCCGTGACGGCGCAAGGTGTCCGGATTGAATACTTCAATGCGACAATAGACGTAAATTCCACCACTGGTAGTCCGCTGAACAGTGCTCAGGTGTTTGGCGCGGGTTTTGGTAGCCCCGATCACGTTCCTGGCGATTTCGGCGATTTGGGGGGGGCTTGAGCTGGGCAGTTCCTATGGGGTTTTGGGGGATGTCTCAGTCAATTCAGAGACCGCCAACTCCAGCCTCAGTGACGCTGAAATCAGCTTCACCCCACATGGCGGAGCCACAATCAGTGCTCGTGCAGACAGCAATGGGTGGTTCGATTTGAACTTACCGTCTGGCACTTTCGAGGGTGAATTCGATGTCCTCAAGACCTATTCTACCGCAAGCAAGGACATCAACGCATTGGACGCGCTGTAGGTTTTGCGGATCTCGGTCGGTCTGGACCCGACATTGGGGGCCAGCCTCGCCTGAGAACTTGATCGCAGCAAATTTCAAACGGGATGGTTCGGCGAATGCGCTCGATGCTTTGTCGATTTTGCAAGTGGCGGTCGGACAGCCTACTGCTGTTCGACAGGAAGGGGTTTTCGTCGACAGTGACGCGGACCTTTCAGGGATCACGCGCACCGACGTTTCTTATGATACCGGGGCCAATGTGGTGGCTATGGATGGCGTGATTGCCACCGACATGACCTCGATCCTGCTGGGAACCTCAAAGCGCCTTAGTGCAACCGGGCTGTCACTCTCGGAACGCTCGGTTGAAGTAATCTGCCAGTGGTTTGACCAAATAAGACATTGGCGTACGTTCGTCCGTCTTGATCAACGTTTCCACAGGCATACCGGGCAGCAGTTCCTGCCCTTTCAGACGATCAACTTGCCCGTCTTGTGGAACGACTTCGGCGCGATAGAATGTCTGGCCGGTGTTTTCGTCGGTAAACGTATCAGCCGAGACATTCATAACCTGCCCGTCAATTTCAGGCGTTTCACGCTGATTGAACGCGGGAAACCGCAACAAAACTGGCTGGCCAACATGCAACTGGTCCACGTGAATTGCATCGACGCGCGCGGCGACGACCAAGGGCGTATCCTGCGGTACCAGATACATCATAGGTTCCGCCGGTTGGATCACGGACTGCAGGGCAAAGACCTGACTGCCGTAAACCGTTCCCGAAACTGGGGCGCGGATATCCAGTCGCGAAAGGCGGGTGTCCAGTGACAGGCGGCGCTCGGCCAATTCGGCAATCTGGGATTGAATATCTCGCAGGGTCGTGATGGCTTCTTCTCGCCGTGTTGCTTCAAGCTCAAGGATCGCGATTTCGGTCGCTGATATCTGGCCTCCTAGGCGCGCGGCGGCAGCTTCCAACCGACCAATATCCCCTGTTAGGCTGGCCTCTTCGCGCTGTAGGGCCGAAACCCGGCTGGCCTGGGTAAGGCCGCGCTGAAGCAAGCTTTCCTGATCATCCAGTTCGGTTTGGATCAATTCAACCTGACGCCGCAGCGAGATAAGCTGCGCTTCGGTACCGTCGATTTCACTTTCGATTTGAACGGTCTGTTTGCCCAGTTGCTCAGTTTGCTGGTTCAATGTATTCAATCGCGCCTCAAACAGGCGTTGCTGACCGGCGATCAGATCAGGGTGGATGTTTTCCTGTTGCTGAATCTCGGCCAACCGGGTGGCCAGAGCTTCGGCAGTTGCGCCATCGCGCTCGACTTCTAAACGTGCCCGGCGGGCCATCAGTTCGAACAGCTGGGCTTCGACAATGGTTTTCTCGGACGACAGAAACGTATCATC
This sequence comes from Ruegeria atlantica, assembly GCF_001458195.1. Lineage (GTDB taxonomy): Bacteria > Pseudomonadota > Alphaproteobacteria > Rhodobacterales > Rhodobacteraceae > Ruegeria > Ruegeria atlantica. The sequence continues at coordinate 91,190 of NZ_CYPU01000024.1, read as the reverse complement.
CAACCGCAATAGTAATTCGCCGCTGGTGACGGCATCGCCATCGCGCACATAGATCTCTCCAACAACGCCGCCGTCGGGGTGTTCAATCACCTGACGGTTGCTTTCGACCTCGATAATGCCCTGAGAGATAATGGCACCGGCCAAACGCGTGTTGACTGCCCAAACACCCAAACCGCCAACAAGGATGCCAAGGGCCGCAAATCCGACCAGGGCAGGGATCGTAATGCGCCATACAGGGCGCGGATTATTTGTTTTGTCCTGCATCAGTTGCCAGCCTTGCTAAGGTTGCGCTTGATCGATCCGGCATTTTGAACGACTGCGCCCAAAACCTCATCCCTTGGGCCGGATTTGACAACCTGTCCTCGTTCGACAACCGCAAGATCATCACATTCCGAGATCGCTTGGGGACGGTGCGTCATAATAATCGTAGACTTTCCCGCGGCCTTAAGATCGCGGACAGCGGCGTTCAGCGCCTCGGTTCCATCGGCATCCAGCGCCGAGTTCGGTTCGTCCAGGATCAACAAAACGGGGTCTCCGTACAGCGCGCGAGAGAGCGCGATCCGCTGCTTCTGACCGCCTGACAGCTGACTGTCATTGCCTTCCAGAATGGTATCGTAGCCTTTTTCCAGCGTCAGAATCAGCTCATGCGCATTGGCCTTTTTGGCTGCCGCTACAACAGCTTCAGGGTTTGGGTCTTCCGACATGCGCGCGATGTTTTCGGCGACAGTTCCGTTGAACAACGTAACTTCTTGCGGAAGGTACCCGATATGCTGACCCAGATCAGTTGGATCATATTGATCTAGCGTTGCACCTCCCAAACGGATCTCGCCTGCTGCAGGACGCCAAATACCCAATAGCGCCTTGGCCAAAGTGGATTTTCCTGACCCGCTTTTTCCGATTACACCAAGTGCCCGCCCGGGCTCGAGGTTCAATGAGACGTTTCGGAGGGTTGGAGTATCCGCTCCAGGCGGGATGACCGTCAGTCCCTTGGCCGTCAGCCGGGCTTGGGGCACAGGCAGCTTGGTGCGCTGTTTTTCGGGCGGCGTGGAATCCAGAAACTGGCTCAACGAGTTCCACGCCGTTCGGGCGCGTTCAACGACAGCCCATTGCCCAACAACCTGCTCGACGGGTGCCAAAGCACGACCCAGCAGGATCGAACCTGCGATCATCGCGCCGGGGGTCAATTCATTGCGCAGAACAAGCAAAGCCCCAAGCGCCAGCATTGCAGATTGCAAAAACAGCCGCAGCGATTTCGTCACTGACGTAAAGCTGCCGGTCCAGTCACTGGCGGCGATTGTTTGTTGCAAGGCGTCTGTTCGTTGACGCTGCCATCTACGCGTGATGTCCTCTTGCATGCCTTGCGAGTGTACGACTTCGGCTGCTTGTCGGGCATGTTCGGAAAAGATGTTGGCTTTTGCCGACGCTGATTGAGCCATGGCGACCTTGCGACGAGTCAGTATTTGGTTCAGCAACGCGATCACAACCAAAAGCGAGCCACCACCAACGGCCAGCCAGCCCAGAAGAGGATGGAACAGAAAAATTGCCGCAATAAAAATCGGCGTCCAAGGGATGTCCATGACGGCCAGTAGAACCGGAGAAGAACACAGGTTTTGGATGGACTCCAGATCGCGCAACGCCGTTGCAGGTGCAGCCCGGGCGCGTGGGTGTAGCGATCGGCGCAGGGTTGCATCAAAGACGCGTTCGTCCAGCTGCGATTGAAACCGAGCGCCGAAACGCGCCACGATTCGACCCCGCGCGAAATCGAGCATGGCCATAAGGCCGTACAAAAGTGCCACCAGCAGAAACAGCGCAGCTAACGTCTCGACCGCTCGGGATCCAAGAACGCGATCATAGACCTGCAACATGAACAAAGGCCCAGTTAACATCAGCAAGTTGACAAAGATACTGAACAAAAACGCCAGCCCCAAGAATGTGATCCCCTGGTTGCGCGCCGAATGCATTTCACGTCTTGGCTGTGCTGCCATGTGGTTCTTAATGTTCACGAACGAAGCTTCTCGTGTTTGTTGCTCGGGTTTCGAATGGTCTAGCATTCGCGCGCATCCTAGACTGATGTCCCAACAGTGGAAATACATGTCGTCGCGGATGGTCCATATGCCGCCGACCGAGCTTCGTAATTGGCGATTTAATTATGGTTTTTTGGCATTAACTCGCAAGTTGAATGGAGGGATACTCCCCTGGCCCTCAAATAGTGCGATCGGGACAGAGTCCACATGGTCAGTACCTCAGGCCCTAAGCCGTGTTCTTGCCATGGACGCGTCTAACTTTAACCTTACCGCTACAATGGGGCTTATTGATCCGTTTCGTGCGGTCAATTGTCTGGATAGTAAACCCTATTTAGAATGGAGCTTCGGGTCCGAGACAGGCGGCTATTGTGTCTCAAGCAATGGCGTGGGGATAAGCATAGTTGCGCTTAGTGACGTCGAAGCGGCCGATACCATAGTGGCTTCAACGAGCTGGACACTTGAACGGTACCTAACCTTGAAAACGGACAATGCTCTGCGTCGCTGGATGCGCAGCGGTGCCACATTGGGTGCGCTTGAAAAAGAGCGTTATTTCGGGCGACTAGGTGGTTTGCGATGGGGCCGACATGGTTGTTCAACCTTGGGGTGGGATTCAGGCTTTTCGGGATCATTTACCCAAACGTTCAGCGGATGGTGGGATGGCTTTGACAGCGTTAACTTTACCGATGATGTAACCCGACAACTAGTTGACAGAGTTGCAGTCGAAGCGTGCGAAAAAATGCTGACCAATCCTTCACGGCAACGCGATGCAAGGATCGTCGACTTGCGAAAGTCGACAACTGGTCAGCGCTGACATTTGGTGGGTTCGAAAGGGTTCACCACGGCCATCATCGAGCTAACGCAAGTCGTGTCATTACTGCGATTCTGACGACGCTCGGACGCGGGTCAGAGCGCCGCGCATTCGCATGTGTTCACCAGTCCGGTCATCGGTTTTCGCCCAATACCTTGATCGCCCCCAGAAGACGGGCGATTTCCTGCTCCGTGTTGTAGTGACAGAAGGAAATGCGGATGCAATCTGACAGATCCAGCGGCGTAAGAACGTTGCCGGAATAGTGATCGGCCTTTCGCGTATGAGTGCGAATGCCCTGTTGATTCAATATCTCGACCACGTCTTCGGATGCATACCCCTCGACCACGATTGACACCAGTCCTTCGCGTGCCGGGTTATCGGCGCCCGCCAAAATTGTCACGTGGTCCATATCACGCAGTCCTGGCAGATTGCCTGTGCCGTTGATTGCAGTATTGGTCAGGTGGGTTTCATAGGCGTGAATGGCGCGACCTGCAGCCTCGATCCGCTTGCGCGGTTCGGTCTCATCCGAGACTTCGCTACCGAGCCAGTCAAAATACGCCACTACGTCCGATACAGTTGCGTAAGATCCCGCGTCACGGGTCCCGAACTCCCACCCGGTTGCGGGTGCGTCGATCAACATGTCATGCGGCAAAGCGCTGAGTTTGTCAGAAATCCAGGCGATGCCATATCCGTGACGCGAAAACACTTTATAGGGCGAGATCGCGTAGCCATCGACATTATAGCCATCCAGGTCCAGTTGCCCGTGGGCCGCATGCTGAATGCCGTCGACGATGATCAAACAATCCGGTGCCACAGAACGGATCGCCGCGGAAATTGCAGCTACGTCCATACCCATGCCTGTCACGGGCGACGCATGCAGGATCGTTGCCACTGCGACATCTGGCGTCATCAGCGCGGTATAGTCCTCGGCCGTAACCAATCCGGTGTCGTTGCCGTGGGGCACATTCACATACTCCAGCCCTGCGATTTCAGCCCAGCGGCGTGCTGCGCTTCGGGTGGCCGGGTGCTCGATGGATGACCCTATCACTTTTGACCCTTTGGGGGCGACCAGGCACGCGGTGCGGATCATGCGAAATAGCAGCTCGGTTCCGCTTTCACCTGCGAAGAACTGCCCGGAAGATGCGTTCATGAACACGGCCAGGTCGTCCTTTGCCTTGTTAATAACGCCTTGGGTTCCCTGACCTGCCGGATTCATGCGCCCGGGATTGTCTGGGATTGCTGCATAAAAAGCCGAGGTTTCAGCGACGGATTTCAATGTCAGTGCTCCGCCCGCATTCTCGAAAAAGATGCGTTCGCCCTGAAACGGGCAAGTGCCGACATGGGCGAACCGGTCGCGGATGGCGTCGATGAGGGCAGGGTTGTCTTGGATCATAGATTTGTCCTGTGCATAGTCAGAGCGCGGTTCACGATCGTGCGGAGGAGCTTGGCCACCGCGATAAGGCTTTGTTCGGAAAACCGTCGACAGAGTCATCGAAAATTCCGCGAACTGAATTGATCAGGCCGTATGCTGCCATCCTGTCAAGCGACAACGCGACATGATTGCGCTGCACCGGCGTTTTTTGTCGCTATCGAACTACTCTTTCACAAAAATTTTGCGCGTATTATCGGGAGATCCAGATGAGAATGGCGTCTTCTGTTGGCTCGTGTGTGTGGTGAAGCAGGCGATATGTTTCGTGAACGGTTTCATATCCTCGACAAAGGTTTTTGTCAGCTTTAGCACAATTCCCGCAGGGTGTTTTCCACGATGATCGGGCACTATCCTACCGTTGGGTGATGCGCTGGCTTTCTAAAAATATATAATATAGTCAACAAGTTGCTCAGAGTTTATCTATTTACTAAAAATTTAGTTTGACAGGTGCGCAGAAAATCGCTGATGCTGTCTGCTATCCGGTTTGCGCCGGAAAACCATAATTTTTTGGGAGGAAAGAGATGCGGAGACATCTACTTTCCGCAGTGGCGGCTGTTGCCGTCATTGCGGGGCACGGTCCCGTTTGGGCCGACGAAGCCGCAGCACAACGTTGGATCGACGATGAATTCCAGCCATCGACCTTGTCGAAAGACGAACAGATGTCGGAAATGCAGTGGTTCATCGAAGCTGCACAACCTTATGCTGGCATGGAAATCAACGTTCTGTCCGAGGGTATCCCGACACACTCCTATGAATCCGAGGTCCTGACCAAGGCGTTCGAGGAAATCACCGGCATTAAGGTTAATCACCAGATCCTTGGTGAGGGCGAAGTGGTTCAAGCGGTTCAGACCCAGTTGCAGACAGGCCGGAACTTGTACGACGGCTATGTCAACGACAGTGACCTGATCGGCACGCATTCGCGTTTGCAGCTGGCCTATCCGCTGACTGACATGATGGGTGGCGACTGGGCCGGTACGACCTCGCCGACACTGGATCTGGATGACTTCATGGGCATTCAGTTCACCACCGGTCCGGACGGCAAGCTGTATCAGCTGCCCGACCAGCAGTTCGCCAACCTTTACTGGTTCCGCAAGGACTGGTTCGATGATGAGGCAAACAAAGCCGCGTTCAAAGAGAAGTACGGTTATGATCTGGGTGTTCCGGTCAACTGGTCAGCTTACGAAGACATCGCAGATTTCTTTACCAACGACGTGAAAGAAGTCGACGGCACCACGATCTATGGTCATATGGATTACGGCAAGCGTGCGCCCGACCTAGGCTGGCGTATGACCGATGCATGGCTGTCGATGGCTGGTGCAGGTGATAAAGGCGAGCCAAACGGTATCCCCGTCGACGAATGGGGCATCCGCATGGAAGCGGGCACCTGTAACCCTGTTGGCGCTTCGGTGTCGCGCGGTGGTGCTGCAAACGGTCCGGCCGCGGTCTACGCAATCCGCAAATGGGACGAATGGCTGCGGAACTATGCGCCTCCGGGGGCTGCGTCTTATGACTTCTACCAGTCGCTACCGGCGCTCAGCCAAGGCAACGTGGCCCAACAGATCTTTTGGTACACAGCCTTTACCGCCGATATGGTGAAGCCGAAGTCCGAAGGCAACAACACCGTGGATGACGAAGGTACGCCGCTGTGGCGGATGGCGCCAAGTCCGCACGGCCCCTACTGGGAAGACGGTCAGAAGGTTGGTTATCAGGACGTGGGTTCCTGGACCTTCTTGAAGTCGACCCCTGCGGATCGTGCTCAGGCGGCTTGGCTCTATGCCCAGTTCGTGACGTCCAAGACTGTCGATGTGAAGAAGTCCCATGTGGGTCTGACCTTCATTCGCGACAGCTCGGTCAACCACGAGTCGTTCACCGAACGCGCATCCAAGCTGGGTGGTCTGGTCGAGTTCTACCGCTCGCCTGACCGTGTGGCATGGTCGCCGACCGGCATCAACGTGCCGGACTATCCGAAGCTGGCCCAGATCTGGTGGCAGCAGATCGGTGACGTGAACTCAGGTGCCTTCACCCCGCAAGAGGCGATGGACCGTCTGGCCGAAGAGATGGACATCACCATGGCCCGCATGCAGGCCGCGGATGAAAGTGCTGGTGTCTACGGTGGCTGTGGTCCCCGCTTGAACGAACCGCAGGATGCGTCGTTCTGGTTGGAAAAAGCAGGCTCGCCCAAAGCCAAGCTAGAGAACGAAAAGCCGCAAGGCCAAACCGTCAACTACGACGAACTGGTTCAGCGCTGGCAGTCTCAGTAAGGCATTGAAACCCGGGGATGCCGTATCAGGCATCCCCACCTCAAGACCAGTGCGACGCACTGAAGAACCGGAACCCACGGACATGATCGAACTACAAGATGCCACCAAACGCGTTGGCAACGTTATCCATATCAAGCCCACGACCCTGACGCTGCAAACCGGCCATTTCAATGTGCTGCTGGGCGCGACGGGATCGGGCAAAACCTCTCTGATCAAGATGATGGCCGGGCTAGACCCGATCGCCTCGGGCAAGGTGCTGATGGACGGTCAGGACGTCACAAGGCTGAACACGCAAAAGCGGCAGATCAGCCTCGTGCACCAGTTCTTCGTGAACTATCCGCAATTGACTGTTTTTGACAACATCGCCTCGCCTTTGCGTGTGGCTGGGATGGCGACATCCGAGATTGAAGGGCGCGTGGAAGAGGCCGCCGACTTGCTGCAGCTGCGCCCGATGTTGCATCGCCGACCGCATGAGCTGTCAGGTGGACAACAGCAACGTACCGCGCTGGCCCGTGCCATCGCAAAAGAAAGCCGAGCGGTGTTCCTCGATGAACCGTTGGCCAACCTGGATTACAAGCTGCGCGAAGAACTGCGTGAGCAGCTACCTGACCTGTTTGCCGGTCGTGGGGCGGTGGTGGTTTACGCCACCTCGGAACCCGAAGAGGCGCTGCTTTTGGGTGGATATACCGCCCTTATGGAAGACGGTCGCGTTACGCAATTTGGCCCGACGGCTGATATCTATCGCAACCCTGAGAATATTGCCGCTGCGCGCGTGTTCTCAGACCCGCCGATCAATGTGGCCCGCGTCACCGTGTCAGCTACGCAGGCACAGCTTGCGGGCGGCGGCGGCTGGGCGGTTTCGGATTTGGCGGACGGCGAGTACATGGTTGCAGTACGACCGCACCGAGTGACTCCCACCCGCACCTCGGATGCCGATGTGGAACTGACAGGTCGTGTGATTGTCACAGAGCTATCGGGTTCGGATTCCAGCGCGCACTTCCAGCACGGGGATGATGCTTGGGTCTCTTTGGCGGCAGGCGTGCACCCTTATCGGGTGGGCGAAGATCACCGATTTTATATGAACCCGGCCCATTGCCGGTATTTCGGCCAAGACGGCAAAAGGGTGGCCTGACATGGCACAGATCAAGCTTTCAAACCTCAAACACAGCTATATGCCGACGCCAAAAGGCCCGGATGACTACGCGCTGAAGGAAATCGACGTGACCTGGCGAGATGGCGGAGCTTATGCCCTGTTAGGGCCGTCAGGCTGTGGGAAGTCTACGTTGCTGAACATCATTTCCGGTCTTCTGACACCGTCTGAAGGGCAGATCCTGTTCGATGACCGCGACGTGACAGCTCTGCCGCCTGACCAGCGTAATATCGCGCAAGTATTCCAGTTCCCGGTGATCTACGACACGATGACAGTAGGCGAGAACCTGGCGTTTCCGCTCAAAAACCGAGGAGTTGATACGGCGACAATCAAACGCCGCGTCGATGAGATCGCCGAGATGCTGGACGTCACCGAGTTGCTAAAAACCCGCGCGTCGGGCCTTAGCCCGGACAACAAACAGAAGATCTCGATGGGGCGCGGTCTGGTCCGCGACGACGTGAATGCGGTGATGTTCGATGAACCGCTGACTGTGATCGACCCGCACCTGAAATGGAAACTGCGGTCGAAACTGAAGGAACTGCATCAGCGCGTGCGGGCCACGATGATCTACGTGACCCACGACCAGACTGAGGCGCTGACCTTCGCGGACGAAGTGGTCGTGATGCAAGACGGCGAAGTGGTTCAGATCGGCACGCCTGTCGAGCTGTTCGAACGTCCTCAGCACACGTTTGTTGGTCACTTCATCGGCTCACCCGGCATGAACGTGCTGCCCTGTGAAGCCAGGGGCGACCGCGCCGTATTTGAAGGCCACGACGTGATGTTGGAAGGTCCTATCCATGGTGATGGCGGTCGCACCGATCTGGGCATCCGCCCCGAATACGTGGGGTTCGGTGACACAGGTATCCCGGCACATGTGACAAAGGTTTCGGATATTGGCCGTCACTACGTGGTCAGCGCCATGGTCGGTAACACAGCGCTGAAAGCAGTAACTGAACACAGTGTCCCGGAACCGGGATCACAAGTCTTCCTGCAATTCAAACCTGAACAATCGCGCGTTTACCGCGACGGCTGGATCGCAAGCGAGGAGCGGGCACAATGAGAACGGAAAACCAAAAGGCATGGTTCTTTGTCTTACCGGTGCTGGCACTCGTCGCGTTCAACGCGCTGGTGCCGATGATGACGGTGGTCAACTACTCAGTGCAGGAGACCTTCGGCAACAACCAGTTCTTCTGGGAGGGACTGGGCTGGTTCGAACAGATCCTGCGCTCTGACCGGTTTCAGGCTGCGCTTGGACGGCAGTTCCTGTTCACTTTCCTGATCCTGCTGATTGAGGTACCCCTGGGCATCATCGTGGCCCTTTCGATGCCGCGCAAAGGGTTCTGGGTTCCTGTCTGTCTGGTTCTCATGGCTCTGCCGATGTTGATCCCGTGGAATGTAGTCGGGTCGATGTGGAATATCTTTACCCTGCCCAAGATCGGCTTGCTGGGCTATTTCCTGAATGACGTTTTAGGCATCAATTATGACATGACGCAGCAACCGCTGTCGGCATGGATCACAGTCGTCATCATGGATGTCTGGCACTGGACTTCATTGGTCGTACTACTCTGCTATGCGGGTCTCGTATCGATCCCGGACGCCTATTATCAGGCCGCCAAGATTGACGGCGCCAGCCCGTGGTCGGTGTTCCGCTATATTCAGCTGCCCAAGATGAAGACGGTTCTGACCATCGCCGTGCTGCTACGATTCATGGACAGTTTCAACATCTATACCGAACCCTTCGTTCTGACCGGAGGCGGCCCTGGCAATTCAACCACCTTGCTGTCGATCGACCTTGTGAAGATCGCATTGGGACAGTTCGACCTTGGCCCTGCAGCGGCGATGAGCCTAATCTACTTCGCAATCACGCTGCTGGTGTCTTGGGTATTCTACACTCTGATGACAAAGGATGACGCGCAATGAAGAAGCGGTCCCTTATCCCGATCCTCTATATCGCGTTCCTGATGCTGCCGATCTATTGGCTGGTTGCGATGTCCTTCAAGACAACGAATGAGATCCTGTCGGGCTTTTCCCTATTCCCTCAGACCTTCACGCTGGAGAATTACATCACCATCTTCACAGATCCGACGTGGTATTGGGGCTACATAAATTCGATTGCCTACGTGACGATCAACACGGTGCTTTCCGTTTGTGTGGCCTTGCCCGCTGCCTATGCGTTCTCGCGGTATCGGTTTCTTGGTGACAAACAGTTGTTCTTCTGGCTGCTGACCAACCGGATGGCTCCGGCTGCGGTGTTCGCGCTGCCTTTCTTCCAGCTCTACTCCTCTATCGGATTGTTCGATACGTATTTGGCCGTGGCTTTGGCCCATACACTGTTCAACGTGCCGTTGGCTGTTTGGATCCTGGAAGGTTTCATGCGCGGTATTCCCAAAGAACTGGATGAGACCGCCTATGTGGATGGCTATTCGTTCCCACGTTTCTTCGTGACGATTTTCCTGCCGAACATCAAAGCGGGTGTTGGTGTCGCGGCCTTCTTCTGCTTCATGTTTTCGTGGGTCGAGATGCTGTTGGCCAAGACACTGACTGCGGTAGAGGCTAAACCCATCGCGGCCGTGATGACGCGTACTGCCTCCAGCGCCGGGTACGAGCTGGGTCTGCTGGCCGCTGCCGGAACCCTGACCATCATCCCCGGAGCCATCGTCATTTGGTTTGTCCGCAACTACATCGCGCGCGGTTTCGCGATGGGTCGTGTATGAGGTTCGATATGCGTAAACTTCTTCTCATCCTCCCCTTCCTACCCACGACGGCCTTAGCTCAGGCTCAGACCGGATGGGGCAACGTTGGCCAGCAAGAGGAAAAGGGATTTTCCTGGACCGACCCTTTGTGGCCCGATTTCTGGATGGCCTGGACGCCTGCGACACTTGCAGTTTTCGTTGGGATATTCTCAGCCATCGCGCTGATTGGCGTTCTAGAAGGCTTCAAATATCGCGACGGGATTGAGCGGCGCGGCGTATTGGGCCTGACCACCACGCTCGGCGATCGTCTCTTCATCACGCTTCTCGGGGCTGCCTACATCTTTCTGGCCTGGCTCGGATTGGTTGGGCAACCGGTTTGGACGCCGCTGTTTTTGTCCATCGGTTGGGGCATCTTCGTCTTCTGGAAAGTTTAGGCTTTGCGAAACAGTGAAAGGATGCTTGTCTGTCAGGCATACTAAAAAATGGCGACACCGAGACTGATGCGGAAGAAAAAAACTACAAACTTGCTGACCGAAGTGGAACTTGAGTTCATGAATGAACTCTGGGCGCTGGGTCAGGGCTCAGTCCGAGATGTTCTTGATCGTTTGGCGCCAGATCGAAATCTGGCCTACACATCCGGCGCAACAATTTTGCGCATTCTCGATGAAAAGGGATTTGTAGAAAGCAAAAAGAACGGCAAATCGTTGATTTATAGGCCACTTCTGGAAAAAGACAGGTATCAGTCGCGTTCGCTGCAAAATCTCTCCCGAACGTTATTCGACGACACCCCCGCAACTTTGGTTGCCAGGTTGGTCGACGATGCGGGGCTGACAGAAGATGATCTGGAGGAAATTCGAGCACTGGTAGAGAGGAGACTGCAAAATGACGGCGGTTAAACCGGTTCTCGACGCTTTTCTCGAGTTAAATGTTGTACTTGGATTGTCGGCACTTATCTGGCTGGCGGTGCGCGTCGTGTTCGCGCGATCGTCTATGCGATATGGGTTTGTTGCACAACTTCGATCGCTCAAAGCACTTTGTATTTGTGTTGTGCTGAGCCCGGTGCTGGCCATGGGTGTCTCGGCCTTTATCGGTTTTCTGTGGCCTGGACGCGCAGTCGCGCTGGGGGATCTGGCCGTGGCTGCCTACTTGCGTGGTGATATTGCCATGCCGGCTGCGCAGTTCGAAACCCTGCTGAACACGCGTGAACGTTGGCTTGATCACGTTCTTTCTGGTTCGTCTGTCCTTGTAACATGCGTTTTGATTGCATTCGCCCTGGTGTCGACTTTCCTGACAATTCGTGTGCTTCGCGATGCATGGGCAATTCGCAAAACCGTGAGATCCAGCTTTCTTTGGCGGCGGTCGTCGAGGGTAGACATCCGTTTGTCGGACCGGATAACCGTACCCTTCGCTGTGCGCGGCCTACGTCGCCGCCACGTCGTCTTACCCAGCCATTTGCTGAATACACCGCGTGAATTGCGGTTCGCTCTGGCACACGAATTTCAACACATCCGTGCCATGGATGTGGAGTGGGAGCTGGGCTTTGAGCTAATGCGCCCGCTACTGTTCTGGAACCCGGCATATCTGGTGATTAAGCACCAGTTTGACCGACTGCGCGAGTTGGCCTGTGACCAATCCGTTGTCTCGCGTAAGGGGATAGACGCCAAAGACTATACGGCCTGTTTGCTGGATTACTGTTCGCGATCTCTTACAATGAACGGCCCACGTATTCTTCATGTGGCCTTGGTGAACGGGACAAAAGCAAAGCATGTGTTGCGTTTGCGTGTGATTGCCTTGACCGAAGCGTCGACGGCAAGTCCTCCTCTGCCTGCCGTATTTCTTGGGATGACCCTAGCATTGGCAACCATTCTTGCCATCAGCTCGGCGTCAGTACGCCAAACTCAGGATTGGAGCCACGATCGCTTGATGTTGTCGACAGTTGTTAATCTGGAACGGCTTGAGGCTCGCACTCAGGGGAATTGATACGCGGTGATGATCTCCGGCCAGGGTTGGAGAGACGGATTGCGGTGTTATGCGCATGTGTTCATTGCCGGGTATTTTTGGCCCGAAGCTGGCGCATGTTGAGTTCCCGATGGGGCAGGGGTGCCCCGTTTTCATGCAACCAGGCAGAGCTATGTCGTTTGACAAACGTACGCCCGCTTGCACAACCGGCATGGTGTTGCAGTGCGGGCCCAAACCCTGTGCGAGTTGCACACTTTCAAAAGAATGAATCGGAGATCAAACAAGAGTCTGATGGCAAATAATCAGGCTCTGTAATGATCCCCTATAGGTTGTGTTTTTCCCGTAGCGTGGCAGTCAAACGCGGACAACCTTGCAGTCAGATTGACTGCAGAAATCAATAAAATAGTCAAATGTCTAGTCATCGATTGTGGTATTCGCAATTGCCCTATCGGATATTTGCAAACTGCTTGGCGTCAAAAAAACCTATGCCTTTTGTGGGCTGGCCAACCGCCATTGTTTGCGATTGTGCCGATGGCGGCTTCGTCCGCTTTGCGGTGTTTCCAATCAAGCCTGGCGTGTGGTCGGTTCGCGCCACCAAACGACGTTGCCGACAGGGCTATGTCATGCTAGCTGCGATCATGCCCTGATTGTTTTCCACTTAACCGCACCCAACACGGATTTCTCTGTGCCTGCTGTTGTTCGGATAAAAAGGAAAACGAATGAAACGATCAAAGTTACCACCAATCCAAGCCAGACGTTTTGACGTTGAGATGCTCCAAGATACGGCATTTAGTTTGACCGAGCATGCTTCCAAGGGGCCGACCTGGCTTAGACATAAAGGAAGAATTTCTTTCGTTGTTCTGACAGAGGAGCTGTTCGAACAAATTTGGCCTGACCATCGGCGCGCTTGGAGCGTGGATGATATGCCAATTCGCCATGAGCAAATGTTGCTCGAAGCGCTTGAGGCTTCGCTTTCTCAAGACAATAAAGAATAGGACATTAAATGGTGAGAGCAGGGTGGTCAGGGGTGCTGTAAATCCCAGCCACCTGACGGAGTTCAGAAAAAATGGCCAATCGCCCTTGCTACAGTTTGTAACCTAGAGAAAACAACATTTCGCTCAGCAGACATGCACAACAAGACCCGTTATCTGTTGTGAAAAAGGAATTTGGCAGAGTACGATAACTAAGATTGGCGATAGCCTCATTAGAGGTGCAAAAGAAGCACTGGAAATTGCAAAGCGTAAACTCGACCCTGCAGGAGCATCTATGCCTGGTGAAAAAACCGAGAACGCCGCAGATGCCTCCGATGGATCAGCTATCGGCCAAGTGCCTCCACGGGATCCCCATAAGGCTCGAATCTTCAATTCAATGTAGCTGAAGCTGAAGCGCTTGAACCGTCGAATCATTCAAAAAACGCAAAATCATAAGGTGTTGAATTCAATAGGAAGCGAGTCCCAATATTAAGTCCCATTATTTTCGTACTCCTACATAAATTGTCGGATCACCTTAATAGTGAGACTGCGATTCCAACAAAATCAGCTACTTAGAGTTTTGAATTTTTGAGACTCCAGAATTCGCGATTTTCTAACCGAACAATTAACAAGAAGTCCTTCGTTCAACGTGCAGAGAACGACTGCAATGAGCCCAATCTACCGATGCTGCAGCTAGTTCGAATGGGCGTGATGAGCACAGAACGGACGTCCCCGGGTTTGATCACTCCTCCTGCCGACTCCTGAGAAGAGGCAATAATACACACGCATAAGCCACCTATGGATTTACATCTAAGAAGCTTTCGTTGGAACGGAGGTCACTAAATTCGAGCCTGGCTTCAACTCTCCACCTGTAAACAATTGTACATGATCCAAAATTCTTTTCAGTTTTTTGCCATTAGGCCTGTCGGTACAAATCATCACTACAAACAAGGCGAATTTTGGCTTGGAGCGTTTCTCTGCCCCTGTTTCGCCGATGACAAGGAGGAAAGAAATGTTCAAGATTTCAGCGGGTCTCGGGTGCGTATTTGCTGCCGCAATCACCGCTTCGGCGGCCCAGGCAAACGAATGCGGTGAAGTATCACTGATGCAGGCCGATTGGGGGTCAGCGCAAATTGTGACCGCGGTCTCGAAGTTTCTGATGGAGCAAGGCTATGGTTGCGAAGTGACCACGGTTCCGCTCTCGAGCAACCCTGCGCTGGCATCCGTATCCGAGACCGGAGAGCCCGATATTCTGACTGAAATCTGGACAAACGGCGCGCCGGCTTACCAAGGGCTGGTTGATTCAGGTGCGATCATTCCTGTGACCGAAGTTTTGTCAGATGGCGGTGTCGAAGGGTTCTTTGTTCCGAACTACCTTGTGGAAGAGCATCCGGAACTGGCAACAATTGAAGGCATCGCGGCCAACCCCGAACTCGTCGGAAATCGCTTTCACAACTGCCCCGAGGGATGGACCTGTCTAAATGTCAGCACCAACCTGATGAAGGCAGGCGGGCTGATTGATGCAGGCATTGAAAACTTCGTGCATGGATCAGGCGAAACCCTTGCGGCTTCGATCGCTGCCGCCTACGAAAACAAAGAGCCATGGTTCGGCTTTTATTGGGCACCAACATCGGTACTGGGCAAATACCCGATGACCCTGGTCGATATGGGCCCCCATGACCCTGAAAAGCACGCCTGCAACATCATAGCGGAATGCGCGACGCCAGAAATGAGCGCCTTCCCCCGCAGTGAAGTCGTTACAGTTCTGTCGAAAGAATTCATGGCCGAAAACGCAGCAGTGTCTGACCTGATGACAAATCTATCCTTCACCAACGCTCAGATGGGCGAAACGCTGGCATGGGTTGAAGACAACAATGCCTCCTACGATGAAGGCGCGGTGCATTTCCTAACAACCTACAAGGATGTCTGGGGGGCGTGGCTTAACGATGCTGCGCGCGACAAACTTTCCGCCTTGCTGCAGTAAACTGCATGGACAGGGGCATCCTCAGCGATGCCCCTAACGCACTGAAGTAGATCGGAAAGTGGGAAAAATGGCCTTCTATGACAAGTTATTCAGCGCATTGGGTTTGAGCGAATGGTGTGGCACGTCCGATGACAAAGCGCCTCTTTCGCTGGCGGATCTTGCGGCGCAAGCAGGAGGAGAAGAGGCCTCTGAGCCGCTCATTCCAATTCCCTCGTTTGATAATCTGCACGAAAGCTGTAACCGCATATGGCAGTCGCGCGATGTAACCAACGGGATCGAAGAAGGGTTTCTGGCAGCCAAACCGGTCCTGAAAACCGTTCTGGACCCGATCACGCAGCCATTGAGCTGGATATTGGATGGCGCACTTTGGCTGTTTGAAGCGACGCCATGGTTCATCATGGTACCGCTTCTGGTGGCGATTTCCTGGTACGCGTCACGTTCGCGCCCTGTGACGATCTTCGTGGCCGCCTCGATTATGATGCTGGCCCTCGTAGACCACTACGATGTGGCGATGCAAACCCTGTCGATCGTCTTTGTGTGTACGACGATTTCGGTGCTGTTCGGTGTGCCCATTGGAATTGCCATGTCGAAATCCGACCGATTGCAAAAAGGCGTCGTTCCGTTGCTCGACCTGCTGCAGACCCTGCCGACATTCGTGTACCTGATCCCTCTGATTTTCTTGTTCTCGGTCACGGAATCCAAACTGTACGGGATTGCGATCATCCTTTACGCGATTGTGCCGGTGATCCGTTTGACCGACCTTGGCATCCGGCTTGTCGACAGGGATGTGATCGAGGCGGCCAATGCCTTTGGCATGAAGGACCGCCAGAAACTGATGCGGGTGCAACTCCCTTTAGCGCTGCCCAATATCATGGCCGGAATCAACCAGACCATCATGATGAGCCTTGCCATGGTCGTGATCGCCTCTCTTGTTTCGGCCCCTGGCCTTGGCGTGAACGTGTTGCGCGGTATCCGAAACCTTGAACTGGGTGTGGGCATCGTCGCGGGCATCGGCATTGTTCTGCTGGCCGTGATCCTTGACCGCGTGTCCAAGGCAGCTCTCACACGGGTCGATAAGACCCAAGTCAAACATTAAGGAGCCGGTTCAATGACACAACCAATGGTCCGCCTGTCCGGGCTCTATAAAATCTTTGGCGCCCGCGACAAGGACGTGTTGCAGCATGCCAAAGGAGGCATGGGCAAGGAAGAATTGCTGGCGCAGCACGGGCACGTGTTGGGGCTCAACAACATCAACGTCGATATGCAGGCGGGGGAAATCACAGTGGTCATGGGCCTGTCCGGCTCTGGGAAATCTACTCTGATCCGCCACCTGAACCGGTTGATCGAACCCACTGCGGGCGAGATCATCGTGCAGGGTGAGGACGTGATGCAACTGTCCGAGGACGGGTTGCGCCATGCTCGACAGGAAAAGATGTCGATGGTGTTCCAGAAGTTCGCGCTTTTGCCGCACAAAACCGTGCTGAAGAACGCAGGCATGCCGCTCTCAGTGCGCGGCGAGGACGAGGCGACTTGCGACCGTGAAGCCGCCAAGTGGCTGGATCGCGTGGGTCTGAGCGGGTTCGAGAACCATTATCCAGCGCAATTGTCCGGTGGGATGCAACAGCGTGTGGGCATTGCCCGGGCGCTGACCGCGAACACACCGATCATGCTGATGGACGAGGCTTTCTCGGCTCTTGACCCACTGATCCGAACCGACATGCAGGACCTGCTGCTCGAGCTGCAAAAAGAGCTGCACAAGACCATCATCTTCATCACTCACGATCTAGATGAGGCGTTGAAGCTGGCCGATCACCTTGTGATCCTTAAAGACGGCTTTGTCGTGCAGCAGGGCGAGCCGCAGCATATTCTGTTGAACCCCAACGATCCTTACATCGAAGACTTCGTGAGCGACATCAACCGAGCACGGGTTCTGCGGGTCCGCTCGATCATGACCCCGCTGGACGGTGGCCAAGTGCCAGAAGATGCCCATGGCGAAGTGGACGTGAACGACACGCTCGAAAGCATGATCGCGCGGTCCGGCGGGGATACGTCACACGCCTATGTTGTCAAGGATGGGGAGAAGACAGTCGGCTCACTGGATATGACTGAACTGGTTCGCGCACTCGTCCCTCGCGTCGCATCCGAAGCAGGCGCACGTCAGTCCTGACGCGCGCTGACGACAAAGCTGGAATTCATCAGATCAGGCCCGAAATAGCCGCATGGTTGGGTCGGCTTCGATCTGTTCGAACAGCCAGTCAACAAACGTATCGAGCTTTGGGTTGGGTGCACGTTCTTTTTGCGTCGCCAGATACCAGCTGCCTGGCTCGGGCACCGAAATATCAAACGGTTTGACCAGGCGCTCCCTTTCAAGGTCACGCGTGCAAAACGGTGCTCTTGCGACGCTGATACCGTGATTTTTTAGAACAGCTTCACGGACCAGCGGGTAATTGTCGAAAACAGAGCCAAATTTCATCGTTTCGCGATCTAAGCCCGCCGCATCCAACCAGCAGTCCCAGTCATCCGGCTCATTCCATGTGTTTGGGACACTCAGCAACAGGAAATTTCTTAGCTCTTCCAGCGGCATTCCACCGCTTGCGGTTTTCAAGGCCTCCGGAGCACATACCGGGTAGATATCCGTTTCGAACAAGGGGCTATAGTCAAACCGTTTGTCAAATGGTGGCGCGTTGAACACGCCCACATCGAACCGGTGCATGTCATAATCACCGTCTTCAAAGGTAGAGACGATGCGCACGCGTGTGTCCGGATTATCCTGAAGAAAGTCTGCCAATCTGGGCTGTAACCACATTGTATTGAAACTTGCGTAGGACTGAACGAGCAACACGTCCGGTTCCTCAGGTGTCTGGATGCGCCGAGTGGCTTTGATGATTCCCTGAATGTGTTCGCGTATTGGCGGGTAATATTGCTCGCCAGCCGGTGTTAGCTCGACCGAACGGCTTGTGCGTTCCAGTAGTTTAACACCGATTGTTGTTTCTAATGCTTTGACCTGGTGGCTGACTGCCGCATGCGTCACACAAATCTCGTCAGCGGCCTTTCGGAAACTCTTGTGACGCGCCACCGCCTCAAAAGCGCGCAGTGAAACCAGCGTGGGCATGTGAGTGGTCATTGCTGCATCTCCTCGATGAAATCAATTCTGCTTACCCTCAAGCAGAGTTATCCGACGACGGGCGCGAATATAGCAGGGTATTGATACTCTTTTTCATAACCTGTCAGGGGGTAGCACGCAATTCGCGGTGCGACGTGATCGGTTAGAATTTCTTGATGAAAGGAAATTTCTTTCAATTCTTCCACGGGGTGAGAAATGCCAGATTAGCAGATAGAGATGTTATGGGATTCCACCTTCATGCCACCACTTTCACCTTCGCCAAATGCATATGGCTATCCGTTGCTGATTAAACACTTGCTGGCCGGATCCCAGCTCGCGTCAGCCAGCCAAGAGATCGTCAGCGGCACCGAAATGCGGTTGAGCTATGCGGACTTGGGCAAACGCGTGCGCCAACTTGCCAATTCTTTAAAGGCGAGCGGGATACATGAGGGTATGCGCGTTGGTGTCATGGATTGGGATACGCACCGTTATCTTGAGTGTTTTTTCGCGATCCCGATGATGGGCGCGTCCCTTTTCACGATCAACGTGCGTCTGTCTCCTGCTCAGATTCTTCATACGATCAACCATGGGCAACCGGATCTGATCATCGTGCACCGCGATTTCATGCCGCTCATTGAGGGTATCAAATCGGGCTTTGATCGGGACATCACCATCGTGCCGATTGGAGACGGAGAAGGATATGAAGAGTGGATAGGCAAAGCCCCAGGCAGCTTTGCCTTCCCGGACTTCGATGAAAACCAAACGGCAACCTTGTTTTATACAACCGGGACCACCGGCAATCCCAAGGGTGTGAGCTATTCACATCGGCAGTTGGTCCTTCACACATTGGGCTTGATCGCAGGTTTCGGCGCATGGCCCGGGAATGCCGGATTTCATCGCGGCGACGTCTACATGCCGCTGACGCCCTTGTTTCACGTCCACGGCTGGGGATTTCCATATGCCGCAACGATGCTGGGGCTGCGTCAGGTCTATCCCGGTCGATATGACCCTGACACAATCTTGCGTTTGATTGCAGACGAAAACGTCACCTTTTCACACTGCGTGCCCACGGTTCTGTCAATGGTGCTCGACCATCCGGGCTGCCCACAAATTGACCTGGACAGATGGAAAGTGATCGTTGGCGGGGCCGCTTTGCCGCGAGGCCTGCAGGACCGCGCCGCGGCGGCAGGCATATCCTTGCATGCGGCCTATGGGATGTCCGAAACCTGTCCGTTTCTGACGGTGGCCGATTTGTCCAGCAATGACCCCGAGATGCAGGCGCAAACCGGCTTTCCCGGCCCTCTTGTCGACCTTCGTGTTGTGACACCGGATATGCAGGACGTCCCACATGACGGCGAAACAACCGGCGAAGTTGTTGCTCGGGCTCCCTGGTTGACACAAGGCTATCTGGATAATGCGCAAGCCTCGGATGAGCTTTGGGACGGTGGGTATCTGCATACCGGGGATGTTGGGTATATCCGCGAGAATGGATCGTTGCAGATTACTGACCGCCTCAAGGATGTGATTAAGACCGGCGGCGAATGGATATCCTCACTGGCACTGGAAAACATAGCATCGTCTTGCAGCGGCGTTGAGGACGTCGCAGCAATCGGGCTGCCGCACGCGAAATGGGGTGAAAGGCCAGTGTTGGTCGCTCAAGCCGCAAAGGATGCCGACCCGGATCTTGTGCGCTTGAGAGTCATGGAAGAAATCCAGTCGCGGGTTGACGCAGGCGAGATCTCAAAATGGGCAGTTCCAGACGAATTAATCTTTGTCGACCGCCTACCTAAAACCAGCGTCGGCAAGCTCGACAAGAAACTCGTGCGGCAAGATATTTCAACGCGCTCGGACCTAAAATCATGACAGACAAACAACGTCGTATTCAGGCGCTTATTCAATCCATTGTCACCTATCTGCAGGCTCACAGAGCTGCCACGCGCGGCGTTGATCTGACGTTGGACAAGCTGGCAGCCATGGACCTGTCCGATGAGAAGCTCATTGACTTACCTCCCCAAGGAACCCGGCATGATGAGGTTCTGAAGAACGCTGTCGCCGGGATTGCAGCCCCGGAATTGCAGGAAATCGCAGGCTGTCTGAAAGCGGCCAAGGATGATCTGATCTGGCGCGAAGACAACGCCCAATTCTATCCCCCCGGTGCCGATTTGGGAGAGGGATACACAAGGTGCAACCTGCATACTCTGCTGATCGGGCCGGATGCATGTGGATATCACCATCTCGATTTCAACCTTGGCATTTTCATGCTGGGACCAAGGACGCTGTATCGCGACCACAACCACGACGCGCCAGAACTGTACCTGAACCTTTCCGAGAAATCTGGTTGGCGGTTTGGCACCCGTGACTGGCAGGATTATCCGGCTGGATCACTTATCTGGAACGCGGCGGGCGATCCCCACGCCACCCGGGTCTATGACCAGCCATTCATCTCCGTCTTTGTCTGGCTCGAGAACGTGAATTCACCCTGCAATGTAATCCACTTCGACGATTGGGCAGAGATCGAACAAGATCTTGCCAAACAGTCCAATTGAGGTTTCCAAACATGATTTCCATTAAACATAACGAGGGTGTCGCTTTCATTGAGCTGAATGCCCCGCCAGTGAACGCTCTTGGTCTCAAGATGCGACTGGCGCTTTCCTCGGCCATCCACGAGTTGGACGCCGATGAACAGGTCAAAGCTATCGTTCTATGTTCGGCTCTGCCGCTCTTTTGCGGCGGCGCTGACATCGTCGAGTTCCGTACCGGGGCAGTTTGGGACAAGCCGGACTTGCCAGACCTGTGTGAAACGATTGAAACCAGCAAGAAACCCATTATCGTCGCGATAGCAGGTCCCGCGATGGGTGGTGCGCTGGAGATCGCGCTTGCCTGTGATTACCGTGTCGCCACGCCGGATGCCGTGATGGGCCTACCTGAGATCAAACTGGGGCTGCTGCCTGGTGCCGGAGGCACCCAGCGACTACCCCGGATTGCCGGGCTGGAAGCGGCAACGCAAATGATCCTCTCGGGTGATCCCGTCAAAGGCGAATATGCCCTGTCTTGTGGGCTGGTCGACGCACTATTTGAGAACGACCAGGATTTTCGCGCGCATGTTTTGGGTTTCGCCACCCGTGTCAGCCATGAGGGCGATCCGAAACGCGGTTGCATGGATATGACCGTCACACACCCTGATCCGAAGGGATATCTGACGGGTTTCCGAGACCAGATAGCGCACACGTCCAAAAACCTTGTCGCCCCTGAACGCTGCTTGGTATCCATCGAGGCCGCGTGCGAATTGCCGCTGGCCGAGGGGTTGGCACAAGAGAAGGCAGGTTTCGCTGAACTGCTCGACACACCTCAATCGCGCGGGGGGCGGCATCTGTTCTTCGCAGAGCGTGAATGCACCAAGGTTCCCGGCGTTACCCGTGCTGACCAACCACGTAGCATTTCATCGGTCGCCGTGATCGGTGCCGGAACGATGGGGCGCGGCATTGCCATCGCCTTTCTGCAGGCGGGATATCCGGTCACGTTTCTGGAAACCACACAAACTGCGCTGGAACAGGGGCTGGAAAAGGTCCGGGAGCATTTCCAGCGTGCGGCTCAAAAAGGGCGGCTCAGTGCCGATCGGGCAGAGGCAATCGCCGCCAACGCCACCGGGACGCTCAGCTATGCAGACCTTGCGAAGGCTGACCTGATCATTGAAGCGGCGTTTGAAAGCATGAATGTCAAACACCAAATTTTCGCGAGCCTAGACCAGCACGCCAAACCTGGCGCGATACTGGCCTCAAACACATCGACATTGGATCTTGATGAAATCGCCGCGGTCACGTCCCGCCCGGAGGATGTGATTGGCCTCCATTTCTTCAGCCCGGCAAATGTCATGCGCTTGCTAGAGGTGGTGCGGGGCGCCAAGACCGCTCCAGATGTCATCGCAACGGCAATTACAGTCGCAAAGAAGATCCGGAAGCTCCCTGTCACGGTTGGCGTGTGCTACGGCTTTGTTGGAAACCGGATGCTGGAGCCATACTTCCGCGAAGGATCTCGTCTGCTTCTTGAGGGGGTGACGCCGAAACAGGTGGATGACGTCCTTGAGAACTTCGGCATGGCCATGGGCATTCACGCGATGGCAGATCTGGCCGGGGTCGATGTGGGCGCACGCGTGCGTCAGGAACGGCGTAGTGAAATCGCGCATGACCCCACATACCAGGCCGTGCAGGACATGTTGTGTGAACTGGGCCGACTGGGTCAGAAAACCAGGCGTGGAAGCTATGTCTACGAGGGACGGACACGGGTCGAAGACCCTGAGATGGTTCAAATCAGTTCCGAGCTGGCGGACCTGCATGGCGTGAAACGCAGGGACATCGACGATCAGGAAATCCTTGAGCGATGTCTCTATCCCCTGATCAACGAGGGCTTTTTGATCCTTGAAGAGGGCATTGCAACGCGCCCGGGTGATTGCGACCTGATCTGGGTCAATGGCTATGGCTTTCCAAACTGGCGCGGCGGCCCGATGCACTATGCCGACGAGATTGGATTAAGCCAGATTCTGGAACGCATGACCCACTATCGGCAGTCGCTTGGCGCCTATGGCGAGATGTGGTTCACGCCTGCGCCTTTGTTGGAAGAACTCGCAACCTCGGGCGTGACACTTACCGCGTATTTTGATGCCAAAAAGGAAAAATCATGAGAGCAGCCGTTGTCGTCTCAACCGCCCGAACCCCGATTGGGGTTGCCTTCAAGGGTGCGCTGAACAACATCAAATCCCCTACCATGATGGGGCACGCCATTCAGCACGCTGTTGAACGTGCAGGCGTGGACCCCGGTTCGATCGAAGATGTCGTCATCGGATCGGTCCTTACGGCGGGGACAGCAGGCATGAATGTCGCTCGTTTGTCGGCGCTGGCGGCGGGCCTTCCCAATACGGTGGCAGGACAGACGATCGACAGGCAATGTTCCTCCGGGTTGATGGCCATTGCGACGGCCGCAAAGCAGGTCATTGTGGATGGTCAGAATGTCGCCGTGGCAGGCGGGCAGGAAAATATTTCCACCCTGCAGAATGCCTATCTGAAATGGGCGGGCGATGAGAAAGATCCAAACGTTATCGCCCAATCTGAACATGCCTATATGCCGATGCTGATGACGGCGGAAAATGTGGCGCAGGCATATGGGATCAGTCGTGACGCCCAGGATGAATATGCTGCACTTTCCCAAGGTCGGACGGCCCGGGCTCAGGCTGCTGGCGCCTTTGATGACGAGATTGTCCCAATCACTGCGATAAAGCGGGTCAAGAATCGCGAAACCGGAGAGGAAACCCTGGAAGAAGTGACCTTGTCAAAAGACGAAGGCAACAGGCCGGGTACGACGGCCGAAACACTTGGCCAGCTGAACCCGGTTGTCGAAGGAGGCGTGATCACTGCCGGAAACGCAAGCCAGCTTTCTGACGGTGCCTCGGCTTGTGTGCTCATGGAAGGCAAAATGGCTGAGCAGCGGGGCCTCACACCGCTAGGTATCTATCGCGGCATGGCTGTTGCAGGAAACGCACCGGAAGAGATGGGGGTCGGCCCAATCTATGCCATTCCAAAGCTGCTTAAGAATGCAGGTCTTCGCATCGAAGACATCGGCCTTTGGGAGCTTAACGAAGCCTTTGCCTGCCAGGTTCTCTATTGCCGCGACCATCTTGGGATCGATCCCGAAATCTACAACGTGAACGGCGGTGCGATATCGATTGGCCACCCCTACGGCATGACAGGTGCGAGACAAGTCGGGCACGCTCTGCTTGAGGGGAGGCGTCGTGGCGTAAAATACGTGGTGATCTCCATGTGTGTTGGCGGAGGCATGGGGGCCGCAGCGTTGTTCGAAGTCGCCTGACCCCACTGAAATGAGTTCAAGCAGAGCGTTATCTGGTTGAGACATTGACATTCTGTCATCTGCGAAGGCCGCCATCTGCAAGCCTGCGTTTCATGTCGACCGGAATTGGTGATACCTCTTGAGGCGTTATGACCAATGTCACGCCAACGATCCTTTCCACGGTTTCCAGCCAGTTTGTCGATGACTGGCTGGCGGCGCTGCGTGCCCTGTGCCCAGAGGCGCAGATGGCGTCGCTGCTTAGCCGGTCCGGTCTGAACGCGGATACGCGCTCGCCGAATGGTCGCGTCACGCTGGATCAGATCGTTTGCCTCTATCAACTTGCCGCAGTTGAGACCGGTGATGAGATGATGGGGCTTTGGAGCAGACCCGTCCGGCCGAGGGCCCTACAACATCTTTTGACCACTGTCAGGGAAGCCACGTCTCTTGCATCTGCACTCTACCGGTTTTCGACGTTCTGGAACTTGTTGCTGGATGATTATCAGTTTGATCTGGAGGACGCCGACAACGCGTTGGTGCTTACCCTGAAACCACAAGGTGACGTGCCGCTTCAGCGGTTTGGACATATGCTGATCCTCAAACTTGCCCATGGGCTGATGTCTTGGCTGGCGGGGCATGAGGTTCCGGTGAGGGGCGTCGATTTCGCGTTTGATCGCCCGGACTTTGATCAGGATTACGCGATCATCTTTCCCGCACCGCTACGGTTTGGCCAACCTGCCACCGCCATCGCGTTTGACCCGAATGCACTGGGTCCAGTGCTGACTCGAAGTACAGCTGATCTTGACCGGTTTTTGCAAAACGCGCCGCGAGACTGGATTTTTACCTCTTCCCGCGAACACACCCAATCGCTGCGGGTGCGCACGTATCTGGGCCAAACGGGATGGGACGCGGCGACCCTGACCCAGACAGCATCCGCAATGCACATGACCCCGCGCACCCTGATCCGCAGGTTGCAGTCGGATGGGACGTCGTTTCAGGCGATCAAGGATGCCCTGCGGCGCGACATCGCGATCCGCGATCTACAAGCGGGACGCAAAAGCGTTGAGGCCATCGCACATGATGTCGGCTTTTCCTCGGCTGCCAATTTCCACAGGGCCTTTCAACGCTGGACCGGCAGTACACCCAGCGCATATCGCAAATCACATACATAAGCGGCCATTTGTCACTTTTGGACAATTATCTGTCAGCACACGAGATAGAGCTTAACGGGCTGGCTCGCTAAGTCTTGCCGCAGAGAAGCATTTTCAGCTGAAGTTTCGCCTTCATAGCTCATCAGTCCGGCCATCCACGATTGCCGGGTTGTGGCGTCATCTGAGAACAATCGCCATTGAAAGGATCCGTCAATGTCAGACAAACTCGCCACCATACTCCAGGCCGCACGCGACCACGCCGAGCAGGTCATCCTGCCCAATGTGGACGCCTGGAACGCCACGAAAACATGGCCCCGTGATGCGTCGGACAAGGCCGGGGCCGTTGGCCTGACGGGGCTCTACGCCCCCGAGGAGTTTGGCGGCCAGGGCTTGCCACTTTCAGAGGGCATTCAGGTCTACGAACAGCTGGGGCTCGGAGATGGCGCTTATGCCTTTGCCCTGTCGATGCATAACATCTGTACGTTCGCGGGCTGTGGTTATGGCACAGATGCCTTCAAGGAAAAATGGGCACGAGACCTGACCTCTGGCCGCAAACTGGCGAACTTTGCACTGACCGAACCGCAATCCGGATCGGATGCCACAAACATGTATTCGCGAGCCGTGATCAATGACGACGGCACATGGGCGATCAGCGGTGCGAAGGCATGGGTCAGCCTGGCGACCGAGGCTGATATCTATTTCACCGTGGTCAAAACCAGTGACGCACCCGGCCACAAGGATATGGCGATGATCGCCATTCCCGCCGACGCTCCGGGCCTCAGCTTTGGTCCGCTCTACGACACCCCGTCCTACAACTTCCTGCCTCTTGCCGAGATGTACATGGACAAAGTCGTGGTGAGTGAAGACAACATCATCCTGCCCATTGGCCAGGGCCTGCAAGGCTCACTCATGGCAATCGATATCGCCCGTGTGTCGATTGCGTCAGGATGCTGTGGATTGATGCAAGCTGCCTTGGATACGGCGCTGTCCTATTCTAAGAACCGCAAGATGTTCGGTGGCAAGAACCTCGATCTGGACGGAATCCAGTGGATGCTGGGCGAAGTTGCGACCGATCTTGAAGCCTCGAAGCTGCTGTACCGCAAGGCGGCAAAGGCCCTTGGCACGCCCGAGGGCCCACTGATGGCCGCCCATGCCAAACGGTTTGTGCCAGATGCCGCAGTGAAGGCTGCAAATACCTGCACGCAAGTGCTGGGCGGCATGGGGCTGTTGCAGCCTTATGGTCTGGATCGTTTGTCCCGTCTTGCACAAATGCTGCGGATCGTGGACGGGACGACGGAAATCAGCCGCGTGGTCATCGGACGGGCCTTGCAGAAACGTGCGGCTACCTTGCCTGATCTGCCAGTACCGAAAGGATTTGGTGAAACCGGCTGAACGTCCCACCCCCCGGTGAAGCGGAACCAACCTGAAAATCTCCTCACAGATCGGTAAAATCGAAAGATCGGCCGCACACGTGCGGCCGGTTAAGGGCCGGCAGCCGACTGTCTGAAAACTGTTGAACCCGTTCATTGAGCAGGTTTGACAGATGCTCCGTAGTTTGAGACCTTCCTACCATTCGCAAAGGAGAATCTAACAATGGACCAGCATAGTTTCTGATCCCGCCGCGCTCTGACCTCGATTGACAGATTGCGCATTTAAACACTCCTGCGGAGGACTCTGACAATGGACAATCGACGCTAGCCCCTTGCGGGCGTTCGCAGTCGTGCATCTGCGCGACTTCAGCTTTCTTTTGCCATGAGGTGCATCATGCCCATCGAACCACCAAAAACCGCCCTCGGGCGTACCCTTCCTGCTGTGGAGAAGACACCGAAATCCGCCAAGTTAGTGAAGGCCAAAGCCAAGCCGCCGCGCGATCTGCGTATGAAGACACCACCGCGTGCGGCCAAACGGATGAACATTCCCGGAAAAGCTGGGGGCCGTTAGAGAGAGATGCGGGGCGTGTTATGCGTCCCGCATTTGTGACCGGGATGGTCTATTGAGAAGCACAATTGCGCGCGAAATTTGGATCGACGCGTGCACGACTTAGGATTTGCTGCAGCAGTGGAAGCAAATGCTGGATGTCTGCTTGGGGCCAAGTGCTGGGCAGGGTATTCTGCTGATCAACCAAGCCCAAGTAAGGTACACTGTGCCGGTTTCCAGGTTGCGAAGAGGCTCTTTGGCTTTCTGATTTACGTCGACTTGAAGCGCTTGAGCCGTCGAAACACTCAAAAAAGCGCAAAAAACTTAAGGTGTTGAATTCAATGGGAGGCGAGTCTCAATAATTCGGTCCCATTATTTACGTACTCCGACATAAATTGCAGTTTTGATTAGCTTTACGTGTAATCTATGTTATGTTAAATAATTTTACTTGAATTTATCGCCAAGTTCCAAGACTGACGCCAGAAACCAGTAAGGTTGACCCACGCGAATTCCTCTACCATCCTATTTGCGTATAGCTTGTTTTATTGTGCGAACCTGCACGTTTGTTTTGGCAAGGTCGATGAAATGACCAATAGTTCACAAAAGACCTACGTGCATGACACTCATCGTCTGCGCGACCCCGCGCACACCCTGAGCATTGTGCAACCATTTCTTCGGGAAATGGGTATAACTCGGATCGCGAATCTGACCGGTCTGGATCGGATTGGTTTGCCTACCGTCATGGTTGCTCGTCCCAATTCCCGATCTGTTGCGGTGTCACTTGGTAAGGGACTGTCGTTGCAGGCAGCGCAAGCTTCAGGCGTTATGGAAGCGATCGAATCCTGGCATGCCGAACGTGTGCGACTTCCGCAACGGCTTGCCAGACTTACCGATTTGGCTGATGAAGCGACCGTAGTGGATGTGGAGCGATTGCCCAAGATCACCGGCGCGCAATTTGATCCCAATAGCAACATGTTATGGGTCGAAGGCCGGGATTTGAAAAGTCAACGGGCCTGCTGGGTTCCGCTTGAGATGGTGGACACTGACTACACTTCCGCTCCACTCGCCGGACAACGCGCCTTTCCCAGAACAACAAACGGTTTGGCTTCGGGCAATAATGATGCCGAAGCGCGTTGTCATGCGATTTGCGAATTGATTGAGCGCGATGCAACGACGCTGTGGTCTCACCAAACCACGACCGCGCGCGTTGATCTCGGCACTGTCGACGACCCACGATGTCAGGTGGCCATTGAAAAAGTCACCGGCGCAAGTCTGGAGATCGGGGTGTGGAACACCACGTCGGATATCGGAATTGCCAGTTTTCGGTGCGTGATCTGTGAGGCCGGCGGGCAGCCTGGTCACATCGGCATCGGCGACGGGTGCCATCCGGATCGAGCAATCGCGTTGCTGCGCGCGGTGACAGAGGCTGCTCAGACCCGGCTAACCTATATCTCGGGCGCGCGCGATGATCTGGACCCGGCAGAATTCACTGATCAGGCGCAAACGGATCGATGTAGATATGTGCGGGATCTGATCGATCGTGCCTCTCCGACAGAGAATTTCCAGGACTGCCCGACGCATTCAACCAAGACATTTGAGGATGACCTGGCTTTGCTGTTGAACAGGTTAGAGGCCGTCGGGATTTCTCAGGTGGTGATCGTGGACTTGTCTCGGCCTGAATATGATCTATCGGTTGTTCGGGCGGTCATACCGGGCTTGGAGGCGCCACACGACGACGCGGATTATGTACCAGGCCTAAGAGCGTTGCAGATCAGGCAGGAAACCGCATGACCGTCGTTGTATTTGTGGGTCCTACCCTGCCAGCACACGAAGTCACCGCACAGTTGAATGCTGCGATCCTACCCCCTGTTCAGCAGGGTGATGTCTATCGCGCAGCCAAGGATCAACCGCACGCCATTGGGATTATAGATGGGTTCTTCGAAGGTGTGCCCTCGGTTTGGCACAAGGAAATCTTGTGGGCAATGGAGCAAGGGATACCGGTTTTTGGCAGCGCCAGCATGGGCGCTCTGCGCGCTGCGGAACTGGTCGATTTCGGAATGATCGGTGTTGGCGGGATCTTTGAAGATTACCTAAGTGGTGTTTTACAGGATGACGATGAGGTTGCAGTTCTGCACAGCCCGGCAGAGCTGGGTTATCAGCCGCTCAGCACACCGATGGTTTCCATCCGAGCCACAGTAAAAAACGCACAGGCGCAAGGGATTTTACCTGCTGAAAGTGCCGCTGAAATTCTTGAGTATGCTAAATCCAGACACTACCGGCACCGCATCTGGCAAGACATCGGCCAAGAAGTAAACAAACTGCCCGGAGTTGAGGCCTTTCTGGATTGGCTGCCGAAGAACCAAGTTGATGCCAAGGCAGATGACGCCCGCACGATGCTGGCGCTAATGGCGGATTGCCTGTCGCAAGGCACCCTACCCTCAAACCCTGTTACCCGGACAGAACCGACATTAGTTTGGAAACAGTTACGCAATCGCATCGATTCCGACGTGGTCAAAAACAATGCCGTGATCGACGAATTGAGGTTGGACCCGCAACTTTATTCCGAGCTACGCGACCGGGCGGTGCTGAGCGTTATCGCGCAGGAAGAAGCAACCGTGCAGGATCAGCAACCTGATCGCGAAACCCTGATCCGGCAAATGACGGGCCACAGGGCCAAGGCTGGATTGTCTCATAAAGCGCATTTGATGGAATGGCTGGATTCGAATGATCTGAACCTCGCGGGGTATGAAGACATGCTGGCGGATGCCGCCCGGATCGATGCGGCGGTCGCTGAGCGTTTACGCCAGTTAGACGGGCCACTACTGGCCGAACTGAAACGAACCGGCAAATATGTCGAGCTGCGAGATCGGGCAGTCGCCAAGAGTAATGCTGCCGTTGTGAATGGCCCCGTCTCGGGGGCGGATCGCCTGCGTATGGTTTTGTGGTACTTTGAAAAAAGTCTTGACCAGGACGTGCCGGATAACCTGGACAGCTACGCAACCTCGCTTGGCCTACCCGGGCGCGCGGAACTTGGTGAGTTGATCGAAGCAGAGTTTTTGTTTTGCCACAGGAGTGCCTGTACGGACGTCCCAAAAAGCAAGGTGGCCTCCGCCCGGCACGAGGGGTCGATTGATGAACGCACATGAGACTGTAAGCGACGAAGAACCCGGCACACGGTTCCTGCTGTATCCGCAATCACCTTTTTTGGAACCGGGCGCGCAACCGGAGCTTGTCGAAATTTCGGCTCCACAAGGCAGCATCGGGCCGGGGCCGTCCGGTCCGCGCATGTACACCGTCAATCCTGTCGGCAAAACCACACCTTACGGCGCCATCGTTCCGGGGCCAAATGGACCGGGTATGTATCTGCCACCTTGGGACGGATACATCCAACCGCCCGCGATGCCCGATGAGTTTGGCAATTTCTTTCATATTGCCCCATCCGACCCCGCATTTGAGGCGGCGCATTTGTTCGGGTCGGCCCATTTTACAATGGATGTGTGGCAAGGGTATTTTGATCGACCAATCCCGTGGCATTTCGCGCGCGATTTCGACCGGCTCGAACTGTCCCTGCTACCCAGTTTGGACAACGCACATATTGGTTGGGGGTTTCTGGAAACGGGCGGCACACACGAACATGGCGATGAGTACCGCCCATACAGCCTGAACTTTGACGTTGTCTCCCATGAAATCGGACATGCCATTATCTATAGCGTCATTGGTATGCCGTCAGACGGAGATGCGTCGGGCGAATATTATGGATTTCACGAGTCCGCTGCCGATATGGTCGCCCTTCTTGCGTCGCTGCATTTTGGTTCTGTTGTTGACGCGTTGTTGAAAAACACACGGGGCAACCTGTACACCTTCAATCGTCTGAACCGGTTTGCCGAACTGGGGGAAAACGCTCAGATCCGAATTGCCGCCAACACACGGTCCATGTCAGAGTTTGCGGCCGGATGGACCAGCGAACACGATCTGTCCGAACCGTTGACCGGAGCGATGTTCGACATTTTTGTAGATATTTATCACGAACGCCTGCTGCTGCATGGGCTGATCTCACCTGAAGAAGAACATCTGTCCGATCAACTGGAAGACTCTCCGGATTACAGCGAGGTTATGCAGGGTGTGTTCGATGCCCGTTATGCCGAAAACCCCGAAGGTTTCCGGATCGCTTTGCTTGAGGCGCGCGATTTTCTGGGAACCTATCTGGCCGACACATGGGAGCGGCTGGATGCCGATATGCTCAGCTATTTCGGTGTTGAAAAGGCCCTGCTGGCGGTTGATCAGGAAATCACTGGCGGTGCGTTTCGCAACATCATCGAAGGCAACTTCCGCATGCGAGATATCGGCCTGACAATTGCTGGTCCGCGCCAACCCGACCCCGAAGAGGACAGCCATTCTAATTCTGTCCGTACACAGGTTCCGGGATAATGCCCAAAATCCTTTATTTTTAAGCGGTTTTGTGGCATTTAGACGTGGGGTGATTGAAATGGATTAATTTAGGTCTGAAACTTTTCAGACCGCATTGAGGGGGAGATGTGGTCTCAGACTCCGTCGATCCCATAATTGGGAGATTGTGATATGTCTGAGTCCTTGCTCAGTTTTTCAGAAGTGTTGTTATTTGGAAGAGCTCTTGACGATATCAAGATCGAGTCTCGAACAAAGGTGCGAGCTGCGACCACAATCAATTTGACGACATTGGAAGGTGGCACCGTAGATGGCGTAACTCTGCGGGCCGGGAACAGGGTGTTGGTCAAAAACCAGACCGACAAAACCCAGAACGGTGTGTATACGGTGGCGGATAACGCTGCCAAATCCTGGTTCAACAAAATCCAGTTTGAAAATGGGACAGTTATTAAGATCAGACGGGGTACACAGCAGAAATTCTGGGAACAGGAAGGCAACTTTGCTGTCGGAGAACAGGAGTTCACGGGTTCCGACAAACCGCCCAGAGGTCGTGGGAACAATAATCACCTCGCTGAACAATTGGACAACGACGCGCAGTTCGCGAGAATCTATGGTTTCGCTTATGAGGGCACATATTATGAGTTGCCCGAACCCACGGTATTCCTTGTGCATGGGGAAGGCAAAACTGCGACCATGGACAATAAGCCAACCGACCAGGCGGCTCGGGCTCCGGGGAATCCGACCTTAACTGGGGTTGCTTCTGCGGATTACCAGATAGCCAACGATATCCGCGTTTGGGAATATGACAAAGCCGATTATACGATCCGCATGGACGTGATGACCGGCCAGTTCGAACAGGTCCTGCTGGACATCTATTTCGGTTTTGACAGCCCGGCCATAAGTGGTGCCAAAGTCAGCGGCGCAAAGGTGAGTGGGGCCAAGGTCAGCGGTGCAAAAGTCAGTGGCGCAAAAGTAAGCGGTGCCAAGGTCAGCGGCGCAAAGGTACGCGGCGGCGACTAAATCCAGTTTTCGAAAGTAAGCTCAGGGGCACCGGAACGCGGTGCCCCTTTGCATTTTAGAACCCGGCCTTTTTCAGACCTTCCACAAAGTGCTGCGTGTCTTCCTCTAGCCGATCCGGTTGAACGGTTGTCCACCGGGCCAGCGAAAAGTTCGGGTGCGCCTCGCGGTGCTTTTCCCTTATGAGGCGGGCCATGTCCGTTTGACCCAGCTGAGCATAGCTGGCGGCCAGCATACGCTGCCCTTCAGTCGGGTTGTTCATCTTGTTGACCGTCTCAATGACGTCCTCATACCGTCTGAGATTGTAATACGCGCCGCCCAGATGCCAAAGGTATTGATCCGGGAAGTACGGATTCAAGCGCATTGCCTGCTGAATATGCGTTATGGCCGTTTCGTTGTCACCTGAGTGGGCCAGCGCATCGGCAAAGTCAGAATGCATATCCGCGTCATTTGGGTTTAACGCCAGCGCCCTCTGATAGGATTGGATGGCTGCGTCATGCTCTTTGCGGTACAGGTGCACATAGCCCAATTCGCCGAAACCACGTGCATCGGTCGGGTCTAGTTCAATTGCGCGCTGCGCCAATATCAGCGCCTTCTCCAACGCCTGCGACGGCTCTTCGGCCCAGGAATAACGCCAGTCGATATTTAGAGTTCGCGACAGCGCTGCTGCAGCACGGGCATATCCTTCGTCCCTTTCAAGGGCTGATTGATAGAAATTCTGTGCCTTGCGGTTGTCGTTTCGGGTATATTTGAAGATGTGGTGTTGACCTTGAAGGACCGAACCATAGGCCTCAAGATCGTTTGGAATCGCCTGAATCATGCGCTGTTTTTCATGCGACTCGATCATCACCGCAGTGGCCGCAACAATGCACTCTGTGACCTCATCAAGAATGTCGAAAATATCGTCAATCTTGCGATCGAACCGTTCGCCCCAGATCGTGCGCTCGGTGTTGGCATCAATCAACTCGGCGGAAATCCTGATCCGACTGGTTGACCGACGTACGCTGCCGCGCGCGACATAGCGGACATTCAGTTTTTGCGCGGCCTCTTTCGGAGGCATCGATTGTGTCCTGAAGAAAAATGACGAGTTCCGGGCGATGATAAAAAGGTTCCGGAACTTGGACAGATTCATGATTACGTCGTCCGTCAGACCTTCGGCGATCCAGCTGTCGGACTCATCCCCGCCAGAGCTGCTGAAGGGCAGAACGGCCACCGACGGCGTATCCGGCCGTTCGAATATGTCCCCTTTCAAATCCGGGCGCATCGTGCCGGCCATGGTCGCGCCGGCCACTTCGCTGCGGACGCAGTAGGTCGAGACAGGATTCATGATGTTCTTGAGCTGTTTTGGCCCCAGAAACTCGTACCCAAATCGCAGGCGATTGCAGACCTGATCATACACGGCAGAGCTGACATAGACCCGTTCAGGCTCGGCTATTTCTTGCAACCGGGCCGCGATATTGACGTTATCGCCGTGAATGCCACGTTCGTCTATCAGTATCTCACCAAGGTGAATCCCAGCCCGGAACTTGATTCGCTGATCCTGCGCGCGGGATTTATTCTGATCGCTGGCGATTTGATGCAATTCGACCCCGAATTCCACCGCGCTGGTGGCAGTTTCGAACAGGGCCAAAATCCCGTCCCCACGTACCTCAACCACTCGGCCGTTGTACTTTGCGCACGATACCTCAAGCAAAGAAATCAATTTTTTCAATTCATTATAGGTATCCAACTCATTCTCGCTCATAAGCCGGGAGTATCCTACGACATCAGCGAACAATACTGCGCCAAGCCGTTGAGTAATTGGAATGTCAGAAATTATCGTACTCACAAGTGTTACTCTTTTTTCGGATTCATAGCGCACCCGTAACGAACATATATCAAAAATCGTTTTTGACGACCGAAGCAGTTTTGATTGGAACTGATCACACCTCTGCGATCCGAGGTGGCCATGACCAGGCGGCGCAATCATTCGGCCCCAATGTCACGACCGTATTCGCATCAAGTTCCTGTGCCAGAACGTTTCGGCGCACCATCCACTCGGACTTCAGAATGCCCACAACAACCATATCCTGAAACTCACCTTCAGCGAACCACGCTTGACGCATCGTCCCTTCAATCTGGAATCCTATCTTGGCAACAAGATCACGGCTGTGATGATTGTCCTTACGATAATAAGACGTTATGCGGTTCAGCCCCAGTTGTCGAAATGCCAGATCCAGCACCAAAGCGGATGCCCGGAGCCCGACGCCGGATCTGCGCATTGCCTTGTTAACGAAAACTGCGACCACTGCATCGCGATTGATGTTCGAGATAGACTCGAGCCCGGCCAGCCCAACGGCCTCACCTGCGGAGGACTCGACGACAAACCAACATTTGCGGCTGGCATCGGAAGACGTAAATGAATCTCTCCAAAATTCTTCGGCATGCGATGTATTGAGGGGCACGCGCGTTGTACGATCGAAACGCGCAAGGTCTTCAGCGTCCTGAAACCAAATCAGAACGGAATCCAGATCTGCCCTTTCCATCGGGCGCAACCTGAACGTGTTTTGTGAATTGTTGCTCACGATAAATAGTACCTTTGAAAGAAATCAGTAAAATCTACTCGGACACTAGCACAAAAAATTAAAAATTACGAAATGAGATTACAGTATCTTTGCCCTCTGTTTAATTCGCTGCAAGATTTGAGTTTATGATGCAGTGGGTCGACAAGTTTGCTGTCCGGGCAAATGCAACGGAATTTCCCATCCACAACTCTGTTTGCTAATGGTGGCCCCGGACGCTCTGAGCAAAGGGAACACCATCAATGAAATTGCTGCGGTTCGGTCCCAAGGGCGCACTTCGTGATTTGTCGGGTGTGATTGGCAATCTCACAGGCGAGTCGCTTGGCGATGAGGCTCTGGACCGATTGCGCAGGTTGGATACGGCAAGCCTGCCTCTGGTGGATGGTCAACCGCGGATTGGCGCTTGCGTCGGTCAGGTCGGCAAGTTCGTCTGCATTGGTCTGAACTATGCCGATCAAGCGGCCGAAAGTGGGATGGAGCTGCCGCAGGAACTGGTGATCTTTTTAAGGCAACTTCAGCCATTATTGGCCCCAACGACACGGTCGAAATTCGTCGTGGCTCGGTCAAAACTGATTGGGAGGTGGAACTGGGCGTGGTGATCGGGAAAGAGGCCAATTATGTCTCGGAAGCCGAAGCCTTGAGCCATGTCGCCGGTTATTGCGTCATCAACGAGATATCAGAGCGCGATTTCCAACTGCACCGTTCGGGCCAGTGGGTCAAAGGCAAATCCGCCGACACGTTCGGTCCTATAGGTCCATGGCTTGTGACACGGGATGAGGTACCCAATCCGCAGGACCTGCAGATGTATCTTGAGGTGAACGGGCAACGGTTTCAGAATGGATCGACCCGAACGATGCATTTCGGCGTGGCGACAGCAATCTCTCATCTGTCGCAGTTCATGTCGCTACAGCCGGGAGATGTGATTTCGACAGGCACCCCTCTGGGCGTGGGCATGGGCCAAAATCCGCCGACCGATCTAAAACCTGGCGACAGGATGGAGTTGGGCATCAAAGGCTTGGGCATGCAACGGCAGAACGTTGTGCAGGGCTGAGCCCCCTGTTTGTGCAATTGTCACAATTTCCCGCAACAGAAAAAGGGCTGAAAAGTCACTCGGGCCAGGGCAGTGAATAAGTTTTGACGTTGGTGAAAAATTTCATCGCCTCGATCACGCCTTCCTTGACGCCGTTGCCGCTGTCCTTGATGCCGCCAAAAGGAGACATTTCGATCCGGTAGCCGGGCTGTTCCCAGATGTTGCAGGTGCCGACTTTCAAACCGTTGATGTAGGTAATCGCCCGGTTCAGATCATTTGTACAGACACCCGCCGACAAACCAAATGCGGTGCCGTTTGAGATCTGCATGACTTGCGCATCATCATCTGGAACACGAACGATCGGCACGATTGGACCAAATGTCTCTTCCATCACCAACTCGCTGCCGTGGGGCACCTTGTCGACGACGATCGGCGGCAACAGTGCACCGTCGCGGCCGGGGTGATAGAGGATTTCTGCGCCCTCTTGCGCAGCCTTGAGCACGCGGTTTTCGAACAACTCGGCGGCTTGTGCGTGGATAACGCAACCCAATTGCGTTTCTGGGTCCTGAGGGTCACCAAACCGGATCGCTTTTGCCTTTTCCAGAACGAGTGGCACAAATCTATCTGCCACTCTTTCCTGAACCAGAATGCGTTTGATCGCGGTGCAGCGTTGCCCCGAATTCCCTGTGGCCCCGGCCACAGCTATACTGGCGGCCTTGTCCAGATCGGCGTCATTCAGATCATTCAGCACGATCAGAGGATCGTTGCCGCCCAATTCCAGTGCCTGCCGTTTGTAACCCGCCTTGGACGCGATCATCTTGCCTACCGGCACACCGCCCGTGAAGGTGACTATGTCAATGTGTTCATTGGTGATCATCTCATCGCCGATATCTTTTGGCCAGCCAGTCACGACCTGAAACATTTCGGGCGGCAGCTCCGCCTCGTATAGTATGTCCGCCAGCGTCAGGGCCGTCAGTGGGGTCAGCTCGGTCGGTTTGCAGACCATGCTGTTATTGGTGGCAATGGACGGTGCAATCTTGTGGCTGACCATGTTCAGAGGGTGATTGAACGGTGTAATTGCGCTGATGGTTCTGACCGGCTCGCGTTTGGTGAAAATCTTGCGCGCCTTGCCGTTGTGGGTCAGATCGCACGAGAAAACCTCACCATCGTCCTTCAGGGCCTCGGAGGCAGCGAACTGAAAAACGTCCTGCGCGCGCCTGGTTTCATAGATCGAGTGCTGATGGCAGATGCCAAGCTCAAGCGTCAGCCATTTTGCGAGGTTTTCGCGATTTTCACCAATCAACGCGCCGGTGCGCCGCAAAATCTCGCTGCGTTCGTGACGCGTCAATTTGGGCGTGTAATTTGCGGCGATCTCAAAAGCTTTGCGTACATGTTCAGAAGTGCCGGCAGGGACGGTACCGACAACCTCACTCGTGTAGGGGTAGTGGACCGGGATTTTAGCATCGGTAAAGACAATCTCGCCGCCAATACGCATGCCTTCGTTGCGGATACCGGATGTGTTCATGATAACGTCCATGATAAAGGGGCCAACGCTATGCTGGCAAAAAACGGTGCTTCAAAATTGCGCAATGGCAGGCGCAGCGAAGTGTCGATCACGCAATTGAAGATGAAGGGAACGCCCCGCTCGGTCAATCCACTGTGGCAGTCCAGAGCTGGATTGCACCTCGGTATCCAAGTCTCACCAACGGTCTTAGTTGCCACTTTCGTGCGACCACGATCTGCGGAAGTTATGCGGCGAAACATTGTACCGGCCTCGGAAATGAACTGAAAGCCTGTCCGTGCTGGAAAACCCGGATGCAAAGGCAATCTCGGATACGCTGAGGTCGGTTTCATTCAAAAGGGCGAAGGCACGATCTAGCCTGAGGTTGTTGTAATACTGGCCGGGCGACATCTTTGTGTGCTGCTGGAACAGCCGTTCCATATGGCGTCTGGACAGAGACGCCTGATCCGCTACCGCCTCAAGACTGAGCGGCGATTCAATGTTGTCCCGCATTATTTGGACAGCTTCGACCAGCTTGGCGTTGCGCGTCCCCAAAAGGGCCGAGACTGGCGAAACTTGATTGCTGCCACTTTCTCCGACGCGTCGGTGCAAGCACATCTCGGACACGTTGATGGCCAGGGCGTTGCCGAACAATTCCTCGATCACTTCCAGCATCATATCGGTGCTGGCGTGACCTCCCCCGCAAGTGCGCAGCTTGCCGTCAATCTCGTACAGACTCTGGGTTGGCGTCATTGTCGGAAAATACTCGCAAAACCCGGGGCGGTTTTCCCAATGAACGGTGAACTTCTTGTCGCCGATCAGGCCTGCCTTGGCCAAGGCAAATGCTCCCGTGCAGATACCGCCAAAATCGCATCCATGTGCCTTTTGCCGACGGATCCAATTCAAAACCCGGGTGTCAAACGAAGCCATCGGCTCAGTGCCGGAACACACGAAGGTATAAGCCCCCTGCTCCAGATCATGCATGGGTTGGTCGGCTTGAATGCGGATTCCGTTCGAACACGTGACCGGCGCGCCATCTGCTGACAGGACATACCATTCGAACAATTGCTTTCGGGCCAGTTGGTTTGAAATACGCAAGGGTTCAATCGCTGCGCTAAACGCCAACATCGTGGTATTAGGCAGCAACAGGAAATGAAAGGCCTTGGGTGGTCCATCATAAGGAACGTCGACGGAAATCGCCCCCTTGGGCAGGAAACGTTGACTGACCACTACACCCCTCCTTCGCGTTCGAATACCGCATCGTTGCTGGCCTGCTGGAACGCTCGAGCAACTTAAAGTTATCAATAGATGTAAGACCCTTGGAAATCGAACGCTCATTTTGTATTTTGGATACAACTTACACCGACTGAGACCACTCTTATGCCCAGAACCCGCGCGATCGCACGTCAAAGTCTTCCAGAAGTCATCACAAATGATCTGCGGGAACGTATCCTAAGTGGAGAGATGGCCGAAGGTGAAACCATCCGGCAAGAGGCCCTTGCCGAGGATTACGATGTTTCGCGTATGCCGATCCGCGAAGCCCTGAAACGGCTGGATGCCGAAGGCCTTGTGCAGCTGACTAACAACCGTGGTGCATCGGTGACTTCGCATTCGCTTTCGGAAATTGGCGAGATTTTCGACCTTCGCGTTCTTTTGGAAGTTGACCTGTTTAGACGGGCCATTCCGCAGATGACGGAAGCTGATTTCGCCAGATGCGAGAAGCTGCTCGACGACATGGAAAGGTCTTACGAAGCTTACAATGTCGGGCGGTGGGGCAGCCTGAATTATGAATACCACAAAGCCCTTTATGCGGCTGCTGATCGTGGGCTGACCAGTGAGATTCTTCAACGGGTCAATCTGCAATCGGACCGCTATGTACGCATGCATCTAAGCGTCATGGAACAGCGCGAGCCCGCCAAGCAAGATCACCGACAGCTTTTGTCGCTGGCACGCAAACGTCAGGTTGATGCCGCCGGTGAACTGCTAACCAAGCATATTCAACGGACCAAGGATCATTTGTTGGCGATGGTTATTAAGACGCGGAAAGGCGAAACTGGCTGAAGGTCCCCCATCCCTACCACAGTGGATGCAGGCACGCCACTTTGTGGTCTGACCCGCTCAGTTCTGGTGGCGCGGCGCGGCATTCTTCGGTTGCAAGCCAGCACCGTTGTGCAAAGGCACAGCCTTTGGGGATGTTCATCGGGGACGGAAGCTCGCCTTCCAGTTTGATCCGATCCTTTCGCGCGTCGGGATCTGCGCGAGGCGTCGTCGACAAAAGAGCCTTGGAATAAGGATGTCGAGGGGCAGCAAACAGCTTTTCTTTCGGAGCTTTTTCAACTGCGCGGCCCAAGTACATGACAATTACGTCGTCGGCAAAGTGCTTTACCACCGACAAATCATGCGAAATGAACAGATAGGCAAGGTTCAGACGTTCCTGCAATTCGACCAGCAGGTTCAGAATTTGCGACTGGATTGAGACGTCCAGTGCTGAAACCGGCTCATCCAGCACCAGCACCTTGGGGTTCAGCATCAAGGCGCGGGCAATCGCAATCCGCTGCCGCTGCCCGCCCGAAAACATGTGTGAGTAGCGGTCGTAATGTTCGGGGCGCAAACCCACGAGGTCGATCATTTCACGAGCGCGCGCCTCGCGGTCGGCTGCGGACATCTCGCGGCGGTTAATTATCAATGGCTCTTGCAGGATTTGACCGATCCGTTGGCGCGGGTTGAGCGAGCCGTAGGGATCCTGAAACACAATCTGCACAGTTTCACGCATCAGGGCCCATTTCGATGGAGATATTTCAACGCCATCGATGGTCAGACTACCCGAGGTCGGTTCTTCGATCATCGTCACCACCCTTGCGAGGGTGGACTTCCCACAACCGGACTCTCCTACGATCGCCAACGTTTTGCCCGGCCGCAGTTCGAAGTCCACGCCGGACAAGGCCTTTACCGTTGCGGCCTTCGACAACACCCCGCCTTTTACGGTATAAAACCTGGCCAATTCACTGGCCTGAACGATGGGGGCGGTCATGCCAGCTCTCCGGTTGTTATCTTTTCAACGTAATGGCAACGCGCCTTGCCGAACTCCGCGCTGTGCGGAGTTGGGGGCAACGATCGGCACAGATCATCTGCATATTGGCATCTGGGGCTGAACAGACACCCTTTTGGCCGGTCAAACTGCCCTGGAACGACGCCGGGAATAGTAGGCAGCATCTTCGACGTCGCCCGTTCTGGAAGCGCGTTAAGCAACGCAGTTGTGTAGGGGTGACGCGGGGTGCGGAACAGGTCTTTGACTGCCTGTTCCTCGACCTTTTGGCCAGCATATTGGACCTGCACCCGCTCGGCGGTCTCGGCGACAACGCCCATATCATGAGTGATAAGGACCAAACCCATGCCCTGTTCGTCCCGTAGGCGAACCAACAGATCAAGGATTTGCGCCTGAATTGTCACGTCCAGTGCCGTTGTCGGCTCGTCCGCAATCAACAGCTTGGGTTTGCAGGCGATGGCCATCGCAATCATCACCCTCTGGTTCATGCCGCCGGACATCTGGTGCGGAAACGTGTTCAGGCGGCTTTCCGGTGCGGGGATGCCGACCTGATCAAACAGTTCGATGGCGCGCTGGTGGCGGTCCTTTCGGTTCAGGCCCAGATGGATGCGCAAGGCCTCCTTGATCTGGAAGCCAACCGTAAAACAAGGATTCAGCGATGACATCGGTTCCTGAAAAATCATGGCAATGTCTTTGCCGATAATCTTGCGACGATCACGGGCCGAGATTTTGGTCAGATCAATGCCTTCAAAGCTTAGTTGGTCGGCCGTAATTGTGGCCGTCCAGGGCAGTAAACCCATCAATGCCAGCATCGACACCGATTTGCCCGAGCCACTTTCGCCGACGATGGCCATCAACTCTCCCTTGTCGACCGAAAGGTCAACACCATCCACAGCCCGGAACTGACCCGAGGCGGTTGCGAATTCGACAGTGAGGTTTCGGATATCCAACAGGCTCATGTCGTCAGCTCCGCTTTAGCTTAGGGTCCAGCGCGTCACGCAGACCGTCGCCCATCAGGTTGATGGCCAGCACCGTCACCAGGATGGCCAGACCGGGGAACGTCACAACCCACCACGCGCGCAGAATAAACTCACGCGCTTCAGCCAGCATGGTGCCCCATTCCGGCGTGGGCGGCTGCGCCCCCATGCCCAGAAAGCCAAGGGCTGCAGCATCCAGAATGGCGGTCGAAAACGACAGCGCCGCCTGCACGATGATCGGGGCCAGGCAATTCGGCAGCACGGTCTTGAACATCAGTCGGGCCTTGCTAGCACCGGCAACGCGAGCCGAGGTCACATAGTCCTTTTGCCGCTCTGCTAACACTGATGCCCGTGTCAAACGCACGTAATGCGGTTGGAAAACAATGGCGATGGCGATCATTGCGTTGGTCAACGAGGGACCAAGGATCGCAACCAGAACCAGCGCAAGCAGCAGTGAGGGGAAGGACAGGATGATGTCCATCACCCGCATGATCATCGTATCGACCCATTTGGGCGCGAAACCCGACAGCAGGCCGACAATCACCCCGCCCGTCACGGCCACACAAACCACCACGATGCCGACAAAGAAGGAATAACGCGATCCCATGATCAGCCGCGACAGCATATCCCGACCCAACGGATCGGTGCCCAACGGGAAGGCCCAACTGCCGCCCTCTTGCCACGCAGGAGGTTGCAGAATGTGATTGCGGAACTGTTCAGTCGGGTCGTAGGGGGCCAACAAAGGCGCAAAGGCCGCGCAGAAGACAAAAGCGGCAAAGACCCAAAGGCCCATCACCGCACCGCGGTTTTCGCTGAAGTAATACCAGAACTCTCGCAGAGCGCTGGGGCGGTCTTCGGTTTTTGGTGGGGTCGCGGACAATTCAGCCATCATCGCCTCCGGATTTTGGGGTTGATGACGCCGTAAAGGACATCGACCAGCAGGTTTACCAGCATTACGATCACGGCGATCATCAGCAGGCCGCCCTGCACCACCGGGTAGTCGCGGCGGAAAATGCTATCGACCATCCACTTGCCGATGCCTGGCCAGCTAAAGATTGTCTCGGTCAGGATCGCCCCGGCCAGCAAAGTGCCGACCGACAGGCCGATCACTGTAATCACCGGGATCAGCGCATTGCGCAGCGCATGCAGCCCATTGATCCGCGCGGGGGCGAGGCCCTTGGCGCGGGCCGTGCGGATGTAATCCTCACCCAACACTTCCAACATGGCCGAACGGGTCTGGCGTGCAATTACGGCCAAAGGGATCGTGCCCAAAACGATGGTCGGCAGAATTAGATGGCGTACAGCCGATCCAAACGCCCCCTCCTGCCCGGACAGCAGACTGTCGATCAACATGAAGCCAGTGACGCTTGGAAAGTAGTACAGCAAGTCGATCCGGCCTGAGACAGGCGTCCAACCAAGGTTGCCGGAAAACACGATGATCAACAACAGCGCCCACCAGAAGATCGGCATGGAATACCCGATCAGCGCGGACGACATCAGCGCCCGGTCGAAGAATTTGCCCCGGTTCACAGCTGCAATAACGCCCGCAGGCAGCCCCAAAGCTACTGCAAAGATCATGGCGCAGATCGACAGTTCCAGCGTGGCGGGAAACAGGGCAAAGAATTCGTCCCAAACCGGCTTCTTGGTGACAAAGCTCTCGCCCAGATCACCATGCAACACGCCAACCAGGTAGTCCCAGTATTGCTCTAGCACCGGTTTGTCGAAGCCCAGCTTCTCAACCATCTCCTGATAGCGTTCTTCGGACATGCCGCGTTCACCGGCCATGACGATGATCGGATCGCCCGGAAGGACCCGAATGAACATGAACGAGATCAGTGTTACGCCCAGGAATGTCGGAATGAACATGCCGAGGCGG
The DNA here is from genome assembly GCF_001458195.1 of Ruegeria atlantica. Lineage (GTDB taxonomy): Bacteria > Pseudomonadota > Alphaproteobacteria > Rhodobacterales > Rhodobacteraceae > Ruegeria > Ruegeria atlantica. Next base: position 47,493 of record NZ_CYPU01000024.1, on the reverse strand, counting down.
GTAAGGAAATAGCCAAACATCAGCGGCCTATGATTGTTAGTTCTTTGGGAAAGCTGGTCAGCGACCGGCAACCGTCATTGGTCACCAGTACGTCATCTTCGATCCGAACGCCGAAATTGTCCAGGTCATAGAGGCCCGGCTCGTTTGTCCAAACCATGCCCGCGCGCATGATCTGGCCGTTGCCACGCATGATGTAGGGCGCTTCGTGCACATCGCGGCCCAGCCCATGACCGGTCTTGGTGCGGATACGATCTGCATAGGGCGAGGCCTCGAGCACGCTGGTCACCGCGTCGTCGATATCGTGGGCCGTTACGCCGGGTCGGCAAGCTTCGAACCCGACCAGGTTGGCACGCAAAACCGTGTCGTAGACCGCCCTGCCCTCATCTGAGACTTCGGCGACAAAAAAGGTGCGTGTGATGTCGGCGGCAAACCCGTGTTTGCGTGCGCCGAAATCGAACAGCAGCGCGTCGCCTGCTTTGATCTGATAATCCGCGCGCGCTTTACCATGCGGTTGAGCCGAGTTTCCTCCGGCCGTCACGATAGGCGAAAAGGCCAGCCACGCGGCTCCTTCAGCGAACAGCGTTTGGATCAAGGCCTGTTCAATCTGTACTTCTGTCTGACCAACACGAACATCCGCAATGACTCGTTCTAGTGCTCGTTCCGAGATATCAATCGCCGCTTGCAGCGCTGCAATGTCATCGTCCGTCTTGATGATGCGCAGGCCGGAAATCTCGCGCTCAGCATCCACGATCCGCAAGTTGGGCAGGGCTCCGGTAAATGCCTTGGAGACAAAGACGCGCATCACCTGCCCCTCGACCGCCAGAGATCGCAACGGCATATGTTCAGCCAGTGCCGCGAAGGCATCGTCATAGCCCGTCTGATCGCGCCAGTCGAAGACAGCGCCGTCAAACCCGACCAGCGCCCAAGAGCCCAATTCTAGGTTCGGCACAATCGCGGCCGGTACGCCTTCGGCCGGGATCACGACCACAAAGGGCCGCTCGTTGCTCATGAAGGGTTTTCCCAAAGCTCGGGTAAAATTCGGGCCGGGCACCAGTGCCACGGCATTTACTGACATGTCCTTTGCCAGTTGTTGGTACTCGGACAAATCCGGCATTCGCGCCGACCTCCCAATAAAGAAAACCGGAGCCGCCAATTGGGCGGTTCCGGTCGTTGAGCGGTGGTTTATTCGACGCTCACACCGTAGAAGATGTGGCCGCCCAGCGGGTGCACTTTATAGCCCTGAACCTTATTGCTCATCGGCATGTAAACAACCGAGTGCGCGATGGTTGCCCAAGGGGCCTGCTCTTTGAAGATGACCTGAGCATCTTCGTACAGCTTGGTGCGCTCAGCCTGGTCCGTGGATTGCTTGGCCTTCAGGATCAGGTCTTCGAAGGGCTCGTGGCACCATTGTGCGCGGTTCGACGCTTCGCGACCGTCACAGCCCAGAAGGACCGCCAGGAAATTGTCTGGGTCACCATTGTCACCGGTCCAGCCCAGCAGAACGGCACCGTCACGGTCCAGATCTTTCGAACGTGACAGATATTCGCCCCATTCGTAGGACACGATCTCGACATCCACACCGACCTTGGCGAAGTCCGCCTGGATCAGTTCGGCCATACGACGGGCATTCGGGTTGTACGGACGCTGTACCGGCATCGCCCAGACCTTCATCGACAGGTCGGAAACACCTTCGGCTTCCAACATCGCCTTGGCCGCTTCGGGATCATAGGCGTCGTCGGTGATGGCGTCATTATAACCCCACATGGTCGGCGGGATCGGGTTCTTGGCAACCTGGCCCGAGCCTTGGAACACAACGTCGATGATGGCGTTCTTGTCGATCGCCATGTTCAGCGCCTTACGGACGTTCGGATTGTCAAACGGCGCCATGGTGGTGTTGTAAGCCAGATAACCGACGTTCAGACCCTCTTGCTCCATCATGTTGATGTCGGCGTCATCCTGCATCGCCTGAATGTCGGCGGGGTTCGGATAGGGCATGATGTGGCATTCGCCGGCCTTCAGCTTCTGATAGCGCACAGACGCGTCAGGTGTGATCGCAAAGATCAGATTTTCGACATCCGCCGGGTCTTTCCAGTAGTCGGCATTCTGAGCATAGCGGATCACGGCGTCTTTCTGGTAGGCCAAGAACGAGAATGGACCTGTGCCGATGGGCGCGGTGTTCAGCTTTTCAGGCGTCCCTGCTTCCATCATCGCATCTGCATATTCTGCGGACAGGATCGACGCAAAATCCATCGCCATGTTGGCGACAAATGGGGCCTCGGGTTTGCTCAGGGTGAATTTGACGGTGTAGTCGTCGACCTTTTCAATGGACTCGACCAGATCCGGCATGCCCATACCCTTGAAGTATTCCCAGGTTCCGCCGGACACCTGATTGTAGGGGTGGCTGTCATCTTTCTGACGCATGAACGAGAAGATTACGTCATCGGCGTTGAAATCGCGCGTCGGCGTGAACTCGTCGTTCGAATGGAATTTGACGCCCTGACGCAGCTTGAACGTATACTCCAGGCCATTATCGCCGGCCTCGACGCTTTCGGCCAGACCGGGGATGACGTTGGTTGTGCCGGTTTCGAATTCCAGCAGGCGGTTGTAGATCGGGTGAGATGAGGCATCAAATGTGGTTCCGGCTGTAAACAGTGCGGGATCGAACCCCTCGGGTGAGCCTTCTGAACAATAAACCAGAGTGTTGGCCTGCGCGGCTGCACTGGACAGGGCAATTGCCGCTGTTGCAGCCAAAAATTTGAGTTTCATGATTGTCTCCCAGAAAAATTATCAATCGGCTTTCGCGTTGCTTTTGTTGACCAAGCAATTTCTGACGACTCTCATCATCGCGAAATCTGTGCCCGATGTATCCAAAATACAAAATCCATTGTCAACTCACTTTGATAGCTCTTGCACGGCTTGACCAAATGCAAAGGAAGCAGCCGAAAGTCTGCCTCTCTTCATTGCGTTGTCTGATCAAAAGGATCGACGGGTACCTATTGTGAGAATGTTGGGGTCACACCAATCGGTGGCCGGTCCTGAATATATGCCCCGACACGGTTCAGCACGGGGCTTCTGGGGCATCCCGGGCGGGTCGCGGCCCCAAGGTTGCGCACCCAGATTGCGAAGGCCTAGGACCAGGTGCAAGAGTTGCAGCTGTCCCTGCTCAGCCAACAGAAGCTGCGCGACGAGGTGATCGCCGGAGAGCTTGCGGTTGTGGAAGCCCAGCTTGATCTGATCCGGTCGCAATATTCAGGAGCATCGGAACGGTTGAAACGAACACAGGTTCTGGCCCCTGCCAGCGGGCGGGTCGTCAATCTGGCAGTATCCACAACCGGCGGCGTCATTCGCCCCGGAGAGTCGATGATGGATATTGTTCCCGCCAATCAGGCCCTGATCGTTGAAGCGCGGATCAAAACCGGCGATATCGACAAGCTGCAGATCGGTCAGGCAACGCGCATTCGCCTGTCTGCCTTTACGCAGACCGATGTGCCCGAAGCCAGCGGTCGGATATTTGACATCTCAGCCGACGCGCTGGAGGACGACCGTACCGGCGAGCCTTATTACAAAGCACGGGTGAAACTGGATGCCAATCAACCCACCGAAGTCGCCGCCCTGGATCTGTTGCCTGGAATGCCCGCGGATCTGTTTGTGAAAACCGGCGAGCGCGCGGTAATCAGCTACCTGTCACAACCAATCAGTGACCGGCTGGCCAAGACTTTTATCGAGTGACTTGTTTTGCCCGCATCCGGCTTGTCGGGTGCGGGTCGTTCACATCTTTCTCGTGATTAAATGCAGCAGGTTAGACGCCGTATCGGGCCATGAACATATCAACGGCTTGCGTCGCAATGGCATCCAACTCTCCTTTGGAAAAGCTCTTTTGAACGCCAATGGCAGCGCGGGTCCAAATCCGAACCTTGCATAGTTCACTGAACTGTTCGGCTGCCAATTGCAGGTTGTCGATGGCCAACTCACCCTTGTTGACTGCCTTTTCCAGATACTCGACCATCTGGCGCTGACCGTTCTGCGGCCCGGCTTCGTAAAATGTTTGGCCCAGCTCAGGGAACCGGTCACGTTCGGCGATGCAGATGCGGAACATTTGTTGCGAGAACTCCGAGACCAAAAAAGTCGTCAGCTCTGTTGCAGCGATTGTCAGAACTTCGCGTGCCGGTTTGCAATCGTCGACCATCGCCACGACGTTTTCCGCCATCCGTCTACACTCGACCTGCGCCACTTCCATGAAAAGCAGCCGCTTGTCGGGGAAATAGCTGTATAGCGTGGCCTTAGAGACCCCGGCGGCACGGGCTATATCGTCGACGCTTGCACCTTCGAAACCGTCTGCCATGAAAACTTCTCTGGCCCCGCGTAATACCTGATCAAATTTTCGGCCTGTACGCAGGATGGCGGCAGCTTCGGTCATGTGCTCTCCTTGGGTGATATATCAGACAAATGTATAAACCGTTCAGTTCAGATACAACGATTCTCACGTTTTGCAGCCACCTGGTGCCACAGATGACGTCAGGTTTATGATTGACCGGTTAAGTTAATTGGCAACGCAGGACCTCAAAACCCGGCGACCGGTCCGACATGGCTTGCGGCCTGCGTTTTCCATGTTACCAATTTGCGAATGGTCGATATCTTCCTGCGCACCCTACCCTTTTTCGCGATCATCGGCCTGGGATACTGGGCCGGGCGTAGTCGGTTCTTCTCGGAAGAGGCCACTGCCTATCTGACTAAATTCGTATTCTATTTTGCGCTGTCGGCAATGCTCTTCCGCTTTGCTGCTACGCTACCTTTCGCGGAAATCTTTAATGCAAGGCTGGTCGTTGGATACTTGTTGGGAACCGCCGCTGTATACGTGCTAGCAACGGTTGTCGCATGGATACGCAGGCTTGATATCCCGACCGCAGCGGTAGAGGCGCAATGCGCGGCCATCGGCAATGTCGGCTTTCTGGGCCTGCCCATGCTGGCGCTGCTGTTTACCGAAGCCGCGATTGGCCCGGTTATGCTGGTTCTGACAGTTGATCTGGTGGTGTTTTCATCCCTGATCGTCATCTTGATAAATGGCGGGCACGACGGGCGGTTGAAACCTGCAACCTTCCGACTGATCGGGATCGGGTTGATCAAGAATCCGATGATCGCTTCGATCTCGGCGGGAATGCTCTGGTCCGCGTTGCAGATTCCTGTTCCTGTCCCATTGAATGATTTCCTGACAATTCTGGGCGGGGCCGCGACGCCGGGTGCCCTGTTCGCTATCGGAGCTTCTCTGGCCAGCAAATCCGCCGAACGCTTTCACATTGCAGGATGGCTGAGCTTTTGCAAACTGGTCGTACACCCTGCCTGTGTTGCGGTTGTGTTGCTGTGGATTTTGCCTGTGGCGGCTTTTCCTGCTTCTGTCGCCATTGCTGCGGCGGCCCTGCCAGTGGCAGGCAACGTCTATATGTTGGCCGCGCATTACGGCGTGGCCCCGCACCGCGCGTCTGCTGCGATACTACTGTCTACAGCAGCCAGCATTCTGACGGTGCCATTGGTGATAGCCTGGGTTGGAACGCCCTGACCCCGACCTTTTGAAAAATCGCGCGCCAAAGCCGCTCAGCCTTTACGTATCGAGCGTGTAAGGATAGCCATGTCGCAAACCCAACGTAAGGACGAAACCAAATGGAAACCCTTTCGGAAAATGCATGTTTCGGAGGCGTTCAGGGCGTCTACCGCCACGCCTCGACTGCCTGCCAATGCGACATGACCTTTGGCTTATTCCTGCCGGCCGAGGCCAGAGACGGCCCGGTTCCGGTTTTGTGGTATCTGTCAGGCCTGACCTGCACCCATGAAAACGCAATGACTAAAGCAGGCGCGCAGGCCTGGGCGGCTGAACAAGGCATCGCGGTGGTCTTCCCGGACACCTCGCCGCGTGGTGAGGGTGTTGCCGATCACGATGACTACGATCTGGGTCAGGGCGCCGGGTTCTATCTGAACGCCACGCAGCAGCCTTGGGCGCCGCATTTCAATATGTGGGATTACGTGGCTGAAGAATTGCCTGCTTTGCTGACCGAAAACTTCGCAATCGACGCGGAGCGACAGGCCATAACCGGACATTCGATGGGAGGGCACGGAGCGCTGACTCTGGCCATGAACCTGCCGGGGCGCTTCCGGTCTGTGTCCGCTTTCGCACCCATTTCAAACCCGACGGGTGCGGATTGGGGTCGCAAGCAACTCAGCGCTTACCTGGGCGATGATCAGACGGCATGGGCCAAACACGACGCCTCAGTCATGATGAAAGAAGTCGGCTTTGACGGCCCTATCCTGATTGACACTGGTGCCAATGACCAATTCATCGACCTGTTGCGCCCCGAAACTTTGGCGCAGGCGATAGCGGAACGCCGCCAGCAGGCAATCTTCCGTCTTCAGCCAGGCTACGATCATTCGTATTTCTTCGTGTCGACCTTCATGGAAGATCACATCACATTCCACGCCGAGGCGCTGTACGGAGACTGAGGCATGAGCAAATACGACTATGACCTGATCATCATCGGGTCCGGCCCCTCGGGTCGTTCGGCCGCGATACAGGCGGGCAAACTGCAACGGCGTGTTCTGGTGATCGATCGCAAGGATCGGTTTGGTGGCGTATCCGTCCACACCGGCACGATCCCATCAAAGACCCTGCGTGAAACGGTACTGAACCTGTCCGGCTGGCGCGAGCGCAGCTTCTATGGCCGCTCTTACCGGGTCAAAGATCAGATCCGGGCCGAAGACCTGAAGGCACGTCTGCATATGACGCTGGATCATGAAGTTGACGTGCTGGAACACCAATTCAACCGCAACCATGTGGAGACCCTGAACGGGTTGGCTAAATTCGTTGGGCCTCACGAGATTGAGGTTGCCACTGATGCCGGTGAGACAACGAGACTTACGGCGGCCAAGTTCCTGATAGCAACCGGAACAAAAACCTATCGCCCGGATTATGTGCCATTCAACGGAAAGACCGTTGTGGACGGTGACGACTTTCTTGAGATGGCAGAGATCCCGCGCTCGCTGGTCGTGATAGGTGCCGGAGTAATTGGTGTGGAATACGCCACCATGTTCTCGGCATTGGACGTTCGGGTGACGTTAATCGAACCTCGTGAAACCTTCTTAGATTTTATCGATACCCGCTTAATCCATGATTTTACCCATCAGATCCGCGAAAACGGCGTGGACCTACGTCTGGGCTCAGCCGTTCAAAAGATAGAAGACGCTGGGGGCCATGTCGAAGTGACTCTCGAGAATGGCCGCCACGTGCGAGCTGAGATGCTACTGTTCGCCGCCGGGCGCATGGGGGCGACATCGGCATTGAACCTGCAGGCCGTTGGCTTGGAAACCGATCATCGCAACCGGATCGACGTGGATCGCAAGACGTATCAAACTGCAGTGCCACATATCTACGCGACTGGCGATGTGATTGGGCACCCATCATTGGCCTCAACCTCGCTGCAACAGGGCCGCGTGGCTGCATGTCACGCGCTGGAAACCCCTACCCTGCCGGAAAGTCCGTGGTATCCTTACGGCATTTATTCGGTCCCCGAGATCTCAACTTGCGGCATGTCCGAAGAGGAACTGCAAGAACGCGGCATCCCATACGAAGTCGGCGTGGCGCGGTTCCGGGAGACTTCGCGCGGGCATATCATGGGGTTGGAGCACGGTATGCTGAAGATGCTGTTTTCACTGAAAACCCGCCGGGTGCTCGGCGTGCAGATCGTGGGTGAAGGAGCGACCGAGTTGATCCATATCGCGCAGGCGGTCCTGAATCTGAAGGGCACGGTGGATTACTTCGTGCAGAATACGTTCAACTATCCAACCCTTGCCGAGGCCTATAAGATCGCTGGTTTGGATGCATTCAATCGGATGCCAATCCCGGACGAGTTCAAAGTGCGCAAGAAGCCCGCTGAAAAGGCCGAGAAGAAGGCCGGGAAAGCGTGACGACGCTCTATATCGATGGCGATGCCTGCCCCGTGAAAGCCGAGGCTGAACGGGTTGCAACCCGGCACAAAGTTCCGATGGCACTGGTGTCAAACGGTGGCTTGCGGCCGTCTTCAAACCCATTGGTGCAGGTGGTCATCGTGTCTGAGGGTGCGGATGAGGCAGACAAATGGATTGCCGAACGATGCGGCGCTGGGGACGTAGTGGTAACCTCGGATATCCCGCTGGCCGCAAAATGTGTTGAGGCCAGCGCTCGGGTCCTGCGTCCAAACGGTGAAGCCTTTACCGCGGCCAATATCGGCCAGCAACTGGCCATGCGTGATTTGATGGCCGACTTGCGCGCATCCAACCCATTGGGCGCGGGTGGCGGCGGAAAACCCTTTGGCAAAGCTGATCGATCCCGGTTTTTGGACGCCCTGGAACGGGAATTGAGGGCTGCGCAGCGAGGCTAATCCTCCCGCTTGCCAGCGACGCATCAAAGATGCGTCTTTGACAATTGGGCCGGGCAGCGCTGCGCGCTGCGGTTGTGCCTTGAACGATCCCGTCGCGCTTGGTTCAGTGGCACCAACTAAGGAACGAGAAGACAGGTACGTACATGTCGGTGAAAGCTGTTGTTTTTGACATCGGGAATGTTCTGATCGAATGGCAACCCGAACGCTATTACGACCAGGTCATCGGGGAAGAGCGCCGTCGTGCCATGTTCTCGGAAGTTGACCTGCACGGGATGAACGACCTGGTTGACCAGGGTCATCACTTCACTGACACAATCTATGATTGGGCCGAGAAATACCCGGAATGGCGGGATGAAATCCGCATGTGGCACGACAAGTGGATCGAACTTGCCGCGCCCGAGATCCCCCATTCGGTCCGCCTGCAGCGGGCATTACGCGCCAAAGGCGTGCCGGTTTTTGCATTTACCAATTTCGGGGTGCAAAATTTCGACTATGCTACGACGGTTTACCCGTTCCTCAACGAGTTCGACAAACAATACGTGTCAGGGCGGATGCAGACCGTCAAACCGCACGTTCCGATCTATGAAATGGTCGAAGCAGATTGTGGACTGCCGCCCGAGGCGCTTTTGTTCACCGACGACCGGATCGAAAATATCGAAACGGCGCGCGCCCGTGGATGGCAGACGCACCACTTTACCGACCCACAGGGCTGGGCGGACCGGCTGCTGCAAGAAGGTCTACTGACGGTCGAAGAGTCGCTATAACTCAGACGGTGACGGGCGTTGGGCGGTTTTCGCGAATGGGAAGGTGGACGATGGCACTGAACGCCCCAATTGCGACTCCGATCCACCAGACCATGGTGTAGTCGCCGTACTGGTCATACATGCGCCCGCCCAACCAGACGCCCAGGAAACTACCGACCTGGTGGCTGAAAAAGATAATCCCATACAGCGTTCCCATGTAGCGCAGTCCGTAGAGATGCGCGACCAACCCCGAAGTAAGCGGAACGGTGGCAAGCCAAAGCGAACCCATGACCAGCGAAAACACGATGACCGACAGGGGCGTGATCGGGAACACGATGAAGGCCGCCGCCGCAAGTGTGCGCGCCGTATAGACACCTGCCAGAAGGTATTTTTTGGGAAAGTGGTTCCCGGCCCAACCCGCCAGCAGTGTGCCCGCGATATTTGCCAGGCCTATCAATGAAATTGACACGGCCCCTAGTGCTGATGTGGTTGTGATGCCAATAGAATGCAGAACGCCACCGGGTTGTATAGGTCCGCACATCTCTGTCACGAAAGCGGGGAAATGTGCGGTGATGAAGCCAAGCTGATAACCGCAGCTGAAAAAGCCCAAAAAGATCAGCGTATAGGATGGATCGCGGAATGCCCTGGTCAGGATCTGACTCATGCTTTCTTCAATCTCTGCTTTACTGGCAGTCTGAGGGGCGCGCATGAACGGCAGTGTCAGCACCAGTGCCAAGATCGCTGCAGCGAATACAATGAACACCTGCTGCCAAGGCATAAAGCTCAGCATCCATTCGGCTGTAGGCGCCCCCAGAACCTGACCGAAACTGCCAGCAGCTGTGATAATCGCAAGCGACATAGAGCGGTTTTCGTCCGACGATGCCCGCGCCACCACGGCAAGCACCACGCCAAATCCTGTTCCCGCGATACCGAACCCCACAAGCCATGCGTACATTTGGTGCTCGAACGGAGTGACGGACCAGGCCGACAGAACCATACCCGCCGCGTAGGTCAGAGCCCCTAGAATAATTGCGCGCCTGTCGCCGACCTTTTCGGCGATGGCCCCGAAAACCGGCTGCCCAATGCCCCAGGCCAAATTCTGAATTGCGATTGCCATCGAGAAGTCCGAGCGCAGCCAGCCGAATTCATCTGCGATGGGGATCTGAAACACGCCAAACGATGCGCGCACGGCAAAACTGACGGTGATGATGATACATCCGACGATCAGGATGGGGTTCAGCAAGCGCGTGTGTTGGGGCATTAGGTCCTCGGGCGTTCAAGAACCAGACGTTACCGCGTTTAGGTTGTGCGTCAATTCAGGAGTTTTGCGATCACGGATCAGCAAAATTGATGCGTCCGAGAAATGGCTGCTTTTCAACGGGCAAACCGGGCGCTATGCCTCAAAACATGACGGGTTTGATATCGCTTTATGACACGCAGGTGGCCGACGGCACCCTGACCAGAGACGACGCTCAAGAGGCCGTTCTTCCTCATTTCGAACGTATCCGGGCGGCATTGGCCGAACCTGTGAAACGGGGGTTCTTTCGAAAAGCCCCGCCGCCGCCCAAGGGTTTATATCTGTGGGGCGGAGTCGGGCGCGGAAAATCCATGCTGATGGATATGTTCGTCGACTCTTTGGCAGACATCCCCGCCCGCCGAGTGCATTTTCACGCCTTTATGCAGGAAATCCACGCAGGCATGCACAAGGCCCGTAAGGACGGGGTCGAGGACGCACTGGCCCCTGTCGCCGCCTCGGTGATCAAGTCCGCGCGCGTACTAGCATTTGACGAAATGCAAATCACCGATATCACGGACGCGATGATTGTTGGTCGTCTGTTCGATCTGCTGCATGAAGGTGGCACCGTGGTCGTGACGACATCAAACCGCCATCCGGATAACCTGTACAAGGACGGGCTAAACCGTCAGCTATTTTTGCCCTTCATCGCACATATCAAAGAACAGCTTGAGGTATGGGAGCTGATCTCACCCACGGATTACCGCCAAAACCGACTGGAAGGCGCACCTGTTTACTTTACACCCATAGGCCCCGAAGCACGCGCGAGCATTCGCAGCGTCTGGATCGACCTGGCCGGGGGGACGGCGGACCCGCTGATCCTGCAGGTCAACGGTCGTGCGGTAGAACTGCCCGCCTTTCGAAATGGCGTGGCGCGGGCCAGTTTTTACGACCTTTGTGGAAGGATGCTGGGCCCGGCAGATTATCTTGCTATCGCGGAAGAGGTCAAAGTTCTGGTCCTTGAGGACATCCCGCGCCTGTCGCGCAATAATTTTAACGAAGCCAAACGGTTCGTAACGTTGATCGATGCACTGTATGAGGGAAAAGTCCGCTTGATCTGTTCAGCTGCGGCAGAGCCCGAGATGCTGTATGTCGAAGGTGAAGGCACATTTGAGTTTGAACGCACCGCGTCGCGCCTGCGCGAGATGCAGGATCAGGATTGGGGGCAATAGGGGCGCTGCCCCCGCCGTGCTTTGCGCGACACCCCCGGGATATTTTGGCCAGATGAAGCTGTGCGGATGCGCCTTTTTCAGCCGTTCTCGCGCAGAATATTACCGGCCAGGTACAGTGATCCACAGATCAGAACCCGCACCTGCGGGTCATCTTCAGTAATTTTTCTCAGGGCTTCGGCCACACTATTGGCAGTAGACGCTGCTAGCCCAACCCGAGAGGCGGCTTCAGCGGTGTCGTCTGCGCTCAGCGTATTGACCTCACCCGGGATAGAGACTGCCGTCAGGCTTTGCGCCTGTGCGGCAAGCGGAGCCAGATACCCGGTGACGTCCTTTGTGTTCAACATCCCACAGATCATATGGGTTGGACGTGCAGGCAGCTTCGCCAGTAGATCGGCCAATGCCAAACCTGCGGCCGCGTTGTGACCGCCATCCAGCCAGAGCTCGGCCTCGGGGGCCTGTTCGACCAGAGGGCCGGTTTTCAATCGCTGCATGCGGGCTGGCCATTCAGCCTTGGTCACCGCAGCCTCATAGGCGTCTTCCCCAAGATCCAGATAACGCAAGACCGCTAGCGCAGCACCGGCATTTTGATACTGATGTGCGCCCAACAGATTTGGCAGCGGTAGATCGCGCAGGCCAGTTTCGTCCTGATAGACGAGCCGCCCGTTTTCTTCGGTGACGTGCCAGTGTTGGCCATGCACCAACAAAGGTGCACCCAGACGCGCGGCAGTGTATTCAATGACCTCCAGCGCCTCATCCTTTTGCGGGCCAACGATGCAGGGAACACCGGGCTTGATGATGCCGGCCTTTTCCGCCGCGATTTTGCCCAAGGTATCGCCCAGAAACTGTTCATGGTCGATTGAAACCGGCGTGATGACCGTTGCCGCCGGGTCGTGAATGACATTGGTCGCATCCAACCGGCCACCCAACCCGACTTCAAGCAACGTGTAGTCCGCCTTGGACCGGGCAAAAGCCAGCAGGGCCGCGCAGGTCGTGATCTCAAAATACGTGATGTTCTCGCCACCATTGGCGGCATAACATTCGTCCAGAACCGCTGTCAGATCCGGTTCGGAAATCAGTTCACCCGCCAGACGAATACGCTCATGAAACCGGGCCAGGTGGGGTGAGGTGTAGGCATGGGCGGTCCGCCCTGCCCCTTCCAGCCCCGCTCGGATCATGGCCTGGGTCGAGCCCTTGCCGTTGGTTCCCGCGATGTGAATCACCGGCGGCAATTTGTTTTGCGGATTGTCCAGCGCGGTCAGCAGACGCCAGACACGATCCAAGGTCAGGTCAATGATCTTGGGATGCAGCGCCATCATCCTTTCCAGGATGACGTCCGATGTCTGAGGGGTCATTTCTCTTCCGCGTCTTCAGCCGGGGCTTCTGCCACTGCATCTTCGGATTCGGGCGCTGGCAGATCGCCTTTGACCGCCGGAGACTGGTTCATCAACATCCGCGTGATCGTGATCAGCTCATCGCGCATTTCGGTCCGCTTGGTCACGCGGTCCAACATGCCGTGGTCCAACAGGTATTCGGCACGCTGAAACCCTTCGGGCAGCTTTTCCCGGATCGTCTGTTCGATCACACGCGGACCGGCAAAACAGATCAGCGCATTGGGCTCTGAGATATGGACATCACCCAGCATCGCGTATGAAGCCGTCACACCGCCCGTCGTTGGGTGAGTCAGCACTACGATGTAGGGCAGATTTGCCTCTTTCAGCATTTCTACTGCCACGGTTGTGCGGGGCATCTGCATCAGGCTCAGGATACCTTCCTGCATCCGTGCGCCGCCAGCGGCCGAAAACAGGATCAGCGGGCGCTTTAGCTTCACCGCCTCTTGCGCGGCCGCGATGATCGCGTTGCCGACATACATGCCCATGGATCCGCCCATGAACGAAAAGTCCTGCGCAGCTGCCACAATCGGGGTTCGGCCAATTTCACCCAGGGCGACCAACATCGCTTCTTTCTCGCCCGTTTTCTTTTGGGCGGCTTTCATCCGGTCGGGGTACTTTTTCTGATCGCGGAATTGCAGCGGATCGTCTTTGGGCGCGGGAACCTCGACCTCGGTAAAGATTCCACCATCAAACAGATGACCGAACCGCTCGCGCGGAGTGATCGCCATGTGATGATCGCACTGGGTGCAGACATTCTGGTTTTCTGCCAGCTCACGGTGAAACAGCATGGTTCCGCATTCATCGCATTTATGCCAAAGATTCTCAGGCACTTCCCGGCGCGAGAAGATCGAGTTGATCCGGGGGCGGACGTAGTTTGTAATCCAGTTCATATCGGAACCTTGGCTTGTGCGGCTTTGACGTCAAATAAGACGCTACGGAAAGAAATGCAATCAACGCCTGAGCGCAACCCGCGCTGTTAGCCAACTGACGATCATCACAGCAAAATCCACATACAGCCATTGCCGCAGCGCCCCGGTATCCGACATGTCGTAAGGAAGCAGATACAATGCCAGACCACTTAAGCCATCGGGTAAGGAAACAAACAGCAGAGCGACCATATTATTGAACAGGTGCAATGCGATAGCAGGCCCCAACGTCCCTGACCGTGCCGTCAGATCCGCCGCCATCAGGCCGAACATCCCGGACCACACGGCAACCAATAGCGCGTTGTCTCCGGCCGCGCCGGGGGCATAGTGACCTGCCGCGAACAAAATCGACGGTACGCCCAACCAAATAACCGGCGATCGGAATCGCGCTGCCAGACTTTGCTGGATGTAACCCCGAAAAAGCACCTCTTCAGCGCTTGTCTGAATCAGCACTGCAAATAGCGAGAAAGGCAGAAACAACAGCCAGGTCGACAGTGCCAAATTCTGCGTCAGCGTTGCGCCCATGCCATATGGCGGCAAGATGGCCACGACGATCCCAACGATCAGCAATGCCTTAAATACATTCCAGAATTGCCCAATGCCCTCGCGCCATGGACCACAGATTGAGCTCAGAGTTCGATGTTGTAGGCGTTTTGCAGCGATGGACACGCCCAATGTGATGAAGCCAAAGCTTGCCAGTAGCACCAAAAGTGCAACCGGGGATGCGCCGGTCAGCAAACCTTGGGCCCATTCGACGGATCCAAGACCCGCAACCAATCCAAAAAGTAGAAAGTTCAGAAGGATGCCAACCACGCCAACAATGGTCAGCCCGACCAGCAGGCGCCAAAGCTCTGGCCGTGCGCGCGAAGGTGCAACAAGTCGTTCATGCGCTATGTATCTGCCGGGGCGGGCGTCAGACATTGTCGGCCGTGTCCCGGTTCGGCTCGTCATCATCGAAGATCAATGAGGTTGCATTGGCGGCGTTTAGCCTTTTGGAAATCGTAGTCAGATAGCCGGCAACCGTTTGCAGCAGCTGCATTGCAACACCTGCGTCACTTTCAATAACTGCGCGCAATTCCTCGGCCCCAATGCGCAGGAACGAACAATTCTTGACCGCGACCAAATCAAATTGCCGAATTTCGCCCGTGATAATCGACAAGTCTCCGATCAGACGCCCCGGCTCGATGACCGAGATCGTACGCGCGGTTCCGTTCCCTTCATTCCAGATCAGGTCAGCTTCGCCTGAAATACACAGATAAGCGGCATCTGGCGTTTGCCCTTCGGAGAAGATGATCTGTCCGGCTGCGGCATCGTACCATTGCGCCGAAAACGCCAGAAGGCGCTGGTTGCGACCGTCAATGCCGGAAAACAGCTCGGTCGACGAGATAATCTTGAGTTTACGGCTCAGGTCATCCGTTGAGCTGGCCTCTTCTTCTGGGCGGGTCCGCGAGACGCCGTCAATTCGACCATCCTTGATCTCGACGAACAGATCATAGGCTTCGGGATGGGCAAAGTAATCCTCCATGAAGACCATGATGGAATCCGGCAACAATTCCCGCAGTTTCAGCCGGGTTCTCAGCCTGCTCTCGGAATCATGGCTGGCCAGAGCTTTGTCCAGGATCAACACATCAGGACGCTTGATTCCAGCGCGCGAGAACGCGGCGCGTTCCTGAAATACCGTCGGCAGATTATTCCCACCCAGACCCGAGGGCAGGTCATAGATAATGGCTGCCGCCCGGCGGCGCAGGCCAGCTTCGTTCATGGCTTCGGCGACGACATCTTCGATTTCATCCGTGTGCGCCCCGGCCATCAAAGAAACCCGCCCGAACAGGGCATTTTCCATGACAGTCATGCGTTCAATATATGCATCCGGCGTGACCGGAACGAACATCCCATCCATCGAGGCACGCAGCTGTTCCGCTTGCCCCCATCGGATGGCCAAGATCTTATCTTTGTACTCGTCCGGAAAATCAGGCCCGATCTGTTCCGCGGTCAGCAGGAACGGAACGGTCAGCAACAAGGCACGCTCGCCCTCACTGATTGCTTCATCCCCTTTGGCTTTGCGCCGGTCCTCGATATCAAGCAGACGGTGGAACATATCCTTGGCCATACCCAGACGAAGGAACAGCGGGTGATCTGCCCCGTCCCGCCCAAACGTCTGGTGCAGTGTTTCCAGCACCGCGCTTGCAATGCTCATTGCGTCATCGTCCAGATCGTGATGGCGCAGCATCCACATGAACCGATCATCGCCCGCCAGAATATCCGGTGAGATATCGCGGGACGGAGCGGCAAACAGCAGGTTGCCCCCCAGCGGAACAGCCGGGTTAAAGCGGTCCGGTTCGAACCGATAGACATACCGCGCCAGGTCTTTTTCTTCCAACCTCTGCGCGACCGTGTCGCGCAGATTTACGATATCACGCGCAAGGGCAGAATGTTGCACTGGATCGAACTGGGTACGTAATGTCCGGCGGAACATGAACTCGTCGATGCCCATCGCCTCGACCAGCTGGAACCACCAGTTGCGGATATCCTCGATGTCTTCCAACCCTGCCAGGCCGGGATCGATCCACTCATCCGACAGGGAATCCGGAGGGTTCCCGGCCCGCACCGCTTCGATTTGCCACCGGCTTGGGGCTTTCTTTGCGTCGGGTTCGTGTTGTGGATGGGTTCGCAACGGCATCAAAAGGTTATCGCCCAAAGTCCCGTCAAACAGATAGGGTCGCGAATAGGCATAGCCGATCCGCGCCGCAATTACCGTCTGATGGAGTTTTAGCAGATCGTGACCCGCAATTGTGACGCTGCCTTGTATCGGCAAAAGCTCTCGTGTCAGCAGTTGCGCCAACGCGCCGCGCTCGGCGGCGCTTGACGACTGAATAGCAACGCGGGCACCCTTGGGGATGGTCAGGTCGATATCTTCAAGGATGGTTTTCCCGTCATCATCGCGCACTGTTACATTGCGCAGTTCGATATCGCCGCTTAGATGCGGAATGGACTCTGGCTCACCCACAAATAGCTCTTCAGGGATCATGTTGTCCGGGGCAAAACGTTCAATCACGATTTCCCAGCGCAAAGACATATCCTGAACCTGGTTGTAATAGGTCAGCAAGTCTTTCCATGGGCCACTAAGGTCCTTGTATGCCCCAAGCGCCGCGACCAACGCGCCCACTGTCACCTCACCCGTGATCGCCAGATAGCCACCGACCGAATAGAACAGGAACGGCGTCATCTGAGTAATCAGATTGTTGAGGAACTTCATAAAGAACTTCTTGTTGTAGATCTTGAACCGGATCTCGAACAAGGTTCCCAACCGATGGCTGAATTGTGCCAACCGATAGCGCCAGCCACCATTGGCCCGCAAATCGCTGATGCCCGCCGCGCTTTCGCCAATTTCCGAGCTCAGGTGGCGGACCTGCTGAATACGTTCCTTGTTCAGCAGGTTGATCTGGCGCTGCAGTTTTGGGATCAGCCATGCCTGCAACGGAATCAACGCGATGCTGGCCAGACCGAACCAAACGCTTTGCATGAACAGAAAGGTGACAATGGTCATCATCTGACCAAACTGGAACACCGGCTGGGCAATCGCATCACCCATCAGGCCGCCCATCGGTTCGGCCTCAGAGGTGATCATTGAAACAAGTTCACCTTGGCTGGTGGTGGCAAAATACGATTTCGGGAATCGCATCGCGCGGTGAATCAGCGTGAACCGAAGCCGGCGCAGCATACGCTCGGCCAATATGCCCTTCATCGTGTTGATGCGCATCTTCATCAAGCCGCTGGCGATTACAGTGGCCAAAAATGCAAAACAGAGGATTAGCAGATATTGGACCTGCGTGAAGGTGAACCCAAAAAGTGTAACGCTATCGTTGGGCGCACCAATTGCGTCGTTGATGATCTGTTTTGGCAGCTCAAGCGAGGCGTATAGAAACGGAAACGACAATACCGTCAGAAACAACAGCACAAGCTGCTGCTTTTTCGAGTGTTTCCAGATGAACGAAAATAGTGTGGGTTCCATGCCCCGGCCTTGCCTCAAAGAATTTAGTACGCGGTTTTTCGGATAATCCAAAGCAATCAGGTGCCGGACGGTACGCACAGTCCCAGGTGATTGCAAGAACGGCGATGGGGGCCTTAGCAGACACAACCAAAACCGCCCAGTCACAACCACGTTAGTGTCGGGCAGTTTTATGCGGATTTCACCAATTCGGCCTTATCCTCGCCGTTGTCTTTGACTAAAGAAGGTCAAGTTCAGACGATGGGATCATGGGCAAACTTCTCGAACGATATCTACACCGCAAAACTATTGCGCGTTGGCAACGCGCCGTTCAAGACGCGGCCGGGGCCACGAACCCCCAATTGCGTCAACAGCGCGACGAGGCGCGCAAACTGCGTGCGCAATTGGACCGTTTGCTACGGGAAGCAAACGAAAGACTGACGCTGCCCCTGATTGGCTCAAAGCAATTTCCCAAGCCGCTAGGTACTGACTGGTGCTGGCGACCTGATTTGTGGCGGGGTCCCTTGCCCCGGCCTGGTCTCGCCTCAATCCCGCGTAAGGTCGAGTTGGATCAACAGGTAAAGATATTCCACGACTGCGCTCTATCCGAGATCAGTGTGCGACAGGCACGAAACATGGACGAAAAGGACCTGGCCGCTTTTGGACTTGGCGTCGAAGTGTTTGGCTTTGCGGGGTCATTCCTTTCCGTGTCGCTGGATTTGCCGCCTGAGGCAGTGCAAGGATTGACGCGGCAGCACCTGATGCGGGTCGATGCCCAGATTGAAACAGAACGTCCGCTGGACGTGACCGCGCGATTGAATATTCGGCACGGCCCAAACACTGATTCCGTTCCACGGTCTATAGATTTGTCGACAAGTTCGAATGTCCTGGATTTCGATCTTGCCAATTTGCCGCTGAACGAACGGCGTATAGACAAGATCTGGCTGGATCTGGTTCTGACCAATCCGGCGATGAACCGCATAGTTCTGCGGGACCTGACCCTTTGTCGCCACCACCGCGCCGACATGTGAGAGCATTGGCAATGACACAACCAACCTTGACCCCAACCCTGTTCGAAAACGGCATCTGGCGCGGGTACCTACAGGCCGACACTGAACCGCATGTCGAAGTCCGTTATATGGGGCAGGCGCTGGAGGGTGTACTCATGACCGCCACCGATGGTGGTTGGGAGCTGAGTGTGCCAGTGCCATCAACCGCGATTGCCGACGGGGTTCATTGCTTTGTAATAGCCGATGCAAACACATCACAGAAGATCGGTGAATTCACAATCATTGCGGGCGCATCAGCCGCGGATGATTTGCGGACCGAAATCGCTTTGTTGCGGGCGGAGCTGGACTTGTTGAAACGGGCATTTAGGCGGTCTCAGGCACCTTCGGACTGATCCGGGTTTTCTTCGTTTCCAAGGCTTTGTCTATCTTTCAGGCGAAATCCGTGCATCATAAATGTCATCCGAAGCAACCCGGGTGCAAAATGGACCGCAGCAGTATCGTCAAGGTCATCGCTCTGATGGTGACAGGGTTCGGGATCGGTATCGACTTTACCGGCGCTCTTATTCTTGTCCCAGCCATCGAAAACAGCTTTGACGCTGATATTACCAGTACCCAGTGGGTTCTGAACATCTACGCCTTGTTTTTTGCCATGACCATGGTCGCCGGGGGGCGCATGGGGGACATGTTCGGGCATCGCAAGATGATGATCATCGGGCTGGCAATCTTTCTATTTGCGTCCGTCATGTGCTTTGTCTCTCCTAGTCTCGACTTCCTGATCGCCGCGCGTGCTTTGCAAGGGATTGGTTCGGGTTGCGTCTGGCCTTGCACGCTTGCTTTTGGCGCCACCAAAGTCTCGCGCCCCGAACACCGCGCCATGATCATGGGTATGATCCTCGCCGGTGTGACCAGCGGCAATGTCTTTGGTCCGCTCATCAGCGGCGCCGCAGTCAGCTTTGGCGACTGGCGCTTGTTCTTTCTTGCAAACGTGTTGTTTTCGTCCATTTCGATGGTTACGGCCCTGATCCTTATGGAGCGGGAAACTCAACACAAACAGGGCGAACATATCGATTTCGCCGGAATAGGTATTCTTTCGTTTGCTGTTCTTTTGCTTCTTTACGGGCTGGACATCGGTGCGGACTGGGGCTGGACGTCTGTCTCGCTGCTGATGTTGTTTTTCGTCAGCGCCGCGCTGTTCTTCTTTTTCCCGCAGGTCGAGAAGCGCGTGAAAGAGCCTCTTTTACTGCCTCAAATGATGCAAAACCGCGAGTTTCGGATCACGCTGGGACTGAACATGTTCAACGTGTCGGCGGCATTTGTAGGGCTGCTATACTTCCCTCAATACATGCAAAAGGTCCTTGGTTGGTCCGTGTTTGAATCCGCGATTGGGCTTGCCCCGCTAACGCTCCTGCTGGCCGTTGGCTCGATTGTTTCGGGCACTCTTTATAATGATTTTGGGCCAATGCGCCTGCTGTTCTGGGGGTATTTGATCGCAACGACCGGCGCTCTCAGTATTATTATCTTGCCGGCGGGGCTGGGCTATTTTCAGATTTTGCCCGGCATGGCGATGATCGGGCTGGGCGCAACGTTGACGGTTGGGCCATCAGGCACTGCAGCCGTGTGCGCCGTCAAACCTGAACGCGCTGGACTTGTCGGCGGGCTGAGCTTTATGACCCATCTGGTATACGGCGCTATATCCGTCGCCTTCGCGACCGCAATAATGTATGTCGTCGGCCTGTCCAGCCTCAGTAAACAGCTGGTTGCGGATGGGATCAACATGTCTGCAACCGATCAAAAGGCGATCAACGGTGGAACGCTTACGACCGGTACGGCCCGCGCTATAGTGGAAAAGCTAAGCTCGGCAGAAGCCGAAAAGGTCAAATCCGCCGTCGCTGCCGCATTCGATGCGGGTATGAACATGGCCTTTGTTTTTGCGGCCATCTCGGTCTCGGTAGGCATTGTTCTGGCGATGATGCTTGACGAAGAAAAACTGCACAAGGTTGAGGGCTGATCCTGGCCTTTGCAGAAAGGGCCGCCTGTATCGGCGGCCCTGTTTGTCTTACTGAGACGGTCCGTTGGGATTGAACGCCGACAAACCTTTGAGGATGTCGATGGCGTAAGCCAGCTGATAATCCTCTTCCCGCAATTCAGCCGTGGCTTCGGCTTTGGCGCGGTCTTCTTCGATCTGACGAATTTCATCTTCGCTGAGGCTGTCATTGTTTAGGCTGCCGCGCAGGTCAGCTTCGGACCGTGTCCGTGCGTTGGCTTCCTCTTCCTCGGCATCCGGCGCAGGGCGCGGTTGTTCAACGATGATGTCGGGGCTGACGCCAAGTGCCTGAATTGACCGGCCCGAGGGCGTGTAATAGCGCGAGGTCGTCAGACGCATTGCACCATCGCCACGCAGCGGCATGACCGTTTGCACCGATCCTTTGCCAAAGCTCTTGGTGCCGACAACGATCGCGCGACGGTGGTCTTGCAGCGCGCCGGCCACGATTTCCGATGCAGAGGCGGACCCGCCATTAATCAGGACAACGATTGGTTTACCTTCGGCCAGATCACCCGCTGTTGCATTGAAACGCTCACCGTCGCTCGGGTCACGACCACGGGTGGACACGATCTCGCCTTCGTTCAGGAACGCATCCGAAACTTTGATCGCCTGGGTCAGCAGCCCGCCGGGATTGTTCCGCAGGTCAAGGACAAAACCATTGACCTTGTCCAGACCTCCAGCTTCTTCGATCTGTTCATTCAGGCCTTCCTGCAGGTTCGGGAAAGTTTGGTCGTTGAATGTGGTGACACGCAGAACAACGCTGGTGCCTTCGGTTCGCGCACGCACGGCTGTTAGTTTGATGGTGTCCCGGATGATGGTGATATCAAACGGCTCTTGCTCGCCCTCACGAACGACGGTGATCACGATTTCCGACCCGACCGGGCCACGCATCAGATCGACGGCCTTGTCCAATGTCAGGCCAAGGATGCTTTCACCATCGACATGCGTGATGAAGTCACCGGCCTCGATTCCCGCTTCGTCGGCCGGGGTATCGTCGATCGGCGAGACAACTTTGACATAGCCTTCTTCCTGCGTGACCTCGATGCCTAATCCTCCGAATTCGCCACGTGTCTGCACACGCATCTGCTCAGCATCATCTGGCGAAAGATAGCTGGAATGAGGATCAAGCGACGTTAGCATGCCGTCGATGGCCGCTTCGATCAGCTCTTCCGGCTCCACGTCTTCGACATACTGGGCGCGGATACGTTCAAAAATATCCCCGAACAGATCCAGTTGCTCGTACACGCTGGCCTTCCGGTCAGCCTCTTGCGCCAGCAAAGGACCAGCAATTTGTGTAGTTGCGATTACACCTGCCACGGTTCCGGCCAGACCGGCCATCAGAAATTTCTTCATACTCGTTTATCCATCCTTGTCGGTTCGAAACCATGATTCCGGGTCCACGGGGCTATTATTCTGTCTTACCTCTATATAGAGCGTTTCTGACCGGCCAGTTCCAGTGCCATCACTGCTTGTTGACAAAATTGCGCCGATTTCGGGCGATTCACCCGGCATCAAACCCACCGGAGTGCCTTCGGGGATCACCTCGCCCATGTCTCCGTAAACATCTTGCAGCCCGGCGAACACGAACAACAAGCCCGGCTGCGGCTCGAGTATCATGACGTTCCCGAGTTCCAGCAATGGTCCACGGTACCGGATTGTTGCCGCGGTTGGCGCTGTAACAATTGCCCGAGGACGGGTGGCCAGAACCACACCGGGGCGCGTCACACCAGCCGCGTCAGTCTCATCCGCGCGGTGCAAAACAACGCCTTGGGTCGGCAATTCAATCCGCCCCTTGCGGTCAGAGACATCCGCATCTGTTTCGGCAATTTCGCCTTCCGAAATTTCGGACAATCCACTGGCAAAGCCGTCCAACGTCTCGGTTGATGAAATCAGGATGGCCGTGCGTACCGGATCTTCGACAAAGCGACGGGGCAAATCCGTGCGGTCAGCGATGGCTTCACTGAGGCTGGTGCGCGCGTTTTGCACACCGGTCAACCCTTCGACCAGGGTATCCGCAGCGCTTTGTTGCAGTTTCCTAAGGGTCTGGACCTCTTGCAGATCATGGGCCAGTGCCTGCGCGCGCGCGTTCAGGCCGGGAGTAACTTCGGACAGCATCATGCCTGCCCGTGCGGAACCAAGGGGGCCGGACGGATGCAGCATCAGAACGGGTGGTGCTGTGGTCTCAATGGTCTGCAGCACGCCCAATAGCTGCGCAACCTCCTGTTCCCGCGACCGCAATTCTGCCGTCAGCTGCGCCTCTCGGGTCGCCGCCATGCGCAACCCGTCGCGCATCGCCGAAAGCCCGGCCTCGTATGCTTGAATGGTTTCGGTCAGGGCACGCACGCGATCGCGGGCACCATCCGCTTCGGTCAGGTTGATCGAGGCCTGTTCCAGCATGCGCGCAGCATTCAAGGCCGCCGAGGACGGATCATTCTGCGCGCTGGCAGGCGACGCAAGACACATCGCAAAGATAAGCGCGCGCATCCTCATGACAGCAGGCTCTTCCCCGTCATCTCGGGCGGTTGCTCAAGACCCATCAGGTCTAGCAGCGTCGGGGCCAGATCGGAAAGACGGCCGTTTCGCAGCGATGCATCTTTTGGTCCACCGACCAGCGCCACGGGAACCGGGTTCAGAGTATGCGCGGTGTGCGGCCCGCCGGTTTCGGGGTCAACCATGACCTCGCAATTGCCGTGATCCGCAGTGACGATCATCGCACCACCAACCTTGTTCAGCGCCGCGACAACCTGTGACAATCCCTGATCGACAGCCTCACATGCCTTGATAGCAGCCTGCAGATCGCCCGTATGACCAACCATGTCAGGGTTGGCATAGTTGGTGATGATCAAGTCGTATCCGGCCTCGATCGCCTCGACAAACTTCGCCGTCACCTCGGCCGAAGACATCTCGGGCTGCAGGTCGTAGGTTGCCACTTTGGGCGATTTCGGCATAAACCGGTCTTCGCCTTCCTCGGGCGTTTCCTTGCCGCCATTGAGGAAGAATGTGACATGGGGGTATTTTTCGGTCTCGGCCAGACGGAACTGACGCAACCCCTTCTTGGCAACCCATTCACCCAAAGTGTTCACGATTTTCCGCTTCGGGAACACGGTTGTCATATAGGCATTGTGACCGTCGGAATATTCGACCATTCCCAACAGGGCGGAAAGCTGCGGGCGCGGGCCGGTATCGAAGTCCGAAAAGCCCGGTTCGCCAATCGCGCGCAAGATTTCACGGGCGCGGTCCGCACGGAAATTCAGACAGAAGACTCCGTCACCATCCTGAATGCCGTCGTAGCCTTCCAGTATAGTGGGAGAGATGAATTCATCGGTTTCAGACTGGCTATATGCGTGATCCACAGCGCCATGCGCGGTTTTGGCTGCCCGACCCTGGCCTTTGACTATCGCATCATAAGCCTCGCTGACGCGTTCCCAGCGATTGTCCCGATCCATTGCAAAATACCGACCACAAACCGTGACGATACGCGCCCCGTCGGGCAAACGATCTTCAAGCTCGGACAGGTAAGTAAATGCCGATTTCGGAGCGACGTCGCGCCCGTCCGTCATGGCGTGCAGCGCCACCGGAACGCCTGCATCAGTAATAGCCTTGGCGGCCGCGACGATGTGATTCAAATGGCCGTGGACCCCACCGTCCGAGACCAAACCCATCAGATGCGCCGTTCCACCCGCTGCCTTCACCTTTGTGATGAAGGTCTGCAATGCGGCATTGTCGAAAAAGCTGCTGTCTTCAATCGCCAGGTCAATCTGCCCCAGATCCATCGCAACAACGCGGCCCGCCCCGATATTGGTGTGACCTACCTCGGAATTGCCCATCTGGCCGCTGGGCAAGCCCGCATCCGGGCCATGTGTAATTATGTTTGCGTGCGGACCATTGGTCATGATCGCATCAAAGGTCGGAGTATCTGCAAGAAATGGCGCGTTAGACCGAGTGTCTTCGGACAGGCCCCAACCATCAAGAATGCACAGGACGACGGGTTTGGGGGCGGTCATTGCGGCTCTCCGGATTTCTGCTCTGGTCGGTCTTGTATCGCCTGCCCTCCGGCAATTGAACCTTATTTTGTGCGCGGTTGTGCAGATTTAATACTTAGTCCGCTCAACCCTTGTTTATCAAATCCGTATACGGACGCGCCGTGCGACCGCGATACTTGACGGTCAGGTCCAGCGGCGCATCGTTTTCATCATAGACCCCGACCACGATCCCCCTGCCCCGGCTTTTGCTCCGCATCGCAATCAGCTGCTGTTCCGACCGTTTCGTGCGCTGCGACTGGCGGCGTGTCCAAACGAACAGGTGGTCGTACATTGTGGCAACAATATCGGCGTGATCGGCACTGTTCCCCAAATCGACAAGCTCGTTAGGGTCATTTTCCAGATCAAACAGGATAGGCCGATGACCGCCTTCGCAGTGGATCAGCTTCCACTTTTTGTTGGCTGCCATGAACATGACTGCGTCCCGGACAGAGGCATTCAACATGTCTGCAATTGGTGATGCAGAGTAATCGTACTCACAAATCACCGCGTGGCGGGGTGTTTCGTTCTGCTGCCCATGCAGGATCGGAAGCAAGGAGTGCCCCTCAAGGATATGCCCTGCAATCTCACCGCCCGCCACATCCACAAATGTCGGAGCAAGGTCGATGGATTCAACCAGTGCATCGCTGACGGTGCCACGCGTTCCGTCTGCCTCGGGTGACGGGTCATAGATGATCAGTGGCACCTTGGTTGATGCGTCCTGAAAGAACGTTTTCTCGCCCATCCAGTGATCGCCCAGAAAATCGCCGTGATCGGATGTCAGTACGATCATCGTGTCCTCCATCCGGCCGGTTTTCTCCATCCAGTCAAACAGTCGCCCCATCTGGTCATCGGCCTGTTTGATCAGCCCCATATTGGCCGGGATCACCGCATCCCGCACATCCTGCCGCGAGAATGTCTGCCCGACCTTAGTATCCATGAATGCCTTGAGCACCGGATGCGCATTCTGACGTTCCGCGTCGGAGCGCACGACCGGCAGAACATGTTCCGGCCCGTACATCGAGGCATAAGGTTCCGGCACGATGTATGGCCAATGCCGCTTGATAAAGCTCAGATGACAGCACCACGGGCCATCATGGGTGTCCATGAATTCGATGCCACGTCCGGTCAGATAAGGGGTTTCGCTGTCCTCTTCCGCTATGTTGGCCGCCTCGGTTGGGTTCTTCAAAAACCAGCCGGACAGGACATTGCCGTCCTCATCCAGCCCCGAATTGGCAAAGTCGTGCCAGGGGTTGTCACTCTCATACCCTTTAGCAGCCAGATGCTTATTGTATTCCTGTGCGCCATCCGGATCATAAAATCCGTCGGGTCCTTCAGGCAACATACCGTCATCGCGTTCATAAATATCAAACCCGCATTCCGCGACGCGCGCGCCGATCAGACTGTCAGGCTCCAACCCCAGCCGCTCCATTCCTTCCGCATCTGCGCGCATATGGGTCTTGCCGACCAACCAGCAGTCCATGCCTGCCTTGCGCAGGTGATCCCCCATCGTGATTTCACCAGCTTTCAGCGGAATGCCATTCCATGAGGCGCCGTGTGAATGCACTTAGCGGCCGGTATAAATCGACATGCGCGAACTGCCGCAAATCGGGGACTGGATGTAGGCCCGATCACAGCGGACTCCGTCAGCAGCCAGCCGGTCAATGTTGGGCGTATGCAAATGCGGATGCCCGTAACAGCTGAGGTAATCCCAGCGCAGCTGATCGAACATGATAAACAGGATGTTTTTGGCTTTGGCCAAACCCGCGCCCTCCCGCAAGATGCCTCAGGGGTTTATTTAGCCATTACCATCACTACAGCGAAGCGCAATCTGCGCTTAAGCCTGACGCTCCATCTGTTCAAGCATCTTTTTGGCACGTTTGCATTGCAACTGATCTCGCAGGGGCGAATCCGGGTCGACATCCTTTTGGCAGACCACGCATTTGTCCGCGCCCGAGATTGCGTTCAGACCACCACAGCTGCCTTTGATCGTCTTGCCCATCAACATGACACCCAGCGACATGCCAACCACGATGATCAAAAGCAGAAAAAAAGCTATGATAAAGGTGCTCATCCCGGTTCCTACCTGTCAGTTGGTGCCTAGTGCGTCTTTGAACGCAGTACTGTGAACCGTAATATAGGCATCGTCGCCGCCTGTCACATCCCGCGAGATGAAATACACGGCAAGTTTATGTTCTTCAGCCAGCTCCAGGCCCTTATCCTGACCCAGCGCCAGCATTGCCGTCGCCCAGGCATCCGCCATCATCGCATTTTCGGCCAGAACTGTGACCGAGGTCGTGCGATGCGTGATCGGACGACCTGTTGTTGGATCGATGATATGCGAATACCGCACGCCGTCCTGTTCAAAGAAATTCTTGTAGTCGCCAGAGGTCGCCATACCGAGGTTGTCCAGCTCAACTACCAACTGCAGGTTTTGGGCCCCTGCTTCGGGCTTTTCGATCCCGATCCGCCAGGCCTCACCCTTGTCGTTCTGGCCCATGGTGACCAGATCACCACCGATCTCGACCATATAGTTTTCGATCCCAGCGTCGCGCAGCGTCGCAGCCACCGCGTCGATGCCATATCCTTTGGCGATTGCTGACAGGTTGATGCCCACGCCAGCATCTGATTTGGCCAAAGTTCCGTTGTCGCTGTCCAACATCAGCAAGCGTTCCTGACCAACGCTTTCCAACGCCGCCTGTATCTCGGCATCTGATGGCACCGGATCTTCTGGCTTGCGCGGACCAAAGCCCCACAGTTCGATCAGCGGGCCAAGCGTCACGTCGAACGTGCCGCCCGATTTTTCGTGCACGTCATTTGCTGCACCTAAAACCAGCGCAAATTCTTCGGAAACCTCGGTGGGTTCAGTGCTGGACGACGCCGAAAATGTCGAAACCTCTGAGTTGGGGTCCCAGTTGGACATCTTGGCGTTCACGTCTGCCAACGTCTCTTCGACGGCAGAGCCCAATGCAGTCTCATCCACATCCGTGCCGATAGCGGTGATGTTGAATGTGGTACCCATGGTCTCACCGGACAGGCGCACAACCTCGGGTTCTTTGTCAAAGAGACAACCGGAAACAAGTGTTGCAACAGCCAGAACAGGCAAAAGGTGCATCGAGAGACCTCCAGAGGAAAACCGTGCCCGGCATATGCCAGCGGCCCTATGCAGAGTCAAACCGACTTCACAGCTTTAGTGGCAGGAAGCCCAACATAAGTAGCCCAATGCCGGCCGGGACACCGAACAACCAGGCTTTTTTTTGCCAGCCAACCGGCTGCTGTTTCCAGGCCATTCTAAAGTTATGCCCGCATACGACCACGGCAAAGAAAATCAGCACTGCGACGGGCGGGGTAAGGTACAAGTCAGACAACAGGCCGGATATCCTTGTTTAGCGGCAGTTTTCCCCGGTTTGGGCATTTGAACCCTATACAGATCGCATTGCTGCGGTAAGGTGTAAGGGAAGCCATCTCAAAAATAAGAGGAGATTGCCAATGGCCCCAACCTCATATCAGCCCCCTACCCGCGGCGACAAGACCGATACAAGCACGCATAGCCAATCGGTTGAATCCAATCTGTCGCACTCGCAGACGACGGTGGCAAAATTGCTTGCGGGTAAAGGGGATGCTGTATTTGCGGTGCGCCCAAACGACACGATCCATTCGGTCGTGAATACCCTCAGTGAAAAGCGGATTGGTGCCGTGGTCGTGACCGATCAGAACGGTACCCTTCAGGGTATTCTGTCCGAACGCGACATCGTCCGGCGCATGGCTGACACGCCCGGCCAGACCCTGCCACAATCAGTTGAGGATCTGATGACGCGCGAGGTCAAGACATGTTCACCAGACGATTTGTTGAATGATGTCCTGAAAACAATGACCGAAGGACGTTTTCGCCACATGCCCGTTGTTGGCGACGGCAAACTGCGCGGCGTCGTCACAATCGGTGACGTTGTTCATTTCCGGCTGAAAGAACTGGAGTATGAAGCGTTACGCATGAAACAAATGATCGTAGGCTAATCCTTCCGGCAGAAATCCCTTGACCTTGGCTGACTGACAGTATCCTTGATGCCAAAATTTGTTCGGTTATAGGTCGAGGGTAAATGAAGCACGTTCTGGTAACGGGTACAGCGGGATTCATTGGGTTCCATCTTGCAAAACTGTTGCTTTCGGAAGGATTCCGGGTGCACGGCTATGACGGGATGACTGATTACTATGATGTCGCGTTAAAAAACCGCCGGCATCAGATGCTGTTGCAAAACCCTGGGTTTTCCGTCACCGAGGACTTGCTGGAAAATCACGAAAAACTCAAACAGGTTGGTGATGAATTTCAGCCTAATGTGATCGTGCACCTGGCCGGTCAGGCAGGTGTGCGTTACAGCCTAGAGAATCCGCGCAGCTATATCGACTCGAATATTGTGGGAACATTCAACGTGATGGAGGTTGCCCGCGAACATGAGGTTGAACACCTTTTGATGGCATCCACCTCGTCGGTCTATGGCGCGAATGAAGTGATGCCCTTCACCGAGGTCGAAAAGGCCGACACGCCTCTGACCATCTATTCAGCCACCAAAAAGGCCAACGAGGCCATGGGGCATTCCTACGCGCATCTTTGGAACCTGCCCACAACGATGTTCCGGTTCTTTACCGTTTATGGCACCTGGGGGCGCCCGGACCTGGCACTTTACAAGTTTGTGGATGCCATTCTGGATGACCGTCCGATCGATATCTACAATCATGGCGACATGTATCGCGATTTTACCAATGTGGATGATCTTGTCCGCGGAATCCGGCTGTTGATCGACAGCCCGCCCGTGCGCCCCGACAGCGCAGATGACATCGAAGAAGGCGATAGCCTTTCGCCCGTAGCGCCCTGGCGCGTGGTCAATATCGGAAATGGCGACAAAGTGCGCCTGTTGGATTTCGTCGAGGCGATCGAAGAAGCTGTCGGCAAGAAAGCAATCAGAAACTATATTCCCATACAGATGGGCGATGTCCCGGCCACCTGGGCCGATACCGATCTGTTGCAGCGGTTAACCGGGTATCGCCCACAAACCGATTTCAAGGTCGGGATTGCCCAGTTCGTGGAATGGTTCCGCGACTATCACGGAAAATGAACTGAGTACCGCATGCTCGAAACAGACCCCAATTCCCGTAAAATTGCCGTCATCGGTCTGGGTTATGTCGGCCTGCCACTGGCAGTGGCTTTTGCCGGGCTGGGCGCGGTCATTGGGTTTGATATCAACGCCAAACGCATTGACGCGTTGCGCGCGGGGCAGGATAGCACTCAGGAAGTTGACCCCAATGATCTGAGCGCTGCGACAGGATTGACCTTTACTTCGGAACCTTCCGATCTGGCGGGATGTGATACCTTTATCGTGACGGTTCCAACGCCAATCACGGCGGGCAAACAACCGGATTTGTCGCCCTTGCTGAGTGCGTCCGAGACGGTCGGGCACATTCTGAAAAAAGGTGACCTTGTGATCTACGAGTCCACGGTCTATCCCGGCGCGACCGAGGAAGACTGTGTGCCAGTGCTCGAACGGGTCTCCGGTCTTAAATTCAACAGGGATTTCTTTGTCGGATACAGCCCGGAACGGATCAATCCCGGTGATAAGGCCCATCGCATCTCGGACATTTGCAAGGTCACCTCGGGCTCGACACCCGAAGTTGCCGATTTGGTAGATGCGCTTTATGGCCGGATTATCGCGGCAGGTACACACAAAGCGGAAAGCATCCGCGTAGCCGAAGCCGCGAAAGTTATCGAAAACACTCAACGCGACCTGAACATCGCGCTGGTCAATGAATTGGCGATGATTTTTGGACGCCTGGGCATTGATACCGATGCCGTTTTGCGCGCAGCTGGAACCAAGTGGAATTTTTTGCCCTTCCGTCCTGGCCTGGTCGGCGGGCACTGCATCGGCGTCGACCCTTATTACCTGACACATAAGGCAGAGGCGGTCGGCCATCATCCACAGATCATTCTGGCCGGGCGACGCCTGAACGACAGCATGGGCAGCTATGTGGTGTCGCAACTGGTGAAGCGGATGACTCGCGTCGGGATTGACGTCGGATCGGCGCGCGTGCTGGTCATGGGGCTGACATTCAAGGAAAACTGCCCGGATCTGCGCAACACCAGGGTCGTCGACATCATAGACGAACTGAAGGATTACGGTATTGAGGTAGATGTGCATGACCCGCACGCCGATGCCTCCGAAGCACAGGTCGAGTATGGCATTTCCCTGGTCGACACCCCTAAGGAACACGCCTATGACGGCGTCGTTTTGGCCGTCGCACATCGAGAGTTTTTGGATGTAGAGCCCGCGCAAATCAGAGCGTTCGGAAAAGACACAAGCGTGGTCTTCGACGTCAAGTCGGTCCTGCCGATAGAGGCCAGCGACCTTCGCCTTTGAGCACAAAAGAAAACCGGCGCGTATGAGCGCTGGTTCTTTATTTCTTACCCGCCGAAATCGTCAAGCATGATGTCTTCGCGGTCCACGCCCAGATCCAGCAGCATGTTGATGACCGACTGGTTCATGATTGGTGGGCCACACATATAGAACTCACAGTCCTCAGGCGCAGGGTGGTTCTTGAGATATTCTTCGAACAGAACGTTGTGGATAAAGCCGGTGTAGCCTTTCCAATCGTCCTCTGGCTGCGCATCCGACAGGGCAACATGCCATTCAAAGTTGTCGAATTCCTCGGCCAGAGTGTCAAAATCCTCGACAAAGAACATCTCTTTCTTCGAACGCGCGCCGTACCAGAAGCTGATTTTGCGGTCGCGATTTTCCAGACGCTTGAGCTGGTCGAAAATGTGGCTGCGCATGGGCGCCATACCGGCGCCACCGCCGATAAAGACCATCTCTTTCTGGGTGTCGCGGGCAAAGAATTCGCCAAACGGGCCCGAGATGGTGACCTTATCACCCGGTTTCAGGTTGAAGATGTAGGACGACATCTGACCCGCTGGGATACCCTCGGAACCAGGAGGTGGCGAGGCAACGCGGACGTTCAGCATGATCATGCCTTTTTCGTCCGGGTAGTTGGCCATTGAATACGCGCGCTCGATCGGTTCGTTCACAACCGATTCATACTGCCACAGATTGAAGCGGTCCCAATCTTCGCGGTATTCCTCTTCCACGTCGAAATCAGTGTATTTCAACGCATGCGCAGGGGCTTCGATCTGGATGTATCCGCCAGCGCGGAAATTCACGTCCTCGCCCTCGGGCAGATCCAGCGTCAGCGCTTTGATGAAGGTTGCCACGTTTTCGTTCGAGCGAACCGTGCATTCCCATTTTTTGACACCAAAGACCTCTTCAGGAACTTCGATGTTCATGTCCTGCTTGACCGCAACCTGACAGGACAGGCGATCGCCGCAAGAGGCTTCGCGCTTGGTGATATGGCTTTCTTCGGTAGGAAGGATTGAACCTCCACCTGAATGCACACGCACACGGCACTGCGCACAGGTGCCACCACCACCACATGCGGACGGCACGAACAACTTCTCAGCCGCCAATGTTTGCAGCAGTTTGCCACCTGCAGGAACGGAAATGGTTTTTTCACCGTTGATAGTGATGTTCACATCGCCGGTCGATACCAGTTTCGAACGGGCGGCCATGATGAGGGCCACCAAAGCGACAACGATCAGGGTGAAAAGGACGACGCCTAGGCTAAAAGTTTCCATTCGTCCCTCCTTACAGCTTCACGCCCGAGAAAGACATGAAGGCCATCGCCATCAGTCCCGCGGTGATGAAAGTGATGCCAAGGCCCTGCAAGCCATCCGGAATATCCGAGTACTTCAGCTTTTCACGAACACCCGCCATAGCGGTGATCGCCAGTGCCCAGCCAAAGCCCGAAGACACACCATAAGTGGCTGCTTCGGCAAAGTTATAGTCACGCTCGACCATAAACAGCGATCCGCCCAGAATGGCGCAGTTCACTGTGATAAGCGGCAGGAAGATCCCCAGCGCGTTGTAGAGCGGCGGGAAGTACTTATCCAGAACCATCTCAAGGATCTGCACCATCGCCGCGATCACGCCAATGTAGGAGATCAGACCAAGGAAGGTCAGGTCCACATCAGGGAAACCCGCCCAGGCCAACGCACCGGGCTTCAGCAGATAACTGAGCAGCAGGTTGTTCGTGGGAACGGTGATCGCCTGAACGACCATGACCGAGATGCCCAGACCCAGCGCGGTCGAGATCTTCTTGGATACGGCGATGAATGTACACATCCCGAGGAAGAAGCTGAGTGCGAGGTTTTCAACAAAGATGGCCTTCACGGCCAGTGAAATCAGACCTTCCATCAGTGGGCCTCTACCTGCTGAATTTTGTATTCACGTTCTTCGACCTGGTTCGGCTTCCATGTGCGGAAGGCCCAGATGATCAGACCGATGATAAAGAACGCGGACGGCGGCAGCAGCAGCATGCCGTTGGGCACGTACCAGCCACCATTGTTGACGGTCTGCAGAATGGTGACGCCAAACAGCGACCCGTTGCCGAACAGTTCGCGAATGAAGCCAACAAGCAGCAGGATCAGACCGTAGCCCATTCCGTTGCCCAGGCCGTCAATGAAGGACGCGACGGGCGGGTTCTTCATCGCAAATGCTTCGGCGCGGCCCATCACGATACAGTTGGTGATGATCAGGCCGACAAAAACCGACAAGGTTTTGGAAATCTCAAAGGCGTAAGCCTTGAGAACCTGATCCACCAGGATCACCAGCGACGCGATGATCACCATCTGTACGATGATCCGGATCGAGCCCGGGATCTGGTTGCGTAGGCAGGAGATGAAGAAGGACGAGAACGAGGTCACGAAGGTAACCGCCAGCGCCATCACGAAGGACACCTGCAGCGAAGAGGTCACCGCCAGCGCCGAACAGATACCCAGCACCTGCAGTGTGATCGGGTTGTTGTCGACAAGCGGGTCGACCAGCATCTCTCTCTTGGTCTGGGACATCAGAAATCTCCTGCTTGCAGTTTGGCCAGGAACGGAGCGAAGCCCGCATCACCCATCCAGAATTTCACCAGGTTATCAACACCAACCGAAGTCAGCGTGGCACCGGCCAGCGCATCTACATAAAAGTCGGGGCCAGCGGCAGGTTGCGACTTGGATACTGTGATCTGCAGATCACCGGCATCATCCCGCAGCTTCTTGCCGTTCCACAACGCTTTCCAACGCGGATTGTCCACCTCGGCGCCAAGACCGGGGGTTTCGCCGTGCTGATAGAATTGAAGGCCGTAGATATCGTTGCCGTTGTTTTCCAGCGCGATAAAGCCATAAAGCGTCGACCACAGACCATAGCCGTGCAGCGGCAGGATCACCTTGTCCAACTCGCCGGATTCGTCGCGCAGCAGGTAGACAACACGGTACAACGCCTTGCGACCAATACCAGCCGGGTCATCGTCCAGCGCGACGCTCAGCTCTGGATCGCTTGCGGCGGCCAGGTCATCGAATGTTGCCGGATCGAACTGGTCGTCGACGAACTCACCCGTCGAAAGTTCAACAACGTGCGGCTCGAATGCGGCGAACGCCTCAGACACGTCGGTGCCGGGTTCATAAACACCAGCTACCTGCAGAACGTTGATCTGCTTGTCCTTCAGCGCGTTGGCTTCCTGGACCGGGCGCAGGCTTACGGCTGCGGCTGACACAACCATCGAGGCCACCAGACAAACGGCGACGGCGATAAAGATCGTTTTACCGACCGAGTCCGGCGAGGCCGCCAGAAACTTGGCAATCGCGCCCTTGGGTTCTGGGGATTGCGTATCAGACATGGCGACGCGCCCTCCGTTTGATGTTTGCCTGAACGACGAAGTAGTCGATCAGCGGTGCAAAGACGTTACCGAACAGGATTGCCAGCATCATGCCTTCGGGGAAAGCGGGGTTCACCACACGGATCAACACAACCATGATACCGATCAGAGCACCGTAGATATAACGGCCCATGTTGGTATGGCTGGCTGAAACGGGCTCGGTCACCATGAAAGCCAGACCGAAAGCGTAACCGCCGACGACGACGTGCCAGTACCATGGCATCGCGAACATCGGGTTGGTATCCGACCCAATGAGGTTGAACAGCAGCGTCAGACCTATGGTCCCAGCCAGACAGCCGACAATCAGTCGGAAATTGGCGATGCGGGTCGTCAGCAGGAATGCCAGGCCGATCATACAGGCCAGCGTTGATGTCTCACCAAAGCTGCCCTGCATCTGACCCAGAAACGCATTCCACCATGTCAGCCCCTCAGTGGCCAACGCCTGATATCCTTCCGATGCGGATACCGACAGCGCCGTCGCGCCTGAAAAGCCATCAACCGGCGTCCAGACCGTGTCACCCGACATGTTCGCCGGGTAGGCAAAGTACAGGAACGCACGACCAACAAGTGCTGGGTTCAGGAAGTTCTTGCCAGTGCCGCCAAAGACTTCTTTACCGATCACCACCCCGAAGATGATGCCCAACGCAACCTGCCAAAGTGGCGTAGATGCGGGCAAGATTAGCGTGTAAAGCATGGAAGTTACAAGGAAACCCTCGTTCACTTCATGGCCGCGAACAGTCGCAAAGATGACCTCGAAGATACCGCCTGCAACCAGAGTGACGATGTAAATCGGCAGGAAATACATCATCCCGTGCATCACATTGGCAAAGATGCTGGCGGGGTTCAGCGAGATACCGAACATCTGCAGGATGGCGATCCGCCAGCCAGTGGCTGAATCGGGTCCAAGCGCGGCAATGGCCGAGTTTGCCTGAAAGCCGGTATTGTACATTCCCCACAGGATACAGGGGATCGTGGCGATCACGACATAGGTCATGATCCGCTTCATATCCACGTAGGACCGCGCATGGGGTGCAACGGAGGTTACGGTTTTCGGAGTGTAGACGAAGCTTTCGACCATCTCGTAGATGGGGAAATACTTCTCGTACTTGCCGCCCTTAGTAAAGTTCGGCTCGATCCGGTCAAAGAAGTTGCGCAAACCCATTCGGATCAGCCCTCCTTTTCAATCTTTGTCAGGCAGTCGCGCAGCGCCAGCCCATATTCATATTTCGCCGGACAGGCAAAGCCGATAAGGCCAAGGTCCTCTTCGTCCAGCTCCAGCGCACCTAGCGCCTGTGCAGTATCGGTATCCATTACCAGCAAAGCGCGTAGCAATTGCGTCGGCAAATAGTCCTGCGGCATCAACTGTTCGAATGTACCGGTCGGAACCATCGCACGGCGTCCACCATTCAGATTGGACGTGAATGCAAACAACTTCTTGGCAAAGGCCGAGCCAAGAACCGGCTGAACCGCGTATTTCGACGGCATCGGAAGAATCCAGCCCAACGTATGCTGATCATGGTCTTCGCGGATGATGCTGATCTGACGCGCGAAACGGCCCAGGTAAGCTTGTGGCCCCTCTGCATGACGGCCCGACAGGATCGAGCCCGAGATCACACGGGCCGTGCCGTCCACATTGATTTCGTCACGGGTCAGATCATCGGTCGATGCCCCCATGACAGTGCGGATCAGGCGGGGCTGACGCGCGCCGGGGCCTGAAAGGGCAACCACGATGTTCGGATCCAGATGGCCGGTTTGCATCAGACGGCCAATCGCGATGACATCCTGATAGCCGATTGTCCAAACCTGCTTTTCACCGGCCAGCGGCTCAAGGAAGTGGATGTGGGTTCCAGCCAGGCCTGCGGGGTGCGGTCCGGAAAATGCTGCGGTTTCAACACCCGGAACGTCGGCGCCCGGCAGGGCTGCGCCCTCATTTTGGCACAGATACGTCTTGCCCTCGGTCAGCTTGGCAACTGCGCTCAGGCCGACAGCAAAGGCGTCACCTGCATCTTGGATAATGATCGCCGCATCAGCGGCCAGAGGCTCACTATCCATCGCGGTCACGAAAATTGCTGTAGGCTTGGTACCCGGTGCGGGCATCTTGGAATAGGGCCGCGTGCGGAAAGCGGTCCACAGGCC
This sequence comes from Ruegeria atlantica, assembly GCF_001458195.1. Taxonomy (GTDB): domain Bacteria; phylum Pseudomonadota; class Alphaproteobacteria; order Rhodobacterales; family Rhodobacteraceae; genus Ruegeria; species Ruegeria atlantica. The sequence continues at coordinate 10,567 of NZ_CYPU01000024.1, read as the reverse complement.
AGCCGCACATAGACGTTCGGTCACACCCTCGGCGGTATCGGCGTTGCCCACAGCCGAGAAATCCAGACCTGTGTCATTGACGTCCGAGACTTCGATTACGACGCTCTGCAACACCCGACGCGCACCACGGTTGATGGCCACGATCTTGCCGCTGAGCGGGGCGACCATCATCGCCTCGGGCACGTCCTTGTGGCAAAACAACGGTGTGCCCCGCTGAACCTCTTCACCCTCTTGAACCAGCATGCGCGGTTTCAGGCCCAGATAATCAGCCCCCAAAACCCCGACAGACCTGAATTCAGGACCCGGTTGGATCGTCTGCTCTGGCGCGCCTTGCACCGGCAGCTCCAACCCTTTTTTCAGTTTGAAAGTTTGCATGTCGCTACTGTCTTCCAAGCCTCTTTCCTGCAACACATCGTTCCCACCACTGCATAGTGGCACAAAACGATCTGTATGTGGGAGCCTGAGAGCAAAAAAGGCGCATAGCACCCGTTTTCATTCCAAGCTTCGTTTTGATCACGGTCCCTTTACGCGGGGATGTTGCCAAACGCAAACCCGTTGCCGCCTAAATTGCCGATAATTTGTCAAATTAACTTGAAGGGCTGCATTTTGGACCTGTTGAAATTGCATATCGCACCCGCAACACTTCCGGTGTAAGCACCCGGGATGGAACCAAACAACGATTTTGAGATTTTTCTGGTGGCAACGCCCGGCCTTGAAGCCCCGCTGCATGCCGAAGCGGTCGAGCAGGGATTCGCAGATGCAAAGCCGGTACCCGGCGGCGTCACTTGTCGCGGAGGCTGGCCTGAAGTCTGGCGCGCGAACCTGTGTCTGCGTGGCGCGAACAAAGTTCTGGTGCGATTGGGCGGGTTTCCCGCAGTTCATTTGGCCCAACTGGATAAACGGGCCCGAAAATTTCCCTGGGCCGAATATTTGCGCCCCGATGTGCCCGTCAAAGTCGAAGCGACAAGTCGCAAATCCCGAATCTACCATGCAGGGGCCGCCCGGCAACGTATCGAAGTGGCAATTACGGAAACTCTGGGCGCACCGGTCTCGCCCGATGCGGCCGTGCGCGTCCTGCTGCGCATCGAAAAGGACCTGTGCACATTTTCGATCGACAGTTCCGGCGAGCCTTTGCACAAACGCGGCCACAAACCGGCTGTCGCCAAAGCCCCGATGCGCGAAACGATGGCGGCAATGTTCCTCCGAGAGTGTGGATTTGATGGGTCTGAACCAGTTCTGGACCCGATGTGCGGCTCTGGCACTTTTGTCATTGAAGCCGCCGAAATCGCGCTGGGGCTGCGCCCCGGCCGTACCCGCAACTTTGCCTTTGAAAATCTGCCAAGTTTTGACCCCAACGCCTGGTCCTCGATGCGCCAGCAACAACCTTTGGCCAAACCGGACGTGGTTTTTCATGGCTCAGACCGCAATAGCGGAGCGATTGAGGCCTCGACCAAAAACGCTGACCGGGCCGGGGTTGCCGATTTCACCATGTTTCAGACGCGCTCGGTCAGCGACATAAAACCCCCGTCGGATGCCGCAGGTCTTGTTATTGTCAACCCACCCTATGGTGCCCGGATCGGGGATGAAAAACGCCTGCGATCCGTTTACGGCAGCTTGGGCAAGGTACTGCAAACCAAGTTCAAGGGCTGGCGTATCGGTATCGTGACCAGCAACGCAGGCCTGGCCCGATCCACCCGCCTGCCGCTGTTGCCCCCCGGGCCAATTGTGGACCACGGTGGCACCAAAATCCGACTGTATCAAACTGGTGTTTTGACCTGATCCGATGCCCGGGAACGACGAAGGCAATTCGCACAAACGACACGGAAACCCCCCTTGCACATCCAAAAATGCAAGTATAGATCACGCGCCACGGTCGGAGTGTAGCTCAGCCTGGTAGAGCACTGTCTTCGGGAGGCAGGGGTCGGAGGTTCGAATCCTCTCACTCCGACCAAATTAACTGCTTGATGTGCAACAACATCTCGAAGCAGTTGCACACAACGTACGCGCGTTGTTCGTCTGATCGCTGCACTTCCGCTGCACTCAACACGCCAACCGCACGCAATCTGCTACACCAAGCACGTCCCCTATCGCACAAAGAGAAATGCGAGATGGCGACGATCAACAAGCGACCGAGCGGCAAATGGCAAGCGACGGTACGACTTGCAGGCCGCAGTACGAGCAAGACATTCACCAAGCGAGCCGACGCCGTGAAGTGGGCGAGAGTTGTTGAGACTGAAGCCGAACGCACTGACAGCGTGAGCCACCGCGCGTTGGCAGGTGCCGATACAGCAAATGCGTTTACTTTGGCATATGCCCTACGTCATTTGGCAAACGAGCAAGTTGGCGAACGCTGGCGGCTGCACGCACTGGCAAGAACACAGGTGGCAAAGTTGCGCATCAACGTGCTGACTCTCGATGACTTCGCACAGTGGCGTGACCAGCGCATGTTAGATGCCAAGCCATCAACTGTGGTGCGTGAATTGTCACTTATGCAGACTGCCATCGACAGGCAGCTTGGCGAGTATGCCGACAGTCCCGCAAACCCGGTACGGCACTTGAAACGGCCACGCGTTGTTGACCGACGCGAGCGCAGACTAACAGATCGTGAATGGCAACGGTTGCTTGATGCTGCCGGTGAGTGTTTGAACCCATTGATGCGGCCCCTACTCGTGCTGGCACGCGAGACAGCGATGCGGCGGGGCGAGTTGCTGTCTATGGAGTGGCGCAACGTTGACCTTGAAGCATGCACCGTGTTGCTACCGAAGACCAAGAATGGACACGCTAGACTGGTGCCACTGTCGCCACAAGCAGTTGCCATTCTTGCCAAGTTGCACCGCAACGATGAACGCGTACTGCCGATGACAGCAAACGCGGTAAGGCTGGCTTGGCAACGGTTGCGTGCCCGTGCTGGCGTTGCCGACATAAGACTGCACGATCTGCGTGCGCAAGCCGCGACGGACAAGCTACTCGACGGTTGGTCGGTGGCCGAGGTGCAGGTTTTGACCGGCCACCGAGATGCTGGTGTGCTGCTCGAACGATACGCGAGACTTCGTGCAACGGACGTGGTTGCGAAGTTGCACGCACAGGGCGCAAGGGAGTGACACTGTAAGCAGATGCATACACTTCATATTGTACCATAAACGTTGTAAAAGACCTAAAAAACACAATATATAGATTTCTGGGGCTTGACCTTTGGTCTGTGATGGACTATGGTGAACTCTGATAGCAAGTGCCACTACGGCTGGACCTCAAGCCAGACTGAATGCCCTAGCTCGGAAGCACCAACGAGACCGGTGCCAGCAACGCACTGCAACACGCGTTTAAACATCCGAGGCTATCGACTTGCACGACAACATTTTCCTAACAACCCAAGAACTCGCTGATCGGTGGAAGGTCAGTGCCAAATCGCTTGCCAACGCACGCAGCGCATCCAAATCGCCTGTACCTTACGTCAAGATCGGCAACTCCGTTCGTTACCGGCTGTCTGAGGTCTGCGCGTTTGAACAGCGCAACTTGACCGGAGAGGCAGGTCGATGAACGTACTTACGGACCAGTTGGCTACGCTCGATGTGCATCCTGACGACCGGGATATTCTTGACCGTATCTTAGAAAGGTTCGAACGCGTTACGGCTGACGGGTGCATCGTGTTGAGTGGAAACCACGGAGACAACAGTAGACCTCAGATCGGTAGTGGCAGAAGCAAAATGCGCGTAGCTCGATTTATCGTCGCCTGCCGTGATGACCTAAACATGCGCGACGAGTGGGACACTCGGCGCACATGCAACAACCGCGCTTGCGTCAACCTTGATCACCTGCGGCATGGTACAAGGCAGCAGAACGCACTTGATCGTTTTGAACAGGGTACCGCGCCTGTCGGTGATCATGCGCCAAACGTGAAACTGACCGCCGAACAAGTTTGGCAGGTGTTGGACATGGTCAACGCTGGAAGCATGTCACTGACCGATATCGCACAACGGTTCGAGTGTAGTCTGACTACGATCAGCAACATCAAGCGCGGGCACACTTGGCGGCACATCCGGGATGCTTGGCAGGAGAACGTCCACAGGTCCCCAAGGGGCGGCTCCGCCGGGGTCGAGGTCGGTTCCACGGGAGGGCAATCTGATGGCCGTTGACTGGCGCAGATGGGTTCTGCGGGATGTGATTCAAGCGCTACCCTGCAGGCGCTTCGAGATCAGACTGATCACGCAGCCAACCGACGGTACACAAGGCCGATGCATCAAGACGTTGATACTATCGCCGGACGAGATGATCAGCCAGTGGAAGCTGTTTGGCGGATTGTCGGCAAAACGGCTGAACGTGTTCATGCGACCCGTCGGCGGTCCGATGCACGTGTTGCTAGACTTGGATACGCCAGACACGCTCGATGAAGTACGCAACCTGATGGCCTTAGACGGCATCACGCCATCGCTGGTCGTTGAGACATCGCCGGGACATGCGCAAGCGTGGTGTTCACTTTCGGGGCGTGACCACAGCGTCGAAGTTCACAGAGCGGCATGCAAGATGTTGGCCGAGCGCTATGGCGGTGACCCCGGAAGTGCGAAGCCATCCCAACTCGGCAGACTTCCCGGCACTAGGAACCCCAAACCAAGTCGCGCGCTGTCAGAAGGCAAGCCACCTTTAGTTACTGTGAAGCGCGCAAGGTTTACGCCATCGCCGCGTTTACTTGCCGACGCAGAGGATCGAGCAGCGCAAGACGTGCAAGATGCCCCAGATATCGCGCATGTGCGCGGTTTTGCGACTACTTGCGACGGTGATAGCCGCCGAGAAGTTGCTTCGATGTTGGCCGAAGCGCTCTCACGGCATGGCGGTGATCGGAGCGGTGCTGACTTCGAGGTTGCGTGTGTGATGCTCCGTGCCGGTGAGAAGGCCAAAGAGCGCGAGGCTCGGAAGACAGGAGCAGGTGTTCAGTACGTTCAGTTGGCTATTCAGCGGGCGATGACTGCGACCGGCATCCGTCCAATGCAGGAGGCAGAAGCTTGATGATAGCCCAGATCGACATACGAGCCGTTCTGACCGCTTGGCTACGGGGGTTCACCCTGACCATCGTGGGGGATGCCAGGGCGATTGTGATGTCGCTAATTGCCGAGGCTAAACTTGCCTGCAAAGCCGAAGCGATAGACCGGATGGAGGCAATAGGATGACGGAAGAAACCTCTGATCCGAAATGTTACGGGGGTGGTCGTGCAAGGGCAGATAGAAGTGTCGCCCAAACTCCTTTTCCCCAAACGACCACCCCTGTAACAAACGCAGATCGGTGGCTGAACCGGGCCTTAGACGAGCGGAGACTAACTCTGCCGCTTCTGCCTGCCTTAGCCTACCTCGACGACCAAAAACGCCCCCGCCTGACGCCAGACTGCCGGGTTGTCGGTCACAACGTCGTTCTGATGTCACAAGCGCAGATGCAGTACGCAGTCGTGTTGGCCGCCGGTGTCCCTGCGATGCAGGTGTTAGGTTGCATCACGCTTGATCTGATCTGGTGCGCGAACCGTGAAGTTAAGCAGTTGGCAGAACGCCCACGCAAGAGCAGCAGAGGCAGTGCGCGAGTCGAACGCAAACCGGGCCGCGAGATAGAAGTTGACGATGCGATACGATGGCCGAACACGGTGCCGTCAAGCTGTCTCGTGTTACACGATGCATCGCCGTCCGGCTTCATGCGTCGACTGCGGCGGATCGAACGCGAACCATTGCGGCAGGCATTGATGGACGGCACGGGACCCTTCGGCGGATGGGATAACGACGCAGACGAGGCGTTCGATGCTACCTTTGATCGATTCGAAGCAATGATGCCTGACGAGGTGGCGGTGGCCAAAGCACTTGACCAACTGGAGCGCACAAAGACGATCAAGCGCCCAACCCATCGCAACCTGATCGTGTTGCCGCAGCGGCTGATGCAGGCAAACCCTGCCGTGGCAACGCAGGTGCAGGCTTTCCTAACTGCAGCGACGATGAACGATGGCGCGCAGTCGTTCGGGCAGAATATCGCGGAGTCATTAGAACCGGTGCCGCAGAAGCCTAGGAGTAAGCTGACACGTAAGGAGAGGCACATTGCAGACCGACAAGAGTTGCTGCTGCAGACAGACCGCGCGGACGCAGCAGAAGCACGCATCGCAGAGTTGGAACAGTTGCTTCAACAGATGCAGCCAGTGCCGGACGTGCCAATGGGCGGCGACGTGACTGATGATCGCTCGCTGACAGCACCAACGCAAGGAAGGAGGAAAACGAGATGACAAACCGAGCGAAGAGACGCCAGACAGCAGCACAAGACAAACCGCATTTGCAGCAGTCAGCCGAGTTGCACGCGTGGAGACGGCTCGAACAGATCAAGCAGGCCGGTGCGCAGGTGCCGTTGTCGAACAACGGGGCCGCACGTGCGCTCGCTACTATCTCCCCACCAGCACGTCGGTTGTTGTTTGGCATGGTTGTTGTGCACGCAGATGCGGGTGCCGGGCAGTGTGTGTTTGAGCAAGCGGTAACAGCGATGGGTGGCAAAACGCTGACGTGGCAGGTTCTCGACGAGTTACATGCCGCTGGTTTGATGCGCTTCAACGACCTCGGAAACCACGAGATGCATCCGTTGTTTGGTAGCATCGCACATCGGTTGTTTGAGTTTGGTCACGATGCAGATGGCGGAGGCAATGGTGTTGAAGTAGGAACGAACTCTTCGTTGCATGATAAACGGGGCCACGTGGTCCTAGCGAGCAGTTCAATCGGCTAAGCTTGGCTACAAGCCCCGCAACCGATCCCGCCGAAGGCGTCCGAAGGGACCTGTGCACCGTCATTACTCGACGAACGGCAACCTCTCAAACTTCGAGCGAGGAAGTATCGTAGCAGTCACAGTGATGCGTGTACCGGTTCAAACCTATGAAACAAGGGGATGCACACTTGCTGAAAACTGCAAAAGTTCACGTTTGGTGCGCTCAACGACGTAGCCCTTTGCACAACGCTGCCAAAGGGTGCCGATTGGTAACTTCGTGGTGCGAACGATCGAGCTATGCCGCAGACCCATCGCGCGCCTCACGCATTGCCCTGTTGAACATGTGCTTGATCACTCGCTCGCGCACGTCCTCGTCCTGCATGAAGATATTTTTCATCTCCGCATCACTACCGAACGACTTGATCGCACCCATGAAGTACGCCTGCTTGAACGCGTTGAAGACGACATCAGGCGCGTTGTTGCGAAGCATCTCTGTTAGGTCATCGTCCATGATGTTTTGCTTTACGCCTTCGTAGCGCAGCATGTTAGCCTCGGTGAAATCAGTGCCATGTCGGTCGTTGAACGCCTTGACGATTTCCGACAGTTCTTTCTGCTCGTCCTCAGTGTACGGTTTCGCGCCGAACTCTTCGATGGCTTTCAACGCTAAATGATCGCCCGGTGACAACGACGCGTCGCTGCGTTTCTTTTCTCCGATCTTGAACTTTTGCAGTGTCAGCATGTCGTCAGTTACTTCGATCTCGGGTGTAACGTCGCGGTCTGGCGGCATGCGCACCAGCCATGACAGATACACGTGTAGTTTCTCAAGCCATGTGTCCGCGAGGTTCATCACCTGCGAGACGAAAGTGTAAAACCGCAGGTAGCTGCGGCACAGTTGTCGGAACTCTTCCTGCCGCCCTTCGTCATCCTCGATCTCAAACCGACCCACGGCTTGTTTGACCAAACCCTGCGACATGGCGCGATCACCGCCGCCCAACTCGCCCTTGAAGAACGTTGCCGCAAACTTTTCGATCTCGTCGCGGTCAAGCCGGCCAAACGTCATCAACCGACCCTCAAGTACAAAAAAACTTCGGTTAGATCGGTTATCGCTTGAAGTTCTGTAACCTCGAAGTACGGGCGGAACGCAGTTTGGATTTCCTCGATGGTATTCCGAAAGTCGAGCACGAACGTCTTCTTGTTTGGCTCGATCGGTTTCAAACAAGACAGCGTCGGCACCACTATCAACCCGCCAACTTATTGTCGACATGAATGGCGCACGGTCGGAGTTCGTCAAAAACAATTTGCTACTTCTGCCAAACCGCTGAAGTCTGGTGAGCAGTGCCTTGTTAAATATTCACTACTACTTTCTGACAAGACATAACGTCCCAGCCTGACCTCGGGGACGGAACGGAGGGTTACCCTGCGTTCCTAGTAACGGCAGTTTGCTATTGCCGCTTCGGATGGCTAGCCGTTGGGCAAAACGAAAAGAGCGACCGATACACAGCCGCTCCTAGAGTTTGCTTGAAGTATCAAGTTCTACGAGCAAGCCGCTTTCGCCGACCTAACGCCACAAGTCCCCCAATACCGCCAATTAGCAGCCAACCAGCAGCAGGAAGAGGTATGGGACTCGGGCTAGCAACGTAGACTGACAAGTTCGAGAGCCCTGCAGTATTTTTTCCGTTAGGAGTGAGGATCTGCCCACTAAGGTCCCAAGTACCGAAAAAGCCCGGTGTCTTAGGGATCCAAACGCCCCAATCGTTAGCGCCTTTCATTAAGATGGCATAAATCGAACCCGCTACCGGTGAGGAAATACTCCAAAGCCCCGAAGTTTGGCCCACACCAGTGGCCGTGTTAGTGTCATTCCTAACGGTAAAGTTAGCGTTCGTTAAGTTTCCTTCTTCGATCTTTCCGAGGGAGTTCCAAAATAGCGGGTCAACTATTCCTGCGTCTGCGGCAGCACCGTTCAGCCCAACGAGGATTTCTGCCGAGCTCGGCTGACCGTTCTGATTTATTATCCCATAACAACCAGCAGCAGAATCTGCGGGTGTGTTAGTCGTCTGCACCGCGGCAACGTTGCACGGTCGTACTGTACTTGCCGTCGCGCAATTCGACCAAGCGATTAGAGCCGCAACACCAAGCATTCCCATCTGAGCAACTAATCTCATATTACCCCCTAAACCATACCCAAACGTTAATCTAAAAGGCTATCCTACATTATTTTTGGTCGAAATCCAATTGCACCATGGAAAATCTTAAACCAAGTCCCTCGGTATAGCTTCTTAACGCGCCCCACAGCATACCAATTTGCCTAAGGTGCTTCGGGAAATCAATGAACAGGAACCCGTCGAGAATGATGTAGCAAACGTTGGGTTAGAACTTAGTGATGTCGCCGATCAGGTTGTCATGCAACTGACCCGGTTCCGGTTCTTGCCTCTTGGATCTGTCGCAAGCGAAGCGTGACAGGTTTTAGACCTTCGCATTGCAGTTGACCGAGCCAAACGACATTATTTCCGGCGTTCCATCATCAAAGCGGCCGGGCAATGCATCGAAGGAGTCGAGCATGCTATACTTCATGTCAGCAAGGATGCAGTCGAAACACTGGTTCACTGCGAACGGAAGTAGATAGTTTATCACACTCGGACTGCCTGAAGTCACTGCGCAGTATCTCTGCGATGGTCCTTACGAACGAACTGATACTGCTCACCTTGGGATCGGCCATCAACCCTACCTCTCCGCTGTGCTTTGTTGTGTCGTGTCAGCGGATACACCACAGAGTCGTGTAAAATTTAAACAGTGTTGTTTTGGATGACCAGACGTGCTGCTGCACGTAGCAGACATCGTTGTACGCTCCCAGTTCGCATCAAGGGGTGAGCGACCGACATCCCCGCGCACAGCATGGCATCAATTACCCCATGTTTGGTTTAGGCTGGGGGATGTTGCGCGTATCGAGGTGGGCGGTTCAGTGCGGCACGCAGAACGTACATCGTGACGGCGCAGCCAACATCTTCGTATCGGTGCTTGTTTGGTCAGCGTCATCGAAATGTGCCGCTGGCTGCACTTCCGCTGCGATGCGCTGCACTCTGCTCCCATCAAGTGCAGCGGTGCCCCAAGCGATGCGTGCGAAGCATGTTGCAACCTGTGTCAATGCGTGCGACCGTCAACATACTGACAACACGGACGTTCTTGCGCTTGTAGATGACGTGCAGTGCGTGTCAGCGACAGACGAAAAGCCGACCAAGCACTGTCTTCGGGAGGCAGGGGTCGGAGGTTCGAATCCTCTCACTCCGACCAACTCAACTGCTTGATGTGCAACAACAACTCAAAGCAGTTGCACACAACGCAAGCGCGTTGTTCGTCTGATCGCTTTGTTCAGCCCCACTTGTGTGGTCCAAGTTGATTGTTAGTGCATGACCGGCCTTTGGTCCATTTGAACGATGGTTTCCGGGGCCGGCGGTTTGTGTCCCAGAGCACTGTGCGGGCGTTTTGTGTTGTAGTGTTTCCTCCATTCTTCGATCAAAATCTGCGCTTCTCTTAGATTGTAGAAGACTTCTCCATTCAGGAACTCATCTCTGAACCGCGCATTGAAACTTTCACAGTAACCGTTCTCCCATGGGCTGCCTGGCTCTATGTATGCGGTCTTTGCTCCAACTGCATTGATCCAGTCTTGCACCGCCACGGCAATGAACTCAGGGCCATTGTCGGAGCGAATGTAGCTTGGCACACCGCGTATGATGAACAGGTCACTCAGCACGTCGATGACATCGCTGGAGTTCAGCTTGCGGTCCACACGTATCGCCAAGCACTCCCGGCTGTACTCATCGATGACGTTGAGCGTGCGGAATGCCTTTCCGTCATC
>NZ_CYPU01000023.1 GCF_001458195.1 Ruegeria atlantica | reverse complement strand
TCCCTAAAAGGTAAGAGCGGTGCGCGTTCCGGTTTCCACTTGATTCAAAATCAATAACTTAGCGACTTCGTAAAGGAAGTGAGCCTCCCCATTTGAATGGGCCCACCGTTAAGATTAGGAAACGGAGGACCAAGAATGGCAAACAAGCGACCGAAGCCGGAAGAAATTGTCTCGAAGTTGCGGCAGGTTGAAGTTCTGATGGGGCAAGGGATGCCGCGTCTGGATGCGATCAGACAGATCGGCGTTGTGGAGCAAACCTATTACCGCTGGCGCAAGCAATATGGCGGAATGGGTGTAGACCAATTGAAGGAACTTAGGCGGCTTCAGAAGGAAAATGAGCGGCTCAGGCGTGCGGTATCAGACCTGACGCTCGACAAGCTTATCCTGACGGAAGCATCGAAGGGAAACTTCTAAGCCCCTCTCGTCGCCGTGCTTGCGTCGCTCATGTTCGCAGCCAGTTCAAAGTTTCCGAGCGCCGTGCATGCCGCGTACTGGGACAGCACCGATCCACGCAAAGGCGTATTCCACGGGGCCGACCCGATGAAGAACAGCTGGTGGCCGACATGATCGAGCTTGCCAGGCAGTATGGTCGGTATGGGTATCGCCGGGTTGCGGTGTTGCTGAGAGAGGCTGGATGGTCTGTCAGTGATGGGCGCATTGAACGGCTTTGGCGACGAGAGGGGCTGAAGGTGCCTGCAAAACAGCCCAAGAAGGGACGGCTTTGGCTAAACGATGGTTCATGTGTTCGACTCAGGCCGGAACATAGCAATCATGTCTGGAGCTATGACTTCGTGCATTGTCGCACCGATGATGGGAAACCTTTCCGGACGTTGAACATCATCGACGAGTTCAGCCGGGAGTGCTTGGCAATCAGGGTAAAGCGAAAACTAAACTCGGCGGATGTGATCGATGCTCTGACGGATTTGTTCATTCTGCGCGGCACACCGTCCTACATCCGTTCAGATAACGGTCCTGAGTTCGTTGCTCTGGCGGTTCGCGACTGGATTGCAGCTGTCGGAGCCAAAACGGCATACATCGAACCAGGCTCGCCTTGGGAGAACGGATTTTGTGAAAGCTTCAACGGTCGCATGAGGGACGAGCTGTTGAACGGGGAAATCTTCTACTCGCTCAGAGAAGCGCAGATCATCATCGAAGAATGGAGGAAGCACTACAACACCAAACGACCACACAGTGCACTGGGTTATCGCCCTCCGGCACCAGAAACCATCATCCCGATGGAACACAGGCCGATCATGCACTAACAATCACGTTGGACCCGTCAGATAGGGCTGCTCAGTGCTATGCGCAAACCTACACCTTAACAAGTTCATCACTGCAAAATTAACTTCATTTGATGTTCTAAGTCCTCACAAGGCAGCGCTTTTTCTAGCAGTTTAGAATAGTGTTCAATTGGGTGCCAAGAAACACTAGCGAGTGTGAGGTTTGCGACGACCCGAAAGTACCCGCGCAAACAGGCCATTTGCCTTAATCCACTCAGAATACTCACGATAGTCCACATCCGTCATAAGGTGTTTTTCTTCAGTTTTGGCCCGGGCGTAGTAAACTGCGTTCACTCCAATTAGCAAAATACAGCTTTGAAAAGCCGCCGCCGTTCCTAGGTTTGAAAGGAACGGTACAGACATCAACCACCACATAACGTTTTTTGACAGGTACGCCGGGTGCTTGGCATAGCGAAACGGCCCGGTCGTAATTATCCCGCGATGTGTCAGATTCGAGAACCTAATTCCGAATGCAACCGTGGCCCAAGCATAAGTCACTGCAAGTACTACGATCGCCGCCCCCCATAGTGTTAAGAGCAGTGGCATCCCTTCAAACCAATATGTCCAATCTAGAGTGCCGGATTTGTAATCAAGAGGGCCACCTGAAGTTATGAGAATGAATGGCGGGTAACAGATCAACGCTGCAACCCAAGAAGAAAGGTAAGGGTTTGCTGTTCTGATGTGTGAGTCTAGCGCTTTAAAGGTGCAAAGATATCCGATCGTTCCGATGCAAACGTCCACGAAAAATGTCAATTGAATTAAGAAAAAAACGGTCGGCAGCGGTTTGGAAAAAAAATTACTCAGATCAGCGTTGATCATGGAATGAATGTTCGTCGGCAGGATCGAGATCATAAATGCTAAGAAAAAACCTTTGACGAGCCATGCGCGACAATGATCTTTGACCTTTTGTCGATCGACAGCCGAGTAGTTTAACGTGACCAGCTTTCCAAAGTGCCAAAGCTCGTCGCGAGGATCCACCATGTGGCGAGTGGTAAATGCAATGTAAATTGGCGACAGGATCCAGAGCAATGGAAAAACGACAAGAGACAATGCCCGGGTCAACTCGTATTTCGATGCTTCATAGGTTGGGATGAGTTGATAAGCTAGTGCGATCACGAGAAAGGTAGCACCCAGACCTATAGTTTTTGTAACTGTAATCTCCATGACTTCAGACCGTTGTCTTGCCAGCCCATAGTCCAAGCCTGTGGAAGCGCGCATGTGTGCTTTGTCGAGCAAAATAGTCGATGCAACCATTGTAGCCGCGGGCAAACCCAACAACATCATAATGGATTGCAGCAAAGATACTTCGAAATACGCCGCTCCCATTGTGGCGCAGAACAAGGAAACGACACCGATCAATCCAGTGGCTTCGCTAACGGCCGATTTCGGAAGATGCCGTGAAGCGCTGATAAAAGTCGCCGAGTGCGGTGTGCCCACGGGTTCTTTCTCGCTGGCATTTGTCTCAATCGCCGTGCTCATTCCCTTACCCTTTTCATCCCACTGCATGGTCTTAAGGAAACCGCCACATGGGTTCTGCTTCCTAATCTTAGCAGCATCCCGCAGTATCCTTGCGATGTAACCGTCTTAATGTCGCGCTACTCCTCAGTTCACCAATCCATCGCGCCTTTTTCGTGAAAGGAATCGACGAGAAAATCTATGAATGCCCGCACCTTGGGCTGTGTAAAGCGTCCGGGTGGGTAAACGGCGTAGACGCCCTGTACCTCGTCCGGAAGCGATGGCATCGCATCCACAACGGCACCGGATTTCAGCGCTTCTGCGTAGAGATAGCTGGGCAGGTATGCGATCCCCAGGCCCGAAATGGCGGCGTTCAACAGGGATTGCCCGTCATTTACGCTCAGCCACCCTGCGGTGCGAACCTGTCTTTTTTCACCCGAAGGCGCGGTCAGCTTCCATAAATTGCCAGAGGACTGGCTGGAGTAATGCAGTAGCTTGTGTTCATTCAATTCGTCAATTTTCTGCGGCCGGCCGAATTTCTCGACATAGCTGGGAGCTGCGACCATCCGTTTGACAGTTTCTGTCAGTTTACGGGCGCGCAGGGTGCTGTCTTCCAGCTCACCAATCCGGACGGCCACATCGAACCCTTCTGAAATCAACTCGACGTAGCGGTTGTTCAGAACCATGTTCACCGTGATATCAGGATAGGCCGCCAGAAAATCCGACAGAACTGGAGACAGATGATTGACGCCGAAATCTGTTGCAACGCTGATACGAAGCAGACCCGAGGGGGCGGATTGCATCGAAGTCACAAGCGCATCAGCTTCGCCTGCGTCATTCAAAACGCGTCGTGCGCGATCGTAATATGCCAGGCCAATTTCCGTCGGCGACACGCGCCGGGTCGTGCGGTTCAGCAGCCGTGCGCCCAGACGGGCCTCGAGGCTGGAAACATGCTTTGACACGGCCGATTTGGAGATGCCCATTTTCTTGGCCGCATCGGTGAAGCCACCTTGGTCCACCACATTGGCAAAGGCTTCCATTTCGGTCAGTCGGTCCATTCTCATTCCCCAAGTCTTAGTCCTTTTTTCCAACCTGACGTCCAATCTAGGCGGAAACAGGGCGGACATGGGATAATATCAGGGTTTCAATTCGGATCGTTTGCATATGGGAAACGCGGAAACGATGGTTTCCGAGATGGCCACAAAGCCTGTAAGCCAAGGGTTTTGGGTGATTTCGGCCAGATATGCTAGGGTGACAATGGCAAATTTGTGACCACGGAGGAGATCATGAAAGCCATTTATACCATAGCAGCCACATGTCTGTCCGCGACCCTTGTATGGGCGGGTGGCGAGACGCCGTCGAACCCAGACGCACGGGTGTATTTTGTAAACCTGTCGGATGGCGACACGGTTTCATCGCCGGTGACCGTGGTCTTTGGGTTAAGCGGGATGGGCGTGGCCCCCGCCGGAACCGAGGTGGAAAACACCGGTCATCACCATTTGCTGATCGACCGCCCGCCATTGGGTGAGGGCGAAGACGGTGTGGACGAGCTGGCCTATGGTCTGCCTGCGGACGACAACCATCTGCATTTCGGCGGGGGACAGACCGAGGTGACAACGGAATTGGCCCCTGGTGCACACACGCTGCAACTGGTGCTGGGCGATGCCGGGCATGTGCCACACTCCCCTCCTATTGTGTCCCAGATGATCACGATAACGGTCGAGTAGCCGACGTGCCTTCGCGGCGCAGGCAACTATGCCACGTCGGGCAATAGGAAAATACGGCGCGCCAGCGCCGAATTCAGCCGTTCTTGTGGATACCATTGGCTGAGGGCTGTCTTGGCCATCAAATCGGGGTTTTCCGCAATGAATGCCTCGAAAGTGCTGGATTGTGAACTGGCAAGACGCTCTGCGATCAGGCTCATGAATGCGTAAGTGATCGTCAGGTTGAACTTATCCGGGGCGCCGGCTTTGACCGCAAGTGTTCGGATCCCTTTGGCGTAGATCGCTGCAGCATCGATAAAATCGTACTTTCGCAGCAGGTCATATGCGACCTGTACATGTTCGGCATGTCCGAACGTTGTGTTGTCGATGGCGTGTGCCTCAAACGCGCTGGTGATGTCGGTGATCATTCTCCGTCCTCCTTGAAACGGTGGCTGTCCTCGGCTGTCCAGTCGAGGTCGTAGACACTTTTGAGCTGTTTGATCTTCTCCAGCGTATCCTCGGAAAACGCTGGCTTGTTCTCAAAGCTATGCAGGGTAATCCCCTCGATCAGATCGCCAAGGGTCATGTCCAGCGACTCTGCCAGCCCCTTGAGGACTTTCAGCAGGCGTTTTTCGATACGAATTCCCGTCTGGGTGCGTTCTATTTTTTGACTCATGGTGTACATATGTACATTGATATCAATAGAGTCAAGTGGCACAAAAAAAGCCGCCTCTTTCGAGACGGCTTCCTGCAGTTCAATTGAGGTGTTGCTTTAGAACGTAGCCGCCAGCCGCGTCCCCTGATTGATCGCCCGTTTAGCATCCAACTCTGCCGCCACATCCGCACCGCCGATCACGTGCGGAGTGATACCCTGTTCGATCAACGCATCCGCCAGGCTGCGCTCGGATACCTGACCGGAACACATAACGATTGTGTCCGCCGCGATCACGGTCGGATCAGCACGTTCCTCACCAAAGCTGACATGCAGGCCGTCTTCGTCGATGTGCTCGTAATTCACGCCGCCCACAAAATTGACGTCCTTCATCTTTAGCGTAGCGCGGTGAATCCAGCCGGTTGTTTTACCCAGACCTTTCCCATGCGCCTGTTTCTTGCGCTGTAACAGAGTGACCTCACGCGCAGGTGCCGCAGGTTGCGGACCCTCAGGTGCCAGGCCCGAGCGGTGTTCGGCCGGGTCTGTGACGCCCCATTCCTTCATCCATGCGGGCAGGTCGGTGGTAACGCTGTGGCCGTCTTCCAGCAGGAATTCGGACACATCAAACCCGATGCCGCCGGCACCGATCACGGCGACTGACTTACCGACATCCGCCTTTTCGCGCAGCACGTCGATATAATTGATGACGTTGTCCCGATCCTGACCCGGGATTTGCGGATCGCGCGGAATGACACCAGTAGCGATAACCACCTCGTCAAAGCCGGTCAGGTCGTCAGCGCTGACTTCGCGGTTCAGCTCTACCTTCACACCCAGATCGGTCATCATGGTGCGGTACCAATCGACCAGTCCCCAGAACTCTTCTTTGCCCGGAACCTGCTTGGCCATGTTCAATTGGCCGCCAATCTCCGAGGCGCGATCGAACAGGGTCACGTCGTGTCCGCGCTGGGCTGCGGTCATCGCGGTGGACAATCCCGCGGGGCCGGCGCCGACAATGGCAATCGTCTTTGGCGCTTCAGTTGTGGTGATTTCCAATTCGGTCTCATGGCAAGCGCGCGGGTTCACAAGGCACGAGGTCAACTTGCCGCTAAAGGTGTGGTCCAGACACGCCTGGTTGCAGGCAATGCACGGCGCAATCTGTGCCGCTTCACCTGCAATTGCCTTGTTGACGAAATCTGCATCGGCGAGCATCGGACGGGCCAGAGACACCATGTCGGCGCAACCCGTCGACAGGACCTCTTCGGCTACCTCTGGCGTGTTGATCCGGTTCGAGGTGATGACGGGGATAGAAACCTTACCCATCAGCTTTTTCGTTACCCAGGCGAAGGCCGCGCGCGGAACGCTGGTGGCGATGGTCGGAATGCGTGCTTCGTGCCAGCCGATGCCGGTGTTGATGATCGTGGCACCGGCCTCTTCGATACGCTGGGCCAGTTCAACGACCTCTTCATGGGTCGAGCCATTGGGGATCAGGTCGATCATCGACAGGCGATAGATGATGATAAAATCAGTGCCTACGGCTTCACGCGTGCGGCGAACGACTTCGATCGGCAGGCGCATACGGTTCTCATAGGACCCGCCCCAATGGTCGGTACGCTTGTTGGTGTGTTTCACAATGAACTGGTTGAGGAAATATCCCTCGGACCCCATGATCTCGACCCCGTCATAACCCGCTTTCCGGGCCAGAACGGCAGCGTTCACGATGTCGCTGATCTGTTTCTCGATACCTTCCTCGTCCAGCTCATTCGGCGGGAAGGGCGAGATCGGGGATTTCACCGGGCTGGGGGCCACACATTTCGGACCATAGGCATAGCGACCCGCATGTAGGATCTGCATCGCGATCTTGCCCCCCGCGTCGTGCACCCGCTGTGTGACGATGGAATGGTTCGCGACTTCTTTGTCATTGGTCATCATCGACGCGCCGGGCAGCACCGATCCTTCAAGGTTCGGGCCAATCCCGCCTGTCACCATCAATGCGACACCGCCACGGGCGCGGTCGGCATAGAACTCGGCCACACGGTTCCAGTCGCCGGTTTCCTCAAGCCCTGTGTGCATCGACCCCATCAGGACGCGGTTCTTCAAAGTCGTAAAGCCCAGATCCAGCGGGGCCAGCATATTTGGGTACGCAGTCATGGCGAACTCTCCCTCCCGATTTGTCGACGCTAGATTGACCTTCACGTCAACGTTGTCACGCGAAACCTAACGTCACACCCTTTGCTGGCGCCTTGGGGCTTGATACAGACGTCTCAAAGCACATTCACGAGGCTGCACATGACCCCCGAAGAGATCGCCAAACTGCCCTATCGCCCTTGCGTGGGGCTTATGCTGATGAATGCCGAGGGCAGGATTTTCGTCGGTCAGCGCAATGATCGCCACAAGGATGCATGGCAAATGCCTCAGGGCGGCGTGGACAAGGGCGAAGATCCACGGGATGCAGCCCTGCGTGAGCTGTGGGAAGAAACCGGCGTAACCTCGGACTTGGTCGAGATCGTCGCCGAAACAGACGGCTGGCTGCCTTATGATCTGCCACACGACATCGTGCCGAAAATCTGGAAAGGCCGTTATCGCGGGCAGGAACAGAAATGGTACCTGCTGCGATTTACCGGCCAGGACGACCAGATCAACATCCAGACCAAGCACCCGGAATTCACCCGATGGAAATGGCAGGAGCCAGGCAAGCTGATCGACGAGATCGTGCCGTTCAAACGTGAGGTTTACATGCAGGTGGTTGCCGCCTTTGCGGATCACCTGTCATAAAACAGCATGCGCATTGAAGACATCTGGCCCAAGTACCGCGCGCGCCTGAAGGCGTTTCTGCATTCGCGTGTGTCCAACACCGCGGATGTGGAAGACCTGTTGCAAGAGATCTCGGTCAAAGTCTTCACCGGTCTGCCCAACCTGAAAGACCCTGCCAAACTGCAACCGTGGTTGTTTCAAACGGCTGACCGCACGATCATCGATTATTACCGAAAATCCGGCCGTGTCGAGGCGCATCCGGATGATCTTTGGTATCACCGGGATGATCCGGAAACGCGTCAGGACCTTGAGGGATGCGTCGAACCTTTCATTCGCGGGTTGCCGCAGGAAACCTCGGACATGCTGATGGAGATCGACATCAATGGCATGTCCCAACAGGATTATGCACAGGCGCAGGGTCTGGCGTATTCAACGCTTAAATCCCGGGTTCAAAAGGGCCGGGCAGAGCTGCGAAAAGCGTTCGAGGATTGCTGCAATATCTCAATGGACGTGCGAGGCAATATCGCGGACGTAAAGAAAAAACCGAAATCTTGCAAAAAATGTTGATCCGATCGTCGTCTTTTTGATGCGGGCTTCGTCTGACAGATGAAACCAGCAAAAGGAAAGACCTATGATCCGTATAATCAGTTTCAAAATCTGCCCCTTCGTTCAGCGCGTCACTGCGCTGTTGGAAGCCAAGCAGGTGCCCTATCAGATCGACTACATAAGCCTCAGCGACAAGCCGGATTGGTTTCTGGAGCTGTCGCCGACAGGTCAGGTTCCGGTTCTGGTGACCGAAGGCGGTATAGCGCTGTTTGAGTCGGACGCGATTGCCGAATACCTCGATGAGGTGGCCGCCCCGCTGCAACCCGATCTGACACCCGAACAGCGCGCTCTGAACCGCGCGTGGAGCTATCAGGCCAGCAAGCACTACCTTGTTCAGTGCAGCGCAATGCAAAGCGCGGATCAGGTGATCTTTGCGGATCGGACGACCAAGCTGAACGCCTCGTTCGCGAAAGCCGAGAAGCAGTTTAGCGGTGGCCCATTCTTTGCGGGTGAGGCGCTGGGCAATGTCGATATGGCTTGGTTGCCGTTGCTTCACCGGGCTGCACTCGTGGCCGATCACAGCGGGCACGATATGTTGGCTGACTATCCTAAGGTGAAGGCGTGGCAACAGGCTTTGATGGCGACCGGCATCCCGCAGAAAACCGTTTCCGAGGATTTTGTAACCCGGTTCACAGATTTCTATCTCGCAGAGCGGACGTGGTTGGGGCGGGGTGCGAACCTGAACGAAGCGCCTGCAACCGCTCAGGTGAAACAATCCGGCGGGTGCTGTGGGTGATTCACTCACTAAGCCGCACGTTGGCGTGAGGGGGCGTGGCCGCATCTGATCGACCTGTCTAGCTTGACGGGTATGAAGGACACGGCCCCAACTCTCTCTTCTGTAAAAACCGCCGGGCGCAAGTTTACCGGCACCGACCGTCGCGCGCCTTTGCGCGGCGGTCTGCAAGGGTGCGGGGAATATGGCGCAGGGCAGACGGCAGGCCGGTTCTACCCCATCGCCTGCGTCGCGCTTGAGATCACCCAACGTTGCAATCTGGATTGCACACTGTGTTACCTTTCGGACCGAGCCGAGATGACCTATGACCCACCGCTGTCGGTTCTGTTTGCGCGTCTTGCTACTATCCACAGCCATTATGGCCCCGGTGTCTCGGTCCAACTGACCGGGGGTGATCCGACCCTGCGCAAGGTGGAAGACCTTGAGGCACTGTGCCGCGAAATTCACCGCCTGGGCATGCGGTCGTGCCTGATGACCAACGGCATTCGCGCCAGTCGGGCGTTTCTGACGCGGCTTGCGGCGGCGGGGTTGGACGACGTGGCCTTTCACGTCGACATGACGCAGGAGCGCAAGGGGTTCAACAGCGAGACTGAGTTAAATGTGGTGCGCCGCGCCTATATCCGCCACACGCGCGGACTGGGCCTGCGGGTATTGTTCAACACGACGGTCTTCGGCGGCAATATTGCTGAACTGTCTGCGCTGGCACGGTTCATGCGAGACCGCCCCGAGGTGGCTTTTGTGTCCTTCCAGATGCAAGCGGATACCGGGCGCGGGGTGTTACGCGAACGTCCCGACGCGATCACGCAGGACAGTGTCATGCGTGCGGTCGAGGCCGGATATGAAACGCCCCTGCATTTTGACACGGCCGCCGTGGGCCATGCAAAATGCAATCGCTATGCAAGTGTTGTGACTGCCGGTGGGCGTGCGGTTTCGGTTCTGTCCGCCAAACGCCTGACGCAGAAGGTGATCGCCGCGCTAAGCCGGGCCGACCAATCAACTGACGGCCATATCGACACCCGTGACAGCGTCCGGCGTATGGCGCGGCGCAACCCGTTTCTGGCGCTGCGGGCCGGGTTGCATCTGCTGAGGTGCGTGCTGCGTTTAGGCCGCGGCTTGTTGCGGGGACCTGTCCGCCGGCAATCGGTCTTCATTCATAACTTCATGGCCGCCGACGCATTGGAGGATGATCGCTGTGCCTCTTGCGTCTTTATGGTCGCAACCGCAAACGGGCCGTTGTCCATGTGCGTTCACAACGCGCAGCGTGACATGCATCTGGCCGCACCGGATCGGGTCGACGGGCCATCTGGCCCAAGCTGGTGGAACGCCGCCGTCCCCCACCTGTCCGCTGGACCCGATCTGCCGGATCTGAGCGATCCCGGACTGGCCCCGCTCAAGCGGCTCAAGGGGCAGTTGCGGGCCACGCGCCGGAACCAAAAGGACGTACCATGAAAAAACTTCTGATCCTGCTGCTGCTTCCGGTTTTGACCGCATGCGCTAGCGCAGAGCGTCTGGCCTTGCCCGCCCCCGAGGCATTGCCGGGGCAGACCCTGACCAGATTTGCGTCCCCACCGGGCGAAAAGGTCGATCACCGTGATTGGACAGCTTTCCTGCACCGCTACATCGTGACCGACGGGCAGGGGGTGAACCGGGTAACTTACGGGCAGGTGACACGGGCAGACCGCGCACGCCTGGACGAGTATCTGGTCGATCTGCAAGCCATTGACCCCGCGCGGCTGACACGTGATCAGCAACTGGCGTATTGGATAAACTTGTACAATGCGCTGACGGTGGATGTGGTTCTTCAAAACTATCCCGTTGCTTCGATCCGCGACATCAAGAACGGACGATTTTCGATTGGGCCGTGGAACCAAACTCTGGCGCGGGTGGCCGGGCAGGAGTTGACCCTCAATGACATCGAACACCGCGTTATTCGATCCACATTCGGCGAACCGCGCATCCATTATGCGCTGAACTGCGCCGCTGTGGGCTGCCCCAACCTGATGGATCGCGCCTGGCAGGCCGAGACATTGGAGCGCGATTTCGCTGCTGCCGAGCACGCCTATATCAACGACCCGCGTGGCGTGCAGTTCGACCAACGCGGCGGATTGATCCTGTCAAAGATCTTTATCTGGTTCCGCGAAGATTTCGGACCGAATGAAAAATCCGTGCTGGCCTACATCGCGACCGCAGCGGAACCCGAGCTGCGCGCCCGTCTTCAGCAGACGTCGCGCGTCAAAGCGTATCAGTATGACTGGGCTTTGAACGACGCGGCGGCTGGATCTTAATCAGCGGATTACAGCAACCCTTCGGCGCGCAGCAGGTCCTGCATGTTCGCCTCGGGGCGCGGGCCGATGTGGCTGATGACCTCGCGGGCGCAGATATTGCCGATCTTGGCGCAGGCTTCGTGATCGCGGCCTGTGGCCATGCCAAACAGGAATCCGGCGGCAAACTGATCGCCCGCACCGGTTGCGTCCACGGGCACGACTTTCTCGACCGGTACGTCGACGCGTTCTCCTTCGCTCAGAACAGTTACACCATCGCCGGAGCGGGTGCATACGACAAGCGGGCAGATCGCGGCGGTTTTGGCTAGCGCCTCGTCCAGATCATCGGTTTCGAACAGGGATTTGATCTCGGCCTCGTTACCAATGACAAAATCAAGTTCGTTTTCGATCAGCAGCAGGAAATCGACACGGTGGCGTTCCACACAGAAGGGGTCGGAAACGGCGATACCCGCCTTGCCGCCACCTTTGTGGCACGCGCGCGCGGCCTCTAGAAACGCAGCTTTGCCCTTTTCCTTGTCGAACAGATAGCCCTCAAGGAACATGATCTGGCTGTTGCCTGCGACGTCATCCGATACGTCCTGCGACGACAGTTCCGAGGAAATCCCCAGGTAGGTATTCATTGACCGTTCCCCATCGGGCGAGACAAAGATCATCGAGCGCGAGGTTGGCAGTTCGCCACCCGGAACCGGAGGGTTCACGAAATCAACGCCGTCCTCGTTCATCGCATCCGCGTAAAACCGGCCCAGAGCGTCATCATGAACCCGCCCGATAAACGCTGAATCCAGCCCCAGCGCACCTGCGCCGGCGATGGTGTTGGCGACCGAGCCACCCGGCGTCTGAACCCGACCTTCCATCGAGGCATAGAGGACCTCGCCACGCTCCTGCTCGATCAGCTGCATGATGCCTTTTTCAATGCCCATCAGCTCTAGGAAACTGTCGTCGGCTTGGGAAATCACGTCCACAACTGCGTTTCCGATGCCGGTCAGTTGGTAAGTTTTCATAGGTTCTTGTCCTCAAATTCGCAGAGATCGCGGATTATGCAGGTGCCGCACATGGGTTTGCGCGCCTTGCAATGATAGCGGCCATGCAGGATCAGCCAGTGATGCGCATGCAGCTGAAAGCCTGTGGGGATATTGTCTTCGATGGCGCGTTCGACGGCGTCCACATTCTTACCGGGGCAAATGCCGGTGCGATTGCCAACCCGGAAGATATGCGTGTCCACCGCCTGCGCCGGATATCGCCACCACATGTTCAGCACGACATTGGCCGTCTTGCGGCCCACACCCGGCAGCGATTGCAGCGCGGCGCGGGAATTGGGTACTTCGCCACAATAGTCGTCGACCAGAATACGGCTGAGCTTGATGACGTTCTTCGCCTTTTGCCGAAACAGGCCAATGGTCTTGATGTGTTCAATCAGACCTTCTTCGCCCAGATCCAGCATCTTTTGCGGCGTGTCGGCGATCTTGAACAACGCACGGGTGGCCTTGTTCACACCGACATCGGTTGCCTGCGCAGACAGCGCCACGGCGACGACCAGAGTATAGACGTTGACATGCTCAAGCTCGCCCTTGGGTTCGGGGTCGGCTTCCTGAAAGCGCGTAAAGATCTCGCGGATCCGGTGATATCCGAGTTGTTTTGCCATCCGCGTCTTAATGCCGTTCGGGGCGCGTCGATACAAGTCCAAAGCCAATGCGCAAGTTCCGGGTCGCGAGGGCGTAACCTGCGCGCTATGGTTTGGTCAAGAATATGAGGTAATAGCCATGAACGTCCAGACACCGGAGAGCGGATACCACTACAACGTCATGCGCCGCGCGATCGACCTGATTGATCGAGGCGGCGAGGGCCTGAGCCTGGAAGAGCTAGCCCGCCAGATGGATATGAGCCCGGCGCATTTCCAGCGCCTGTTCTCGCGTTGGACCGGGGTGTCGCCGAAACGTTACCAGCAATATCTGACCTTGGGCCACGCCAAGGCAATGTTGCGGGAACGGTTTACCACGTTGGAAACCGCACACAACGTCGGCCTGTCCGGCAGTGGCCGTCTGCACGATTTGTTCCTGAAATGGGAATCCATGAGCCCCGGCGAATACGCGCGCAGGGGCGTCGGGCTGACCATCTATTGGGGCTGGTTCGAATGCCCCTTTGGCCCGGCACTGGTCATGGGAACCGATAAGGGTATCTGCGGCATGGCTTTTGGTGCTGAAACCGGTGAAGAGGCCGCGATGGAGGATATGATCTCACGCTGGCCCAAGGCCGAGTTCATAGAAGATCCAATGCGTCTGCGCCCTTGGGTTCTAAGTGCTTTTGGCGCGGCAAGCGACCGGTTGGAACCTACGCCGCTGTACCTCATTGGCTCGCCCCTGCAAATCAAGGTTTGGGAGGCGCTGATGCACATCCCGTCGGGTCAGGTCACCACCTATTCTGAGATTGCGCAACGTGTGGGATCGCCACAAGCAGTGCGCGCCGTGGGTACTGCGGTTGGCCGCAACCCGGTCAGCTGGCTGATTCCTTGCCACCGGGCGCTCCGCAAATCCGGTGGGCTGGGTGGCTATCACTGGGGCTTGCCGGTCAAACGCGCAATGCTGGCATTCGAGGCCGCTCAGGCCGACGCATAGTCACGTCAAAAACACACTTTGCGCTGCTGCATCCTGTGATAGTGAGATTCTATGAAGCAGGACAGCAGGCAGATCACACAGACATTCGCGGCGTGGGCCATTCCGGTTTCGGTAACGGTTTTGCTGCTGAAACTGCTGGCCTGGTGGGTGACTGGCTCGGTCGCCCTGCTCTCGGACGCCTTGGAATCGGTGGTGAATGTGGCGGCCGCTCTGCTTGCATTTTTCGCGGTGCGGATATCTGGCATGCCGCCAGACAAAAAGCACCCGTTCGGGCATAAGAAGGCCGAGTACCTGTCGGCCGTGGTCGAGGGAACACTGATTGTTCTGGCCGCGCTGCTGATCATTCGTGAAGCTGTTTTCGCATTGCCTGATCCGCATCTGGTTGGGGAACCGTTCCTGGGCATTGCCATAAATGTGGGCGCGACGTGCTTGAATGGTATCTGGGCGTTTCTGCTGTTGCGGGTTGGGCGACGAGAATCCTCACCAGCGCTAGAGGCAAGCGGAAAGCACATTTTGACCGACATTATGACCTCGGTCGGTGTTGTTGTCGGGTTGCTGATTGCGATGGCGACAGGTTGGTTGATCCTTGATCCGATCATCGCGATTCTGGTGGCGTTGAACATTCTGTGGGAGGGGTGGAAGGTCATCCGCAACTCGGTCGACGGGTTGATGGATGCTTCGCTGGTCGATGGGGAATTGACGTCTGTGCGCGAAACAATCGAAGCCAATTTGGGTCCGGCGTTGGAGTATCATGATCTGCGCGGTCGCAGGTCAGCCAACATGATTTTCGTTGAGTTTCACCTTGTCGTTGACGGTGCCATGTCGGTCGCGGCCGCGCATGACATCTGCGACGATATCGAGGCGGCCCTGAACAGGAAGTTTCCGGGGTCAGTGTTTGTCATCCATCTGGAACCGGACAGCGAGTTAAAAAGTACCAGAGCCTGATTGACAGACACATCCGCCAGTGCGAAATGTCAGCCTCAGGTTCGGGTCCCCTGCCGTTCGCAGCCATTTGGCATTGGTGAAACCCGGTTGATGAACATCTGTTGCCCTTTTCTGGCGCGCGGATGGCAATGCGAACCCCGTCCTGACTTGGCGCCCGTTTAAGGATACGAGGCAAGAAATGACACGTTCAAACAGTATTGCTCCGCTTGAGGAGCTAAAAGCGCAGGCAAAACGACTGCGCGACAGGCTGCGCGGTGCGGGGGGCACGCTCTCGCATAGTGAATCGCTGGAATTGTTGGCGCATCAACATGGGGTGCGCGATTGGAATACGTTGCACGCAATGGCTGGAAATCGCATGCATTTGCGTGTTGGTGACCGGGTTGAAGGGTTCTATCTGGGGCAGCCGTTCAGGGCGGAAATCCGTGGTATGACCCTGTTGGGTGATGGGTCGCATCGGCGCGTTACCTTACACTTTGAAACACCCGTGGATGTCGTTCAGTTCAACAGCTTCTCGGCCTACCGGCAGCGCGTAACCGGTGAGATTGGCTGGGATGGTCGATCCACACGGTATACCTCGGACGGCCAACCGCAACTGATCGTGCGACCCACGTAAAAAAAGGGCGCGACGGGTAACCACCGCCGCGCCCTTTTGTTAAGTTCTAGTCTGGCGTCACTCTGCCGCCCAGCCACCGACGGCTTTGACCTCAAGGAAGTCTTCCAACCCCCACAAGCCGCCTTCGCGCCCGTTGCCGGACTGTTTCATGCCGCCAAACGGTGACCCTGCACTGCGCGACTGGCCATTCATTTCGACCATGCCGGACCGCAGTACCCGCGCCATTCGGTTTGCCCGCGCGCCGTCTTGTGTCTGAACGTAACTGGTCAGGCCGTATGGCGTGTCGTTGGCAATCTCGACCGCCTCTGCTTCGGTGTCGAAGGGGATCATGGTCAGGACGGGGCCAAAGATCTCTTCGCGCGCGACGGTCATCTGGTTATTGGCGTCGGCAAAGACGGTCGGACGTACATAATAGCCCTTGTTCAGCCCCTCGGGCCGACCGGTGCCGCCTGTTACCAGCCGGGCGCCTTCATCGATGCCCTTCTGTATCAGGTCCTGGATTTTGTTCCACTGCACCTCGTTCACGACGGGGCCGATATGGCGGCCTTCTTCCTGCGCGCTGCCCACCGAAACCATGCTGGCCACTTCAGCCGCCGTTTCCACAGCCTGATCGTAGATCGGGCGCTGCACCAGCATGCGGCTGGGCGCATTACAGCTTTGGCCGGTGTTGTTCATCATGTGCAGAACGCCACGTTTGACGGCCTTTTCATCGGCATCGGCAAAGACCACGTTTGCACCCTTGCCGCCGAGCTCCAGATGTACCTTCTTCAATGTGTCTGCGGCACTTTTTGAGATCGCTGTGCCAGCGCGGGTCGAGCCGGTAAAGCTGACCATATCCACATCCGGATGCGCCGACAGCTGGGAACCGACGCCCATGCCATCGCCGTTCACCAGATTGAACACACCGGCGGGGAAGCCGGCCTCATCCATCATCTCGGCAAAGATCATCGCGTTCAGCGGGCTTTGTTCGGAGGGTTTCAGAACCATGGTGCAGCCTGCAATCGCCGCCGCGCCAACCTTGAGCGTGACTTGGTTCATCGGCCAGTTCCACGGCGTTATTAGGGCGGCAACACCGACGGCCTCATAGATGATCCTGTCATTGGGCGCGTGATCGCCTAGAGGGCGGTCGAATTGGAACGCTTTGGCTGCGCGCACAAAGTTCGCGAGGTGATACATGCCCGCGCCAGATTGCTGGGTGCGCGCCATGTCGATTGGCGCGCCCATCTCAAGTGACATCGCCTGTGCCAAATCCTCGGACCGGGATTGGTAAATCTCGATCAGTTTCTCGACCAGCGCGATGCGATCTTCGACCGGTGTGGCCATCCAGCCGGGCAGGGCGGCCTTTGCGGCAGCAACTGCGGCGTCGGTATCAGCTTGCGTGCCCAGTGAGATCACCGCGCAGGGTTCCTCGGTCGAGGGGTTGATCACCTCGAAATCATTCGCTGTAGATGGGGCGACCCATGTTCCGTCAATGTAGAAATTGTGTTTCTCGATCATCACGTATCCTCCTGATCCCGTGGCCCGGATGGCGGGAATTTGCGCCACTCTGGCACCGGCGTTTCTGTGTGGCAAGGCGCAATTTGATCAAATTAATTTCCTCAAAAATGAATACCCTTTCAAGCAGCGAATGGTTTAACAATGGCGCAGAGTTATTAGGTTTCCAGCGACCGACTCGGTTTGTTTCACAAAAAAGGAGATGCCCCATGGGTTTGCGCATCAATGACACCGTTCCGAATTTCACTGCAGAGACGGATCAGGGCACTGTTCAGTTCCATGACTGGATCGGTGACGGCTGGGCGATCCTGTTCTCACACCCCAAGGATTTCACGCCGGTCTGTACCACCGAGTTCTCGGCCGTTGCACAGCTGAACGACGAATGGGCAGCCCGCAATACCAAGGTTATGGGCGTCTCAGTCGATGGTGTCGAGGACCACAAAAAATGGAAGAAGGACATCGAGGCGTATGGCAACGCCAACCCCGGTTTTCCGATCATCGCCGACGACGGCCTGGCCGTGTCCAAAGCGTTCGACATGCTGCCCGCCGAGGCGTACCTGCCCGATGGCCGCACCCCTGCCGACAGTGCAACCGTGCGTTCGGTCTTTATTGTCGGCCCGGACAAACAGTTGAAACTGTCGATGACCTACCCGATGACCGTGGGCCGGAACTTTGCTGAAATCCTGCGCGCGCTGGACGGTCTGCAGATGAGCGCCAAGGGCGTGGCCACCCCCGCAAACTGGGTGCCAGGTGAAGATGTGATCATCCCGCCGGCCGTGTCGAATGATGAGGCAAAAGAGAAGTTCGGTGAGTTCGAAACGATCTTTCCGTACCTGCGTAAAACGAAAGCGCCGAGCTAAAACAAGTTCGGGCGGGGCTCAAAGCTCCGCCCGGTTTCAAAGCACCTTAAAAGCCGCTTAAGCGGCGGATCTTTGAGGGTGTAGATACAGTTTCCGACGATAAGCCGCGCGCTTGAATTCGCGCGTCAGCTTGTCGGCCAACGGCGGGCTTGTCTGTATGGTCGAACCGCCGATTTCTCGTGCGACTTCCTGATTGCCGCTTCCTTGCAAGGAAAGGATCGGCTGCCCAGTCACCCAGTGCATTTGCAGGAACGTGTCGACCGGTCGGTCAATCTGGTCGGTTACGGCAAGCAACCGCTCAGCCGCACGCCGCCCTACCACCTGGCAGACGCATTGCAGGCCAATGACTTTTGGCAGGATCAGACGCAATCCGTTTTGCTTTACAAGCGTTCGTGCCGCATCCTCGCGTTGTTTCACGGGAATTCGGATATAGTGATCCGGGGTTGCAAGCGGATCCAGCATCTCTAACGCACTGGCCATGCGGCAAGGGTCTATGCGCAGATCATCCTCGGAAATGATAGCGCGGTCGATCTTCTCATCAACGAGCTTGCGCCAGATTCGCCGATGGCTCGCGAAAACTCCGATCTCCGCGGGGCGCAGCGGAAAAGGGTATCTGGGGCGATACAGATCGCCAGAAAACAATTGTACATCCGCGATTTGAGCAGGGTCCTTCCCATCGACGGCCTCGAACAGTTCCGCATTGGGCAGACTGGCACACAGCCGTTCGGCATTGGGTCGCCGCGCTGTGCTTGCAGTCATATGGATGACAAAAGTCCTCATGCCACAGTGCATAGAACACAGGGGCGGGAGGGGGAAGAGAAACCCGAAAGAAACACTTCCCCGTGAAGTATCAGAAACCGTATCGCAGGCCGACATTGACGCTGAAGGCGTCGATGTCATCCTCGACCGTCCCCGTGGACGCGCCGTTTGGTGCCAAACGTGCCGAGGAAACATCGAATGCGCGGGCATATCGGGTGTCCAGGGTCAGGGAGGTATTTGGGCTGATCTCATAGGCTACACCGGCAATAATTTGCGCAGCAAAGGTGGTGTCGGTGTCGTTCAGTTCGACGCCCGGCCCGTAGACAAAGTCCAGATCAGAATAGGTGGCACCAAGACCCAGACCGACATAGGGTGTGAAGGCCCCTGCCTGTTTGAAATCAACCAGCACATTGGCGAATAGTGATGTCTGAGACACGTCACCCGAAATGTTGCCTTCTGCGCCGGGCCCGTTGCCCGAAAAATTGACGCCATCCACATCTTGGTCACGGTAGGACAGCTCCAGCTCGATCCGGGTGCCAAACTGATCGTTCGACCACTGCGGGATCTCTTTGCCGACCGCGATACCCAGCCCATAGCCACCATCGAAATCGGTATCTACTGACTGCGACGATCCATTGATCGTGCCGCTAAAGTCGCTGTCCTGCAGCTGGCTGTACCCGGCAAAACCCTGTAAATAGAGACCATCCGACAGGCTCTGTGCGGCCAGCGCGGACGCGCTGATCGTAAAAGCTGTCGAGGCGAGAAGAAGACGCGTAACCATGACCATGTCCTTTGTTCCACAATTAGTATGGCGCACATGTGGGCAGTAGAGGCAGGAATGAAAGGCGCCAGCCCTTCACTTCAATTCACAGGATATTGGGCGTGTGTGAGTGAATAAGATCAGTACCGCGCTAGCACTTTGATTCACGGGCTATGTAGTCGAATTCGATCTTTCAGAACTGTTTGTCAGCAAAGGTTCGGAAAGCAGCTCATCGATGAAGTAGCTCAGCAATTGCACGCGTCCCGTAACTCCTGCCTTGCGATACACCGCTGCGCATTGCGCTTTGACCGTGCCTTCTTTGGTTTGCCGCAATGTCGCGATGTCCGCAATTGACAGACCCTTTATAGACAACAGGGCAACGTCGCGCTCAGCATCACTCAGGTTCCACTCAGTGAATTGAGAGGCAATGAGCTGAGCAAACGCGCCCTGCGCGACACTCAGTTGTCGTTGCATGTCGCGCACACGCCTGTTTTGGAACCGGATCAGTGCAATCGTCGCGGCAAGACCGCCGATCAATGCCAGGGCCAGAACCAGTTCGAAACCATGCAGGTGGCGAAAGCCCGCGCTTTCCCCGACGGTCCAGTCTAGCATCGCGTCCGTCACGAAAAAGGCGGCGCAGACGGCCTGCACCACCAGAAGGAGCCAAAGCAATGACGTTTGTGAAAGCTTCATGAGGCTCCTGTGATTTTATCCGATCAATCGTCGTCCTCTTCGAGTTCGATGGCAGTTACCATGCCGTCCGTCTCGGACAGGACGAGTTCAGTTTCCACGCCATCCTTGATGAGTTCAACCTCGATCTCGCCGTCTTCGAATTCGATCTCTTCGATCTGGTATCCCTGCGCCTCGAGGGTCGCGCGGATATCAGCCTCACTGGTGCCCAGTTTGTCGCCCAGCCCGACATTGGCCAGTGCAAGAACTGGCGCTGTTGCAATCAATCCGGTCAGTGTCAGCAGTTTCAAGGTTTCCATTTTACATCTCCTTTTTGTGTCTCGGTGACGTGATGGAACTGGGGACAAGCCGAGTGCGCTGCGATTGGCTTTTGGTTGAAACGCAAGGAATTGGACCAAGGTTTATCCCGGAAAAATGCGGTTTCAGGCCACCTGGTTCTGCATTTGACCGAATTGTGCTAGGGTTATGCGGGGGAAATCTACAGGCACGTAACCACGGCGTCGGGCGTTCAGACTGTGTAAAACAGGAGAAGACGATGGCATTCACAGATTGGTACGTTGAAGGCGATGCATTCGGGAACTGCAATTGCGGCTATGCCTGCCCTTGCCAGTTCGAAGAATTACCGACCCACGGAAATTGCCGCGGCTTTGAGGTGCTTGAGGTTTCCAAAGGACATTTTGGCGACACCGACCTTGCGGGCACAAAAGCTGCGCTGATCTACGCCTGGCCTGGCCCGATCTTTGAGGGCGGCGGTCAGATGCAGGTGATCATCGACCCAAGCGCCTCGGACGCGCAACGGGCCGCATTGGAAAAGGTCTTTCACGGGGAAGAGACCGAGGAAATGGCAACCCACTGGCATGTCTTCCGCACGATGTGCGACACGGTTCACGAGACCCTTTATGTGCCGATTGATTTTGAGATGGACATGGAGGGGCGCACTGCCAAAGTCTCAATCGGTGAGGTGCTGAACTCAACCGGCCGTCCTATCGAGGCCCCACATGGCGGTGGTCCGCATCGCGTACGGATCGACATTCCTGGTGGTATCGAATTTACCCTGGCCGAGATAGGCAGTGCCTCAACCAAGGCAGATGCGGCGATCCAACTGGATTTGAACGACAGTTATGGGCAGTGGCATGTGATGAAACACGGGCCGTCTGGCGTGGCACACTGACGTTCTGGATATTTGACTTGTCAGCAAGGATCAGGCTACAGCGGCTTCACCAGTCAGATGTTCGCTTTGGCCAGCTTCGTTCTTTTCCAAGCTTGGCTTAATCGGCCGCACTCGATCATAGATGATGTGGAACAGGTAGGTGTAAACCGTGTAAGTCAGTGTCAGGCCGACATTGAGCGCAAGCGCTGATCCCAGAGAATGCCCACCAACCACCATCAAAAGTGGGCAGGTGATTATGACTGCCGAAACCTCATGTAATGTGGCATGAAGAACGCGCACAGATTGGGGGCGTTTGCAGGCCAACCGAGCCGTTTTGCCCCGCTCAATCAGATCGAAAATAGTATTGAAGATCGGGCACCAGATCATGATCACAATCGATAGCATGGCGATCATAGCGAACCCGTGCACCATCGATGCGCCGGTCAAATAAGCGTATACGGGTGAGACAAAAGCGATCCCGATCAGCTCGAAGCTGCCGGTCTGGATGACGCGTTCCTTGAACGTCCTCAGGGTCATGTCACGCCTTTCAAAACACAGGATCACGGTTCAGCCGGGCGGATTGCCCGGCTGCTGAAATACGGGTGGTCTTAAGGGATGGATTTCTTCCCTAGCGTAACCTTTCATGAAGAAATACATCTGACTGTGAACTCGCACACATTCAGATATTTATGGCAATAATTGACCGATCCGTCCTTGGCTGGGCGGTCATAGCTCGAAACGAAAAAGGCCCCGGCGTTTCCACCGGGGCCTTGGTCACTTGAAAGAAGAACAGATTACTCTGCGCTTTCCTCTTTCTTTTCTTTCTTCTCGGGAACGATCTCTTCGCCAGTTTCCTGATCGACAACTTTCATCGACAGACGGACCTTGCCGCGATCGTCAAAGCCCAGCAGCTTAACTTTCACTTCCTGACCTTCCTTCAGAACGTCCGACGGATGGTTCAGGCGGCGGTTTTCGATCTGGGACACGTGAACCAGACCGTCGCGCTTGCCAAAGAAGTTCACGAAGGCTCCGAAGTCGACGATCTTCACGACCTTACCGGTGTAAACCTGACCTTCTTCCGGCTCAGCGACGATCGAGTGAATCATCTCATACGCCTTCTTGATCGATTCACCATCAGGCGAGGCGATCTTGATGACGCCGTCGTCGTTGATGTCGACCTTGGCGCCCGACACTTCGACGATTTCGCGGATGACCTTACCGCCCGATCCGATCACTTCACGGATCTTGTCGGTCGGGATGTTCATGGTCTCGATGCGTGGGGCGTGGACCGAGAATTCGTTGGTCTCGGACAGGGCTTTGCCCATCTCACCCAGGATGTGCATCCGGCCGTCCTTGGCTTGCGCCAGGGCTTTCTCCATGATCTCGGGCGTGATGCCCGCGACCTTGATGTCCATCTGCAACGAGGTGATGCCGTTTTCGGTACCTGCAACCTTGAAGTCCATATCGCCCAGGTGGTCTTCGTCACCCAGAATGTCCGACAGGATGGCATAGTCGCCATCATCTTCCAGGATAAGGCCCATGGCCACACCGGCAACCGGTGCTTTGAGCGGAACGCCCGCATCCATCATCGACAGCGAACCGCCGCAGACAGACGCCATTGAGGATGAGCCGTTGGATTCGGTGATCTCCGACACGATGCGGATCGTGTAGGGGAAGTCGGTCGCCGCAGGCAGAACCGCCTGCAGGGCGCGCCATGCCAACTTGCCGTGGCCGATCTCACGACGGCCCGGGCCACCCACGCGGCCAACTTCACCAACCGAATACGGAGGGAAGTTGTAGTGCAGCAGGAAGTTCGATTTGAAGTTGCCATGCAGCGCGTCGATGAACTGCTCGTCGTCACCGGTGCCCAGCGTGGTTACGGCCAGCGCCTGTGTTTCGCCACGGGTGAACAGAGCCGAACCGTGCGTACGCGGCAGCATCGAGGTTTCTGCAACGATCGAACGG
Source organism: Ruegeria atlantica (assembly GCF_001458195.1). Classification (GTDB taxonomy): domain Bacteria; phylum Pseudomonadota; class Alphaproteobacteria; order Rhodobacterales; family Rhodobacteraceae; genus Ruegeria; species Ruegeria atlantica. The sequence continues at coordinate 221,793 of NZ_CYPU01000023.1, read as the reverse complement.
ATATCGGTGGTCGACCGACCGTCGATCCGCTTGCCGCCTTTGACGACGTCGCCGCGCAGAATGCCAGCTTCCAGCTTCTTCATTGCGGAACCGAGATTGCCGTCTTCCAGCTGCTCTTCGGTCAGTGCTGCTTTGATTGCTTCACGCGCAGCGGCAACAGCGGCGGTGCGCTCTTGCTTGTCGGTGATCGCGAAAGCGGCGCGCATCTGCTCTTCACCGGCAGCTTTGACAGCGGCGGACAGCTCCGAGTAGTCGGGCGCCTGGAAGTCGAACGGCTCTTTCGCGGCGTCTTCGGCCAGCGCGATGATCAGGTCGATGACCGGCTGAATCTGCTCATGTGCGAATTTGACCGCACCCAGCATTTCGGCCTCGGACAGCTCGTACGCTTCCGATTCAACCATCATCACGGCGTCTTTGGTGCCGGCAACAACCAGGTCCAGGCGCTGTTCAGGGTTCAGGCGCAGGTCCTGCATGTCATCGACGGTCGGGTTCAGAACGTATTCACCGTCCTCAAAACCAACGCGGGCACCGGCGATCGGACCCATGAACGGCGCGCCGGAAATAGTTAACGCAGCCGAGGCAGCGATCATCGCAACCATGTCGGGGTCGTTGACCAGATCGTGGGACAGCACGGTGCACATCACCAGAACTTCGTTTTTGAAGCCGTCAACGAACAGCGGGCGGATCGGACGGTCGATCAGACGCGCGGTCAGCGTCTCTTTTTCGGTCGGGCGCGCCTCGCGCTTGAAGAAGCCGCCCGGAACCTTACCGGCGGCATAGTATTTTTCCTGATAGTGGACGGTCAGCGGGAAAAAGTCCTGACCCGGTTTTTGAGCCCGCGCAAAGGTCACGTTCGCCATGACGCTGGTTTCGCCCAGCGTGGCAATCACACTGCCGTCCGCCTGACGGGCAACCTTGCCGGTTTCCAGTGTAAGCGTCTCTTCGCCCCACTGCATAGATTTCTTTGTTACATCAAACATATGCGTATCCTAGATGGGAGCACTCCCGCCCCTGCGGGTCTCCCGTTTTGCATGGCGACCCCATTGCCGCCGACCCAATTTTTACTTTCGTCTGAGTGCCGGGGTCAGGGCACAACGTCTCAGATAACGCGCGCATACATGAGATTGCGTTGAATTGAAAGAGGTCTCGCTAGCGGCAAGGATATTGCCTGAGTTTACAAAGGCCGCTCACGCGACTTTCGCAATGCCCGAATGTCAGTCGCTATTTCCAGAACTGGTGAAGTGGCTGTGACGGTTACAGCGCCGTCCCTGTCAAACTTCGAAAACGCCAATGCAAAGACCGACCAGACCCACGAATTCAGCCACGGTAGTGCACCACTTGCTGCGATCCCTCTAAGAATAACCTCAAGATCGAAATTGGGTAAGCGCTGGGTTGTGGGGATAGAGACCACCGGCAACAGGATCGGCAACAGGGCGAAACCGCCGTGAGGATGCCGGAATAGAATTGCTGGAAAGTCGAAACGAAAAAGACGCTGAACAAAGGGAAAAAATGCGCCCAAACTCGTTAGTGGAGTGTTGGATGCAAGGCGTACGCTAAAATCATTCGCATTCTTTTTTGTGAATGCATTTTGTGAAATTTCGATGCCAGTATAGGATGTTACCACTTAACCCGCGGTTGAAAAGACGGAAGCGCGCCAAGGGGGTATAATACTCATATCCGTCAGTCGGCCGAATACCTTGGCGTTTGCACCTATTGAACAGAGGGGCATCGTATGGCTCAGACTAAGAAAATGCTGGATCCGGACCCACGGATCTATGATTTCGAAACCGAATACGAGCTTGGGCAAGACAATGTCCGGCCATTCGGTCTGGATATCCACAACCCGGTCTTTTTGATCTCGAGCATCCTGATCTTTGCGTTCGTTCTGATCGCTTTGGCCAACCAAGAAGGTACCGCGGCACTGTTTGGCTGGCTACGACCATGGCTCACCAGCACGTTTGACTGGTTTCTGGTTCTTTCGGTCGACGCAATCACGCTGTTCTGCCTGGTCCTGATCGTGTTGCCGGTTGGCAAGGTGCGGATCGGTGGCAAGGACGCAAAGCCCGACTATTCCTATGCCGGATGGATTGCGATGATGTTCGCGGCTGGTATCGGCATCGGGCTGTTGTTCTTTGGAGTGATGGAGCCCGTCTATTACAATTTTGCCGAAGACGGCAACGCCGTGCCATTGGGCATCGACATCGCCGTTCCGGGCAATGAATATGCTGGAGTTGTCGGTACAATCCATCACTGGGGGCTGGAAGGCTGGGCGGTCTATGCCGCTGTTGGTCTAAGCCTGGCCATCTTTGCCTATAACCTCGATCTTCCCCTGACCTTGCGATCGGCTTTCTACCCGATCCTAGGCGAACGTGTCTGGGGTTGGTGGGGCCATATCATCGACACTCTGGCGGTGTTTGCGACGCTATTTGGCCTGACCACCTCGCTGGGTCTTGGCGCGCAGCAGGTTGCGGCGGGCCTGAATGAGGTGTTCGGCATCGAACCCAGCCCAACCGTCACAGTCCTGCTGATCATCGGTATCACGTTGATTGCGTTGGGTTCGGTCCTGATGGGGATGGATGCTGGCGTCAAACGGTTGAGTGAAATCAACATGATCATGGCCGTGGGCCTGTTTATCTTCGTGATTGTTGTTACTGGCGTCGGCACGGCCATCGCACGGTATTTCAACGTGATGGTGGATTATGTGTACCACCTGCCGGCGCTGTCGAACCCGTTCGGGCGTGAAGACACCAGTTACTTCCACGGCTGGACGACATTCTATTGGGCCTGGTGGATCGCATGGTCGCCCTTTGTGGGCATGTTCATCGCCCGCATCTCAAAAGGTCGCACAGTGCGCGAGTTCATCCTTTGCGCCTTGCTGGCACCGACGGCAGTCTGTGCCTTGTGGATGTCGACTTTTGGCGGTGCCGCCATCGACATGCTGAATGCAGGTGGAGCCGAAGGTGTGCGTGCCACAGTGATCGACAGCTATGCCCCTGAAGGTGCGCTGTTCGGATTCCTCAAGGAGTTGCCGCTTTACAGTATTGTTGCGCCAATCGCCCTGGTCCTGATCGTAGTGTTCTTTGTTACCTCGTCGGATTCTGGTTCGCTGGTGATCGATACGATTACTGCGGGTGGCAAGATGGACGCACCGGTGGTTCAGCGGGTGTTCTGGTGCACTTTGGAAGGTCTGGTCGCCATTGCGCTGTTGCTTGGCGGGGGCCTCTCTGCACTGCAAGGTGCTGCGGTTTCGACAGGTATCCCGTTCACCTTGGTGGTTCTGATCATGTGCTACTGCTTGTGGCTGGCGCTGAAATCAGAAAAAGCCAAGATGTAGGGCCTTGATCTGAAACATTCTGGACGCCCGCCTTTTGGCGAGCGTTTTTCGTCCCCGGACAACTATAAACGTCCGGATCATTCGAAGCCAAATAGCATGGGCCGATGGCCCCGCTACTTATGCTTTGGCGACACTCACGGCAGCTTCGAGCGCCTGATCAAGACTGTTCGCCACCTGATCCACGTCGTCCAACGACAAACACAACGGCGGCACCATCCGCAAGCATTGTTGAAACGGACCGGACTTTGACAGGATAATTCCTTGTGCGCGGCAGGCTTCGAAAACCTCTGTGGTCATGTCCTTGTCCGGCGTTTTGCTATCCCGGTCTTTCACGAATTCCAGCGCAAGCATAAGGCCTTTCCCGCGAACATCGCCAATGACCTGATACTTGTCTTTCAAGCCATGCAGCCTTTTCAGCAAGGCGGCCCCAACAACGCGGGCGTTTTCCTGCAACCCTTCGTCCCGCATGACCGCAAGAACCGCACGGGCCGCGGCAGCCGAGGTCGGGTTGGCACCATAGGTGTGGAACATGAACCTTTCCGCCATCGGTTCCGCAATATGTTTTTTGGCCACAACCGCCCCGATCGGGAAGCCATTTCCAAGACCTTTTGCCATGACGACGATGTCGGGCACGACGCCGTCCGCTTCGAACCCCCAGATATTTTCGCCCGTACGGCCAAAGCCCGACTGCACCTCGTCCGCGATATAAAGACCTCCTGCCGCGCGCACGCGTTCGGCTGCGCCAGACATATAACCGGGCGGCATTTCGATGATGCCGCCATAGCCCTGCACACTTTCGACAAAGATGCCCGCCACATTGCCGGATGTGGCTGTGGCGATTGTGCGGTCGATCTCATCCAGATAGGGTTGGGTCCCGGGGCCAAAGATGCCGCGGTATTGATTGGGTTCCGGCACGAAGGCCACGTTGCCGGGCATGCCAGGGTGGCGCCAGCCCGAGATACCGGTGATCGACTGCGCTGCAGCCGTTGGCCCGTGATAAGCGGTGCGCAAGGCAAGCAAATCCAGATTGCCGGTATAAGTGCGCGCCATGGTCATCGCCAGATCAACCGCCTCGGACCCTGAGTTGGTCAGATGTACCACCCAGTCATGTCCTTTGGGCATCGTCGCGGCCAATTCTTCGGCCAGATGCGCAGGTGTCGGGTGATAGAACATTGTCGTGCAATGGGTCAGCTCTTGCGCTTGCGCGGTCGCCGCTGCCACCACGCGCGGATGCGAATGTCCGACCGAGATACAGACATTCATGCCCAACAGATCAGTGTATTTCCGCCCCTCCGTATCCCAAAGGTATTGGCCCTGACCTTTCTTGAAAACGATCGGTTCGCGAAACGGCGTGAACCGCGTCAGCGAGGCGGCATAATACTGGTCCCGTCGCGCGGCTGTGTTCGAGAAGTCCCAATCGGTGTGAAGGGGGTGGTCGGTCATTTGGAACCTCCGGTTTTCAGGCGTGAGTTTTCGGGGTCAAAGGGGGCCTCAGGCAGGAGCGTTGCCGCACGATGCTGGCCCAGTATTGAGATGGTCAGCCCGTCTCGCGCAGTCGGGTCGCGCAGATAGGCCAAAGCCAGAACCTTACCGGTCCGGTGGCCATAAGCACCCGAGGTGGCGATGCCAACCGGCAGACCGTCTTTCCAGACCGTGTGCGCGTAGAACGGATCTATCTCACCGGCGTCGACCTCAAGCAGCACCATTTCCCATGCATTTTCCCTTGCTAGTTCGTCGCGTAGGTCCTTGCGGACAAACGGGGTCAGACCTGCCTCAAATGGGCTGCGTTCGGTCGTCAGATCACTGCCCCAACCGCGATAGCCTTTTTCAAGGCGCATGGAGTTTGCAGAATAGGCCCCGTAGAACCCCAGACCATGAGGTTTGGCGATCTCTTCAAGCGTCATGAAAAGTTGCACGGCATGTTCTTTAGCCACGTGCAGTTCCCAACCGCATTCGCCCAGATAGGACACTCGCAAGGCGCGCAGGGAAATCCCGCCGACATGGGTCTCGTGCGCGGTGAGCCATGGCATATGGTTCAACTCGGGCAACACATCGGAGGATTTGGGCCCCATGACGCCGATAACTGCCAGATCCTCAGAGACGTTTCGGATGGTGACGTCAAAGCCTTTGGCAACCTGCGTCAGAAGATCATGGTCGATCTGCTCGGCCGCGGCAGCGCTGGTCAGATAGGCGTGACCCTCGGCCAAGCGGGTGACGGTGAATTCCGACAGCACGCCACCTGTGGTTGTCAGCGCATGGGTCAGGCCGATCCGGCCCGGCGGGATCGCACGGTTCGCGCCCAATGCTTGTAGGAAGGCCGCGACATCGGGGCCGGTGACGTCGAATTTCGAAAACACCGACAAGTCGGCCATGGCGACGCGATTGTGCGCGGCCTCGACCTCTTGCGCTACGGGTTCGAACCAATTGGCGCGACGGAAGGTTTCGTCGGCGACTGCTCCGGGTGTGCCCGAGAACCAGTTCGGACGTTCCCACCCATAGGCCGCACCCATCACCGCGCCGCGTTCAACCATTAGGTCATGCAGTGGAGACAGGCGCAGACCGCGCCCGGCGGGGCGTTCTTCGTGCGGATAGTGCACGCCGAATTGCAGGCCGAAGCACTCGACGGCCTTGGCCACGCGATAATCACGATCAGCCCAGGACCCAAAGCGGCGCGAGTCCACGGCCAGCGCATCCATCGGCGCCGCGCCGCGGGTCATCCAATGGGCCAGAAACCAACCTGCGCCACCACCTTCCATCACCCCCATGGACGAGCCGGTCAAAAGCCACGCGTTTTCCAGCCCGTGTGCTGGTCCGATCAATGGATTTGCATCCGGGGTGAAGGTAATCGGCCCGTTGATCACCGACTTGACGCCGCCGGTCTCCAGCGCGGGTATGCGCTCCATTGCGGCCAGTATGATGTGTTCCACACTGTCCAGATCTGGCGGCATCAGGTCCGCGCCGAACTCCGGTGGCACACTATCAACGGACCAGACCTTGGCGTCCTTTTCATAAGGCCCCAGGATCAGTCCATCGCGCTCTTGTCGCACATACCAGCTTTCTTCAGGGTCTCGGATGATTGGCAGCTCGGGCAAGCCGGCTTTGATCCGGGACGATACGGCCTCAACCGTGTCTGTCACCAGATACTGGTGCAACACCGGAACCGACGGGATGTTGAGCCCCATCATATGGCCGATCTCCCAGCCCCAAGTGCCTGCGGCATTGACCACGTGGACAGTCTCGATGGTCTCTTTCTCGGTCTCAATCCACCAGTGATCCCGTCGACGCTCAATCGCAGTAACGGCGCAGTTTCGCATGATCCGCGCCCCGCCGCGCCGGGCAACCTCGGCCATCGCGTGGGTTGCCAGCGTCGGGTCTACGTGACCGTCATCGGGTTCATAGATCCCACCGATCAGCCCATCCAGTTTGGCCAGAGGGAAAAGCTCGGCGATCCGGTCGGGCGTCAGCACCTCCAGCGGGTAGCCGGTGAATTCGGACAGACCGGCTACATGGCGAAACTCGTCCATCCGGTCGGGGTTGCGTGTGATCCGCATCGCGCCCGAGCGGTGAAAGCCGCAATCGCGTCCGGTTTCCTGAGGCAAGATATCGCGATAGAGCCGGACAGATGTGGCGCGCAATTCTTGAATGGTGGGATTATGCGCGAAATGGGTACACAGGCCTGCCGCGTGCCAGGTCGACCCATGGGTCAGGTCGTTTTTTTCGACCAATACCACATCAGACCAGCCCGCCTTGATCAGATGATACAGCAGTGACACGCCCATCGCGCCGCCGCCGATAATTGTGACTTGCGCTTTGATCATGCGCGCATCCTCTCGCCTGAGGGATCAAAGGGCGGTCGGCGCAATGGCTGCGCCAGATAATCCTGCCCGGCGACCCGAACCGTGAATTTTCGATCGCATGTCTGGGTCAACGTCTCGCCCGGTTGGACCGCGATCATGGCGAAACACAGGTTCAGCCCCGTACGCGGCCCGCGCCCGCCCGAGGTTGTCAGCCCGACATGGATGCCGCCCTCGAACACCGGCTCGTCATGCAACATCAGGGCATTGCCGTGAACCTGCAGAAGGATCAGGCGCTGTTGCAAGCCGTTGGACTTTTGATGCTCCAGCGCCGCTTTGCCCTGAAATTCCTTGGTCCAGTCGATAGTGAACCCCAGACCGGCTTCCAGCGGGGTGATCTTGGGGCCAAGTTCATGCCCCCAGTGTTTGAAGCCCTTCTCCAACCGGCCGGCATCCACCGCATAGTGGCCCAGCGGGCGCGCACCTGCCTCGTGCAGTTCAGCGAACAGTTGCAAGGCCTGAGCGTTGGGCACGGTCAATTCCCAACCCAATTCTCCGACGAAACTAACGCGCGTGGCGCGGCAGGTGATGCCTGCCATTTTGACCGTGGCGGCATGGCCAAATGCCATTTCTGGAAGGCTGCCAAGACCCTGTAGCAGCGTCCGGCTACCACCTCCCATTACACCGATTGTGCAGAATTCTTCGGTCAAATCCTCTACAGACACATCGCCCTTCAAATGCCTGCGCAGGAACATCCGATCGCGCATCCGCGTGGCGGCGCCTGAGGTCAGATGAAACGCATCCCTACCCAACCGCGTGATGGTCACATCCATTTCGATCCCACCGCGCGCGTTGAGTATCTGCGTATAGACAGCCCGACCAATGGGCACGTCCATCTGCGCGGTCGTCAGGTAGTTCAATGCCTCCAGAGCATCAGGCCCGGTGATGTCCAGTTTGGTAAATGGGCTTAGGTCAATCAGCGCAGTGCCCTGATCCAAGACCGCCGCTTCGGCCTCAACCAGCGGCCACCATCCCTGATCAGTTGTCGAATAGGGCTGTGCCGGTCCGTAATACAGCCCGCGTTCCCAACCGGCCGTCAGGCCAAAATGCGCCCCAGCCTCAGCCCAGAAATCGTGCAGTGCTATGGTGCGCAGACCTCGGCCGGCGTTGGGCTGTTTATATGGCCAATGCAAAGCGAAAAGATCCGCGACGGCCTCTTCCATGCGGTCGGCCATATGTTCAGCGCTGGCTGTGTGCGGGTCGACCCGGGCAACATCGACCTCCCACATGTCCATCGGGGGGTGGCCGTCGACCATCCAATCCGCCAGCGCCCGCCCAATCCCTGCCGAAGACATGACCCCGACCGAGTTCATACCCGCAGCCACAAACAATCCATCGACCGTGGTTTCACCAACAAGCGGCCTTGTGTCCGCGGTAAAGCTTTCTGGGCCATTCATGAAATGCTGAATGCCGACCTTTTCAAGGCTGGGGCACAGCTCTAATGCGGCCTCCATGAAAGGGGCAAATTGATCCCAATCCTCAGCCAATTCAAGAAAGGGTCGGTCGCCTTCGGGGCCGTAAGCGTCCCAGCATTTGGCTTTGGGTTCAAAGCCGCCGATCACAAGCTTGCCCGCATCGCCCTTGATGTAGATGCCCCGGTCCAGATCTCGGATCACCGGGAACGGGTTGGGCAGGTCGGGCATGGGTTCGGTGACAACATACATGTGCTCGACCGCCTGTAACGGAAGCGCGACGCCAACATTGGCGGCCAGCTCTCGTGACCAAGCGCCGGTGGCAAGAACGACCTGATCGGCGTCCAGTTCCGTCCCATCGGTCAGGGTTACACCCGTGATCCGCTGACCCTTTTTCCGCAGGGACTGAACCCCGGTATGTTCGCGGATTGAAACGCCACGATCCCGTGCACCTTTGGCGTATGCCATGCACAAATCGACCGGATTCACATTGGCATCTTCCGGCACATGCAGCGCGCCGACGTGGTTCTTCAGATCAAGGTGTGACAGGGGCACGTCCGAGGCCTCGATCATGCGTGGGGTCAATCCCAGCGTCTGGCCCAGATCCGCAATCCGGCGCAGCTCGTCTAGGCGGGCAGGGTCGCGGGCCAGCCAATAGCCAGAGGTTTGGCGATATCCAGTGGACATGCCAGTCTCGGCCTCAAGGGTCGGAAAAACCTCAAGTGCGGCCATTGCCAACCGGGTCATGTTTGGCTTTGCACGCAGCGGACCGACAATCCCCGCCGCATGCCAGGACGTGCCCGAGGTCAGCTGATTGCGCTCCAGAATAGTGACGTCAGTCGAGCCGCGTTTGGCCAGGTGGTAGGCCAGGCTCAGACCAATAGCGCCACCTCCGATGATCAAGATACGGCTCATCAGAAGTAATCCTGATCTGGCTTCTCGGCCTTACGCTGCGCGATATAGTCCTGCAGCGCGGCGTCGATGCCGGGGTCGAGACCGGGGTCTTGATATGCGTCAAGCCGCTCTTTCCAGATTGCATTGGAGCGGGCTGCGGCATCCAACTCTCCGGCCGCGTGCCATTGTTCGAATGAATTGTCATCCGGGGTCCAGGGCCGGAACAATGCGGACATGAAATTGGCCTGCGTATGCTCAGAGCCCAGAAAATGCCGCCCCGGTCCAGTCGCGGCAATTGCCTCCATCGCCTGAGCGTTCTCGCTCATGTCGATTCCATCGAAGAACCGTCCGACTTTGCCACAAAGATCATGATCCAAGATCGTTTTTTCGAACGAGGTCACCAACCCACCTTCGAGCCATCCAGTTGCATGGTTGATCAGATTGGCACCCGCGAACATCGACATCATAAGGCCCCATGTGGCCTCTTGCTGGCTCTGGGCGTCCGAAACTTTTGAGGCGCTGAGCGTGCCAACCGTGTGCAGCGGCACCCCCAGCCTGCGGGCAAGCTGTCCGGCCGCTAAAACCATCAACCCGGCTTCGGGCGTACCAAAAGTGGGCGCACCGGACTTCATCGACATGGTCGAGGCGAAACTGCCCATCAAGCAGGGTGCCCCGGGGTTCACCAGTTGGGTCAGCGTCATTGCCGCCATGGTTTCAGCCAGCACCTGAGCCAGCGTCCCGGCAACGGTTGACGGCGACATGGCCCCGGTCAGAACCCAGGGGGTGCAAGCGACCGGTTGCCCGGCCCGGGCATAGGTTTTCAGCGCGCCCGACATGTGACTGTCCATCACCAACGGCGCGTTTGTATTCGAGACACAGTACAGGGCGGCGTTTTCCGCCACAAAGTCTTCGCCGAACACAATCCGTGCCATGTCGATTGCGTGGCCCGCACGCTCGGCACCGATAAAGGCACCCATGAAGGCCCGATCAGAATAGCGAATATGGCCATAGAGCATGTCGAGATGGCGTTTGTTGGCCGGTAAATCCACCGGTTCGCAGACCACGCCGCCCGAATGGTGCAGCCAGGGCAGGCTGTGATGCAGCTTAATCAGGTCGACGAAATCCTGATGCGAGGCATAGCGCCGCCCGCGGTCCAGATCGTGCACAAAGGGCGGACCCCAAGCCGGGCATAACACGCTGGCGTCGCCGCCAAGCTGAACACTATTGGCCGGGTTCCGGGCATGTTGAGTAAATTGCCCCGGTGCGGTTGCCATGATCGTATTGCGGCAGAACCCCGGCGCGAACCGAACGCGAGAGCCGTCGACGTCACAGCCTGCATCGGCAAAAATGCTCAGGATTTCCGGGTCGTCCTGAAACTCCATCCCGGTTTCGGCAAGGATGGTATCTGCATTGGCCTCGATCTGTTCCAACCCTGCCTCGCTGAGGACATTGAAGGTCGAAAGCTTGCGCAGAATGAACGGCGCGCGCGCCTCGGGAAGAGTGCGAGATCCAGCGGCCCTGCGGCGTCGAAGTGAGCGCGAACGTGTCATGGCCAAAGCGTTGACCGAGTGCTTGACGTAAACCAAGAAAATTCCAACAGTATAAAGGTTTTTTATACTAAGGATGAGCAATGCTGGATCATCGTAAACTCTCACCAAGTCTGATGCGTTCACTTGAGGTTTTCGTCGCCGTTGCGGAAACGGGTCAGATGCGGGCGGGCGCAAAACTTCTGAATCTGTCGCAGCCAGCAGCGTCCCAGCACGTCACTGCGTTGGAAAAGGCATTCGGCACTGTGCTTTTGGATCGCAGTACGCGTCCGGCGCGGCTGACCTATGCGGGTGCGCGTTTGCATGGAAGAGCGCAGAAAATTCTGGATGCACTTTCCGACATGGAAACGGAACTGCGCCACGTTGGCCAGAAATCCCTGTCCTTGCTGCGGGTCGGCATTCAAGCCTCAATCGCCACGACGCTGACGCCCTCTTTGGTCGATTTTGCGCAGCGTGAGTTCAATGTCGAAGATATTACCCTGCATGCCGGCCAAAGCGGCAACCATGAACACCTGTTGCGGACGAAACAAGCGGACCTCGCGATCACATCCAACCCGTTTCTGGATATGGATGGATTGGAGCGTCATCACGTTCTGACCGAACGATACCTTCTGGTTCTTCCCGAAGCATATGACGGCCCGACAGACAGCCTGGAGGCGATCCAAACGCGGCTTCCTCTGGTGCGGTTCGGGGATACAACTAACGCGGGCCGCCAGATTGCGCAGCATCTGCGCCGATTGCGGTTTGAGCCCGACAAGGTCATCCAGGCGGACCGCTCCAGCATGGTTACGTCCTGTGTTTCTGCAGGTCAGGGGTTCAGCCTTTTGACGCCGACATTGCTAATCGATGGTCTGGTTGAGAATATGAGCCTGCAGTTGAAAGATCTTCCGGTCTCGGGCCTTTCGCGCACTTTAACGGTTGTCGCCAGAAAGGAAGAGCTTCAGAGTTTTCCGGAGGCGCTTGCAGACATGTCCAGGCAGAAATTGGTGCAACGCATCACCGGCCACATGGGCGACATCGGAGCAAAAAGCGTAGATTACGATATGGTCTAGCGCCCCGTCACAAGCTGAACAGCGCGGGGAACTTCGGGCTCAGGTTCAGCCTAAAGTTGCTACCTGTTGGTGAACTTCGACAACATTGCCTTCGGGGTCGCGAAAGAACACTTGGTGCCACTCTTTCGAAAAGGCTGTGCCATAGTCCGAATAAGGAACCGCGTTTTCATTAAGTATCCTCAGGACCGCGGCAAGATCATCCGTTCGGAACGCAATGTGTCCGCGGCTCACCGGATTGATGACCTGATCATTTTTGAAAGCGACGTCAAAGTCCCGTTCCGCAAGGTGCATCTGCATGCTGCCGTCCGTTGCAAAGCGGATCTGGCCGTCATAACCGGCGTCTTCGGTTGCTTCAGAGCGCGGGAAATTCTGCTGCGGAATATCACCCAAACCCAAGACGTTTGTATAAAAGTCGTGTAGGCGGTCAACGTCGTCTGCCACCAGGTTAATATGATGAAATTCCAGCTTCATTTGGTTCCATTTTACTTGTCGTCACACACTGGACGTGTGCTTGGGGGACTGAGGTTTTGAGCAGCTGTTGATCAGGTCCCGGGATAGTGCCGACTGAGTTAGTGAACTGCAAGCCGGATTGAGCCCCACCATACCGCTACTTTGAGCGCGCGTTCCCTGATCCAACAAAAAACGCCCGCCAATTAGGGCGGGCGTCTAAAATCCAAAAGCGGCAGAAACCGGTATTAGCGGCGGATGCCCAGCTTTTTGATCAGGTCCTGGTAGCGCGCTTCTTCTTTGCCCTTCAGGTAGTCCAGCAGCTTACGGCGCTGGGCGACCATTTTTAGCAGACCGCGACGACCGTGGTTGTCTTTTTTGTGGGTCTTGAAGTGCTCGGTCAGGGTGGTGATGCGCGAGGTCAGGATGGCAACCTGGACTTCTGGCGAACCGGTGTCGCCGTCCTTGGTGCCGAATTCTTTCATGACGCGTGCTTTTTCAGCGGCAGTAATCGACATCGGGGTCTCCTTTAAAAGGTTAGAGTTGATGGCGCAGGCCGGGATGTCGTCCAGCACAGGCCCATGGAGAAAACCGCACCGATTCCAATGCGGATGGGCGCGTATAAGCAGATTTCAGGCAAATGGCAAAGGGATTCTATTGCTTCAACTCAGCGCATTGAGCTGCGACAGTTCCTGACCGTTGATCAGTTGGATATCGTCCAGGGTCAACCCTTTGGCACCCAGCAGTTGGGCGACGTCTTGTCCGTCGACCATGATACGGGTCAGGTTTTCGTTTTCAGCGTCTGGTTCAATGTTGATCTCCGGATCTTCCTCGCCTTCCCACGAGATCAACAGCTTGTCTTGCCCGGGCTCAAAATCCATGACCTTGACGGCGTCGTCGTCATCCTCGGGGTTCAGGTGGATGCTGTCAGCGCCTTCGCCTCCGGTCACGATATCACCGCTATGGGCAACAATTGCGTCGTCGCCGGCACCGCCATTCAGAAAATCCACGGAGTCCTCGTTTTCGCCATCCTCACCAGTCAGAACATCGTCATCGTCGCCGAAATGGCCAAAAAGCTTGTCGTCGCCATCATCTCCGGACAGAACGTCATCTTCACCTTCGCCATGCAAAACATCATCGCCTTCGCCGCCCTGGATTGTATCACCGCCATCGCCGCCATGCAGGGTGTCATCGCCCATGCCCCCCAGCACAGTGTCGTCGTCACCGTAGCCGTTGATCTGGTCGTCGCCATCCTGTCCAGTCAGAATGTTTGTGTTGTCGTCCCCGGCCACAACCAGATCGCCTTCGAATTCCGAGACTATGGTCCCGGTCGAGGCCTCTTCGACTTCGTCGATGTTTTCACCAATCTCAAGATAACTGCCGTAAGAGACCTCTTGCGGTTCATCTTCGATAATCTCGTCTTCTTCGGTGTCGTCGTCAGCCTCGATAATACCGCCCATCGCATAGGCTGCTCCGCCCATTGCGGCAAGGCCCAGCAATCCGAACAGAAACATGGTAACCCTCCGAGAACGCACCGCTCCGAGGATGAAATATTCCATGTGATCAGTTAGTTGGTCAAAGCCAAGCTGAACTTGTGGTTAACCGTTGGTCACCAAGGTTCGGGCTGTTGGGTATAGGCGATGTAAAGCGGGTGTTTGGGATGCCCGCCCTTGGTCAGCCCCAGATGAAACAGCGGTTGCCTGGTGTCGCGCAGTAGCGTTTCAACTGCCGGGCCACGGTCCAGATGCGCGCCATGGGTGCCCCAGGCGGCTATGACTTGATCGGCCCATTGCACGCCGTCCAGAATAGCCGCGTCGTTCTCGGGTCCTACCGGATCGGCAGCAGCGCGCATCTTGCGAGGGTCGGTGTCGCGCCAGGCAAAGATGTTGGTTACCTGAAATGCTCCGAACCCCAGCGCCCGCGCGCGGCGTTCGCAACGTTCCACCGTCGGGTCGTTCTGAACCTCGGTCGCGGTTGACGGGTTCAGCATCACGAACAGCGCTTTGCGCCCCGCAGGATCCCAGATACGGGTCAGGCTATAGCGATACTTCTCGCAATCGGAATAGATGGCGGTTGAGGGCGCGTCGCCCTTAGTGTGCGTTCGGGTAATCATGCCCTTCGCCTAGCACGTGGCTTAGGTAACGAACACCCGGCTGGGGTGCAATTCGCCCGATTTGTAGATCCCCACCGCCACGGCCTTGCCGTCCAGCGAAGCCCAGGCTTCATCGCCGTATTCCACGTCCGAGGCCAGAACCATGCCCGGATTTCCGTTGCGTAGGCGGGTTGCGCCTTCGGGTGTGCATTTCAATTCAGGCAGACCGGCGAGGCCGGTTTCCAGCGGGTGCAGGTAGTCGTCCAGTGCGGTTGTCTTGGCCATTTTATCGATCTGTTCGATGCTCAACCCGTCTTCAACCTCGAACGGGCCGGACCAGATGCGGCGAAGAACTTTGACATGGCCGTGGCATCCCAGCGCCGCGCCCAGATCGCGGGCAATCGAGCGGACATAGCCACCCTTACCGCAAGTCATCTCTAGCACAACGTGGTCTTCGTCGGGGCGGTCGACCAGAATCAACTCTTCTACCCATAGCGGGCGGGCGGATAGCTCTACTTCTTCGCCGTCTCGCGCCAATTTATAGGCCCGTTGCCCGTCAATCTTAACGGCCGAGAATTTGGGCGGGACCTGCATGATATCGCCCAGAAACCGGGTCAACGCCTGTTTGATATCGTCATCCGAAGGGCGCGCGTCGCTTTGTGCGATCACTTCGCCCTCGGCATCGTCGGTGTTGGTTGCCTGACCCAAACGGACGGTGAAGGTGTAGGCCTTCAGCGCATCGGTGATGTAGGGAACGGTCTTGGTCGCCTCACCCAAAGCCACGGCCAGAACGCCGGTTGCTTCGGGGTCAAGCGTGCCTGCATGGCCCGCTTTCTTGGCATCCATCGCCCACCTAACCTTGTTGACCACAGCGGTCGAGGTCATGCCCGCGGGCTTATCCACCACCAGCCAACCGGAAATGTCGCGACCCTTGCGTTTGCGTCCCATTCTACACCCTGAATCTTACCGAGGCGCGCGACCTAACGGATCGTTCTGCCACTGTCAATTTCAGGGCGTATCTTCGACAACACCTACAATAGGGCCAAGCGAAAACCCGACATCCGACCGATTGCCCGCGCGTTCATACATACGAGAGATATTGCCGTCGAAGAACAGGGCGTTCGGCGTTTCCAGCAAATCGCGGAACAGGCTGCCGAACTCGTGAAAGGTGACATAGTCATCCGAGATCGCGAATACTGCCCGTGCCCCATCCGCGCTGGTACCAACGCCGTTGCGCACATAGCGCGAGGTCGAATCGGGCAAGAAGCGCGGGTGCAATTCACCGCCTATGACCAGCATCGGGCCGGATTGCGTGGCGAAACGGCACTGCGGGGCCTGATCCACGTAATCCAATGTCTCAAACACGTCGGCGCGGCCTTCGCGGATGCAAAACACTCCGTTCGGCAACAAACCGAAATTGCCCGGCCCGGCATTGGGGATCACGCGCATCTGTTCCTGACCGTCTTCGACGTAATGCCCGACAGGCGAGCGATCTTCATGATACATGCCCGCGTTCATGGCAAATGCCAGACGCTTTCCCTGTGGGGCCAGGGTCTCGTTCACCGATGAGAAATGGCCCAGCACCTTACCGTCTTCATCATTGAGGAAGAGGCGCAACTCTTCGCTGGCGGCATCCACCTCGCAGATTGTGTACCGCTTGTCTTCATGGGTCACCTTCTCGCATGTGACCGCTGAGGCCTGCGCGGTCCAGAAGACCGCGCCCAAAATGACAATTGCGCGGATCACTCGTCCAGATCGCGGCGCACCGCGTCCTGATCGAACATGCGGCGGGTGTCATCCATTCGGTCAAACGTGTCATCCAGCCGGAACCGCAGATCGGGTGAGAATTTCAGACCGACCTTCTTGCCAACTGCCCGCCGCAATTCACCCTTGTTGCGGGCCAGCAACGCGATCACATCCTCCTGGCCCTTGCCGCCCAAGGGCAGCACATAGGCGGTGGCGATCTTGAGGTCGGGCGAGGTGCGCACCTCGCCCACGGTGATTGACATGCGGTTCAGGTCGGGGTCGTGGACATCTCCGCGCGCCAGAACCTCGGACAGGGTGCGGCGGATCAGTTCGCCGACACGGAGCTGTCGTTGGGACGGGCCGGGGCCATCGTGGAATTTGTTCTTTGCCATATCCCCGATCTAAGCCCAAAGCAGGGCTTTGCCAAGCGGGCGCGAACGGGGTAGGAGGCTTTGAGCCGAATTCAACAAAAGGACCAGCGCAATGACCCATATTCCGGGGATCGTCATCACAGGGGCTTCGGGCCGTATGGGGCAGATGCTGATCAAAACCGTGACGGACAGCGATCAGGCGCGTTTGGTCGGTGTGGTTGAGCGGACGGGCCATGATTGGATCGGTCAGGATGTGGGCGAGGCGATGGGCGGTCAGGCGCTGGGCGTCACCGTCACAGACGACCCGCTAGAGGCGTTTTCGCAGGCGCAGGCGGTGATCGATTTCACGGCGCCCGAGGCGACGCTGGAGTTTGCGGCACTGGCCGCGCAGGCACGGTGCGTCCACGTGATTGGTACCACTGGCATGTCGGATGAGCAGATCGCAGCGCTGGAACCGGCCTCTCGCCATGCGGTCATCGTGCGGGCAGGGAATATGAGCCTTGGCGTCAACCTGCTGGTGCAGCTGACCAAAAAGGTCGCCGCAGCGCTGGATGAAGATTTCGACATCGAGATCATCGAAGGGCACCATCACCACAAAGTCGACGCGCCCTCGGGTACAGCACTGATGCTGGGCGAGGCCGCCGCCGAAGGGCGCAGGGTTGATCTGGCCGATGTGTCCGATCGGGGCCGCGACGGAATCACCGGCGCGCGCAAGCGGGGCGATATCGGGTTCCATGCTATTCGCGGCGGTGACATCGTGGGCGAACACGACGTGCTGTTCGCAGCCCCCGGAGAACGCATCGTCCTGCGCCATCTGGCCACCGACCGCGCCATCTTTGCCCGCGGCGCTTTGAAGGCGGCCCTGTGGGGACAGGGCAAAGCGCCCGGTCAGTATGACATGCTGGATGTATTGGGGCTGTAAGGGATTTTACCTGAACGCGGCGATTCCCGGCGGTTCTGCATGCCCCAAGTCGATATGCGCGAACAGAGCATCCAAACGCTGGTCCCATGTCGGGAACTGACCTGTCAACGCATAGGTCAGACGCTCTGCTCCGATTGATATGCCTAACGGTGCGGCCTCGCCGCCGATGATGATCTCTCCGATTTCCGTCCAGTTGGCAGATGGTGGATAGGATTCGGGTGCGGGTTCAGTTTGATTGCCGACGCGGTAATAAACGCCCATCGTGACCAGATAATCCTCGCCAAAAGGATCTGGAAAGAAATAACCTGAGGCGTCACGGGCGGCCAATGCCTCGGCCTCATCGCGCAGCAGGACCTTTTGCGAGAACGGCAAGTTCATCCCATCCAGAACCGGGCGCACGTCATCGGCCTGAGGTACGCTGACAAAAGCAATGCGGGATGGGTCAAGGCTGAACTCTTCAGTCAGAAGACGCACCATAAGTTCCGTGGTGTCACGCCCGCTGACCACGCCTTCTGGATGGCAGCCAACCTCGTGAAACAGGGGCAGGACATCGGGGCGGTTTTTTTCTTCCACATCTGCGACGCGAGCCAGCGGTTGTATGACGAAAGCGTTTGGTTGCAATTTCTTTTGCTCGAAATCGTGCCGCAGCCCGCCATTATAGTCGACGTTCCCGGTGACAATCGAAAAAGGCTGCGACTCGGAAAACCCGAGCTTGGCGAACGCGGCTTTGAGACCAGCCAGTGTTTCGGCGAACTCTGCCTCGAACGCTTCATTCTGGCCAGTTGCGCCGACAGCAAATCGCGGCAGCGCCGCACTCGCGGTGGCTGCGGTGCCTAGTTGTACCAATTTCCGACGGTTCAATCCCATCTGCGCCTCCCTTATGCACACACAGGGTGAGTATCGCAGAAGTTTGCGGCAAAGGTTAAGGGAATCTGAAAAGCGCCGCCCGGAAGAGACAGGTTTGGCTACAGATCGCGTATCTTGTCCGCGCGCAAGGGGCAGGCAAGGTAAACGCCGAACTCTTTGCCGATATCGGCGCTGACCCGGGCGTGCACCCGGCCCTGCCGATCAAGGAAGCGTTGGTTGTCTTCGACGGGGAATATCCCTTCGTGCCAGATGCCGGGATGAATATAGAGGCCACGCGTGCCGTCACACCAGAATGGGACCACCTTTTCTGGCGTCAGGTTGTCGCCGGGCAGGGCGACAGGCACGATGAAGGGCTTGTTGTCCAGCGGCCAGAACATCTGCCCGCCATCGGGGTGGTAGTTCATGTGCCACAGTAGAACCTGATCGCGCGGTGCCGTCTGCAGGTCGGTCTGCGCCTGTTGTGGATCAGCGGACCAACCCAGAACATAGTGGCCTTTGACGGCCTCGTTCTCACCATAAAGCACGTCACCCTGCCAATCGCATTTGAACGTGCCTTCGACCCAGCCGCCCTCGTCGCCGGTTCCTTCGTCAATCGGCCGCCAGCCTTGTTGGGGCCAGCGAGCGATTTCAATCTCGAAGGTTTCGGGGTCGTCGACCAGACAGCCATAGCCTTTGACCGACGTGTCCGTGGCCCGGATCAGCGGAACCTCGTGCCAGGGAAGGGACGGTTTTGAACTGGCCTCGAAGATATATTCAGGCGCGCTCATGATGTGCCCAGATGCCTGTCGACCATGCGCTGTACCATCGGTGCGAAATGGGTGAAATCCGGCGTGTCCATGTCAGCCCGCTTGCCCGCCTCGTCCAGATAGCGCACCTGAACGATCTCTTTCAGGTTCGGATTACTTTCGAACTCTGCGACCTCCTCAGCGCTCATCGGCCCGCCCTGCAATTCCAGCGTATGGACCGAGGCGGTGGAGAGACGGTTGAAATATTCCGGTTTGGTGGCGCAGAGATACCGCTTGGCTGCCACGTGATAGCGGCAGCAATCGGTGATAACCGAGGGGAAGAACTGTTCCAGCACCTCAGCGCCTGCATCCTCGTGATGACGGTCCTCGGTGTCATCTGGGTGATAAGTGCCGAACTCGGAGGTGAAATGGCCGATATCGTGCAGCAATGCGCCAACGATGATTTCCTCGGGCTGGCCGTTCTGCTCGGCGATCGTGGCACCTTGCAACATGTGTTCAGCCATGGTGACGGGCTCACCCAGATATTCCTCACCGCCTCGGCGGTCGAAGATATCGCCGATGAAGGCCACGATATTGTCCCGGCTCAGGGTCGAGAAATTGGGCTTCATTCTGCGGCCTCCGGTTGGCTCATTTCCATCGCAGCCAATGTGGACAGCAACCCGTCCTTGTCGGCGTAACAGCCCTGCAACCAGCGTGACCCCGCACCGGAATAGCCCAGACGCGCGTGCAGCACGCGGGTGTTGTCGACGATGAAACTCTCGCCTGGTTCCAGTTTGAACGACACGCCCATGGCAGGGTCGTCGATGATCTCGCCCAATTGGCGATAGGCGGCGTAATAGGCCTCCATCTCGTCGAACGGCACGTCGACGAACGGCGCGGATGAGCGGTTGTTGAACCGGATACCGACCAATTCTCCATCCGGTGACAGCTCAATCATCGGGCGGCGTGACCGTAGGCAGATACCGTCCGAGCCCTTGTATTCGAACCGGGCGGGGTAGCCTGCCAGCAAGGCAAAACCTTCCGAGTTCTGTTCGTGCAGTTTTTCAGCAGCGCGGAAGCCGTCAACCACGATGGAATCACCACCCTCGGCGCTGTTTTCCAGGCAATACAGAATTTGCAGCGTCGGAACCGGATCACGATAGGGGTTGTCGGTATGCGCCTGCAGACCAAGGCCTGTATAGGCGAGGTTGGTCGGGTTCACCTCGGTTCGGACCTCAAAATAGGGGCCATAGTTGGTTTCGCGCACATAGCCGAACAGATCGGCGACTTTCAGCAGGGATTCCGGTTCGGTCGGGCCGCCGGTCAGCTTGGCAAAGCCGTATTCGGCCACCGCAGCTAGCCATCCGCGTTTGGCGCTGGGATTGGCGTGGACCTCATCCCAATCAGCGCTGGGCGCGTCGATGCCGCGTCCCCAGGTGGTGATGTCGGGAGCCGTCCGACCCATGGGGCGGTTTTGATCGCGGTCATAGCTGTGCTCGGCCAGCCAGTCGGCGGGAAAGGTGACGGTCTTGCCTTCTGGCTGAAAGGTGACTGTCAGATCACCATTGCTGATTTCGGCGGCGCTAACCGAAATGTCTGAGGGGATATCACCGATGGTGATCAGACGTTGGCCATTGCCGGGCGCGCGCGTTTCGGGGTCCAGCGCGTTGTCGCGTAGCCAGATGGCGTGAAAGCGAGCCTCTGTGCCGGTGTCGAATTCAACGGTCACAACCGAGGCGTCATGGGTGGCAGAGCGCAGCATGGGGGTCTCCTGTTCAGCGCGGGCTTTGGTTGAGGAGATACGCCCCTTGTGGCATTACGACAATTAATCCTTCTTTCTGCTGAGGCTTGGAAAAACTTATGGCTAAGAAAAAAATCGGGTTGCCGCCCTTGGACTGGCTGCGCGTTTTTGAGGCGGCGGGGCGTCTGGGCGGGTTTTCGGCAGCGGCGAGGGAATTTGGTCTGACACAAGCGGCGGTAAGCCAGCGGATCGGTAACCTTGAGGCCTGGCTGGGTCGAACATTGTTTGTGCGTGAGGCGCGTGGCGTGTCACTGACTGTCGAAGGCGAAAGCTACCTGCCACTGGTGCAAGACAGTTTGCAGGCGCTTGAACGAAATACCGAGGATCTGTTTGGCAAATCCCCACGCGAATTGCGGGTGGCCGGTTTGTCATCGCACATCCATGCGCTTGTGGTGCCAAGTCTTGCCCGGTTTCAGGAGATGCAGCCGAAGGTGCGTGTTCTGACCGATTCCGTGGCGCGGCGGTCGTCGCTGGATGAAGAGCGGACATGGCTGCAAATCCGCTATGGTCGCGGTGCCTGGCCCGGGCGGGATTCCGAATTGATCGCAGCCGAAGTGTTGGTGCCGATGGCGGCTCCGGGTGTTGAATGGGGCGCGCCTTTGATTGATCTGCGCGGAGAACGGCCGGGGTGGCGAGACTGGGCGCGAAAGGCAGAGCAGGGCGATGTGACGACGTCGACCATCAGCTTCGATTCAATGGAACACGCGTTGTCCGCGGCACGTCAGGGCATGGGCGTAGCGTTGGGGTCGGTGCCACTGGCCAAGGCGGATCTACAGGACGGACGGTTGCGCCGGTTGCACCTGCCCGAGCTGAAAACGAAGGATGGGTATTGGCTGACATGGCCGGAAGAACGGTCGAAATCAAAGAAGCAGCGCGCTCTGATAGCGGATTTTCTGGAAGCTCTGCGAGGATAGGCGATCAGAAATCGATCGCGATGCCTTTCTTCTCCCAATCGCCATAGCGGGCCGGGTCAGGACCGTCGCGACCGCCCAGTTCCCTTGGCATCTCTTTCGCTTTGGCCTCGGCCTTGCGACGGCGCTCTTCAGCTTCGGCCAAGGCGCGCTGGGCGGCAGGCGGCAGGTCTTTGCGGTCGTCACTCATGACTTCGGGTTCCTTTCCGTGCATGGGCTTGATATACGCCCGCGTCCGCCATTGGCAATGCGGGCGAGGATTTATTCAAAGGCGATTCCATGTCCGACAACGCAACAGCGGCCCGACGCAGCGCGATCTATCTGCTGGATCAGATACTGGGCGAAGGACGCCTGCTGTCCGAATGTCTGGCCGCCGGTGCGCTGGACCGGTTGGCCCCTGAAGATCGCGCGCGGGCGCAACGTCTGACGCTAGAAACCTTGCGCGGGTTGGAGCGTGCGGATCGTCTGCTGGAAAACCACCTGAACCGCACCCCCGCTTTGACTGTGCATAACGCCCTGCGCCTTGGCGCGGTCGAGCTGTGCCACGGTGAAGCGGCACATGGTGTGGTGAATTCAATGGTCGACATTGTGGGGCGTTCACGCAAGCACGGACGGCTGAAAGGCCTGGTGAATGCCGTGTTGCGTAAAGTGGCCGCCGAAGGGCCCGAAGCATGGCCCAAAATGCGCGTGCCGCGTTTGCCCGAATGGCTGCGTGATCCGCTGATCATGGCCTGGGGTGAGGATGCAATCGCGGGAATGGAAAAGGCGCAATTTGCTGGCGCACCGCTTGATCTGACTGTGAAGCCGGGCGCCAGCGGACCGGGTGAAGTCCTGCCAACCGGTTCGACGCGGCTGCATGATGCCGGTCAGGTCACTGCCCTTCCGGGCTATGGCAAAGGTGATTGGTGGGTGCAGGACGCGGCGGCGGCTATTCCTGTGCGCATACTTGCCCCGAAACCGGGCGAAAAGATCCTCGACCTTTGCGCCGCTCCGGGTGGAAAAACATTGCAACTGGCGGCGGCTGGGGTCGATGTTACGGCGCTCGACGTCTCGGAAACGCGGTTGGCGCGGATGCATGAGAACCTCAAACGCACCGGGCTGAAAGCCACTGTCGTCGCGGGCGACGCGCTTGAACATCAGGGCCAGTATGACGCCATCCTTTTGGACGCGCCGTGTTCTGCCACGGGAACGATCCGCAGACACCCGGACCTGCCTTTTGCCAAAGACGGATCGGAATTCGGTGAGCTGATCGAGATGCAGGCCCGGATGCTGGCCCACGCCTGGAGCTTGCTGAAACCCGGCGGGCGGCTGGTCTATTGCACTTGTTCTCTCCTGCCGGATGAGGGCGAGGTGCAGGTCGAAGTAGCGCTGGACCAACACCCCGATATGTCGGTGGATCGAGCGGCTTTGAACATTGCCGGAATCGAGTCCGAATGGATCACCGAGGAAGGCGGCCTGCGTCTGCGGCCCGATTACTGGGCTGATCTTGGTGGAATGGATGGGTTCTACATCGCACGCTTGAACAAATCGGCGTAGAAGCACGCTTTTCGATGACTTGACGATCGCCCCGGTCTATCGTTGGGTCTCAGGCGCCAGCAGAGCGCAAGGGGCAGAGTAACGAGCGTCATGTCGAAGACAGATACCATGACCAATCAGTGGACACGGTTTCAGAACCGTCTTTATGCACGCCTCAGCCAGCGTCGCAAAGCGGTCTCGGGGTTTGTTGGCGAGCCGGAACCACGCACGGTCGGCTCATTTGCGCGCGGGCGTCAGTTGGTCGCCGGAAATCTGCTGTTCGCAGGCTATCTGGTCGAAGCTCAGGATACCGAGCTGTGGGCTGTGACCGCGCCCAGTACCGGGTTTGACAATGAACGCCACGGCTTTGCCTGGCTCGACGATCTGGCGGCTGTTGGCGATATGCGCGCGCGTGAAAAGGCCCAGCGGTGGGTCTGGGGCTGGATTAACGCGCATGGCCGCGGTCAGGGGCCGGGCTGGGCACCTGATCTGACCGGTCGGCGCGTTATACGCTGGATCAACCATGCGATTTTCCTGTTGCGCGGCGCAGATGAACATCAAAGCAGGATGTTTTTCCGTTCCTTGGCCCAACAGACATGGTTTTTGTCCAAGCGCTGGAAGGCAGCGACTCCCGGTCTTTCCCGGTTTGAGGCGCTTGCCGGGCTGGTGCAGGCTGGTCTGGCGCTGGAGGGGTTGGAGCAAATGGCTGATCCTGCCCTTCGTGCTTTGGCACGCGAGTGTGACAGTCAGGTAGACGAACAGGGCGGTATCCCAACCCGCAACCCCGAAGAGCTGCTTGAGGTCTTTATGCTGCTTTCATGGACCTCGGCCGCGCTCAGCGCGTTGGGCCGGGGCACGCCCGGGGCGCAGGCAAGTGCCATCAAACGCATGGCCCCCACCTTGCGCAGCCTGCGCCATGCGGACGGGGCTTTGGCCCGGTTTCACGGCGGTGGGCGCGGTGTCGAAGGGCGTTTGGATCAGGCACTGGCGCAAAGCGGTGTCAAGCCACATCACGCCACGGGGCTGTCCATGGGATTTGCCCGACTTTATGCGGCCAGAACCAGCGTGATTGTGGATGCCGCCACTCCACCCAAGGGGTCGGCGTCATACAACGCCCATGCCTCGACCCTGGCGTTCGAACTGACGTCGGGCCGCAGGCCGCTGGTGGTCAATTGCGGGTCGGGCGAAAGCTTTGGGACGGAATGGCGACGTGCGGGTCGGGCGACACCGTCGCATTCGACACTGTGCCTTGATGGGTATTCAAGCGCTCGGCTGGCGCCACCGACGCAGGGCGCCGAACGCGAGGCACTGGTGGATGCGCCGCATGACGTTCCCATTGATTTCGAGGATGCCTTTGAAGGCACGCGATTCATGGCCGGGCATGACGGGTATACCAAGGTCTTCGGATTGACTCATGCGCGTACCTTTGAGCTGCGCTTTGATGGGCGTGAGCTGGCTTGCGAGGATATTCTGCTGACGGCCACCGACAAGGCGAAGCGCCAATTTGACAAGGCGATGGACGCCTCGGGTCTGAAGGGCATCGCCCTTGACATCCGGTTTCACCTGCATCCGGACGTGGATGCGGCACTGGATCTGGGGGGCGCTGCGGTGTCGATGGCGCTGAAAAGTGGTGAGATCTGGGTTTTCCGCCATGATGGCGTCGGAAAATTGTCTTTAGAACCAAGCGTTTATTTGGAAAACGGGCGTTTAAAACCACGCGCGACAAAACAGATCGTTCTATCTGGCCGCGCAATGGAGTATGCGACGCGCATCCGGTGGACGCTGAGCAAGGCCCAGGACACAGCCTATGCCGTGCGGGATATACACCGGGACGAGCCCGAGTTTGACTGACGCCAAAAGGACCTTTGACCCCATGACCGATCTTCACCCCGTGCGCCGCGCGTTGCTTTCCGTTTCCGATAAGACCGGGCTGATCGAGCTGGGAAAGGCACTGGCCGAGCGCGGGGTCGAATTGCTGTCTACCGGCGGTACAGCCAAGGCGCTGCGCGATGCCGGGCTTGCGGTGAAGGACGTCAGCGAGATTACCGGCTTCCCCGAGATGATGGATGGTCGTGTAAAAACGCTGCACCCAATGGTGCATGGCGGCCTGCTGGCCCTGCGCGACAATGACAGCCACGTGGCGGCGATGGACGAACATGGCATCGGCGCGATCGACTTGCTGGTGGTGAACCTTTATCCGTTTGAGGCCACTGTAGCCAAAGGTGCGGGTTACGACGAATGCATCGAAAACATCGATATTGGTGGCCCGGCTATGATCCGCGCGGCGTCGAAGAACCACGCTTTTGTGAATGTGGTTGTGGATGTTCAGGATTACGACGCGCTGCTGGCCGAGCTGGCGGCTAACGATGGGCAGACATCCTATGCGTTCCGTCAGAACCTGGCGCAGACAGCCTATGCCCGTACTGCTGCCTATGACACCGCTGTGTCGAATTGGATGGCTTATGCGCTGGCCGCGCAGGCCCCGCGTCGTCGCGCCTTTGCTGGAGAATTGAAGCAGACCTTGCGTTATGGCGAAAACAGCCACCAACAGGCGGTCTTCTACACCGATGGCACCAACCGCCCCGGTGTCGCGACAGCAGTGCAGCATCAGGGCAAGGAACTGAGCTACAACAACATCAACGACACAGACGCGGCATTTGAACTGGTGGCCGAGTTCGACCCGGCGCAAGGCGCAGCCTGCGCGATCATCAAACATGCCAACCCCTGCGGTGTTGCCAAGGGCGCGACATTGATCGAGGCCTATAAGGCCGCGTTTGATTGTGACCGCACTTCGGCCTTTGGCGGGATCATTGCGCTGAACCAGCCGCTGGATGTCGAAACCGCGCAGGAAATCACCGGAATTTTCACCGAAGTTGTGATCGCTCCGGGTGCGTCGGATGAGGCCAAGGAAATCTTTGCCGCCAAAAAGAACCTGCGTCTGCTGACAACCGATGGCCTGCCAGATGTGACCACAGGTGGCAAAACCGTCCGTCAGGTAGCCGGTGGCCTTCTGGTGCAGGACAAGGACAACGGATTTGTCGGCCTGGATGACCTGAAGGTCGTCACTAAGAAATCCCCGACCGAGGAACAGATGCGCGATCTTCTGTTTGCGTGGAAAGTGGCGAAACACGTCAAATCCAATGCCATCGTCTATGTCAAAGACGGAGCAACCGTGGGTGTTGGTGCCGGGCAGATGAGCCGCCTGGACTCGGCGATGATTGCAGCGAAGAAAGCCGAGCGTATGGCTGATGCTCTGGGCTTGGCCCAACCACTGACAATCGGTTCCGCCGTGGCGTCGGATGCGTTTTTCCCATTCCCGGACGGTCTGATGGAAGCGGCCGAGGCCGGCGCGACCTGTGTTATCCAGCCGGGTGGCTCGATGCGCGATGACGAGGTGATCGCAGCCGCGGATGAGGCCGGTCTCGCCATGGTCTTTACCGGCATGCGCCACTTCCGCCACTGATGCGCTTTCGTCTGCTTCTCTGGGCCGCACTGGCTGCGTTACTGATCGACCAGATCAGCAAGTATCTGGTCGTTCACGTGATGCGCGTAGCCGTAGGGGACATTGATGTCCTACCGCCGCTGCTGGTGTTCAAATACGGTGAGAATCGGGGCATCAATTTCGGCTTGTTTCAGGGCAATACCGATGCTGCCCGATGGGCGTTGATCGGTGTTTCCATGGTCATCGCAATCAGTGTGCTGATCTGGCTTATGCGCACAGCCCCGTCGAAACTGATGCTGGTTTGCGGCGGGTTTCTGATTGGAGGGGCGCTGGGCAACGTCGTGGATCGCCTGCTTTATGGTTATGTTCTGGATTTCCTGAACATGTCCTGTTGTGGCATCAACAACCCTTTCGTGTTCAACCTTGCTGATGTGTTCATTTTTGCGGGAGCGATTGGTCTGGTGGTGTTCGAAGGCAAAAAGGCCTCGTGACGTGCCATTTGAAATGCGATAAAAGCGCCTGAAACAGGCTGGAGACTCTGATGCGGCTGCCGCGTTCCATATTTGCTTTGACATTGGCCTTTGCGGCTGCAGGCTGTTCCGATATCGGACTGCGCCATCTCGAAGCGCCCGGGCAAGGGCCGGATGAATTCTCGGTCCTGCCTGTCAAACCGTTGACCGAGCCCAAGGATTACAAGTTCCTGCCTGCGCCCACGTTGGGTGGTGAAAACCTGACCGATCCGAATCCCAAGGCCGAAGCTGTCGTTGCCCTTGGCGGGAACGAATCTTCGCTTAACGCAAATACGGCCATCCCGTCCACGGATACCGCCCTTGTGACGGCTTCCAGCCGGTATGGGGTTGCGGCAAATACACGGCAGGTGGTTGATGCCGAGGATGCCGAGTTCCGCAGAAAGCAAGGCCGCCTGACGCGCTTGCGCTTGTTCAAAGTGGATCGTTATTCGCAGATTTACCGCCGCGAAACGCTTAACCCCGACCGTCAGAATGAAGCGGCACGCCGGGCCGGGATAGAAACACCATCGGCGCCACCGGTAGATGAATAATCTTTAACTTTTCGTCATTGGCCTTGAACCCGCGTGGTGCCACCGTAGTTTGAACAGCATAAATCAAACGGAGGACGCCCTATGGTTCGGGCCCTGGCATTGTCGGCAGCCCTGATGGCCGCAACCCCTCTTGCTGCAAGCGAGGGGCACGAAGCGGTCACTACCTTTACGCTGGACAACGGCATGGATGTCGTCGTGATCGAAGATCACCGCGCACCAGTTGTGCAGCATATGGTCTGGTATCGCGCAGGGTCAGCAGATGAACCCGTGGGATCATCGGGCGTGGCGCATTTCCTCGAACACCTGCTGTTCAAAGGCACGGACACTCTGGCCCCGGGCGAATTTTCCGCCACTGTTGCGGCCAATGGCGGCACCGACAACGCGTTCACGTCTTATGATTACACCGCGTATTTCCAACGCGTTGCCGCCGACCGGCTGGAATTGATGATGCGAATGGAAGCGGATCGGATGCGCAATATCCGCCTGAACGAAAATGATATTGCCACCGAGCGTGACGTGATCCTTGAGGAACGCAACCAGCGCACCGACAACAGCCCGCGTGCCCTGTTTGGCGAACAGATGAGCGCGTCGCAATACCTGAACCATCGCTACGGCGTGCCAATCATCGGCTGGCGACACGAGATGGAGGCGCTGGACATGGAGGACGCGCTGTCCTTCTACCAAACCCATTATGCGCCCAATAACGCCATTCTGGTCGTCACCGGTGATGTCGAACCTGACGAGGTCAAATCGCTGGCCGAGCAATATTACGGAGTGATCCCCGCCAACCCTGACTTACCCGAACGGGTCCGGTCGCAGGAACCGCCGCAAACGGCAGAACGCCGTCTAACATACAAGGATGCGCGCGTGTCGCAGCCTTATGTTCAGCGTAGCTATCTGGCCCCTGAACGAGATCCGGGCGACCAGGAGAAAGCAGCCGCTCTGTTTTTGTTGGCAGAACTGTTGGGCGGAAGCACGACATCCTACCTGAACGAAAAGCTGCAGTTCGAGCAGCAGAAGGTTGTCTACACCGGGGCGTTCTATCGGGGTGTCTCGCTGGATGATACGACCTTTGACCTTATCGTCGTCCCGGCCGCAGGCGTTTCCCTGCAAGAGGCTGAAGATGCAATGGATCAGGTGGTTGCCGACTTCATCGCTGAGGGTGTGAACGAAGAGGACCTCGATCGGATCAAGATGCAGCTACGGGCAGCTCAAACCTATGCGCGCGACAATGTGGATGGGATTGGCAACCGATATGGCCGCGCTTTGACCAGCGGCCTGACGGTTGAGGACGTGCAGGCCTGGCCCGATATTCTGCAAGCTGTCACTGGGGATGAGATCATCGCCGCTGCCCGCGAGGTAATACAACCGGAAACATCGGTCACCGGCTGGCTGATGCGCGATGATGAGGTGACGCAATGAAACGGATATTCGCAACCTTGATCGCGTTCGTTGTCGCTCTGCCCGCGTGGGCCGATATCGAGATCGAAGAGGTTACTTCTCCTGGCGGTATCACCGCCTGGCTGGTCGAGGATCACTCGATCCCCTTCACCGCGCTGGAGCTGCGTTTTCGCGGCGGCACATCGCTGGATGACGCGGACAAACGCGGTGCGGTCTATCTGATGAGCGGCCTGATTGAGGAAGGCGCAGGTGACATGGATGCCCGCACCTATGCGCGTGAGTTGGAATCGCTGGCGGCCTCGTTCCGGTACGGTGCAACCGATGACTCGGTGTCGATCACCGCGCAGTTCCTGACCGAGAACCGGGACGACGTGATCGACTTGCTGCGCGCCACCATTCACGAGCCGCGCTTTGATCAGGATGCAGTGGACCGGGTAAAGGCGCAGGTGTTGTCCGGCCTTAAATCCGATCAAACCGACCCGAATGACATTGCAGGTCGTAACTTTGCCCAAATGGCCTATGGCGACCACCCTTATGGCACCGAAGGTAAGGGTACGATCGAAAGCGTGACCGCGCTGACGCGCGATGATGTGGTCACCGCCTATCAGGATGTCTTTGTCCAAGACCGGATGTATGTCGGCGCGGTGGGTGACATCACACCCGAAGAGCTGGGCGCGTTGCTGGATAAACTGCTGGCCGACCTGCCAGAAACTGGCAAGCCGATCCCTGAACGTGCCGATGTGTCCATCCCCGGTGGTGTCAGCGTAGTCGAGTTCGACACGCCGCAATCTGTGGCCCTGTTCGGACATGCAGGCATTGACCGCGATGATCCCGATTTCTTTGCCGCCTTTGTCCTGAACCACATCCTTGGCGGGGGCGGGTTTGAAAGCCGCCTGATGCAGGAAGTTAGAGAAAAGCGTGGCTTGACCTACGGAATCGGCACTTATCTGGTGCCCAAGGACCTGGCCTCGGTCTATCTGGGGTCCGTGTCGTCAAGCAATGATCGCATTGCAGAAGCGGTCGAGCTGATCCGCGACGAGTGGGCTCGTGCCGCGTCCGAAGGTGTAACCCAAAAAGAACTGGACGATGCCAAAACCTATCTGACGGGCGCTTACCCGCTGAGGTTTGATGGCAATGGCCAGATCGCGGGGATCATGGTCGGGATGCAGATGGAAGACCTGCCCATCGACTATATCGCCACCCGCAACGACAAGGTGAATGCGATCACGCTGGAAGAGATCAACCGGGTCGCCAGCGAATTGCTGGACCCTGATGGGCTCCACTTCACCATTGTCGGCAAGCCCGAGGGTCTGGACGGCTAAACCCGATCAGGCCGCGACGGGCTGTTTCTGTGCCCGAAGCGTATGCTTGTTGCTGCTCAGAAGCTTTTGCCGCGCATGCCTGAAATGCGCGGCTTTGAGCGCGTCGTCGATATGCCGGTTGCGGCGTAGCAGGCGCGACAGACGGAAATTGTCGAACACCAAGCAGGTTGTCGTCTCTGAGGCGATGACGGTGGCCGTTGCGGGTAGGCCAAGGCCGAATGTCAGCTCTCCTAGTGTCTCGTCCGAGCCGCAAATATTGATGACCTGACCATTTTGAAGGATGGTTGTTCGCCCGCTCAGGACATAGCCAAGGAAATCTGTTGTTCTCGCTTCTTCGATCAGAATGTCGCCTTTGGCGAACTCCTGAACCGACGCAGTGTTCAATAGCTTTCGGGCATAATGCGGTTTCAGTGACCCAAGATGATGCGAGATGAACTGGCGCTCGGCTGCGGAAAAGCGGATCAGATGTCGCGACAGGTATCCACGCAGCAATCCGATGACAGAGATCGCGATATAGGCCATCTGTATGATTGAACCGGCAAGATTGAATTCTTCAACCATGCTGATCAGAACGCAGGTTGCGGCAACGATAACCAGAACCGGGTAGAGCACGCCATTGCCTCGGACTATGCCGATTTGCAGTAAAAAGTAGTTCAGAATGTAAAGGCCAGCCCCGGCCACGCCGATCATGGTGGCCAATTCGACAAACTCGATAAATTCAAATGGACTATTCAGCATGTAAGGACCCACCCTCGCAATGAATGGGTCTTACGCTGTGCCAATTACGTGAAGCCGTAAATGAACAACCTCACAGGTTAATGGGTCTTATGAGCGTGCTTTCGCCTGCGCTCGCAACATTTGCCCCATCATCTGTCCGAACTTTCCCGAACCACGCTGGTACAACGCGCCATCGACGGCCAGAACCGTGCCGCTGACATAGCTAGCCAGATCAGAACTTAGGAACATACAGGCGTTCGCCACGTCGTGCGGCTGACCCCAACGGCCCAACGGGACATCCTTGCGCAAGGCTTCTCCGGCATCTGGCGTAGGGGCTAAACGCTTGGCCCCTTCAGTGCCTTCGATAAAGCCCGGCACGACCGAGTTCACACGGATACCCTCGACGCCCCATTCCATCGACAGGGTGCGGGTGATCTGATCCACGCCTGCCTTGGCGGCACAGACATGGGCCTGGCCTTCGTAAGGCAGGTAGGATTGCGGGGCCGAGATGTTGATGATGCTGGCACCCGGACGCTTGAGGAAAGGATAGGCCCCCTTCATCACGTGGATCGTGCCCATCAGGTCGATATCGATCACGGTCTTGAACGCATTGACCGACATCTCTGCCGCCAATGCCGGGAAGTTGCCCGCCGCGCCCGATACCAGCACGTCGAAGTCACCGAACGCGTCGTGGAACTGTTTCAGCCCGTTTGTCACGGCCTCCGGGTCACGTACATCGAACGCCGCACCGATGGCGTCTTGGGCCCCCGCAGCTTTCAGCGCAGCAACGGTGTCATCGACCTTTTCCTGTGAACGGCTGGCGACGGCCAGTTTGGCACCCGAGGCCGCAAAGGCCTCGGCAATGCCGCGATTGATACCGCTGGTTCCGCCAATGACGATGACGGTTTTTCCTGAAAAATCCATGTAGGCCTCCCTTGGAGGGGAGCCCTACTCGCCGTAGGGCACCCAGATGTTTTTGACTTCAGTCGCAGCCTGCAGGAAGCGGCGAGAATGGTCCACGCCCCAATCAAATGCCGTCGCGTTATTCACCCAGGTCCGTTTTAGGTTCCCGGCCGAGACGACCTCGATCTCTTTCGACAAGTCGGTGGATGAGAACGACCAGACCGCATCAACATTCAGGTGCGAGGCCAGCGGTTTCGCCAATTCCGCATGGCTGCCTGTCAGGATGTTAACTACACCGGCGGGCACGTCCGAAGTTTCGAGGATTTGGTAGAAATCGGTAGCCGCCAGCGGGTAGGGCTCTGAAGCCACCAGAACCGTCCGGTTGCCCATCGCAATTGCCGGAGCCATGGCCGAGACCAGACCCAGCAAAGGCGCCTCATCCGCACAAAGCGCGCCGATGACACCAACGGATTCTTTCATGGCAATCGCCACGCCCCGGATCGGAACCCCATGTACCTGACCGTCGTACTTGTCGGCCCAGGCGGCGGCGGAGAACAGGCGCTGGATTGAAGCTTGGACCTCTTTCGCGCCGTCCTTTTTGCCGGTCATCGCGTCGATGCGAGCGGCAAACTCGTCGGCGCGGGCCGAGAGGTTTTCGCCGATGTAATACAGGATTTGCGCCCTCAGGTGGCCAGTGGTCTTGGACCAGCCTTTGGCCCCCGCCGCAGCCTCAACCGCGTTGCGGACGTCCTTGCGATTGGCGAGGCCCACGTGGCCCAACAGCCCGGGCTTGCCCCAAACGGGTTTCGAATAGCCGCTATCAGGCCGCGCCTGCTTGCCTCCGACATACATCTTGGCGGTACGGTCAATTGGATCGACCGGAGCGCCTTCGCCGGTAACCGCTTCGACCTTCGCCAACGGCTTAGCTTTGCCCTTGGGCTTGGTGTACGCAGTCAAGCCTTCCCAGCCGCCTTCACGGCCAAAGCCGCTTTCGCGCACGCCGCCGAATCCGGCTGCCGCGTCGAACAGGTTGGTGGCATTCACCCAAACCACGCCCGCGACCAACTTAGGTGCGATATCCAGCGCCAGGTTCACATTCTCGGTCCAGACCGTCGCGGCCAGCCCGTAACGGGTGTTGTTGGCCAGTTCGACTGCCTCTTCCGGTGTACGGAAGGTTGAGGACACCAGAACCGGGCCAAAGATTTCTTCCTGCATTAGCGGGTCGGAAGTTTCGAGGCCCGAGATCAGCGTAGGCGGGTAATACCATCCGTTCGCAGGCAGATCGCAGGCGGCTTGGTGCACGTGGCCGGCGGTGTTGCTTTCGACCATGCTTTTGATGGTTTGCAGTTGGACCGGGTCTACAACCGCGCCCACATCAATGCATTTATCTAGCGGATCGCCGATGCGCAGCTTGTCCATCCGTGCGCGCAGCTTGTGGTGAAAGCGATCAGCGATGCCTTCCTGTACCAACAGGCGGGAGCCCGCACAGCAAACCTGCCCCTGATTGAACCAGATCGCGTCGACCAGACCTTCGATAGCACTGTCGATATCGGCATCATCAAAGACGACGTAGGCCGACTTGCCGCCCAGTTCCAATGTCAGTTCCTTGCCCGACCCTGCAGTCGCTTCACGGATACGGCGGCCCACAACTGTCGAGCCGGTAAAGGCGATCTTGTCGACGTCCGAGTTCACGATCATCTCGCCCACGGCGCCTTCACCAGTGACGATGTTGACTACGCCTTTGGGCAATCCAGCTTGGGTGCAGATATCGGCGAACAACAGGGCTGTCAGCGAGGTGTACTCGGCCGGTTTCAAAACCACCGTGTTGCCCATGGCCAGGGCCGGGGCAATCTTCCACGACAGCATCAGCAGCGGGAAATTCCACGGAATGATCTGCCCGCAGACGCCCAACGCCTCAGCATCGGGCAGTTCGCTTTCCATCAGCTGCGCCATGCCGGCGTGGTAGAAGAAATGGCGCTGCGCCAACGGGATGTCGATGTCGCGTGATTCACGGATCGGCTTGCCGTTGTCGAGGCTCTCAAGCACCGCAAACAGGCGCGAATGCTTCTGCAACAAGCGCGCGATGGCATAGAGGTACCGCGCACGGCCTGCACCGCCCAGCTTCTCCCATTTCGGTTGCGCCTTTCGGGCGGCAGAAACGGCAGCATCCACATCGGCCTGTTTGGCCTGCGTCAGCTTGGCCAAAACGTCTCCGGTCGCCGGGTTGCGGCTGTCGAACCCTTTGCCGGGTTTGGTGAACGCACCATCGATATAGTGACCGAACTTGTCGCCCTGATCGACCAGCCAGGCCAGAGCCTCGGCGGCACTTTCGGGGGCAGGGCCGTAATCCATGGTTTCGAATATCTCTTTGACTGTCATTGTTTTTGTCCTCAGCCCATGGAGTGACGGTAACCGGCGGAGTATGCGCCAGTTACATAGTGTTCCAACTGCCGCTCGATGTCGCCCAACAAGGACGACGCGCCAAAACGGAACAGGTCCGGCTCCAGCCAGCGGTCGCATAGTTCGTCCTTGATCAGCGACAGGTAAACCAGCGCGTCCTTGGCTTTTGAAATCCCGCCTGCCGGTTTATAGCCGACCCGGTATCCGGTGCGGTCATAGTAGTCGCGGATTGCACGGATCATCACCAAAGACACAGGCAGGGTGGCGTTGACGCTTTCCTTGCCGGTCGAGGTCTTGATGAAATCCGCCCCGGCCATCATGCAGACCAGCGAGGCGCGCGCGACATTGCGCAGGCTGCCCAGTTCGCCGGTGGCAAGGATGGCTTTGACATGCGCATCACCGCAAGCCACGCGGAACGCCTTCATCTCGTCATACAAGGCTTGCCAGTCGCCCGACAGCACGTGACGGCGCGAGATCACGATGTCGATCTCTTCGGCGCCGGCTTTCACACTTTCTTCGATCTCGGCCACGCGCAGATGGAATGGCGATAAACCAGCCGGGAAGCCGGTGGAAACCGCGGCAACAGGTATGCCGGTGCCATGCAGCGCGTCCACAGCGGTTTCGATCATGTCGTGATAGACGCAAACGGCCCCGGTTGTGATAGGCGGCATATCCAGCGCCTTCAGAACCGAAGGTGCAACGGGTTGCCGTGCCTTGGCACACAGACGGCGCACTCGTCCGACCGTGTCGTCACCCGACAGGGTGGTCAGGTCGATCATCGTGACCGCCTTCAGCAGCCACGCGGCCTGATACTCTTTCTTGACGGACCGACGACCGGGCAGGGTCGCGGCGCGGCGTTCAATGGCCGAAGTATTGACCTGCACGGCGCGTACCCAGTCCAGATCAAGATCCATACCGGGGTTTCTGGGCTCGGTCACTTGCGGCAGATGCGCGGTGCGCACGGGGCTTTCTGAGCTCTGCGTTTCCATCTTCACATCCTTTGGGAGGTTTGCGCCAAATTCGCACGGCTTGGCGCTAATTGGAAGGCATAGCGGCCTTCCGTGTGCAATTTTTTTGACCAAATGGACAAATTTAAGGTTTTCTTGCGAATAATTCGCAATAGCGTTGACTTAGTTGCGAATGGTTCGCATATTCATTCTCAAGAGGATACCTAAATGGGGTCAGAAATGATTCGTCGTAGTTTTCTTGCGGTTTTGGCTATTGCCGCCGCTTTGCCGGTCGCGGCATGGGCCGAGGCGCCGCTAAAGGTTGTTGCCACCACGGGTATGATCGCTGATGCGGCACGTCAGATCGGTGGCGATCAGGTTGAGGTCAAGGGCTTGATGGGCCCGGGCGTCGACCCGCATGCCTATCGACAGACCCGCAGCGACATCGTTGCTATGACCCGGGCGGATCTGATCCTGTGGCACGGTCTTTACCTTGAAGCGCAGATGGAAGACTTCTTCCATGATCTCGGACGTAAACGTCCGGTCGTGGCCGTGGCCGAAGGTGTCGATAAGTCCAAACTGCGCGCGCATGACGACTATGCCGATAAGTATGACCCGCATGTATGGATGAACCCGGCCGTTTGGCGCGATGTGGTGGTCGAGGTTCAAGAAGCCCTGACAGAGGCCCGCCCCGAGGCTGCTGATTTTTTCGCCGCGAACGCACAGACACATCTGGCCGAGATTGATCAGTTGGAAGCCTACGGCGAACAAGTGCTGGCTGACGTACCGGAAAACAACCGTGTGCTTGTAACGGCGCATGACGCCTTTGGCTATTTCGGTGAGGAATACGGCTATAAGGTGCTTGGTATTCAGGGCATCTCGACCCAGTCCGAGGCTGGTCTGAACCGGATCGGCGAACTGGTCGATACCTTGGTAGATCAGCAGCTGACGGCGGTGTTTGTCGAAAGCTCGGTTTCTGATCGGTCCATGCGTGCGCTGATCGAAGGTGCTGCGGCCAAAGGTCATGATGTTGGCATCGGCGGAGAGCTGTATTCCGACGCAATGGGTGAACCGGGCACCTATGAAGGCACGTATATCGGGATGCTGGATCACAACATCTCTGTGATTGCCGGAGCGCTGGGCGCAGACGTGCCCGAACGCGGCATGAACGGCAAATTGTCGGCGGGGTCTTGAACGATGCTGTCGCTGGCTGCGCATCAGGGTGCTTCGGTTGCTGAAAAAATTACAAAGGACTGCCCACTGGCCATTCGCGGTCTGACTGTCTCATACGGTCAGAAACCTGCCGTGTTTTCGGTGGATATGACCGTGCAACCCGGCGCGATGACGGCGATCATCGGCCCGAACGGGGCGGGGAAGTCTACGCTTCTGAAGGCGGCACTGGGTATCGTTTCGCCCCTGTCCGGGCAGGTGTCCGTCTTTGGTGAACCGCTTGAGAAACAGCGTGCCCGAATTGCCTATGTGCCGCAACGCGCAAGCGTCGACTGGGATTTTCCGACGCGCGTGATTGATGTTGTGTTGATGGGTCTGTCCCGCGAGCTGGGCTTGCTGGGTCGTGTCCGTGCCCGGCATATGTCCCGGGCCATGGACTGTCTTAACCGGGTCGGGATGCGCGATTTTGCCGATCGTCAGATTGGTCAATTGTCCGGTGGCCAGCAACAGCGCGTTTTTCTTGCCCGTGCTCTGGCGCAGGATGCTGATCTTTACCTGTTGGATGAGCCATTCGCAGGCGTCGATGCAGCGACGGAAAAAGCAATCATCGCAGTGCTGAAGTCGCTGAAAGAAGCGGGCAAGACCGTCGTGGTCGTGCATCACGATCTGG
The DNA here is from genome assembly GCF_001458195.1 of Ruegeria atlantica. GTDB lineage: Bacteria > Pseudomonadota > Alphaproteobacteria > Rhodobacterales > Rhodobacteraceae > Ruegeria > Ruegeria atlantica. The sequence continues at coordinate 184,271 of NZ_CYPU01000023.1, read as the reverse complement.
CCACGGTGACTGATTATTTCGACCATGTATTCTTGATCAATACCCGCAAAGTGGCCGAAGGGACTGTGGCCGAGGCCTTTACCGCAGAAACCCTGCAATCGGCGTATGGTGGCCGTCTAGCCACAGCCCAGATCGACCAGATTTCGCGCGCATTGGGGTAAATCATGCTTTGGGATGCTCTGACCCTTCAGCTGGGCTATAACGCCACGCTGGTCGCGATTGGTGCGACCTTGCTGGGTATATCCGCTGGTGTTACTGGCACGTTTCTTTTCCTGCGCAAACGCGCGCTGGTCAGCGACGCAATCAGCCACGCGACTCTGCCCGGCGTCTGTCTTGGGTTCATGGCTTTGGTCGCCTTTGGCGGCGATGGGCGCAACCTGATCGGTCTACTGGCCGGATCGGCGGTGTCGGCTTGGGTCGGTTTGCTTTGCATGAACTGGCTGACTCGCCACACACGACTGGCCGAGGATGCCGCCGTTGGTGCCATCCTGTCGGTGTTCTTCGGCCTTGGCATCGTGCTGTTGACCGTGATCCAGACCATGGGCGTCGGTCGTCAGGCCGGGCTGGAAGGGTTCCTGCTTGGCTCGACCGCAGGGATGTTGTGGGCCGATGCGCTGGTCATCGCAATCGGTGGGGCAGCGACGCTGTTGCTGGTCATGATCATCCGCCGGCCTATGACCATGGTGGCTTTCGACCCGGAATACGCTGCTGCCCGGGGCCTGCCGGTGCACCGGATTGATCTGGCGATGATGGGGCTGGTCATGGCAGTTACTGTGGTGGGCCTGAAAATTGTCGGGCTAATCCTGATTGTGGCGCTGCTGATCATCCCACCTGTCACGGCGCGTTTCTGGACGGACCGTTCGGGCCGCGTGGTGCTGCTAGCTGGACTGGCCGGAGGGTTGGCGGGCTATCTGGGGGCGGCGATGTCGGCCTCGGCCCCCAATTTGCCCACCGGCCCGATCATTGTTCTGGTCAGCTTTGGCTTTTTCGCACTGTCCCTGTTACTTGCGCCTGTTCGGGGTGTTCTGGCAGCGGTTCTGCGGCAACTGCGGTTCCAGCGTCGGGTTCACATTCGGCAGGGTCTGCTGGCACTGGCGCAAGGGCAAAAGATCTATGAGCCGTTGACCTTGCGCCTGTTGCGGCGTGCTGGTTTTGCGCGGGCAGATGGCGTGGCCACCGAAATCGGCAAAGCCCGGGCTGCCAAGGCGCTGCGGGATGAAAAGCGCTGGGAAATCGTCAGGGCCGATCAGATGCATGAGGCAACAGCTGCGCTCTATGACGGGTTGCGGGACATCGAAACCGTCCTGACCCAAGATCAGATCGCCGAGATCGACCGCCAGATCGGCGGCCCGCAGGAGGTTCTGGCATGAACGGTGAAGAATTCGTACCCCTGTCTTTGACACCGTTACTAATCGGCACGTTTGCCGCCATCGCCTGTGCTTTGCCCGGGAACTTTCTGGTCCTGCGCAAACAAGCTCTGATCGGGGATGCGATCAGCCATGTGGTGCTGCCGGGTATTGTCGTGGCCTTTCTGCTGACCGGAACGATTTCAACCTGGCCAATGATGCTGGGCGCCGCGGGCGCGGCGGTGGTGGCCGTGGTTCTGATCGAAGCCGTCAGGCGGCTGGGGCAGATCGAGGCGGGTGCCGCGATGGGGGTGGTTTTCACCGCGATGTTTGCTGCTGGTGTGCTGCTGTTGGAACAAACCTATACCTCGACCGTGCACTTGGATGTTGAACATGCGCTGTATGGCAATCTGGAAAGCCTGATCTGGTTGGACGCTGTGGGCTGGTCTTCGGTGTTGGATCCCGTGGCGCTGGCGGGGTTGCCGCCGGAATTGCCTCGGATTGCGCTGACTTTGCTGGCGGTATCTGTCTTTGTATGGCTGTTCTGGCGGCCGCTGAAGATTTCCACCTTTGACGAAGGGTTCGCGCGCACCATTGGTGTCCGGACCGGAGTTCTGGGCATGGCCCTTGTGATCACGGCAGCTATTGCCGCCGTGGCGGCATTTGACGCCGTGGGTTCGATCATTGTGATTGCCATGTTTATCTGTCCCCCGGCGGCGGCGCGCATGATGACCAACCGGCTCGAAACCCAGATCGCGTGGAGCATCGTCTTTGCCATCCTGTCGGCTGTCTCCGGGTACGTGCTGGCTGGATATGGTCCGCTCTGGCTGGGGGCGGCGGACGCAGTCAGTGCAGCGGGCATGATCGCAACGATGTCTGGTCTGATCCTTGCGTTTGCGGCTTTGTGGGGGCCGTGCCGGACCCGGGCAGGTGCACCCGGAACCGCGTGACCCGGCATTTTCCCGCCGCTGGGCCCTCTGCGGTATCGGCCAAACTTCGCCACCCGACTTGAGGCCCAGAGAGTCTTCGCATCGTGAAACCGTATTCGTGGTATGAATTGACCCATTGATTATTGGATGACCACCACTCACTCCGGATCGTTCGAGCAATCGCGCCCAGACTGGCTGCAAGTCTAGGCTGGCACGGTGCGATTGTTCGAACGCCCGCTCCTCACATTAAATGCAAGCCAAAGCGGTGGCAGAATCGTGCGCGAATGTGCTAGGTCTGGTGGTATGGCGCAGGCACACCCCAATATCAGCGAAAATCGACTGGTCATCCGGCAACTTGACGACGCAGCAATCAACCGTATTGCGGCAGGCGAGGTTGTTGAACGTCCGGCTTCTGCGGTCAAGGAATTGGTGGAAAATGCCATCGACGCAGGTGCAACCCGCGTCGCGATCGACATTGCCGATGGTGGTAAGACGCTGATTCGCGTCACCGATGATGGCTGTGGGATTGCTGCTGAGGATCTGCCATTGGCCTTGTCGCGCCATGCGACTTCGAAAATCGACGGGTCTGATTTGCTGAATATCCACACCTTCGGGTTTCGGGGTGAGGCGCTGCCATCGCTCGGCGCCGTCGGGCGCCTGACCATTACCAGCCGGGTGCCGGGGGGCGAGGCGGCTTCGGTCCATGTGGCGGGTGGTCGGATCGAGGCGGTGAAACCTGCCGCCTTACGTGCTGGCACAGTGGTCGAACTGCGCGATCTCTTTTTCGCAACGCCTGCGCGGTTGAAATTCATGCGCACCGACCGGGCTGAAGCCCAAGCAATCTCCGACACCGTCAAAAGGCTGGCCATGGCCGAGCCTTCGGTGACTTTCACTTTGCGTGACGTCTCTGGTGGTGGAGAGGGGCGCGTGACCTTCCGCGCTGACCGCGAAAATGGTGATCTGTTCGACGCACTGCATGCCCGGCTGGCCCGCGTTATAGGGCGCGAGTTTGCTGAAAATGCCCTGCAGATCGATGCCACGCGCGAGGGGATCCGGTTGTACGGTTACGCCGCCTTGCCGACCTATTCGCGCGGTGCGGCGGTGGCGCAGTATCTGTTCGTCAATGGTCGTCCTGTGCGCGACAAGATGCTGACGGGCGCGCTGCGGGCGGCCTATTTCGATTTCCTCAGCCGGGATCGTCATCCGGCAGCAGCATTGTTCATCGATTGCGATCCGACTTTGGTCGACGTGAATGTGCATCCGGCAAAGTCCGAGGTCCGGTTCCGCGATCCGGGCGTCGCGCGCGGGTTGATCGTTTCGGCCCTGAGGCACGCGCTGGCCGAGGCAGGGCACAGGGCCTCCTCCACAGTGGCCAATGCGACACTGGGCGCGATGCGTCCGGAACCCGCACAACCTGCGCCAGCACGCGTCTATCAGATGGACCGACCTTCGCCATCTGCACGGCAGGCGGCGTATCAAGCGCAGGCGCCGGGGTTCGCCGAGCTGTCACAAGATTACAGCGGCAACGTGGTCGGGCCGGCCCCTGTGCCAACCGCCGAGGCTCCGGTCGAAGACCTGCCTTTGGGCGCGGCACGTGGGCAGGTACATGAAAACTACATCATCGCCCAAACCGCAGACGGCATGGTGATCGTCGATCAACATGCGGCACATGAGCGGCTGGTTTATGAAAAGCTCAAAAAACAGATGGCCGAGAATGGGGTTGCTGCGCAGGCGCTTTTGATCCCGGAAATTGTTGAACTGTCTGACAGCGATTGCGCGCGCTTGATGCAGGTGGCTGATGATTTGACGAACCTGGGGCTGACCATTGAACCTTTCGGCGGCGGTGCCGTCGCGGTGCGTGAAACTCCTGCCATTCTGGGAGAGGTGGACGCGCGGGCGATGATCCTCGATATCCTCGACGAACTGGCCGATCAGGGCGAAAGCCAGACCGTGCAGGCGCGGATTGAGGCGATTCTCAGCCGGGTGGCCTGTCATGGGTCGGTCCGGTCGGGTCGCCGTATGCGGGCCGAAGAAATGAACGCCCTTCTACGGGAAATGGAGGCCACGCCCCATTCCGGTCAGTGCAACCACGGGCGGCCGACTTATGTGGAATTGAAGCTGAGCGATATCGAGCGATTGTTCGGCCGCAGTTGATCCATTGGCTTGGTTGGGCTATGGAGAATAAAACAAGAACATCCGAGGCGACATGATCGAGATTGCACGAACCCAATATGCGCTGAACGACCCCGTGATCCTGACCGTGGGCGGGGTTGTTACGCTGATCCTGCTGTTGCTGTTTTTGTCGCTGCGCGCAGCCAACCGGTCGGCCCGGATGGCGGAACCTCTGTCCCGCCAGATGGCGCATCTTGGCCAGCATGTGCAGCAATTGGGGCAGGGGCAGGAACAATTGCGCGGCGGATTGCAGCATGTTTCGGACACGCAGGCCAATGCGCAGGTGCAGGTGATCCAAACGGTTGAAACCCGTCTGTCCTCGGTCCAGCAGCAGATGAATGACCGACTGGCGGATAACGCGATGAAATCGGCGCGTGCTTTGGCCGAGATGCAGGAGCGGATGAAGGAATCCCTGCATGGATCATCCAAACAAACCGCGACATCGCTAACGCAGTTGCAGGAACGTCTGGCCGCCATCGACAAGGCGCAGGACAATATCACAAAACTGTCGGGCGACGTGCTGTCTTTGCAGGATATCCTGTCGAACAAGCAAACGCGTGGTGCTTTCGGAGAGATTCAGCTGAATGATATCGTCTCTAAGGCGCTGCCTTCGGATAGTTTCAAGCTGCAGGCCACCCTGTCGAATGGACGGCGCGCAGATTGCCTGATCAACCTCCCGAACCCTCCAGGACCGATTGTCATCGACAGCAAGTTCCCGTTGGAGGCCTATGAGGCGCTGATCGGTTCGACCAATGACATGGAGTTGAAGGCGGCGGTTCAGATGTTCCGCAGCACGGTGCGTAACCACATTACGGATATTTCCGAGAAGTACATTCTGGACGGTGAAACGGCAGATGGAGCACTGATGTTCCTGCCGTCGGAGGCGGTCTATGCCGAACTTCATGCCAAATTTCCTGAACTGGTGCAGGAGAGTTTCACCAAACGCGTGTGGATCGTCTCGCCCACCACTTGCATGGCGACACTGAACACGATGCGTGCGATCCTCAAAGACGCGCGGATGCAGGAACAAGCTGGGGCGATCCGCAAAGAACTGGGTTTGCTGCACAAGGATGTTGAGCGTTTGGGTGATCGGGTCGGCAATCTGGACCGCCATTTTGGGCAAGCGGCCAAGGATATCTCGGAAATCAAGATCAGCGCGGAAAAGGCTGGCCGCCGGGCACAGCGGTTGGATAACTTCGATTTCGAGGAACTGGCGCCTGACGATCAGACCAACGTTGTGCCTCTGGGCCAGTCCGAAGGCTAGGCATTACTGGATTGACAGATCCAGATTGTAGCCGACCGTCTTGTCCGTATCGCGGTCATTGCCCATCAGGTAGACCCGGATCGTGTAGTCTCCATCCTCAGGCAATTCAATGCGCGCGGTATTCCCGTCGATCGAGCCGTTGTAGATCGCGAAACCATCACTGTCCGGCGGCAGGATGTTGAAGTAGATCACGCCATAGCCATTTGTGTCGCTTACCTTCAGGTCGGCGAACATCTCTTGCCCGGCTTTTGCACCCAACTTGTAGTCGAAGTACTCGTTTCCAGTGACGGTACCATTGACCATTGTCCCGAAATTGCCCGGTTCGAACTTCACGTCAGCGACCAACTGGGCAGAAGCGACAGATGAAAAACCCATGAGGGCAAGAACAAAGAACATAGTCCGGATCATTTCAAATGCCTCCAACAATCAGCTTGCAGGGCAGGGTACCACATGAGCGCTGATTGCGTCAGATCTTCAGGAACGGTTGGAACAGACGCGGCATCAGTTTGTTGAATTTCAGCGGCGCGTCGGTGACCGCCAGGCAAATGCAATCCCCCGTAATGTCTGCTGTAGGAGTATGGTGGAGGTCTTCATCTGCAATTTCGACATCTCCACGGGCGAAGTGGTCAACCTCGTCCGAAAACGCGCCCTGCAACACCATGGTCAGTTCCACGCCGTTGTGGCTGTGATCCGGAACTGCGGTGCCCGCCGGAATGAACAGCAACCGAGCTGTTGCATCACCGGTCGTCGGCAGGATCGCCTGTTTGACCCCCATGCCGATTGGTCGCCAGCGGATGTCGTTCACATCGCCGCCCACGTAATCCTGCAACGGGCTTGGCAAAACCGAACAGCCGAGACGCCTGGGTTTGGCAATCGGCGCACCGTTTGCGATCAAAGCCATCGTTTCCGCAAGTGCCTTGTCGTTCATCGCAACGGTCTCGTCCTGTTCTTCCAGGACATATCCGCCAACGGCGTCAAAGCTTTCGGCCTGAGCACGACATTGATTGCACATGGAAAGATGTGTCGCGACCATCAGGTCGAAAGCCTCGGGCAGAGTGCCTGCGGCGTAAGCCATCAGCAGGTCGTCTGTCAGGTGATGTTTGATTTTATTGCTCATAACCGTCATCTCAATTCATCGCATGGCGCAAGCGGTCCAGCGCCAGCCGTATCCGTGATTTGATCGTTCCCAGTGGCAATCCAGTCTGAGAAGCGATTTCTCGATGGCTCAGATCGCCAAAATAGGCTTTCTCGATCAGTTGTCTTTGCGCTTCTGGCAGCGCGGTCATCGCGTTGCGCAGCTGCGCAGTTTCTTGTTGCAGCACGAGTATGTCGTCCTGCTCCGGTTCAGCCTCGGGTCCCCATCCCAGTTCTTCGGGCTCGGGGCGGCGTTGTTTGCGCAGGACGTCGATGCGCTTGTTCCGGGCGATCGTGAACACCCATGTGGCCACGGTTGCCCGCGTGGGGTCGAACAAATGTGACTTGTGCCACAGCGTGACCATCACCTCTTGTGCGCACTCTTCGGCCATGGCCGCATCTGAGCCCGACTTGATCAGGAACGCCTTGATCCGCGGCGCGAAGTGCTGAAACAACTCAGCAAACGCTGCCTGATCCTGCGCGTCCCTAATAAGTCTGACGTGGTCCACCCACTCAGCTCGTTTGTCACACTTGTCTTGCGCTCGGTTCACCGGTTTACCCTTGATGCGTTTCTTTGCGCGCCACGGTTTCTGTGAAGGCCTGCTGGCCACCGGTTCATCCAAGGTCGCGGTATCGATCTCGGTAAACATAACAACATTACGCGGTAAGACCCAAGCTGGATCACATTGTGATGCGATTTTAATCCGAACCGGACCATGTTTCGTATGATAAGTATCTACATGTCGAAGAAAACAGCGCCGTTTGAACGGCTTGCAGGCGAATTGGAACACTGACGAGAATGAACAGGATCGACCATATTTCAGGCCATACTTACCACGGTCGAAAGGGCGGGATCGAGAATGCGTTTCGGTATTCCATCGATTACATCTTGATGGACCCAGAAGCCCGACCTTACACACCGCTTTTGTTTTCGATGAACCGTGTAAATGCGATGTATTGGCGAGACCGTGACCACGGCGGTGAACCCGGCAAAGGGAAGGGTGCGGTGTGGTTGCGAGCCAAATTCAACGAAATGGGTGTGACGCAACCTGCAAGACTTGAGTTGCTGACGCAGCCACGGGTGCTGGGGCATGTCTTCAATCCGGTCAGCTTCTGGTTCTGTTTCGATGCCGATGAACAACTATATGCGGTGGTAGCAGAGGTTACGAACACTTACGGCACGCGCCACAGCTATCTGTGCAACAATCCCGGGTTTGCCCCGATCCAGCCGACTGATCGCATCGTTGCGGACAAGCTGATGCATGTCTCACCGTTTCAAAAGATCGAAGGGACGTATGAGTTCCGGTTCGACCATCGCCCCGAGCGTATCGGCGTCTGGATTGACTATGGTCGAAAAGCGGGTGGATTGATTGCCACCCTGACCGGGCCGCGCGCGCCGCTGACCAACCGGGCAATCCTGTGGTCGTTGCTGCGGCGTCCCTTCGGTGCGCGACGTGCGTTTTTCCTGATTGTCTGGCAGGCGATCAAACTTAAGATCAAAAAGGCCCGGTTTGTTCCGTTCCGAACCGCCCCTGTGCCCGATCAGCCGATATCCCGCAGTCGCAAGCCTTAGCCCCTGGGTCTTTGCTTAAGATCAAAGACTCAGCCCCCTCCTCATGGTTGTGGTACTATTGAAACCGCGAATACGAGGAGCTGGGTCATGATGGAAATTTCGCCAAGGAAAATCGCTCAGGTTGCGATGATGGGGCGCGAGTTGGGTCGCGCCGAGGGCGAATTGCGCGCCTTCATCGACCGGATGAGCGAGGACGAACAGGCCGAACTGGTGGCTGTCATGTGGGTCGGGCGCGAAAGCTTTTTCGCCGAAGATCTGCCTGAGGCCATCGCAACAGCCAAGTCCGAGGCTTCGACCCCTTGCGCGGACTACCTGATTGGTACGCCGCACTTGTCGGATCACCTTGAAAATGGCTTGGATGCACTGGGTATCTCGGCTGAGGATGTGGAAAACGACCTGATGTAAGTGCACCGGCTATGTGCAACCGGTGCAGCCCGCAAATTGCAAACCATTCGCCGAATAGCCGGTTTTTGGATAACATGATCAGGAAACCCGAAAGCCCGCATTCAGGCTGGGGTGCTTTTAGACGGAGCGTGATCCATGTGGCGCGTCTTGCAAATGCTTGCGGTGCTCGCGTTTTGTGTGGGCTTCCAGTCCCGCCCGGCCCAAGCCTGCGGCGTCTGCGTTGAGCTTCCGGAGTATTCTCTGGCGGACCGGATTCTTTCGGCGCGTGTGATCGTGCTGGCGGCACCATCGCCAGACAACCCTTTCAGGTTCACCCCCGTTTCGGTTTTGAAAGGCACGCCGGAACAGGTTGAGGCTTTGCCCGAAATACCTTTCCTGGTCGACAGCGTCTTGCGATCTGCCTTTCGTGCGAATCCGGACAGAACGGTTTTGATGGTCTACGGGACGGGGTATCAGGACAAGGCCGGTCGCAGCCTGCCCAGCGGTTGGACCAAGGGGTTCTTGATGACACCGGATCGGGCCCACTTCCTTGAAACACTGCGTGCCGAGGGGCAGGGCTGGGCCAGTGGCGCGCCGGATCGCGCGGCGCAGGTTGCCTTTTTTAGTGCCTATCTCACACATGAAGATCGCCTGTTGCGCAACACGGCGCTGATCGAAATCCATCGCGCGCCCTATTGGCTTTTGACCCACCTGACCGATGCCGTGCCAACCGCACAATTATTGCAGGATCTTCGCAATCCCAATCGTTTAGCCTACGCACCGGCACTTATCCGATTGCTGGGTCTTCAGTCGGATCCAAAGGCCAAAGAACGTGTAAGGCTTGGCTATCAAAGCGCGCTTCGCAGTGGGGATCTCAACCTGTACGACTGGGGTTTGGCGGGTATCGCAGTGGATGGGGAACAGGCAATACTTGAAATCGAAAAGTCGCTGGAGCGGTCTGAACGCACGGCTGACGAAAAGCGATTCCTGATCCGCAGTCTGGCCGATGGCGGAACGACCTATCCCAAGTTGCGACCCCGGATCCTGGATGTGTTTAGGCATCAGTTGGACAAAGACAGCACTGTTGCGATTTGGATTGCCCTGGCCGTACGACCTTGGGGCACCAACGCACTGAACCCCAACTTCGAAGCTATTATGGCTCAAAATGATCTGGACCCGGCGACGCTGTTTCTCATGCGAGCTGCAATTGAAGCTGACGAACCGGGCTAACGTCGCGGTGACGCTCCTCATAGTTCCAAATCGCATTAGGGAACAGATGGCGCAGCGCCTTCGCCAAGCAAATGCATCCCAACAACATCAGCGCAAACGATTTCAGAAAAATATCGCGCTCGATCAAAATCGTCTTGTATCTGGTCGACATGCAAGGATATACCCGCCAGCGGAGACGTGGCCGAGTGGTCGAAGGCGCTCCCCTGCTAAGGGAGTAGGCCCGGAAGGGTCTCGAGGGTTCGAATCCCTTCGTCTCCGCCACTATATCATTTTTTATTGACTTATTTCAGATACTTGCGTTCTGATAAGAAAAGCAAACCCACCATAAAACCCACCATAATGATTTCGAAGTGATGAGCTCGACGATAGAGCCTGGATGGTATTGCCATAGTTAAACTGGCAGAGCAGGTCTTTCAGAGGGATAAGATCGGGGAATCGAGTATCTCTTTAGACCTGCTACAAGAACGCGGTATCGACGTGAGCCACGAAACGATCCGATTTTGGTGGAACAGAATCGGTCCGATGTTCGCGGCCGAGATCCGTAGAAAACGGGTCAGCCAGATGCGGTGTTACTCGAACTGGTAATGGCATCTCGACGAGGTTTTCGTGAAGATCAACGGTGAAACCCACTATCTCTGGCGTGCTGTGGATCATGAGGGTGAAGTACTGGAATCCTATGTTACCCAGCGCCGAGATCGCAAATCAGCGTTGAAATTCCTCAAGAAAACAATGAAACGCTATGGTAACCCGCATGTCATCGTGACGGACAAACTTCGGTCTTACTGCGCTGCCATGAAGATTATTGGCAATGCACAAAAGCAGGAAACAGGTCGCTGGCGAAACAATCGAGGCGAGAATTCGCACCAGCCGTTTCGACGACGAGAACGGGCGATGCTGCGGTTTCCGCAAATGAAGAGCCTACAAAAATTCTGTGCCGTTCATTCTTCCTTTCACAATCATTTCAATCTGGAGCGCCACTTCTATCCTCGCGCCATTTTCAAGATCAACCGTGCCGCCGCTCTTACTGCGTGGCGTCAACTTGGCGTGGCATAAGGGACAGCGTTACTGCCCCTATCCGAATGACCTCGCGGTCCCGGATCGGGATGTGGAACGCGCAGTCTTCTTGCTCTACTTGCGCTCGAGCGCACTTTGCCAGCTCGTTCTTCGTCACCAGTTCGTGCAACGCAATGAGTTCAGCAAGAAGGCTTGCGGCGAGGCTGCGCCGGGCAGCCGCAGCCTTTTCTTCGTCGCGAATGCGCTCGAAGAGTTTCTGGTCCTCCCAGCGGCGGTTCGTATGATAAACTCCCCGAGCCAGTACCAGGGCCGCGGCAAGAGGTGCGAGCTTGATCCAGTCGGTATAGTCCACGGGCGCACGGGCTGATTAGCCGATGTCCGGCATCAGTTCGCCGGAAAAAAGTTTGGGTGAGACGGCCTCGTGAGCGGCGGCCACTTGCATACAGATCGCATCTTCAAAGGTGTTTGCGACGATCTGCATGCCTGCTGGCATGTTGTAAGGCGTCAAACCAATCGGTGCACTTACTACCGGGTACCAATTCAAAAGGTTCCAAAGTGGCGTTTGGAATAGCCCTGCATGCGGATCGACGGCTTTTCCATTGATCCGCGGCGCGTCGTTGACCGGATCATAGTCCGCCTGCACGCGCGACGTGTTCAGTGTCGGTGAAAGCAACGCCTGGTAACCATTGTCGAACACCGCCTGCTGCACGAGGATGTTTAGCCGCTCGATGGTGTTTGCCGCCGCGAGGGCCTCGTCCGGACCCATGCCCGTGGCGGCCACCTCGGCGAAGTATCGACCGTAGCTGGTCAATTGATCGGCATAGGCGATAAGGCCCTTCATCTGCCCGCCGAACGCGCCTGAAAGAAGTGCTTGGGTTATTGCGAGACGGATTTGCGGTCCAGTTAGCCCAAGGCCTAGGTCGACCTCTTCGAGGGTTGCACCCTGACTGCGCAGGCCTTCAACGGCTTTCATAAACAGATCGAGAGTTTCTGGTTCGATCTCGGCCCAGCCCTGGTCAATATTGTAGGCTATGCGCATACCTTCGACACCGTCGTATTCCAGAGGCAGTGTCAGCTTGGGACGCAGGGCGGTCAGAGAATTCGGGGTCGGGCCCGCCATATTGTTTTGCAGCAGGATCATATCCTTTAGCGTTCGCGCCATCGGACCACTGGTTGAAGGCAGGAGAAATGTCGCGCCAAGGCTCGCGGGCACCCGGCCATAGGGAGGTTTGAATCCGTATAGACCACAGAAGGCCGCAGGAATACGGATAGAGCCGCCCATATCCGAGCCTGTTGCAAGGGTAGTCTGACCAGAGGCCAGTGCTCCGCCAGAGCCACCAGAGGAGCCGCCGACAGTATATTTGGTATTCCAGGGGTTTCGTGTAACGCCCCAAGCTTTGGACCACGTAACGCCCGCAAAGTACATCTCCGGTACGGTGGTGATTGCATGCGGGATAGCGCCGTCGGCAAACAGGCGTTCAGCCAGCGGGTCCGTCTCGTCTGCAATGGCGTCCTTGAGAGGCAAGGTGCCAGCCGTCAGCGGACGGCCCTTGATGGCCAGTTCATCCTTTGTTGCAATGGTGATCCCATCAAGCGGCAGCCCTTCACCCTTCATGTAGCGGTCCTCGGACGCGCGCGCTGCAGCCAATGACTCCTCGGGATAAGTTGCGATGAAATTATTCAGTCTTTCTTCGACGGCATCGGTGCGGCGAAACTGCGCTTCCAGCACCTCTACGGGCGACAGGTCCTTGGCCTTGAACTTCGTCAGAAGGTCAGAGGCGGGCATGTAGCAAAGTTCGAGATCTGCGGAATGCGTGTCTGCCATCGCCCAACCCGGGGCTATGGCACACGCCGCAGCGGAACTGGCCGTTTTCAGTAGCGCGCGGCGGCTGAGAACCGGTGCGGTTTCAATGGACTCTGTCATGATGTCACCTGCTGGATGTCGGTTGTTTGCAGAAGTCGACCAGAGCTGCCGTGATGGCGAATTGCGCGGGTCGGGTCGTGAAGGTCGGGTTTTCGTCTAGCCAGACTTCGAAGCGTGGCCGGAAACTGGCGGCATCTGTACCCGGCGCGCATTCAGCGGCCAGATTGGGCTGGGCGCGAAGTTGCCGAGTCAGGAAAATCTCCTGTTGGGTAGCGTTTTGCGCGAGGTAGGACTGCACATCACTGATAACTTGCGACGCTGCGGGGCTCGCCAGCGTGACGGCGAAGACAAGGAGGATTGTGAAATTCAGAGACATTCGCCGGGTTGCTTTCAAAACGCGAAAGGGAGTTCATAGTTCAGGGCAAGCCCGAACGTTTCAGAGTTTTCGTTGTCTTCATTGAGACTTCGGAACCCAGCCTCAAAGGTGACCCCATTGTCAAAGGTATAGCCGGCCGAAATCTGGGCCTGCAGGTTTGAGGTCCTTGAACCGTCAGGGGTTTTCACTTCCCACCCAGTTGCTGCAAGCGCCAGGCTCCACTGACGATATTGAAGATCCAAAGAGCTGGTCAGATAGCCCTCGGTCCGGTTGCGACGTCCTCGCGCATTCTCGAGTCGGGCATACTCAACAAACGGGGTAACCGATAACTCGTCGATTAGGGCAATTGGCAACCATGTTATTGCTGCCGCGTATCTGTGCTCGTTGCCAAGAGCGTCGCGCGGAACCTTCTTGCCATTTGGTAGGCGCAGGAATTCCGTTTGCTGATTTACATAGGAAAGGTGGTAGCGGAAACCGGGAAGTACATCGATACCGCCGCCATCCAGTGCGATTGCCCAGTTCTTGAGACCATTTGTATTGCCAGCTCCACCCGTGGATCGTTTTGGGGGGTCGAAATCGCTGAAAAATGGTGTTGCCAGCCACGACGTGTCCAGTGTGAACACCCCTCCGCGCAGTGCGTGACTACCAAAGTCTCCGGCGTCAAAACCATAGTTCGCGCCAACCCCAACTCGTCCCTTGATGGCATAGAAGTCACTGGCAATGTCGGAGCCATAGATGCCGGGCGCAACGCTCTCGGCAATCCCGAAGTGTACAGGCCCTTTACCGGCTGAGATCCAGAAGTCACCAGATTCAAACGTTAGCGACAGCGCACCCCATTTAAGCGCGTGGGCTTCCAAAAATCGGTCTCGGCCAGCTATTGGCGCGTCAACTGGTTCAACCAGCCACCCAGTCTCTACGTAGATGTTGCGAGAGAGAAAAACGAACGCTTCCAGCCGGGACTCGCCAAAGATGTCGTTAATCTTTTCGTTTGGATCATCAGCCTGAAAGGTGTGGTCGTTGAATAACCCGATAGACAAACTGCCAACGACGTAAGGCGGCCAAATCAACCCTCCGCTCTCAACCGCCGTGGTCACCCTGTCGAGATTGGTAGCCCCATCGATCTTCTTTTGCTCGGCCGCCGCGTCCATTCCGAGAGCGGCCATTGCAAGGACACTGGCTCCCATCCGAGACCCGCGAGCCGCACGGTGTGACGTACTTTGGCAGGCCATTCAAACCTCTCGCCTTGCGGTGCGGACAAGCGCTATGTTGAAAATATCTGTGTGCCGCTTGGGGGTCTATCCGCAGATTGCCAAAGTCAGGGAAACCAATATCTGGAGATTTTCTCTTGATTGGTTGTGCTTGCGGGTTATGATCCTCTCAGACTGAGTGTCAGCCGGCGGATAGAGAATATCTCGGCGGGCCTTGGAGGAAGAAACCCCATGCCAAGAGACGGCGGAGATCCTCTGACGATCCGGACTGATCAATTCACATTCAGCGATCCATCTGAGGTTATCGCTACCGACCCTGGTTGGGAATACGAGATCATTCAGCTTAGTCCTGGTTCATTGGGTTACGCGTTGCGACGGTTCGAGGTAGCGGGCATCGTTCTTGAGTGGGTCTTTTGCAAAGCTGCAGTGGCAGTGCACGAAACCAAGTTGGTCGATGATCTCGCGATAGTTGTTCCCTTGGAATTCAGTGCACCATCCAAACTCGGCGGTCAAAAAGTAGGCTTTGGCAATATTGGCTTGCAGGTGAACGGAGTGGATTTTTGCCACCGCACTGAGCCGGGCGTATTTACACTTTTCATTACCGTACAGCGCGCCTTAGCAGACACGATGGGTTGGATTAACGAGCCCAAGAATACGTTCCTTGTTGAGGTTTCAAAAAGACAGTTGCGCGTTTCGCTTGGTCGAATCGAGACAGCGGTCCGCCTTCTGGAATTGTCGCGCGAAGTTGGCGTACCAGACCAGGAAATACCGGCGCTGCAAGGGCTGATCGAATCGATCGGAGATTTGCTGGCCCCGGTTGAGGCCGCCGACAACCGTAACGCGCTGCATGGTCAAGCGAGAAGGAATATGGCGCTGGTAACGGCAGTGCGCCGGCGCTTGCTTACTGGTGAATGGGTCGATGCGAGTCAAATCGACCAGCTTGCGAGGTCCCTTGGCGTGTCACAACGAACGCTGTTTCGTGCGATCAGCGTATCAATCGATATGGCGCCCCGGGCCTATCAGAAACGGCTGAAGCTGCATCTGGTTCAAAAAGCGCTGCAAACAGCCACTCCAGACACCGCAAGCGTGACCAAGATCGCAATGGAACACGGGTTCTGGCATCTGGGTAGATTCTCGCAGGAGTTCCGAGAGGCTTTTGGCAAGAACCCGCGCGACGCGCTCGACACTTCGCCATCTCGTCAGCAGGATCAAACCTAAAGAACCTCGACATTGGCGGAACAAACATACTTCCGGGCGGCTACTGCGTTTCATACTGCATATGATGCCGGCTTTGTTGCACAAATCGGGGTCTGAACGCAGGGGCCCTTTCCCCGGACGGATTTGTCTTGCGGATTCTGTGACAGGTAAAGCCCACCCCTTGCTTGACATTGCTGACGGGCGCCACGTTCTTATCCAATGTCCGGTTTCGGGTTCGATGCTCCTCAGTAGCGTTGCCGCGCCAGCGAAGGAGGTTGCTCTGTTCAATTACCGCATTGCGTAGGATGCGGTTCAGGGCTGTTTCGTAGCTTCGGCGTATGACAAAACACTCTCCTTTTCGCTACTTCAAAACTAGCCCTGAGGTTATCCGCCTGGCGGTAATGATGTATGTCAGGTTTCCTCTCTGGTTCTATGATGGCATGCTGTGGACCGTGCTAAACGAAAATCGGCTGACGCGTGCGATCGCTCGCTTTGACGGAGCGACCTACCTAACGCCCAGCGGCGGCAGAGGAGAGGTGAAAATTTCGTCGAGCAAGGCGAAGAGCGTTAGGGCCTTGCTGATGTCAAAACGCGAAGATGATGGTTTTTTTGACGATGTGCCTTTGGGTATCACATGTGACAGCGGCTTCATTTGCTTTGGTCGCGATCCCAGCACCGGCTTGTTTGAACCACGACTTGAGCCACACGCGCGGCGACATCGCGCCAGACATGCTGTGCGAGGCGCTTGGCCTTTGCAGGATGCTAAGTCGCACCTGAAAAACAGCGACGTCATGCGATTGTTTGAAGGCTTATTCTCAGCCGAAGCAACCCAGTTGCGGCTGCGCCATGAAGCTCCCAACCTTGAAGTGACCTTGGAGTACGCGGAGCAAGACAAGCGTGCGCGTATCGAGCTTATCCTGCAGACGGCGGCTGCAGCCGCGCTTGGGATCGGCACCCAGTTGAAGCACCCGCAAGCTTTGATCTGGATCGGCAAAGGCGGTGCTGGGAAGAGTACCACCCGCAAGGTGATTTCGTCTTTAATTTCCGCAGAGGCATTGAAATCCGTGCCTCCAGCAAAAGTCGGACAGGACTACTTTGTGGCGACCTTGCGTGGGTGCGCCCTAAACGTAGCTGAAGAAACCTCAGACCGCGACCTCTCGGGAGATGCGCTAAAGAAAGTAATCACAGGCGATGTCTGTCATGCCCGGCTGCCATACGGCATACCGTTCTATTTCAGTCCCAAGGCGCAGCATGTGTTCATCTGTAACGACCTGCCCGCATTTAGCGGGGGGATCGACAGCGGCGTTGAGCGCCGCTTCAAGGTTCTGGTATTCGACAACGCGTATTCTGAGGAGCAAGCCGACGAGGGATTGGCAGATCGCATAATCGAACATGAGGCGGATCTTCTACTACATCTTGTCGTGGGTGCGGCTGCGGAACTTTTGACCACGCGGCGCATGGTTGATCCTATGACATCACGCATCGCCAAGGAGGCGTGGATGAGGGATGCCGACCGAGTTCGTGCGTGGGCGGCAGAGAGACTATCCATCCGGGCAAACAACGTCGTCACTGTTGCTGATCTGTATTTGAATTTCCGTCAGTGGCGTGCCGCAGAAGGTGTATCGGACAGCCGAATTCCTGCGCGCAACAGCTTCGCTCGACGCTTGCGTCATGTAGAGCCCCGACTCGTTCCAGGACCCAATAGCAACGGCGCTCGGTTCGAAAACGCTATCCTCAAGGCGGTCTGATTAATAGTGGGACACCTTGTAACGAGGCCAAACGAGCTAGGCCGGCCATTTCGTCGTGGGCGGACATGCAGTAAAACCTCCCAACTTCCCTGTCGGGCGTTTGGTTGGGAGGTTGGGATGTTTTGTGTCTCGTCCTTCTGTATATTTTCTGTTGTTCACATCAAGCATAATGCTGCTTTTTAACGCCCGACGTTCATTGCAGCGCCGCGGTGCGACCCCGCGAGGACCTCCGTGTTTCGTCCAGCGCCTGACGCATTGCTGCCAAACCAGCCCGCTCGACATATTGGTCCATCGGGTCGAGTTCATCCCAAGTGCGAGATGCGGCAGCAGGCCAGAACTGCGGATGACTGTGCCGCATTTGGCTGAGCCGCCATTCATGGTGGCAGAGTTGCGGTGTCATAGCTTCAGGATCGCTCAGGAAGCGCGCAGCGACACCACAGCAGGCCTGCCACTGCCGGTCATGCACAATCGGGCTTTCCTCGCCGCTCGTTGCTGTTTGGGCTTCACAGTAGGCCATAGCGATCAGGACGATGTGCCTTGCTGCGGCAGCTTCAAGTTGGATATCTTGCTCCATGTGATTTCTCCTATTCATCATGTTGATGCACATCCCGTTGGCTGTTGCCACCGGCGACCACCCCTGGGCGGGGTTGGTGATCACGATTTTCGTGACGCTCTGGATGCTGTTGGTTTCGCCCTGCCTTAGGCTCATCAGTGGATCGGCGCTAGACCCAGACCATTCGCACCGGTCGCAAGCATGTCTCGGGCGGTCCATACCCCGGCGGTCTTCCGCGACTTACGGGCAAAGCTCGGTAGACGAGCGTCATCATGTTTGGGGGAATTGCGGGCTGTCCGCCCACGATTGGTATGTAATCGCTAAGTCTGTCAGGTTCAAGGAGCGGGCGGCGTAGCGCGGGCAAAACAAAAAGCGGCTACGTCATATAGAAAGAACAACGTCTGCTTCGCGCTCAAAATCAGCCGCTCATGCCAAGTGCAGCGAATGGCCGCGAGGAGCCCAAAGTGCAAATTGCTGCACCGTGCATCAATGCCGGAAGTGCGCAGATAGCTACCTTTGCAAAGTTGAGCGGACGACCCAAAACTGACATTGTTGATGCCCGTAGCGAACGGCGGCTAAGAAACCCGTTCTACCAACTCTGCCGGGCGCGAACTCGCAGCGATACCGCTCAACTGCAGACACCCGGTCGTCAACGCCGGATGTCATCTCTGTTACCTAGAAGCTATTCGGGACACTGCGCATCTGCTCACTGAGAAATGCCGCCCTCCGTCGAGGTTTGTTCTTCCACATGAGCTTGGTTAGCCACCGGTTTCCCACGGGGTGGGAAGTCTGCAAAAGTAGCAAGATGCGCCTGCACAATTCGTGCAGCGGGACCGAAGGCCCACATTTTGTTGCCCATCCAACGGACGTACATGCCGCTTTCGTCTGCAGCCTTTTCGTACGGATCCCGACGGAGGTTGTACAGCAACGGTGCTACCAATTCTTCTTTTGGGCCAGACCAGCCTTGGTTCTGAACAACAAAGTGAGCTTTCCAGTCGTTGTAGCGCACTGCCTGAAGGTCAGTACCCTGATAGTAGATCAACTCCTTCCGGCTGCTCTTTTCGGCCTCGCCGGTCAGGTAAGGTAGCTGGTTATACCCATCCACATGCACCTTGTATCCCTCGTACCCTTCCAAAAGCTGTTCCTTTAGGTCGGCAGGGCCACCCGCAGCGGCAACAAGAGTCGGCATCCAATCCATTCCGCTGAATATCCCATTCAGGACTTGGCCTTCGGGAATTCGCCCTGGCCAGCGGATGATCGCGGGAACCCGGAAGCCGCCTTCCCAAGTCGTACCTTTTTCGCCATGAAATGGCGTCGTTCCACCATCCGGCCATGTCATCGTTTCAGGACCGTTGTCCGCTGTGAACATGACGATTGTGTTGTCGGCAATACCGAGATCATCGAGGTGGGCGAGAACTTTGCCGACATTGTCGTCCAGTTCTTTCATTATCACATCTTGAAGGCCGCGACCGTCTCCCAACATCGCTTCGTACTTTGGGCTGAGGTGCGTCCAAACGTGAGCCCGCGCTGGAGCCATCCAGACAAAGAAGGGTGTGTCCGTTTCAACCGCACGGGAAATAAAGTCCTTTGTGTGTGCTGTCACCTCATCGTCCAGCGTCTTTTGCCGCTCTGGAGGGGCAGGGCCATCGTCAACAATCCGTTGTTTGCCGACTTTTCCGAAACGGGGATCGATTGTTTCATCGTCTTCGTCGGTGGCAAAGGAATGAATGAGATTGCGCGGACCAAATTGCGCCTCAAACTCAGGATCATCCGGCCAGTCCGGGTCAGACGTGTATTCCATTGCGTTCAAGTGATACAGCCAGCCCCAATATTCATCGAACCCTTTGGTCGTGGGTAGGAATTCGTTCAAATCTCCAAGGTGGTTCTTGCCAAATTGTCCTGTCGTGTATCCCTGTTGTTTTAGGAACATCGGAAGGGTCGGATCATCGGGGTGTAGGCCGACTGGGTCTCCGGGAAGACCAACCGTGTGCATCCCTGTCCGAATAGGCATCTGTCCAGTCATGAAGCCTGAGCGCCCGGCCGTACAGCTTGGTTCGGCGTAATAATCTGTCAGGCGCGCACCGCCCATCGCAAGTTGGTCGAGATTGGGTGTCTTAATACTTTTGATTCCACCGTGGTACGCACCCAAACTCGCCCAGCCCACGTCATCGGCCATGATAACAAGAATATTGGGAGGGGCCTCATCAGCGGCCCATGAGTGAGAGGCAGCAAGGCTGAGCCCAATTGCCATTGACAATAACCTATACATTTAAACCCTCTATTTGTTGCCTTTCAATGCAGCCTAATAAAAACCGCCCTAGCTGCCTAGATTTTCTTGCTGCAACAGCATCCAGCGGCTTCGCCCGTTGCTGCCGTTAGAGCGCATTACAGCGAAGGACGGCTTTCCGCCCGACGAGCAGCTCGGTCATGTCCGCTTTGGGCTGCCTGCGGTCCTAGATCCCAAACAGGGGAACGGATGGAAAGTCCGCGAAGCAGACATTGGAGAGAGTTGCGACGAATGACCGCCTCGCGGACTTTCCCGACCTTCGGCTGAAATGCTCCAGAAGCCGCATCCGGCCCATTGCAGTCATTCGTCGTGAAAGTTCTCGCCGCATTGCGGCTCCACCGATCCAGCCATTCGCTGCGCCGCCAAAGTGATCGTGCAACTCAAAGTCCGATGGTCATGATTGTCCTATTCGCTTGGCATTTAACCTTTTGCGTACCAGCCGTTGTCAACATAGGTTGCATTGCCGTTCACAAAGCTGGCCTCATCAGATGCAAGAAAAACCACCGCCGCGGCCACTTCCTCTGGATAGCAAATGCGTCCCTGCGTTGCCGCCATCCCAGAGTCTTCCCATTCCTGTCCGGCGGCGTCCAACTCTGCTATTTCCTTGAGGCCATGCGCCGTTTCAACAAACCCAGGGCAGACCGCGTTACACCGGATGCCCGCATCGCGATATTCGGTTGAGATCGTGCGCGCCAGTTGAAGAACCGCGCCTTTTGACATGCAGTAGACTGACTCCAACGCATAGCCCAGTTCAGCCGCAATAGACGAAGTAATCACGATTGAGCCGCCGCCATTTGCGCTCATGTCTTGAACCGCACGACGGCAGGTCAGAAAGGCCGATTTCACGTTTACATCCATCAACCAGTCATATTCTTCTTCGCTGGTTTCATGCATCGCTTTGACGATGATGGTTCCTGCGTGATTGAACAGGACATTATAGGGTCCAAAGGCTTCAAGGGCAGCGTCAAAGGCAGCATTGATCTCGGCGTCCTTGGTGACATCAGCATGAAAAAATGCCGCCTCACCACCTGTGTCGCGGATCATGTCGACTGTTTTCCGACCCTCTTCATTCTTGATATCAAAGATGCTGACCTTGGCACCTTCTTCGGCAAACATCAGCGCGGTGGCCCGCCCCATTCCAGTGGCTCCCCCTGTAATCACGGCAACTTTTCCCGCGAGGCGGCCATTGGGTGTCTTGAGGCTATTGGTCATATTGGTGCTCCGTACAGAAGTTCAGATGCATTCTCCGCCATCGATGACCAGCGCATGGCCCGTCATAAAGGTGGACATGTCGGAGGCCAGAAACAGGATTGAATCGGCCATTTCTTCGGTCGTGCCCCAGCGTCCCATCGGAATGGTTTCAGACACGTAGTTTTCTAGCTTTTCGCGCCCGCCCATTTGCACTTCGAAACCGGCGTTAAACGGCGTGTCGATAAAACCCGGACACAGGGCGTTAAAACGAACATTGTGTTTGGCATAATCTGCGGCCATCTGACGGGTCATGGCGACCACTGCATGCTTGGTAGTGGCATAGGCAATCATTTCGCGGTCGTATTGCACACCCGAGTTTGACGAAGTGATGATTACACTGCCACCTCCCTGCTCGCGCATGGGACCCACCGCAGCGCGAGCCGCGATAAAATGCGACCGCACGTTCAATCGCCAGGACATGTCCAAACCTTCAACGGGCACCTGCTCAAGGTTGCCTTCAACCTGATAGCCAGCGTGAGAGTGCAGGACATCAAGGCGCCCGTAAGCTTTGACGACTCTGTCGACCTCGGCTTTGACTGCCTGATCGTCGGTGACATCTAGCCCTCTCGAGGCCGCCACCAGCCCCTCGCCATGTAAGTCTTCGACCACATGCGCAGCCTTGTCGGCGTCCAGATCTGTCACAATAACTTTGGCGCCATGACGGGCCATGGCCATTGCCCCTGCCCGGCCAATTCCTGATCCGGCGCCTGTCACCAGAACAACCTTGCCGCCGAGTATCGGAAAAGGTCGGGCCTTAAGAGATTTTTCTGCAAGGGTCATCGGGACTTTTTACCTCCGCGTTGCAGCAACAACTGGGCGGTAATCAGCAGTAACAGAGACACGCCCATCACCATCGTTCCAATCGCGTTGATTTCAGGTGTCACACCGCGTCGGATGGATGAGAACACATAGATCGGCAGCGTCGTTTCTGAGCCCGCCACAAAGAACGCGATGATGAAGTCGTCGAAGCTAAAGGTGAAGCTCAGCAAAAAACCCGCCAGGATGGCCGGAAAGATCATCGGCAATGTCACCTGTCGGAACGTTCCCATCGGCGTGGCGTAGAGATCCGAAGAGGCCTCGGTCAGCGCGCGATCCATCCCCGCGAGCCGTGCCCGTACGATAATTACCACAAGCGCCATCAAGAACATCGTGTGGGCGGCGATCAGCGAGCCGATGCCCATGCGCAGCTTTGGCGGCTTGAACCCGTCCGGCCAAATCGCCGCAATCAGCGGGTTCAGTTGGTCAAATACGGTGACCAGCCCGATCAAAGTGGCGATCCCAATTACAATGCCGGGGATCATCACCGCAACATAGATCAGCAGATCAAAGGTAGCTCGCACGGGACCACGAATGCCCTGCAGGGCGACGGCGGCCATGGTGCCAAAGACGCTGGCAAACAGCGCCGAACAAAATGCCACGACCAGGCTGGTTTCCAGCGCGTCCATCACGAACGGATTGGACAGCGCCTTGCCATACCATTTGGTTGAGAACCCCTGAAGCTGGCTCGCGTGTCGACCGGCGTTAAAGCTGAACAGGGCGATGACACCGATAGGAATGTAGAGAAAAAGGTAAACGCAGATTGCATACAGTCTCATCGCATAGCCTCACATAATCGATACGTCTTCACGGCTTGCGCCGAGGCGGCTAATCAGCCGCATGTAGATCGTGACGGTAATCAGCATGACGACCACAAGGGTGACAGCAACCGCCGACCCATAGGCCCAGTTGCGTGACTGAAGGAACAGGTCGACCAGTGCATTGCCAACAAAGAACACTTTGCCACCGCCCAGCAGAGCCGGGATCAGGTATTCGCCCATCAACAGGATAAAGACGAGCATGCAACCAGTCGCAATGCCGGGCACCGAAAGCGGGAGCGTGATCTGAAGAAAGGTCTTCCACGGCTTTGCGCCCAGATCAGACGACGCCTCGAGCAGGCGTTTGTCGAGTTTGTCGAGGCTGACATAGATTGGGAACACCATCAGCGGTAGATACCCATAGATAATCCCAACCAGCACCGCAAACGGCGTGTTGATTAGGCGTAGTCCCTCAATTCCGACCCATTCGAACAAGGCAGGTATCCCGCGTCCACCCAGCAGGAAAATCCAAGCGTAACTGCGGATCAGGATCGACGTCCAGAATGGCACGATCACCAGAACCAACAGGATGGTTTTCCACCTCGGAGTCGTTTTGACAGCGAGAAAGTAAGCCAGGGGATAGGCGATAAGCAGCGCCGCCATGGTTCCTAACGGCGCCAACGTCATCGTATTTTTGAACGCTGCCCAGCGTGCAGGAAGGTTGGTGTATTGTTCCAAAGTGAGAGCGAGCTCAACGCCACCTGACGAGGCTCGCTCTCCAAAGCTAAAGATGAAGACAACTGTTAACGGAATGATCAGCATCACGAGGAACCAAGTTCCCGCAGGTGCCAACAACAACCAGTTGCGTGTTCTTTTCGTCATGTTGTCTTCACCTTAGTTCAGATCAGGCCGACTTGAACCGAGCCATCAGCTCGGCGCGGTTCGGATCGGTCAGAGTGACTGCGGCCCCGAATTCCAGTGGGCTCAAAAGCTCCTGAGCCGGGAAGATGATCGGATCATTCTTCAACTCTTCGGGCAGTTGATCATATGTTCGGGAATCTGCCGTCGGATAGCCGTGCGCCAGCACTTCTTTGACGTTAACATTCGGATCCAGCATGAAGTTGATCAACGCATAGGCCGCTGCCTTGCGCTCGGAGCTTTTGGGGATCGCCCAGTAATCGCTCCAGATTTCGCCGCCCTCTTTGCCAAGCACATAGGCGATCTCGGGTATGTCGGTGTTCAGCTGCTTGCCGTCGCCGGACCAGCAGATGGTCAACCAGGCATCCCCATTACGCATACCCGGCTGATAGTCCGACGTAATGGCAAACAGATGTGGCTTCACGTCAATCAGCAGTTTCTCGGCATCGGCCAGCTCTTTCTCGTCAACCGAATTGAACGAATAGCCAAAGGCGTTCAGGGCGCTGCCAATCGTGGTCAGCTGATAGTCGTGCACGATAGTACGACCCGAGAACTTGCCCATGGTGATATCAAAGAACTCTCGCCATGATGAAATCGCATTTCCACCATTGTGCTTAGTGTTGACGGCCATGCCGGTCGATCCCCAGTTCTTGGGAACACCATAGAGCTTACCGTTGACTGAACCTGCCTCGGCGTAGCGCGCATCAAAGGCCGACGCATCATAGTTCGGCAACATCGACGTATCCAACGGTTCGATCAGATCCTCTTTGACGTAATCTTCAAACGTGTAGTTGGTGGGCACATAGACATCCCAACCTGTGGCACCGGCCTGCAACTTGGCTAGCATTTCTTCGTTCGAGCCAAAGACGTTGACCTGCACATGTGCGCCGGTCGCCTCGGTAAAGGCGTCAAAGTTGGCCAGATCATGATAGTTCGGCCATGTAGCCAGAACCACGCGATCACCAATATCGCCAGCATATGCAGGTTGTGGGCGCAAACCGGGCACCGAGGCCCCCATCACAGCCGCTGCCGCACCAAGGCCGGTTACATTCAGGAAATGGCGCCGCGTGATTGAGCCCTTCCGGTAGCTTTCCAGCTTCTCCATGAACTCCTTCTTGGAGATATGGTCGATGGTCTTTGTCATTTTCTTTACTCCCTTTTGCATGGTTGTTGTGGACGTCGTTAATTTCGGTCGAGAATGAGCGCCGCCGATGTCTCCCACGAGACCAGGGCTTTGTCGCGGACGGCAAAAGCACCTTCGCTAAGGTCCGCCTGACGCGGAGCGAGTACGAGGAAGTCACCAAGGGTTTCGTGCGTCACCAGGTATTCAGTGTGTTCGCCAAGAAAAATTCGGTTGTGGACTTCGACCTCAAGACCTTTGCCCTGACGGCGCAGTTTCATTTGTTCAGGGCGCACGCTAACGCACACCTCCTGCCCGTCGACAAGACCATCACCGGGCATGCCCTGTATCCGCATTCCATTGTCCAGAAGCACCTCAGACAAGCCGTCCGTCGAACGCTGAAGTTTGCCATTAAAGAAGTTGGACGTGCCTACAAAATCAGCGACATAGCGAGAATTTGGGCGATCATACAACTCTTGCGGGCTACCGATCTGCACAATTCTGCCGTCCCGCATGATGCAAATACGATCGCTCATCGATAGTGCCTCTTCCTGGTCGTGTGTCACCAGTACAAAGGTGATACCCAACTGGCGTTGCAGATCCTGCAGTTCGATCTGCATCTCCTTACGCAACTTGCGATCAAGCGCGGCCATGGGTTCGTCCAGCAACAGGAGTTTGGGCTCATTGATGATAGCGCGGGCCAGGGCCACGCGCTGTTGCTGGCCGCCTGACATCTCCCAGATCTTGCGATCCTCAAAGCCTGCCAGTTGCACCACATCAAGGGCTTTGCTCACCCGTTCCGAAATCTCTGCCTTTGGTATGCGCGGGCGGATCTGGCGTAACCCGTACCCGATGTTTTGCGCCACGGTCATATGTGGGAACAGTGCATATTGCTGAAACACCATGTTCACCGGACGGTGGTGCGCTTCGAGCGTGTTCACCACCTTTCCATCCAGCAACACATCCCCTTCGGTGGGGGTTTCGAAACCTGCCAGCATCCTCAAAGCTGTTGTCTTGCCGCATCCGGACGGGCCTAGAAAGGAAAGGAACTCGCCCTCGGCAATCGAAAGGTTCAAATCACTGGCGGCCAACACTTCGCCAAAGCGCTTTGTCACTCCACGCAGTTCTGCGATCGGTTTTTTGCCAGCTGGCTCAACCTCGCCAACATATCCCCCGTTTTCCATTTATTTCTATCTTTTTCCGATTTGTTGACTACTATCTATATTGGAAAAACTGTAAGAAAAACTTGTTTCAGTGTATATACCATGTTTTTAGTATATCAATCTGAATAGCAGGGCGCGGAGGAGGATCATGAAAGCTTTGTACGAAGCAACCGGCACGCTCATTGACGCTATCGGCTCAGAGAGCTTTGCACAAACCTTGTCTGATACGCTGAGGCAGATCACCCCGTTCGATTACACTGTTGTATTTGGATATTTTGGCCAAGCCCGCCCTTTGGATTTGTATGACGATTTCCCAAAAAATAAGCGCAAGGTCTTTGTTGAGGACTATCAGGAAGGCCCATACTTGCTTGACCCATTTTATCTTGTTTGCGAGACCGATTTCGTTCCCGGACTGCATCGAATTCGCGATCTGGCACCGGACAGGTTTTTTCAGGGCGAATACTATCGCAGCTATTATGCCCGAACCGGGCTTGCGGAAGAAATGGGCTTTGTGATCCGGCTTCCTGAATCCGCCAGTGTGGTTGTTTCCGTGATGCGTGAGCAAAAGGCTTTTTCAGCCAAGGATTTCCGACAACTCAATGAGTTTTGGCCCATTGTGCAGGCGACATGCAAAAGACACTGGGACGATCTTGCCAACCGGTTTGGATCTGTTGAAGGCGAGGTAGCAGATGATGATCTTTATCAAAGCGTGGCCCTTGCTTTTACCAATTTCGGACAGGGTGCCCTGACGCCAAGAGAACGCCAGGTCGTCGAATACACGCTCAAAGGTCATTCCGCAGACGCTGTGGGGCGCATCCTCAAAATTTCCCCCGGCACTGTGCGTATCCACCGAAGGAATGTTTATTCAAAACTGCAGATCCGATCTCAAGGTGAGTTGTTTTCGAAGTTCATAGATGAATTGGTTTCGGGCGGACACTCATCGTTGTCGTCCAAATCACTGAACGCTAACTGAAGCCGATCGCCTTGGAGCGTACTTGCTCCAACTTCTTTTCGCGAACGGTGAAGGCGAGGCAGAGCCCCTGCAAAACATAAAAACGTCTGAGTGTTCTGTGGGGTGTGAAGAAAGCATGCTCCATATTCGAACGGGACGCCTCCTGAGGCCTCATTCATCCATCTCGAGTGACCGCTTTTCTATTTTGGCTTGCATTTCATGCGCCTGCAGCGAATGACTGCTTTCCGCCCTTCGTGACGGATGCCGCACCTTTCATGAATGAGCAGATTGGGCTCAATGCCGCCGTTCGCTGCACGTTGCCTGAACGACCGCCTTGCGGACCAAGCAGTCTTTTGCTGAAAGTGCAGAACCCCCTCTTGCGGCCAGTCTAGTGGCAATTTTTTTTGGGGGGGGGTAGTACGACCCTCATCTGAGGATAGCCTTGGCCGTCGCCAAGTTTGTCCATGGGTCGTGCTGGCCGAAATACATCGCAGGAGGTTCGATCGAGGCGTTCACCAGCCCCTTGATCGCCAAGATCGCCCCGAGGACGCTGTACTCGGTGGTGAACACGATCCCGTCGGGGATCTCCACAAACTGCCCCAGCAATGCGAAGTTCTGAGAACCTTCGGGAATGACAGGTGGCCGGTCCCCTTCTGCACGAGGCAAAAACTGAGAAATGCCGTAGGGCAAGCGACAGGGCACGCAGTACGAGGTGTCAAGGAGTTCTGTTTTTTCGTCCCCGTCCAGGTCGCCCCAGAGATGACCAAGGATCTCCTCCAGAATCTCGCGCCCTGTACACTCATACATTGGCTTTTTCACGAATTGCCCTTCGTTGTCCTCGCCGAGGGCTGAAACCCAGATCACGCAGGTGTCAGCGGCCTGTCCAGGATAAAAGGGTTGCCGATAGGTGTGCAGATGCAAGATCCAAGGTGAGTGCGTAAGGGGTAATGGGCTTTGCCGTCCCATCAACCGCTCTACGAGCCACTGGAACTTTCGCTCAAAAAGGCTGCCGCGGAAGGTCACAGTGCAATGCATCATCCTGGAGAGCGATACATCCCGCAGGAAGCGCTCAGGGCGGCCCAAGTCAGATTGCTTAGCCACCAATTTCTGCCAGAGCAAGTACGCTCCGCCTGGCTTCTCCGGGGGCGACATCGAGACGCGTTGGTCGTGGGACCCATAGGCGTGATTGGATACGATTGAACCAATCGTCAAGAATGCCCTATCGTGCGGCTGAACCTCGATCGGGTCCATGACCTCACCGTCCGAGCTCTCCAAATGCAAGCGCTCAATCCAGCGCTGTGTGCCGTCAACTTTGAAGTCCGCGTCCGTAACGCGGCAGTTATAGTGGATTTGAACGCCTTTCTCGGTCAACAAACGCAGCGCCGGCAAGATGAAGGAATGGTAATTAGTGTAGCGGGTACGCTCTAGCGAGGTCATCTTCTCCATATCGGACATCCGATGGAAGAACAGACGCATATAGCGCCGCATCTCGACCGCCGAGTGCCATGGCTGAAATGCGAAAAGGGCGCGCCACATGTACCAGTAGTTGCTGCGGAAAAAGGCGTGACTGAAATAGTCGGTGATTTTGGCATCATCGGGAATCGACGACTCGGGTGTCGCCATCAAGCGCGCCATCTGAACTGTCTCAATTGGGCCGAGGCCGAGGTCGTGGCCGCTGTCCTTTTCGCCATCTGCATGCAGCAGGCGGACGACGGTATCGACCTGGCATTCTTCATGGTTGCGCTCATGATCGTCGAGGCAAGAACCATGTTCGTCATAGGGGATAAGCGACCAAAGCTCTTTGGTGCAGCAGTAGACCTTGTCTTCGTACATCCGGCTACCGCGCATAAAATAGACAGGCTTGCCGTCGACCATTTTCATTGAGGCATCCATCGAGCCGCCTACCAGATCTCTCTCCGGGTTTTGTTCGAAAATATGGATGTTCGCCGGATCAAAACCGGCTTTCTGCACCAGATAAACTGCGGCCGATATAGATCCTAGGCCCAGACCGTTGAGATAAACCTTGGAATTGTTGCTGTTATCTTGCATCTGGCCCATTCTACTCTCCTTATTAGCAATGCAAGGTAACTCCGGCAAAGGTGTAGGCAAGGTGAACTTTTGATCAGCCAACCGTTATCCTCCAGACTTATCTGATTGTTGTCGCGCTAAGGGCTTATTTGTTTTCATATCCCATGCCGTTGGCTCTCAGGCGATCTTGCCGCACGAACGAAGAGCGCGAATTTAATTTGACCGCTTTGGGCGGCGGACTCAACGGATCGCCGCAACACTTCACTTTGGAAGCAAGGATGGAGTGTTGGTATGGCTTATCGTCGTCGGATTTATTTTACGGAGAAACAGAAGGCAGAGATTTGGGATCGCTGGCAGCGCGGAGAGTCGATGAGCTCGATCGGTCGGTTGTTTGATCGAGGCTCGTCGTCGATCTATCCCCTGCTTGCGAGAACGGGTGGTATACGGCCACCAGAGCGGCGGCGATCACGGTGGGCGTTGACAACGGCAGAGCGCGAAGAAATCTCACGCGGGCTTGGAGCCGAGTTGTCCGTTCGTACAATTGCGCGTCAGCTGCGCCGATCTCCATCGACGATCAGCCGGGAGGTGCGGCGCAACGGGGGGCGTCAGCATTACCGGGCCACCCAGTCCGATCAGGCAGCCTGGGAGCGTGCACGGCGTCCGAAGCCCTGCAAGCTGGCGGAGAGGCCGGCGCTCTGTCACACAATAGCTCAGAAGCTCGAACGCAAGTGGTCGCCGCAGCAAATCGCGGGTTGGCTGAAGCGCGAGCATCCCGACGACGAGGGCGAGCGTGTGTCTCACGAAACGATCTACAGAAGCCTGTTTATCCAGGCCCGTGGCGTTCTGAAGAAGGAGTTGCTTGCACATTTGCGCGCGACACGTGCCATCCGCCGGTCTCGCCATGCTAGCCTGAAGCGGGATGGGCTCGGTCAAATCAAGGATGCGATCTCGATCCGGGAACGCCCGGCCGCTGTCGAAGACCGCGCCATTCCCGGCCACTGGGAAGGTGACCTGATCGCCGGCTCGAAGAACAGCTTCATCGCGACGCTGGTGGAGCGGCGCACGCGCTATGTCATGCTCGTGAAGGTGGGCGGGAAAGAAACGCAGACTGTCGTGGCTGCGCTGACCGCACAAATCCAACATCTGCCGAGAGAGCTTCGCCAGACGCTGACCTGGGACCGCGGCAAAGAGCTTGCCGATCACAAGAACCTGGCACTGGCCACCGATCTCGACATCTACTTTTGCGACCCGCACAGCCCGTGGCAACGCGGCACCAACGAGAATACCAACCGTCTCCTGCGCCAGTACTTCCCAAAGGGCACCGACCTCTCAGTGCACAGCCAGGAACATCTCGACGCAGTTGCTCGTGAACTCAACGAGCGGCCAAGAAAAACGTTGCATTACTTCTCACCAGCAGAGACGTTCCATGAATGTGTTGCGGCGATCGGTTGAAACGGCACCGCATTGCAGACATTGGGCGTTATTAACTGAATGTCCGCATCGAGCCCAAAGTGCTCGTTGGTTTGGCTCGCAGCATACGACGCGAAGGGCAGAAAGCGGGCATAAGTTGCAGAGAGCATGAAAACGCCGAAACAAACTAATTCTACCGTTCGTTTTCCGAATAATCCGACGCCATTTTGACGTCGTCACAGTTTCCATTCCCGGTACTTGGTCGGGGAGAACCCTGTCCATTTTCGGAACGCACGGGTGAAACTGGTTGAGTCTGAGTAGCCTAGTTGGCCAGCGATTTCAGAAATACTCGTTTTTTCCTGCGCCAGGGCACCCACTGCAATTTCACATTTCAGATCATTGGTGATTTGGGTGAGATTTGTGCCCTCAAAGGCAAGCAGCCGCATCAGAATGCGGTAGTTCATGCCGCAAATCGATGCCATCTTTGGCCCGGACAAACCGGGTTCGCCAATATGGGGCCTGAGGGCTTGCTTGATTGAAGAAACGATGGATTTAGCTGGGTTCTGGCTTTCTTTTTCTAGAAGAGCCCGCCTGAGAAAATCGGCCTCGTCGAATTGCCTGGCAAGCCATTGGGCTGGGAACCGGATCTTGTGGCCTTGGCGGTCCCCTTTTACTGCGTGGATGCCGTGAAATATCCGTGGCAATGCCTTTGATTCGCTGACCGTTACCAATACCTCTGACGGCTTCCAGTCTGGGCCCATGGCGTGTCGCAAAATTGAAATCAGAAAGCCCACATGAAACCCGTCGACCTGAGCAGGTGTAAGCGACAATTTAAAGGATCTGTGCCCACTTATGATGGCCATAGCCCCATGAACATCCAGCCTTTGCTGAATTGCACTGGAATGCTTAGTCGCGGAGACAACCCACGCAGTCAACAGGTCGCCAATGGTAGAGGCCGTTTTGGAAACGCCAACGGTTGGATACCATTTGCTCAGATCCAGATTCTCACCAATTCTGGCGCAAAAATCCCTCTCGCCTGACGCATCGGCCGCAGCCTCAAGAAACTGATACATGACCATCGCATGCACAAACGTGTCCGAATCCAGCAGTGCCTCGCGGTTAAGGCCGACGCTGTCCAGAACGTCGTCAGAAGGCAGGCCTCGTTTGTCCATCTCCTCAAGGACCGGATGGGCTGATATCAGCCGAACCAAAGGCAATGTCGACATGCTGGACCGTGCATCCGGCCCGGTAATCAGGCGGTCATTGTTCATAATCCCATAACATCACTGTTTCCGCCCGCTGGGTAAAAAAATTTGACAGACCTGACAGGTTTGACAACTTTTCCGCCCAATTGGTGCCAAACCTGTCAGGCGCGAACTTTCATCAATTGTCTATGATCATCAGGCACCTCGGTGATTTCAGCCGCAGTGCTTTGAGTTCCAACATCGTGACGGAGTTCAAGCATGCCAGCCCATTGTGCAAACCGCTCACCAGCTGGATGCATCGATTTTGGGCGCAGCTTTTCTCAGTAGGCTGCCACATTTCAATCTAACTAGGAATGGGAGAAAACCAGGATGAGTACCGATTATGACCCCGAACTGCCGCCTGATGATACCGACACCGGAACCGTCATAGATAGACGTGAATTCATGGGAACCGCAGCCGTTGGGGCAGCCGCATTCAGCGCGAGTGTGATCGCCAGCTCCAGCCAGGCAACGGCGCAGACGGCGGCCGACGGCACAATACCGACCGTTGACTGGAAGACGGTTGATCCGGGTTCACGAGGCAATGATCTTTACGCGCCGCAGTCTGGTTTCAACAATACAGATGTTACCTGGTGGCCTGGGCGCAATGTCTCGGGTTTGACTGTTGGACTGATCCAGTTTCAGGCCAACCTGCCGATGATACCGGGCAACATGGGAAACGCGACGACGTTCGATTTCCCGATGCTGTATCGCGAGATGAATGCCGAAAATGTTCTGGACGTGATGGCGACAACACCTGTCGAGCAGTTCACCGATGCCTGCGTCGAGGCCGCGCAGTGGCTTGAAATGCAGGGCGTGCGGGCGATCATGGGGAACTGTGGCTTCTTTGGTCACTACCAGATTGCGGTTCAAGAGCGGATCAATACGCCATTCTTTTCATCCAGCCTGATGATGCTGCCAATGATGGTCCGGTCTTTGCCCGGCAACAAAAAAGTTGGTGTGCTGACCGCCAACGGGCCGCTTCTGCGCGAAGGCCCGGCGATGGAGAACTGCGGGCTGAGTCCGGATGACAAGGCCAATCGCGTCGTGGTCGAAGGGTGCGAAGATGACATCGAGTTCGCCAGGGCCATGGCCGTTCAGGGTGCTTACAATCCAGTGAAATTTGAACAAGACGTGCTTACCGGGATCAAACGCCTTTTGGCAAAAGACCCCGATATCGGTGTGATCCTGTTGGAATGTACCGAACTGTCCCCACATGCGCATGCAGTTCAGCGGTTGGTGAACATGCCTGTTTGGGACTACACGTCACTGACCAATTGGATCCACGCGGGTTGCGCACGCCGACCATTCTCCGGCCACGTCTAGCTCAATTAACGCTGATCCTGGAATCCGCCAGGGTCAGCATTTTCTGGTGCAAGGTATCGGGTGGATATGTCGCCTGAAAATAAGATCGATTGGGAAAAAGCAATGAGCAGGTTTCTTACGATTGTTTTGATCGGAGCAGGAGTTGGTCTGAATTTTGTAGCACATGATGCGTTGGCTGAAGATGCAAGTTCAACAACCATTCTGCCTCAGACCACTATCCGATTTGGTGGGCCTGATGCAGTCCCAAGCCAGTTGCGCAATGACGCCAGAAAAAAAGACACGCTAACTGGGCAGGATGTCTTGCTCAGCTATCGGGAATGGACAGAGCGTTTCCGCCAAAGAACCGGCATCTCATACACTCTGGATTACACTACCGCGGGGCTGTTTCCATCGAACACGATCAGCGGAGAAAACAGTTTCACCAGCGGCGCCGTGCGTTTCTATGGCCAATGGGAACTGGTTGGACGAGGTGGCGACAACACAGGGACTTTTGTTTGGAAAGTTGAAAATCGCCATGGGTATTCCGGCCCACCGGTTAGCGCAGCGGCAGCGGATATTGGTCTAGCCGGGGCGATGCTTAGTTCGCTGAGCGATGCTGGCAACAGGCTGACCAACTTTTACTGGAAACAAAACCTGCGCGGTGGGCGCCTGGAAATTATTGGCGGCATGCTCGATGTTACCGACTGGACGGATGTATACGCGCTGGCTTCTCCCTGGACTGGCTTCTTCAATTTCGCCTTTGGGACCGGTGGAGCCGCAATGGCTCTGCCCGACGATGCAGCGCTTGGTTTGTTCGTAAATGGGATGATCACCGACAACCTTTATTTCGTGACAGGTTTTGCTGACGCTAATGCGGATTCGACCGATCCGATGAATGGTTTTGATACAGTTGGGGACGGCGAATTTTTTAAAACGCTTGAGATCGGTTGGGTCACGTCACAGGACCGGTTCTATCTGGACAACACGCATTTGACGCTCTGGCATATCGACGAACGCCAGGCGGCCGGAGTACCCGACGGATGGGGCGTGAACTTTTCCTACTCCCGCTCCTTTGACGAGAAGTGGATGCCTTTTTTCCGGGCCGGTTATGCCAAAGATGGCGGCACCATTTTACAGAAATCTGTAAGTGCTGGGTTTGCGCATCATTTCGGCGCGGGTGACAGCCTGTTGGGTTTTGGTGTCAATTGGGGTCAACCAAATGAAACCACTTATGGTTCGGGCTTGAGTGACCAGTACACAATCGAATTGTTCACGCGACTCCAAGTTTCAGAGAACATTCAGATCACACCCGACGTTCAATATATCAAGAACCCCGCTCTGAACCCAACAGCAAACCACAGTCTGGTTTTGGGATTGAGGATGCGGGCGGTCTTTTAATGTTAGTCATGCTTGCACGGCACAGATTTCAATGCAGTAGCTAGGCTTAAAACTGAACCGAACCCAGTGACCAATTTGAGTTTGAAACAATCACTCGTCCACTGTGGGCTGAACGGCAGGTTTGGGTGCCGAAGCACTAGTTGGGTCAGTACCTTCGAATGGCGGAAAAGTCCGCTAAGCGGAAGTTGTTCAACTATCTTGCCAATGGCCGCTTTTGGGTAAGAAAATAATGTTGTCAGCTATTTCTTGCTATCCCACAGATCGCACCAGGAGGGGGCAATGCCGAAACCTGACACTAACCCCATGTACCTTGTCGAATTGATGAATGCAGCGCCCAGATGTACGGCTACATCGAAGCGCACGGGCGAGAGGTGCAAAGGCCCGGCGGTGCGCGGGTGGACCGTCTGCCGCCTTCACGGAGCCCGTGGCGGTGCGCCTGAAGGCGACAGGCATGGAAACTACCGTCACGGCGGCAGGACGCAGGAAGCGCAGGCGATCCGCAAGCTGGCGATGCTGATGCGCCGCACCCTGCCATAGCCATGTGATGTGCAGGTCTCACGGAGCGTGGAAAAAATACCTGCCCTAGCCCCTCTTTTTTTGTCTGGACGATCTGGGCTACCTTACCCACCCGAAAGTCACCAAAGGTGATCTAAGTGGTCCTAGCTGGGGTCTTTAGGTGTTTGGGCGGGATGCGCCGCACCCTGCAATAGCCGCGAAACCTTTGGGGGATAAATTGGGGGAAAGATCGCCAGTGACGTCGTCTAGCGTGTTGAAAATAAAATATAGTTTTTGCTTAAATGGTGCCCCCACACGGACTCGAACCGCGGACCTACTGATTACAAATCAGTTGCTCTACCAGCTGAGCTATAGGGGCGCTGAGTGTCGATTACTTACTCTTTTAACGGACTGCAAGCCTCATTTTTCATCCTAACTCAGGGATTTTGGATTTTCCTGTGATGAGACCGATCACCTTTAAGTGGGGGCTGTGGATTTGACTGTCCCTGGCACAGCCTGTAATTCGACAGGCAGGTTCAGGAATGCAAGGACAAGAACCAAACATGCAGGTTGCTATCCACGCAGGCGCGGCTTTTACCGATGAGGGGCGACTGCTAAGGTCGTTGCAAGCCAATGGGGACGTACTGGCTCGAAATGGTGCGACTTTCTTTGGTCCTCGTCGTTACCGGCAAGTGTTCAAACCCGCATTTCAGGCCTTGAATACGCGCCCTCCATTGCCGGATGAGATTGAAAGTATGCGGGGCAATCTTCCAATCCACCCAGAGGCAAAGCGCGCCATTTTCACCAGTGCCGAATTCATTGGCGAGAAAGACCTGGTTCTTGCCGGTGGGCAATTCTATCCTTCCGCGGGCAAACGCTTATCTGTTCTGGAAGAGTCCTTTAGCGATTGTCAGTTGGAATTGTATCTGGCGCTCAGGAACCCCGGTAGTTTTATCCCAAAACACCTGATGTCATTACCGGAACAGGCGCGCGAGGACGTGATCCGCAACAATGATCTAAGTCACCTCAGCTGGGTTGAGATGATCGAAGATGTTCGCGACTTTGCCCCCGCAGTGCAGATCACCCTGTGGTGCAATGAGGACATCCCGCTGCTGTGGGGGGACGTTGTGCGCAGCGTCGGCGGACTTGCTGCGGACGCTGCGATCAAAGATGAATATGACCTGCTGATCTCTTTGCTGACCGAAGAAGGTCAATCACAAGCGCAGGCGATTCTGGACCAGGTTTCGACGCTTTCACAGGCTGAAACCCGAGACGTTCTTGCAGACATTCTGGCAAACCATGCTCAGCCGGACAAAATGGAAGAAGAACTGGACCTGCCCGGCTGGAGCGATGAGATCATCGACGCATTTTCCGAACTGTACGAGCAGGATCTGACCAAGTTGGAAACGATAGCCGGGGTGAAGGTCCTGAAACCCTAACCCCAGGCCCGGCTCACATCCCCAACGCTTCCTTATACATTTCAAGTACCGCCTCTTCTTCGGCGATATCGTCCTTGTCGCGTTTGCGCAGAGCGATGACCTTGCGCATCACTTTTGTGTCGTAACCGCGGGCTTTGGCTTCGGCCATGACCTCTTTCTGCTGCTCCGCCAGGTCCTTTTTTTCGGCATCCAGGCGTTCGATCCGTTCTACGAACTGACGCAGCTCGCCCGCTGTTACACGGTAGTTGGCGGCGGCCTGATCTTCGGTCACGTCTTCCATATTCATCTCTCCAAAAGGCTGCGATCTGATGCATTAGCAACGGCAGTTAGCCGGATACATTGCCGCCGCGTGAGCTGCAAGCATCCAATCCTCGATGGGCTTGTGCGCGGTCGGTCGATCCGCTAAGCGCAACCAGGATTTGCGGAAAAATGTGGGGAACCATGTTCGAAATCATCACCTGGGGCGGTGCCGCCCTGTCACTTGCAGGCCTGCTGGGGCTGGTTTGGTGTATCCTGCGTGTGATGAAAGCGCGCAAATCCGGCCTGTCGGACGATGAATTGCGCGCCGCTGTTCAAAGCGTCCTGCCGTGGAACCTGGCTTCGCTTTTTCTTTCGGTGATTGGCCTAATGCTGGTGATCTTGGGAATCTCGTTTGGCTGATACTTCGCCTCAGACCGGCATATTGTCGAACTGCGCCTCTATGGCATCTTCGCACAAAGCCGCATCCAGGTGCCGCAGGCGCGATGGCACGTGCATGCCTTCCTGACGCATCCGATCAATCACTTTGGTTACACTGGGCTGAAGAGCAAGCCGGGTCTCAAAACAGGCATTCTGCAGCTTTTGCTCCAGATGTTCGGCTTCGGAATACAAACTTTTTGCAGACATTTTATTCCTCCCAATTTCTATCACTGTCACCGATATAGGTAACGGTTTTAAGACCTGGTTATCTTGGCGAACAAACGCGCGGAAAACTGCCTGTCGCCCACCCGGTATCGGCAACCTAAGGCAGAATGATTAAATTCTAATCGGATTTGGATTAACTTGCCTTGACACGCATCAAATCAAAGATTGCCGGTTGCATCATATTCTGAAAAACATATATGATGAACTGCGCGCTGACGGAGAGCCAGATGACACCAATTGTGAAAGCGTTTTTCGACCCTGAAACCAATACGGTCTCATACCTTGTGCAGGAACCCGAAGGGACGGCCTGCGCAATCGTCGACAGCGTTCTGGACTTCGATCACGCCTCGGGCCGAACGAAGACCGACTCAGCGGATCAGATCGTCGCTTATGTTCGCGACAATGAGCTAAGGGTCGAGTGGATTCTGGAAAGCCATGTGCATGCTGACCACCTTTCAGCGGCACCCTATCTGCAACAGAAACTGGGCGGAAAGATCGGCATCGGTGAACAGATCGTAACGATCCAGGAAACCTTCGGGAAAATCTTCAATGAAGGGACCGAGTTTCAGCGCGACGGCAGCCAGTTTGATGCTTTGTTCCGCGATGGCGACAGCTTCCATGTTGGGCAGATGCGTGGCGATGTTTTCCACACGCCCGGCCATACGCCCGCCTGCATGACATATGTGATCGGAGACGCAGCTTTTGTCGGTGACACGCTGTTCATGCCGGATTTCGGCACTGCGCGATGCGATTTTCCCGGTGGGTCTTCGGAAATGCTGTTCGAGTCGATCCAGAAGATCCTGGCCTTGCCGGATGAGACGCGCATCTTTGTTGGCCATGACTACAAAGCGCCGGGGCGTGATGAATTTGCGTGGGAGACAACAGTCGGAGAGCAAAAAGCCCTGAACGTCCATATCGGACAAGGCAAATCAATCGAGGAATTTGTCGAGATGCGTGATGCCCGCGATGCGACCTTGCCTATGCCGCGCCTGATCCTGCCGTCTCTGCAGGTCAATATGCGCGCCGGACAGATGCCGCCTGCGGACGAACAGGGCGACGTATTCCTGAAGGTGCCGATCAACAAGTTGTGACGCAGACCCAACAAGCGAACTGAGGATAACAAATGTACATTGAATGGATTTGGGGGCTTGCCGGTGGCTTGCTGATTGGGCTGGGTGCTGCAGTCTACCTTCTGGGCAATGGGCGCATCATGGGCGCCAGCGGGATTCTGGGCGGGCTGGTTGATGGCAGTGACCGCACGTTAGAACGCCTAAGCTTCATCGCAGGCGTCATCGCGACGCCGCTTATTTTGAGCCCCCTGCTCTCTTCTGCGCCCATGACACATCTGACCGACAATTTTGCAGTGATCGTCATCGCCGGCCTTTTGGTTGGCGCAGGAACGCGCATTGCCAATGGATGCACCTCGGGGCACGGGGTATGTGGTATTTCTCGATTCTCCGTCAGGGGCATCATCGCGACGTTGATCTATATCGGCGCAGGTGGGGCAACAATTGCCCTGATGCGCCATGTATGGGGGCTGATTTGATGCGGGTTCTCGTATCAATGCTGGCTGGATCTCTGTTTGGTGCCGGCCTTTTGATCTCGGGCATGACCGATACCACCAAGGTTCAGGGGTGGTTGGATGTGTTCGGGAACTGGGATCCCACCCTGGCATTTGTGATGGGCGGTGCGATCCTGCCGATGCTCATCGCTTGGAGAATGACGGCCCACCGCAGGCCGCTGACCGGTGGTCAGTTTCCTAAGATGAGCCCGCCCGAGTTGGACCGTCGCCTGATTATCGGTTCCGTGATGTTTGGCATGGGCTGGAGCTTGTCCGGGCTTTGTCCTGGACCTGCCATTGCGTCCATAACCTATGGCGGCCTTGGCGGCCTCGTGTTTCTGGCTGCGATGATCACAGGAATGTTTGCGGCGCCCGGGCTTGGTGCACAACTGGACAGATCCGCAAACGCGGCCTAAGCAATTGCCATGGAGATTCGACCAATAACCCCCCGCTATGCCGTCTCGCCCCAAATCACGGTCGAGGACGTCCCAGCCATCGCCGCAGCAGGTTTCGTTAAGGTCATCTGCAACCGTCCCAATACGGAAGTTCCACCAACCATGCAGTCGGATGCAATCGGACAGGCCGTTCGGGCAGCCGGGATGGAATATGAGGTTCTGGAACTGACCCACCAGACCATGACGCCCAGCAATGTTGCCCTGCAACGAGAATTGGCTGAAAGCTGCTCTGGCCCCGTTTTAGCCTATTGCGCATCGGGTACCCGCTGCTCGGTGGTTTGGGCTTTGGGTCAGTGCGACCACATGAGCGCGGATGAGATCCTCGAGGCCACAACCAAAGCCGGTTATATGCTGGACAACCTGCGCCCCGCGCTTGAGCATATGCGCGGTTCTGACGGCTAAGGACCTATGGCAATCAGGTTAGGTTGGGTCAGCAATGTCGTCCAATCCCGTCAGACCTGCCAGTTGCGAAATTTCGGCTGCCATCTGATCCGGGCTGCCAAAGCCCAGATCGCCCTCCAATTCGTTCAATGCCACTGCATCTATCGGCACGATCTCATGTGTGGGATCGATTGGCATCGGATCTTTCAGAGCCTCCGGCCCTGGCGCGTTGCTTTGCGCTTCCAGAAACTCGGGCATTTCAGCTTGCTCCAACGCCACAGCCGAAGCACATTCGTTCAACCGTACTGCGCGCATTCCTCCGCATTGTCCCAAACGCCCAATTGCAGCCCGCGTTCGACCAATTGTCAGGATTTCCGCACGATCCAGCCGTGATCCGGTCAACGGAAGGACATCCCCAACTGACAGCCCGGACAGGGTTGCCAATGGCACTGACATCCTGCCGATCACCGTATTCAATTCGGCCCGGACAACCCCCGACGCTTGCTCAAGCTTCGGGCCGGCAGCAACTTGAATTTCATCATCGGCCCCCTGCTCTGACGGTGTCTCGGGCAACAGGACTGTGATCTGCCCCTGTCGTAGCCCGCCGCCAAGTTCTACCGTCAGGTCAAACACGCAATATGCGTCTTCGACCATAGCCAGCGACAATGAACGCAGATCCGCCATCCGCGCCCGGAATTCATAACCGGCAAGACTGGATTGATCGGCGGCTGTATCGACCAGTGCGACGGCCCTGGTCAAAGCGTCTTCGACCAGCGGCGCCACCATTGCTGCATCCGTATCTGTGTACTCCCGTGCAGTTGGCGGGTTCGGCATAACTTCACCAATTGTCTGCACTTGGACGATCGCTGACACGACCCCCATATCCACGCAAATCGCAGCGGACATCCCGTCCGCGTTGCCCAGGCGCAGCAGCATCCAGTCCGCATCAATCACCTCAGCCAGCGTGTCCTGAGCTTTGAGAGACTGCCTTGCACCGATCACCGATAGCGGCAGCTGGAACTGATCCCCTGCCGTTCGCGCAAAGGCCAGTCGAAGGGCACGAAGAACGGAACGCGGCTTTTCACCTTGCTCTTCTTGTCCCGCTGAAAGTTTGCGCGCCAAAGCTGTGCTGACAGACTGCGTCATGCCCGATACCGATTTGAGTTTCTGAACCTGGTATCCGGTCTAACCCGAGGCGGGTTACCAATGTCTTTATGCTCTTATCATTGCGCAGCTTGCCGGTGCGCCAGCGGAAGGCGGACCCGAAAGGCCGCGCCGCCCTGGCCGGGAAGATAACTGATCTCGCCGCCCAGACGCTGCATGATCTCGCGACAGATCGCCAACCCCAAACCAGCGCCACCCGCCTTGTCCCCACCGACACGGGCAAACTTTTCGAACACCATCGACTGCGCTTCGGGCGGGATGCCACTGCCGTTATCGGTGAAATCAATGACGACCTGCCCCCCGACATCATGGGCCGAGATGGTCAGAACGGGTTCATCCGCGTCGCAATATTTCTGCGCGTTCGAAATCAGATTGATAAAGACCTGCCCCAACCGATCGAGATCAGTGTTCAGCGGAATACGCTCGGACGGCCGCGCGCGCCGAATCCTGAGTTTTGGATGCGACCCCGCCAATGCGCTAGAGACCGCCCGATCCAGGATCGAACCAAGGGTATCCCCACCCATATTCAGGCTTACACGACCGCTTTCCAGAACGCTCAGGTCCAGCAAATCGTCCAGCAGGCGCGTCAGCCGCAGGGCCTCATCATGGATGATCGCGGCATAGCGCGTTTGCTCTTCGGCACTCAGACCATCCGTATCGCGCATGATCTCGGAAAAGGCCCGGATTGAGGTCATCGGCGTCCGCAATTCATGGCTGACCTGACTGAGGAACCCGTCTTTTTGTTCCGAGATCTGTGTCAGTTTGGTATTCGCTTCTCGCAGTTGGCGCGCGGTTCGGCTGAGCTCGGCAGATTTGGCCTCAAGCTGGCTGGAATATTCCAACAGTTCCGCCGACTCGTCAGCCACCGCTAGCAAGTCTTCAACCGAAACGGACGATCCACCGACAATCTGCCCGATCATCGCATGGGCCGTGGCCGCGCCGACCGAGCCGCTGAGTTCACGTTCCAGTCTTTCCAAAAACCCCGGCGTGGGTTCCGGCAGGCTTGTCCGTCCACCCTGTGCTTCGGCCTCGTGCTGAAAGAACTCCTGCGCCGGGCCAGAGCCCAGAATGCGCTGTGTCATGATCATCAGGTCTTCGCTTTGCGCCACCGACCCGGTCCAGCCAGCCGGTGAGACCGAGTGGTCAAAAACATTGACGAACTGCGCACCCTGAAGACGCTCCAGCGGGCTGGGAAAGCTCAGCAGGGACGCGGCGCAGAATGCAGCCGTGTTCAACGCCAATGACCACATAACCGAGTGGACCATGGGGTCCATTCCTTCGATCCCGAACAGGGCCCGTGGACGCAGCCAGCCCCACCCGAAGGGGCCGTTTTGCAATACCGAGTCGGGCATTATTGCGCCGCCCATCCCCGGTAGTAACAAGGTGTAAATCCACAGCACAAAACCAACCGTCAGCCCAACCAACGCCCCGGTTCTCGTGGCCCCGCGCCAGAACAACCCTCCAACCAGCGCTGGCAGGATCTGGGAAATGCCCGCAAAGGCCACCAGCCCGATCGACGCCAGAGCCGCCCCACCGCCCGACAAGCGGTAGTAGTAGTAACCCAGCGCCATGATGACCGCGATGGACACGCGCCGCGCCATCAGCACCACGTTGCGCACATCACCCGAGACCGAACCCGCGCCCCCTTGCGTGCTTAGCCAGATCGGCATGACCAGATGGTTCGACACCATGGTCGACAGCGCCATTGCCGTCACGATGACCATAGACGTGGCCGAGGAAAACCCGCCGATAAACGACAGCATCGCCAGCCAGTCGTTCCCCTGCGACAAGGGCACCGTCAGCACGAACAGGTCGGGGTTCGAGCCTTCGGGCATCAAATCCAAACCCACGACGGCGATGGGCACGACAAACAGGCTCATCAGCAGCAGATATAGCGGGAAAGCCCAGGCAGCGGTTCTCAGATGCCCCTCATCCGCATTTTCAACGACCATCACCTGAAACATCCGCGGTAAACAGATGAAAGCGGCGGCCGAGAGGAAGATGAAGGTCGTCCAACGTCCGGCATCCACATTCCATTGCCCGATTTCTGAGGCATCGACGCGATCCATCATCGGGCCAATCCCACCCGCAACGCCCCAGACAACGAAGACGCCAACCGCAAGCAGGGCGAACAGTTTGACGACCGATTCCAACGCAATGGCGGTGACCACGCCGTGGTGACGCTCATTCGCGTCCAGATTTCGAGTACCGAACAGGATTGCAAATACCGCTAGACCCGCAGCCACCCAGAACACGCTGGAACCTTCTCGGTAGAGACCCGAGGGATCAGCCTCGGCAAAGATGGAAAAGGACAGGGTAATGGATTGCAATTGCAATGCGATGTATGGCGTTCCACCCAATACGGCCAGAATGGTCACGCAAATGGCCAGCGTGTTGGATTTACCGTATCGCGACGAAATCAGGTCCGCGATAGATGTTACCCGCTGGGTGCGTCCGACCCGCACGAGCTTGCGCAGACCCCACCACCAGCTGAGCATCACCAGCGTCGGCCCAAGGTAGATCGTAACAAATTCCAAACCGGACCGCGCAGCGTTTCCGACCGCGCCGTAAAAGGTCCAGGCCGTGCAATAGATCGACAGCGACAAGGTATAGATCAGCGGAGACCGCAACCACGCCCCCCGGCCAGCGGCCGCCATCCGGTCAGCGGCAAAAGCCACGCCGAACAACAGAACGACATAGCCGAGGCAAACCAGGATCAGAACGTTTAGTGTGGCCATCAATCCGACTCTGCCTCGGCATCGTCACTTACAACCATTCGTTTGGCTGCAAATCCAAAGATCAGACTGATTATGATCAGCAAAGCCCAGCACGTGAAGATATACAGAATTGCTGAAGACAGCGGCACACCATCATCAGATGAGCCTTGGCTTGGCCAGAGCAGCGGAATGGCAACCAGAGCAGCCCCCAGAATGGGCAAAAGACGCGCGGCATCCATCAACCTGCGGCGGCGATAACTCTGACGCTCGAGAAATAGCGAAGGCCGGACCCCTTGGGGTTTGCGATCTTCGCCCGAGTTCATGACCGCGTTGCCTGCGCGTGCAGGTCTCGCACCGCTGTCAGCACTTCGGCGTTGGAAAACGGTTTGGTCATAAAGCGGCTGACCCCGGCATTTTCAGCCATTTCCCGGTCGCGCGATTGCCCGCGCGCGGTCAGCATCAAAACGGGCAAATGCTGCATGCCCTCAAGCTCGCGCAGGTTGCGCAAAATTTCCATCCCGCTTTTGCCGGGCAGCATAACGTCCAGAATGACCAGATCAGGGTTTGCGCCCTGAATGACTTCTATCGCATCCGACCCTTCTGCGTGCGTTTCAACCTGCCATCCCTCGCGGATCAGCAAAAATCGAATGGCCTCAGCGATGTTGGGCTCATCCTCAATTAACAGAACCTTACGGCTCATATGTTCCATTCCTCCCCATGACAGGTTCTGTCCGTGAACCTGTCGGCGTCAGCTTAAGCCTTCTGTCAGGAAACTGTCAAAAACCTTCGCTCAAAATCGACGGCTCGCGGCGAGATGCACAGGCGTCATTCGGGCAAACCCGGCAGCTTGGACCGACCCGGGTCGCGGATTGCGCGCTAGGTGCCCCCTCTTCCACCGCTCGGACAAGCATGACTGAATGATAGGCTGGCGCATCGTCATATCCTGAAACCGCCTGCGGCCACGCGTAGGCATAGCAGTCGAACTCGGCCGCTGTTCGGCCCAATTGCACAACACGTTTGCGGATCGGAACCAATGGTCTGTTCAGCGCCTGAAAGATGGGCCAAAACGGGCAGGCTTCGCCAAAGCGTGGCATGGCGAAACCCGGCACGGATTTACTGAACAGGATACTGCCGGACGCGTCACAGACCACCAACCCGGTCGGCCGCCC
Source organism: Ruegeria atlantica (assembly GCF_001458195.1). Taxonomy (GTDB): domain Bacteria; phylum Pseudomonadota; class Alphaproteobacteria; order Rhodobacterales; family Rhodobacteraceae; genus Ruegeria; species Ruegeria atlantica. Next base: position 139,345 of record NZ_CYPU01000023.1, on the reverse strand, counting down.
TAGATATCCTTCGGGCAATGTCGCCAGCCGCCGCAGGACTGTCGGGATATCTACTGAAAACCGTGCCGCCAGAGCCAGCGGATCAGGCTCGGCCTCGGTCAGAGCCTTCTGCACGTCGTCCAGAGGCATGGCTCTGACATCTGCGGCGTAGGTATCCAGATATCCCTTGGTCACAGTCCGCGCTGCCGCCGATTCAATCGCGCTCAGGTCAATGTCCGCACCACTTCCGCCTGCTTCGATTTGCGGGAAATGGTGGCTGTTGGCCTGAAAAAAAGCCTCAGCATCCTCCGAGGGAACACCGCGACGGTCATCGGCCGCCTCAGAATCATCCAAGTATGCCACCAGAGACTTGGAACTGTCAGCTAGCCTTTCAGCATCCTGGTGCAGGTTGCGGTGAAACCGATCGCGCCACTCGGGCTCGATTTCCTGTGTGTCAGCCAGAATCGCTGCTGTTGAACGAATGGCAGCGGCCGTTGACAGCACCTCGTGCATCGACGCGGCAAGATGTGGATCATGCGTCAATCGGTCGGACAAGGTTTCGACCGTGCGCTCAAGCGAGACGACCCGACGATGCATCTGCGCCAGAACTCCGGCCCATCCGGGAAACCGGCCTGCGAACTCTTCCAGCGCATCCACTTCGGCCTGCTGTCCAACCGCATCTGCAGCAGCCTCGCGCAGCGCCGAAATCAGCGTAGCCTCAATCCCTTGAGTGAGCAGCGAAGGCTCAACAGACAGCGAATTGGCTATATCCACCAGCAGCTTGCCCCCGATCCGACGGCGATTGTGTTCGATCAGATTCAAGTAAGACGCCGAGATCCCAACTTGACGCGCAAGCTCGGCCTGCCGCAGACCTGAGATTTGGCGTCGCTCGCGAATGCGGCTACCCGTCAGCGTGTCGCGCATGTTCCATCACCCAACTCGATCCATTCTTTTCAAAACTCCTATTAAATTTCTAATGCTTAACGGCCAATTTTCATAGCCCATTTACAGCATTCACAACTGTGGTTACGGATGGCCCTTACCTTCCACCCCCAGCAATCGGTGCCCAATCTGCCAAATCTGCATCCACCCTCTTCTAATTTTCCCGAATTCCTTGCACGATAGCCGGATGAGCGACCCAGCTTTCGAATATGCCCCCATCGGATTGGTCGAGTTGGAAAACCGCATCATCCGACGCTGCAATCTGCAATTCGCCCGCACCTTTGGCGGCGAGGAGGCAGAGTATCGCAATATGCCTCTGCTGCACCTCTACCCGTCGGTCGCGGATTGGGAGAGGATCGGACAGCGCGGCCTGAAAGCGATGCAGGACACAGGATATTACACAGACGAACGGGTCATGCGCCGACGCGACGGGGACTTGTTCTGGTGCCGTGCACGCGGACGATCCCTGACACCGGACGACCCGTTTCGCCATGGCATCTGGAGCTTTTCCGACATCTCAGAAGACCGACCGCTGGTCGAACTGACAACCCGCGAACGCGAAGTTGCGATCATGTCCTGCCGCGGTCTGTCCGCCAAGGAAATCGGCGTCGAGCTGGGGCTGAGTTATCGCACGATCGAGGCTTACCGCGCCCGTTTGCTGGAGAAGTTTGGCGCACGCAAACTACCGGAACTTGTGGCAAAACTCTCAGGCATGCCCCTTTAATCCCTTTCCCCCTCGAAATATTGGGCAAAACCCCCATCTGACATGCCGAGACTGCGCTTTTCATGGCCTTGCGCATAGCTTATAACGCTGCGTAATCAGACCAAAGCCCGCGAGAACAGACGGGCCAAAGGGGAACCGTCGAGGACACTCATGACAGATACCAAACACGAAGCGGACGTGGCATTCATCAAGGCACTGGCCGAACTGCTGCGCGAAAATGACCTGACCGAACTGGAAGTCATGCGCGAATATGGTGATGACGACAGTTTGAATGTCCGCGTCAGCCGTATGTCGCAGGTCGTGCCCGCCCCTGTTCAGATGGCCGTACCGACAGCGGCACCAGCACCCGTAGCAGCAGCCGCTGCACCTGTCGAAGCTCCGGCGGCACAGGAAGATCCGGCCAGCCACCCGGGCGCTGTCACCTCGCCCATGGTAGGAACCGTTTATATGCAGCCCGAACCGGGCGCATCTTCCTTCATCAGCGTCGGCGCATCGGTGTCCGAAGGCGACACACTGCTGATTGTCGAAGCGATGAAAACCATGAACCACATTCACGCGCCCAAATCCGGAACCATCAAACGCATTCTGGTCGGTGACGGTGATGCGGTGGAATTCGGCACCCCTCTGGTCATCGTTGAGTAAGGCGGTCCCATGTTCGACAAGATCCTGATTGCCAACCGAGGCGAGATCGCCCTGCGGGTCATCCGCGCTGCCCGCGAGATGGGGATTAAGACGGTCGCCGTCCACTCCACCGCCGATAGCGACGCGATGCATGTGCGCATGGCGGACGAATCGGTCTGCATCGGCCCTCCGCCCAGCCCGCAAAGCTACTTGTCGGTGCCTGCGATTATCTCGGCGTGTGAAATCACTGGCGCACAGGCGATCCACCCCGGCTATGGCTTCCTGTCCGAGAATGCCGAGTTCGTGCAGATCGTCGAAGACCACGGCATCACCTTTATCGGCCCCACTGCCGAGCACATCCGCGTCATGGGCGACAAGATCACCGCCAAGGACACGATGAAGGCGCTGGGTGTGCCTTGTGTTCCGGGTTCGGACGGCGGCGTGCCCGATCTGGAGACGGCCAAGAAAATCGGTGAGGAATTTGGTTACCCCGTCATCATCAAAGCCACCGCTGGCGGCGGCGGTCGCGGTATGAAAGTCGCGATGAGCGCGGATGAGATGGAAAGCGCATTTATGACCGCACGTGCCGAGGGCAAAGCCGCCTTTGGCAATGACGAGGTCTATATCGAGAAATACCTGACCACGCCCCGCCATATCGAGATCCAGGTCTTTGGTGACGGCAAGGGCAAGGCTGTGCATCTGGGCGAACGCGACTGCTCGCTGCAGCGCCGCCACCAGAAGGTGTTTGAAGAGGCACCCGGCCCCAGCATCACCCCGGAAGAGCGCGCCAAGATCGGTAAAGTCTGCGCGGACGCCGTGGCCAAGATCAATTATATTGGCGCCGGAACCATCGAGTTCTTGTATGAGAACGGCGAGTTCTACTTCATCGAGATGAACACCCGCCTGCAGGTAGAACACCCGGTGACCGAGGGCATCTTTGGCGTCGATCTGGTGCGCGAACAAATTCTCGTCGCAGCTGGCGAACCGATGTCGTTTGGTCAGGACGATCTTGTGATCAACGGCCACGCCATTGAGGTCCGGATCAATGCAGAAAAGCTGCCGAACTTCTCACCCTGCCCGGGCAGAATCTCTGCCTTTCATGCCCCCGGCGGTCTGGGTGTGCGGATGGATTCGGCGCTGTATGATGGGTATTCGATTCCACCATATTACGACTCGCTGATTGCCAAGTTGATCGTACATGGCCGCGACCGGGCCGAGGCGCTGGCACGGCTAGATCGCGCATTGGGCGAACTGATCGTGGACGGTATCGATACAACCGTGCCGCTGTTCCATGCGTTGCTGCAAGAGCCGGAAATCCACAACGGTGATTACAACATTCACTGGCTGGAACACTGGCTTGCGGCGAATATGGCCCAATAAAACCAAGGGACCAGAGGGCACTTGCGCTCTGGTCCCCGGGTATCGCGCATGAGCCTGACCCCTGAACTTTTGCTACACGGCTATTCCATTGGAATTTTCCCGATGGCCGAACACCGCGATGACCCGGAACTGTTTTGGGTCGATCCCAAGTTTCGTGGCGTTTTTCCGTTAGATGGCTTTCATATCTCGCGCAGCCTCGCACGCCGCATTCGAAAGTCCGGCTTTTCCATCAGCATCAACCGCGATTTTGCCGGAGTGGTCGATGGCTGCGCTGATCGGGCAGACACCTGGATCAATGCAGAATTGCGCCACCTTTATCAGCAACTCCACCTCGCGGGCCGGGCCCATTCGCTGGAGGTCTGGGATGAGGACGCACTGGTCGGCGGCGTTTATGGCGTTACGCTGGGTGCAGCGTTTTTCGGCGAAAGCATGTTTTCCCGTCGAAAGGATGCCTCGAAAATAGCTCTGGCCTATCTCGTGGATCGCTTGCGCCAGACCGGATTTCGCTTGTTTGACACCCAGTTTCTGACCGCTCATCTGGCGTCTCTGGGAGCGATCGAGATTCCGCGCACGCAATATCGGAACACGCTTGAAGAGGCGATCAATGCCAGTGCGGATTTCGTAGCAGCAGTGCCTCAGTCGCCCGATGCAGTGATACAGCGCATCACCCAGACGTCATAACGCGCATGGTCCAGCGCGTTCAATGCCGGCGACGTGGCAATCATCCAACCGTCAAACAGTTGATCTGTCCTGCCTTTTTCCCAGATCGTCAGATAGGCAAACGCATCACCGGTTGGGTTGTCCGCTGGATAGCGACAATCGCCCAAGGCCACATCCAACCCAAAAACCGGCAGTGTCTGACCATTCCGCATTTCAACATCGACGGTCTGACCGCTGACCTTGTCCAGACCACGCAGCATTGCGCCAGGACCGGATTGGGCTTTTTGCTGGGCCGTGGCCCCCGTTGCGGCCAGCAACGCTGCAATCAGGGCAAACCGCTTCATTTGCTTCCGTCCCCGGCGACAAACTTGACCAGCAGGGAAATCAGACTGACGGCACCTTGCGTATCTTCGACCTGATCGCCCGCTTCAAAATAGAACGGCGAACCACCCGGCATAACCTCCACAAAGTTGCCGCCCAGCAGCCCTTCTGATGAGATGACAATCGCGCTGTCGTCCGGCACCAGAATTCCGTCAGAGATCGAGAAGGTAGTATCGGCGCGATAGGTTTCGGGATTCAGGTCTACACCGGTTACAGTGCCGATCTTGACACCAGCAAGGCGTACGTCGGTGCCGACGCCTACCCCTTCCAAGGAACGGAAAGAGGCGCCCAGTTCATAGCCGCCACTGCTTTGCGACAGACCGGTGGACTGACTGGCATATACGCCAAAGGCGATGGCACAGGCCAAAACGGCCCCACCGACCAGAACTTCGGTTGCATTATAACTCGACATTGCTCGCCTCGTGTTATTCCGGGCTCCAGGCTTCGTAGTCCTTACGCTCGACCGGGTCCGGGCGGCGCAAAGAACCTGCTGGTGCATAAGCCAAAGCAGAGCCTGTCAGGTTTTCCTGATGCGGTTTTTCCCAGGATTTGTGTTTCAGCGGTTTGTCCGTCGGCGGCTCATCCCAGGTGCGGTGCAGCCAGCCATGCCAATCCGGATCAACCCGGCTCGCCTCAGCCTCACCATTGAAAATCACCCAACGTCTACTGTCGTCAGCATTTTGGTAAAACACGTTGCCTTCGTCGTCTTCACCGACCTTGATACCCTTACGCGATGTGTAAATCTGCGTGTTCAATGTGGATCCGTTCCACCAGGTTACGGCCCGCAAAAGACTGTTTAGGATTCCCATCAGCTGCCTCCGGCATTTCTGTACCCGCAGATATGGACCAAAGCCTCACTAAGGTCCAGTGTCACAAAGATCGCAGACCCTATTTCGGCAGAACCGCGGTCACTTCAATCTCGATACGGTCTTTTGGCGTTATGAGATTGCATTCGACAACTGTCGCTGCAGGTGGGTTGTCACCAAATGCGTCAACCAACAACGGCCAGCAAAGTTCGAACTCATTCATATCCGGCAAATAATAGTTTACCCGAACCACGTCTGCAAAACCGGCTCCTGCCTCGGCCAGCGCTTTTCCAATAGCCTCCAGGGACGATTTGCACTGTGCCACGATATCATCGGGCACGTCATCACCTTGGGCACAGGTTCCGGCCACGAAGACGAAGCCATTTGCAACCACAGCGCGACAATAGCCAACTTTGGCCTCGAATTCTCCGCCAGATGAAATGCGTCTGATTTTCATGCTTCCCTCCAATAGAAAACGGCGCGGTGAATGCCGCGCCGTCTTCGTAATTCTTTTTGTGCCTTACCCTGCCGAAGCTGATTCCGCGGCATCCGCGTAGATGATCAGGGGCTGCTTTTCAGATGACACCGCCTCTTCGTTCACCACAACCTCGGTCACGTTTTTCATGCCCGGAAGTTCGAACATGGTGTCCAGAAGGATATCTTCGAGGATCGAGCGCAACCCGCGTGCGCCGGTCTTGCGTTCAATGGCCTTCTTGGCGATCGACTTGAGCGCATCATCGGTAAAGGCCAGCTCGGCATCTTCCAGTTCGAACAGGCGCTGGTACTGCTTGACCAGAGCGTTCTTGGGCTTGGTCAGGATGGTCACCAGTGCATCTTCGTCCAGATCTTCCAGCGTAGCCAGAACCGGCAGACGTCCAACGAATTCCGGAATCAGGCCGAACCGCAGCAGATCCTCGGGCTCGAGATCCTTGAAAATCTCACCTACGCCGCGTTCATCATTGTCTCGCACGTCCGCGCCAAAGCCCATGGCCGAGCCTTTGCCGCGTTGCGCGATGATCTTATCCAGACCTGCAAAAGCACCACCGCAGATGAACAGAATGTTCGTGGTGTCCACTTGCAGGAATTCCTGCTGCGGATGCTTGCGTCCGCCCTGCGGCGGCACACTGGCCACGGTGCCTTCCATCAGCTTAAGCAGCGCCTGCTGAACACCCTCACCCGATACATCGCGCGTGATGGACGGGTTTTCAGATTTGCGCGTGATTTTATCGACTTCGTCGATATAGACGATGCCGCGCTGCGCGCGTTCAACATTGTATTCGCTGGACTGCAGCAGCTTGAGAATGATGTTTTCAACATCCTCACCCACATACCCGGCTTCGGTCAGTGTGGTTGCGTCCGCCATTGTGAACGGCACATCCAGAATGCGCGCTAGCGTCTGCGCCAGCAGCGTCTTACCGCAGCCGGTCGGACCGATCAGCAGAATGTTAGACTTGGCCAGCTCAATATCGCTGCCGGCCTTTTGGGCATGGTTCAGACGCTTGTAGTGGTTGTGAACAGCAACCGACAGAACCCGCTTAGCGGTGGCCTGACCGATAACGTAATCGTCCAGCACTTCACAAATGTCTTTGGGTGTCGGAACGCCATCGCTGGACTTCAGGCCACTAGCCTTCGTCTCTTCTCGGATGATGTCCATACACAGCTCGACGCATTCATCGCAGATGAAAACGGTCGGGCCGGCAATCAGCTTGCGCACCTCATGCTGGCTCTTGCCGCAGAAGCTGCAGTAGAGCGTGTTTTTGCCGTCACCGCCTGAATTCGTCGCCATGTTCTACCTTTCGGGCTTCGTCCCTGCGGTCCGTGTCGGACCGCGCATGCCACATATTGGTGCAGCTTAGGCCACCACCGGGGCGGCTACAATCTCAAAAATGGTCCCCACGCCTCGGACGTGGGGAGATATTATTAGGCCTCGTCACCGTCCATTTTGGCGCGATTTTCGACGATTTCGTCGATGTGACCCCAGTCTTTCGCCTCTTCCGGGCTCATGAAATTGTCACGGTCCAGCGCTTTTTCAACCGCCTTTTTGGTCTGACCTGTATGACGCACGTATATGTCATAAAGGCGATCCTTCAGCTTTTGCGTCTCGGCCGCGTGAATCATGATGTCGCTGGCCTGGCCCTGATAGCCGCCGCTGGGCTGGTGCACCATGATCCGGCTGTTGGGCAGTGAGAAACGCATTCCGTTCTCGCCACCGGCCAGCAAAACCGACCCCATCGAGGCTGCCTGACCGATCACCAATGTCGAACATTTGGGCTTGATATACTGCATTGTATCGTAAATCGACAAACCGCTGGTAACCACGCCGCCAGGTGAATTGATGTAGATCGAGATTTCTTTGTTCGGATTTTCGGCCTCGAGGTGCAGCAATTGCGCGACGATCAGGTGGCTCATCCCGTCGTGGATCGGACCGTTGATGAAAATGATCCGCTCTTTCAGAAGGCGCGAGAAAATATCATACGCGCGTTCACCCCGGCTGGTCTGCTCGACGACCATGGGAACGAGCGTATTCATATAGGTGTCAACGGGATCGAACATGAGAACCTGCCTGTTTTGCTGTGGATCGGGACATTACCCGAAGAAACGTTACCCGAGTCTTAGTGTCGCCACGGGGGGGCTGCAAGGGGGGCTCAACAGAACACACTCCAGCCGTCCAAAATAGGTGGATAGTCTGAGGTCGAACACACCGAGGCGGCAAAGGTCAATGCCCGGTTTGACGCACTTGTTCATAAGTTCCCCTTTTCACATCACGTCATTTTGATCCATGCATATGGAAATTCATGCACAGAACGTGTAGCAATGCGAACCGCTTTAGCGAACCAATCACAAAAGTGCTCCCACACCAGGGCCCAATAGGATAACACCAATGGCATTGCCTCAGATTTCACAGAATATGACGTCTGACGATTTCGACCGGATGGCGGGAAATGCGACCCGCGCATCGAATTTCCTCAAGGCGATCAGTCACGAAGGCCGATTGATGATCTTGTGCCATTTGGTCTCTGGCGAAAAATCCGTGACCGAGCTTGAGGATCTACTGTCCGCACGACAGGCTGCTGTTTCGCAGCAGCTGTCCCGCCTTCGTCTGGAAGGTCTTGTGATTCCGCGACGCGAAGGAAAAGCAATTTATTACCGTCTTGCTGATGACAGACCGCGCCGTATGCTTGAAGTGGTGTACGAGCTGTTCTGCGCGGTCGATAAGGACTGATTTCGTTCATCTTTCCACCGCACCCGACGCGTAAGTCCAATCTTTTCGATCGGAATGATCCGGCGTCGGTGCGGCCACACCCCACCTTCACAATCCATGCGGTCAATTGGCTCGGCAGCTTCGTGTTTCTACGCCCGTTGCAAGCACGGTAAAATACTAGTTCCAGCAAATAAAAGCTGCTACGCCATGTATAGAAAATCAAATGGAGGTACTGATGATCCGAGCAATTCTAGTAGGGCTGGCAGTGTTTACCCTTGCAGCGTGCGAGACGACCAAGGGTGCAGGCAAAGATATCGAAAAAGCAGGCGATGCCATACAAGAAGCCGCGACTGACGTTCAGCAAAATATCTGACGTAATTCAGGATGTTGTGAAGACGCAACTTCCGCATACAAGATATGGTTGAAGATTGCAGCCAACCAAGGTACAATCCTTGGCACAGGTGCATAGACGCGGCATTGCATATCTGACACTTCGGGGTTCTTGTGCATCCACAAGAACCCCGTTCCCGTCTTCGGGGGGGGGGGGACATAGTGGTAGCCTAGATAGACCTGAGAAAAGGAAAAGGCGTCAGGTGCGCAGACGCGGTCCATGCATGTACCCTCACGGATACTCCTGACGCCTTGCCGGGTCGATGCGCCCGAGGGACGCCCCGATCCAGTTGCCCCGACCCTGTTACAGGCCACGGCCGCTGCTCGGCACCGTAAGATGCTTTACAGCACGCATCGACCTTCTGAGAGTCTGATCATCCGACCCGGGTCTGACACCCAATTCAGCTGACCATCCACCGGTAAGCCTTTGCATATAAAAGCCAATCCTAAGACTTGCCTTTATTGCCTCGACCCCCCTTTGGCCTTTGCGTCCCACCCTGGTTCCTAAGAACCGTTGCGGTATTCGAACTGTTACATCCGGGCCATGTTCCGACAAGGAAATAGCACTGCAGCATGAAAATTAGCCGGGGATAAAGTGTTGATATCCGCTGGGAGAAAATTGTGGATAACTCCGGAAATTGAAACGCCGTGCGGTCTTGGCAATGGAAAACGCTGAATTCGACGAAATGACCCGATTTTCCCGTTTTCTGCACCTGCAAAAGCCATTTTGCTGCCAATTGTGGATATTCACAGCCTCAGAGCATCGAATCAGGCGTATCTTGTGATTGCCCAGCCAGAGATAACCAGAGAATCCGGGGCCGGACGGCCCTCAGACCACAAGCAAAGCCGCGCTGAAGGTTCGCGAGAGCCTAAACCACAGGTGCCAGGGAACGCCGCAATCCGGCACCGTGTGTTCAGGGCCCTGTCGCTTGCAGCCGAGATGCCGCCGACCCGACCGAGTTTACCAATTACGCGCGGCACCACGGTGCTCCCTGTACCCCCTAAAGCCGATCGGGCCGGAGACGCTTCAGTTCACCTGACGTTCGAGTACAACGCTGTACGTTGTCCCGCGACGCAGGCTACGGAAATCCGCGTAAATCTTGCCGTTCTGATAGCGCGCATCCACCAGCGCATTCACACCCACCTGCGGATCGGCCGAGCTTTCGACGATGCCGATGGTGCCCGACCCATCCAGACTGATGGTTCCGGTGGCGTCAAACACACGCCAATCTGTGCCAGCATCCGGTCGCCACATGCTGGGCCCCCAGAACAGATTGTCCTGCTGCTGCTGGATGTCCAGCACCCACTCTCCCTGATGAAAGCGCGGCGCATCGCCGGTTGCCACCCGAGACGGCGAAACCTTGGTATAGGTGCCGCTCCAGGCATCGCGCAGATCAGGTGTGGTCTCGGCCATCGAGGCCGTGGCAAGGCTGAGGCTCGTCGCCAGAGCGGCTGCTCCGGCAGTCATATATCTGGTCATGGGCTCTCCTCCAAAGTTCAGGGCCGTTGCTGGCCTGTTGAACAGATTGGAAGGGAGTGCGCGGGTTGCAACTTACCTAAGGGAAACTTCACAAACCGGTAATGTTTGCCTTATGCCCAGGCCAGCGCAGTGCCGAGGATGACCAGACCAATGCCAGCCGCCTCGCGATACGAGAAGTTCTCGCCGAACAGAAAGAACGAAGCGATGGCGATCAGAACAACCTCGGCCCCCAGAATGCCGGTATAGATGATGCCCAGCCGTTCCTCGCGCAGCGCCGCAAGCTCCAGCGTGGCCCCGGCCAGCAAGGTCGCGACGATCAGCAGGCCAAGACCCACGCCGGGGAGTTTCCACCAGAACTTCATCGCAATCATGGCCACGGAATAGAGACCCGCCGACCCGAGGGCGATGATGGGGATCATGGATGTGGACATCTGCGCCTCCTGCCGAGGGTTCCGTAGGGTCAAGTGTAGCAAGTGGGTGGGGTTTGGGCTGTGAGGTGGGTCACAGGTGTTAGGTGGACGACCGATAAACCACTGATACGATACTATCTAAACGTTCGAATTAGATAAAATGCTATGTGAAACATGCTGTAGAATCCCCAGGCACCAACAATGAGAAACAGTACCCAACCGGGGTTAAATTCCTGCTGATCAAAGGCGCGGAAAGTGTGGTCCGCAATGCTTTGCAAAACAAAGTAGGAAAGAAACGTCAGGCCAATCGTCGCGACGGGCCAGCGCTCCAAGATAGTTCTATAGTTCATTGCCATAGCAACAACTTAATGACGTGATCTGTCAGCGGCTAGTCACAGATTTCTAAGTCCTAAGGGCCGCGACCGACCCGAGGGGTGGCGCAAACGCGCCGCCCGTTTTGCCAGAGGCAAACCTTTGGTTTGACGGGGCGGGTCGGCGCGGCCCGGCGGTGGCGCCGGGCGCATAGGTTAATCAACCAAAAATCTAACATGAAGCTAAGCTTGAGGTTGCTAAGCAGCGAAAAGTAAAGGTAGTTCTTTAGCAACTTTGAGGAGAACACTTTGTCAAAGAAGAAATACCAAGTATTTTTGTCTTCCACCTATTCGGACCTGCAAACAGTACGGGACTCGATTACACGCGCATTGTATGAGTTGGATTGCATACCGGTGGGAATGGAGGCTTTTCCCGCTGCTGACGAAGAGCAGTTTGAATTCATCAAAAAGCTCATAGATCAAACAGACTATTACGTTCTAGTAATTGGCGCTCGATATGGATCAATAGCTCCAGACGGTATGAGCTACACAGAGAAGGAATACCGTTATGCAATGGAGATAGGTGTCCCTGTGCTCGCCTTCGTCCACTCTAGCCCCGATACACTTCCAAAAGAGGTCTCCGATATCAGAGACCCGAAGAAAGCCGAAGAATTCTACAGGTTTAGAAATGACGTAACGGCCGCAAGGATGGTCAAAATGTGGGATAGCGATCAAACTTTGCCCGCATCTGTCGTGTTGGCGTTGAATCGAGCATTCTCTACCTCACCAAGGCAAGGCTGGATCAGATCTCCTTCGGTGGACACCGAAAAAACTTTGGAGAAGTTGGTCGAGCTTCAAGAGGAATTAACAAGCGCGCGCGAAGAACTGAAACTCTTTAAGGCCATGGACGGGCAGTTAAAAGATATCGCAGGTCTGGATGCCGAAGTTACATGCTTCGTAGAAGCTTGGAAAAGAGATAACAACAGCAGCACGGTGCGAGATGGGGTGAAAGAATTCCACGTCAGGTTGGAAGATGTTTTTCGAGACGTAGGCCCAAACATGATTGAATCTCTCAATCAAGACGCTTTTTCCAACATGGTAGCTCTTTTTGTTTCCAAGGGACAAAGGAAATGGAATTCGGTAGAGTATAAATTCTCGCTGACTCGAGAAACTCTCAACTTGCTTCGCATTCAATACGAAGCGCTTGGCCTAATAAAAGTCTTCCGCTCAAAAACCGTTGGGGGGAAAACTGCAAATTTCTGGCAATTGACAAAAACTGGCAGCACCGAAGTCAGAAGGCTAAACGTTATCAAAGCGAACTAACTAGCTTAGATAACCAAGATCCAATCTTGGGCAGGTTATTCACTTTCGAGTTGGACCACCTCAACTATCCATCTTCAACGCTGAAATAAACGCCTCCTGCGGGATATCCACCTTCCCGAACTGACGCATCTTCTTTTTACCCGCCTTCTGTTTGTCCAGCAGTTTGCGTTTCCGCGTGGCGTCGCCTCCGTAGCATTTGGCGGTCACGTCCTTGCGTAAGGCGGACAGGGTCTCGCGCGCGATGACCTTGCCGCCGATGGCCGCCTGGATCGGGATTTTAAACATGTGGCGCGGGATCAGGTCCTTGAGCTTTTCGCACATCGCCCGGCCCCGCATCTCGGCCCGGTCACGGTGAACCATGGTCGACAGCGCATCGACCGGTTCGTCATTCACCAGCACCGACATCTTGACCAGATTATCCTCGGTATAGCCGGTCATCTGGTAGTCGAACGAGGCATAGCCCTTGGTCACCGATTTCAGGCGGTCGTAGAAGTCAAAGACGACCTCGTTCAGCGGCAGGTCATAGACGACCATGGCGCGGGTGCCCGCATAGGTCAGGTCCATCTGGATGCCGCGGCGGTCCTGGCAGAGTTTCAGAACGTCGCCGAGGAATTCGTCCGGCACCAAGATGGTCGCCTTGATGCGCGGTTCCTCGATATGATCGACCTTGGACGGATCGGGCATGTCGGCGGGGTTGTGCAGCTCGATCATCTCGCCGTCTTTCATGTAGACGTGATAGATCACAGAGGGCGCGGTGGTGATCAGTTCGATATCATATTCGCGTTCGATGCGGTCGCGGATGACCTCAAGGTGCAAAAGGCCAAGGAAGCCGCAGCGGAAGCCAAAGCCAAGTGCGGCCGAGGTTTCCATTTCAAAGCTGAAGCTGGCGTCGTTCAGTGCCAGCTTGTCGATCGCATCGCGCAGGTCTTCGAATTCGGAACTGTCGACGGGGAACAGGCCACAAAACACCACCGGCTGCGCGGGTTTGAAGCCTGTCAGAGCCTCTTCGGTGCCGTTGCGGTCATTGGTGATGGTGTCACCGACGCGGGTATCGCGGACCTGTTTGATCGATGCGGTGAGAAAGCCAATCTCACCGGGGCCGAGGCTGTCGACCATCTCCATCTCAGGCCGGAAAACGCCGACGCGGTCGACATGGTGCAGGGTGTTGTTCGACATGAACTTGACCCGCATTCCCTTTTTCAGCGTGCCGTCCATGATGCGGACCAGCACGATGACGCCGAGATAGGCGTCGTACCAACTGTCGACCAGCATCGCCTTGAGCGGCGCGTCGAGCGTGCCTTTAGGCGCAGGCAGATGGGTGACGATGGACTCCAGTGTCTCGTGGATGCCCTGCCCGGTTTTGGCCGAAACCTGAATCGCCTCGGACGCGTCGATGCCGATCACATCCTCGATCTGTTCGGCGACCCGGTCACAGTCAGACGCCGGCAGGTCGATCTTGTTGAGCACCGGCACGATCTCATGATCTGCGTCAATGGCCTGATACACATTCGCCAGCGTCTGCGCCTCGACACCCTGCGTCGAGTCCACAACCAGCAGCGATCCTTCGACCGCGCGCATCGACCGCGAGACCTCATAGGCAAAGTCCACGTGGCCCGGGGTGTCGATCAGGTTCAGCACGTACTGCTCGCCGTTGTCAGCGGTATAGTCGATGCGGACCGTGTTGGCCTTGATGGTGATGCCGCGCTCGCGCTCGATATCCATGCTGTCGAGCAGCTGTTCCTTCATGTCACGATCCTTGACTGTCCCGGTCTCTTGGATGAGCCGGTCAGCAAGGGTGGATTTGCCATGGTCGATATGCGCGACGATGGAGAAATTGCGGATATGAGCGAGGTCTGTCATGGGTTGGGATATGTCCGGAGATTGGGGCCTCGTCAAGCCGTGAAGCGTTGCAGAAAAGGCTGCTATGGTGTCTTTCTGCTCTGACGCATTTACCCAAAATCAGCCAGTGGGTAGGATCGTGGCGCTGAATGGCCGGCGCACCAACAAGAAAGCAGAGTAGTCTTTGGCCAATTATTCGATATTCGTGCTGGGTGAAAGCCAGCTTTCCATCTCTGTTTCGCAGGGGTTGGATGGTTTGGACCAGGGTACAGGTATCCACCTTATCGGACAGACCATCACGATTGACACGCGAACCGCTACCGAGGTCTTCATTAGCTATGGTGGTAGTGACACGAATTTTGCCGACAATGACACCAATCAGCTCCTTGACGGTGATCAAACTATCGACGGCGTCAACTTCAACGACGGTACTCGGGTTGAGGCTGAATACGGCATTACGCTGACGGATGGTACAAACACGTGGCAGGCCATTGCGTTCAACGTAAACAACTCGTCCCCATCCTATGCGACGGTGGAGGGGATCGCCTTCATCGGTGGCCCGGGGGAGTTTCCCCCAGCAGGCGTTACACTGACGGTTGTTGACACCCAGGAAGGTCCAAGCTTTGCGGTTGCGGACTACGTCACGCCGATCTGTTATGGCAGTGGCACATTGATAGAAACCCAAAATGGCTATGCCCGTGTCGAAACATTGCGTCCGGGCGACAAGGTTTGGACGCAGGACAATGGCTATCAATCGGTGAAATGGGTCGGATCGCAGGATGTCATAGCTTCAGGACGTTTCAGGTTGGTCGAGGTTCCGGCCGGAATAATACTTAACTTCTCGCCACTAAAGGTTTCGCAACAGCACAGGTTGGTAATCGCGCATCCAGTAGCGGAACTGTTGTTCGCAGCACCCGAGGTGTTTGTGCCAGCGATCAGTTTCGTAGATGCAGGCGTTGCAACCCTATCCAACGAGAAAACCGCCCGCTATCACCACCTACTGCTGGACAACCACAGCATTATACGCGCCAATGGCGCCGCATCCGAGAGCCTTTTGTCAACGCCAACGACCCAATGTGATGACCCCGACAGATTGTTCTTTCGTGACCTCGCAGGGTGCGCGGCAGGTCCAATGGAAACTGCCCGACCGGCTTTGACCCGAACCGAGGCGGCGCTGTTGCTGCGAAACATCTTGGCCATTGATCACAATTCCAGTTTGATTCATACTCCGCCGCAGACCGAGAGGGGCATCAGACCCGTCCGGGCAGGCAAATACGAGGCATGAGCATGAAAAAGTTCCTCTTAATCGCATTCTGTGCCACGTCGATGGTGGCGGTAGCTCCGGTCGCAGACGCGGCGCAGATCAAACGGGCGTGTCTGGCGTCTGACCGGTCGGCGGCGACGCGGGATCGGTGCAGTTGCATTCAGCGGGTGGCCAATCAGGCGTTGACCCGCAGCGATCAGAAGACCGTTGCCAAGTGGTTCCGCGACCCGCATCAGGCGCAAGAGCTCAAGATGTCGAAGACCCAGCGCGACGATGCGCTGTGGGATCGGTATCGGAACTTTGGTCAGATGGCGCAGGCGATCTGCAACTAGGCTGATCAATCCTTGACCTGACCCGAACTGCGCCCCAGAAAGGCGCAGCGAAAGGGATATCTGATGGTTATGAAAGGGCTGACCCTGCGCGGTCTCGAAGTGTTCGAGGCATTGGCGCGGACCGGATCGGTGGCACAGGCCGCCGAGATCACGGGGCTCAGCCAGCCGTCAGTGTCCCAGCAGTTGCGCAATCTGGAAAAGGCAGTGGGCACCGATTTGGTGGATCACGCACGGCGCCCGATGCGCCTGACCCAGGCAGGGCGCAGCTTTCTGGCACGCGCGCAGGCGGTTCTGGCCGAACTGCAGATGGCCCAAAGCGAGCTGACCGTGATGGACTTGGGTCACCTTGCAACCCTGTCCATCGGCCTGATTGACGATTTCGACAATGACCTGACCCCGCGACTGGCCACTCTTTTGGCCGAAAGTCTGACGCGGTCAAAGTTCAAACTGATCACACTGCCCAGTCTTGACCTGTTCGAAGAACTTGAGGCGCAGCGCCTGCAGCTTGTGGTGTCAGCCCATAGCGGTGAGGTGCTGGAAGGCGTGGTCGAATACCCATTGGTTCGCGATCCCTTCATTCTGGTGACGCCCAAAGGGGCCGAAAACGCCATGCAGGATCTGCCCTTCCTACGCTATGCCCGCGAGCAGTTAATCAGCCGCCAGATTGAGGCCCATCTGGCGCGCCAGCAGTTGGAATTTGAAGAACGATTCGAAATCGGTTCACATCTGGCGCTGATGGCGATGGTCGCGCGCGGCCTCGGCTGGGCGATTACGACGCCGCTGGGCTATATGCGGGCGGCGAGATTCCATGACGGCCTTGAGGCGCACCCTGCCCCGATCGGGGACGTTTCGCGGACGATTTCCCTGTTCACCCGCGCCGACTGGTCAGGTCAGGTTCCGCAAGAGGTCGCAGGCATGATGCGCCGCCTAATGGGCAGCCAGATTGTTGACCCGGCCCTTGCGCAATTGCCATGGCTGAACACTCGCCTAAAGCTGATGAGCTAGCTGCGCAGGTGCGCGTCGAGACCTTCGACCGCTGCCTCGATTAGATCCAATGCTCCATCGAAGTCACGGGTATAGTATGGGTCCGGGACGTGGTCTGTGCCGATATGTGAAGCAAAATCCGTCAGCAGACGCACTGGGGTTTCGTTCCCGACTGGTCGCAGTGCCTCGATATTCGCGATGTTGTCGGCATCCATCCCGATGATCAGATCGAACCCATCGAAATCCGCAGCCGTGAATTGCCGCGCCCGTAAATCATCCAGTTTAATGCCGCGCGACTGAGCTGCCTTTTGCATCGGCCCATAAGGTGGTTCACCGATGTGCCAGCGCGACGTCCCGGCACTATCGGTAGTATGATGCGGCGCGCGGGTGCGAAAGACACCTTCGGCGGCGGGTGAACGGCAGATATTGCCCAAACAGACGAACAGGATACGGTGGGTCATGAACCACGGTGTAACGCGAAGGGCCAAGATGGAAAAGATCGTCATTCTGACAGGGGCCGGGATTTCCGCCGAAAGCGGGTTGGGCACGTTCCGTGACGAGGGCGGTTTGTGGGTTCAACACCGGATCGAAGACGTTGCCACGCCCGAGGGGTTCGCGCGTGATCCCGCGCTGGTGCACGGGTTTTATAATGCCCGCCGCGTACAGGCCGCCGAGGCGCAACCTAACGCGGCCCACGATGCACTTGCCCGACTACAGCGGGACTGGCCCGGCGAGGTTGTGATCGTCACACAAAACGTCGACAGCCTGCACGAGGCCGGTGGCGCGCAAGGCGTGATCCACATGCACGGAACGCTGGCCGGGGCGCTTTGCGCGGCCTGCGGCCACCGCTGGACGGCACCGCCCGAGATGGCCGTGGGCGAGCCCTGCCCTGCCTGCGCAGCCCCCACCGCACGCCCGGATGTGGTGTGGTTTGGTGAGATGCCTTATCACATGGACGCCATCTACGATCATCTGGCAGGCGCAAGCATATTCGCCGCCATTGGCACTTCGGGTCAGGTCTATCCCGCCGCGGCTTTCGTGCACGAGGCTATGATGTCCGGGGCAAGAACTGTCGAACTGAACCTCGAGCCGTCGACCGGCGCATCCAGTTTCGACGAAGTCATACTAGGCCCCGCAACAGAAACCATTCCGCGCTGGGTCGATCAGATCCTGAAATCGCAATAGGGCGAAATCCGCAGACAAGCGGCGAATTTCCTTGCTATACTAGTGCCCTAACAACCCGAGAGGTCCCCATGACAGACCCACAAAACCAACAAGGTGAAATCCTTGACGATGACAGACTCGATACGCGTGGCGCCCTTGGTGATCAGCTAACAGACCTGTGGTGGACATTCTTGCTGCGCGGAATCCTGGCCGGTGCGCTCGGGATCGCAGCGCTATTCTGGCCGACTGGCAGTATCTCGTTGCTGATCCGTCTGGTGGGCTTGCTGTTGGTCCTCGATGGAGGCCTGACGCTGCTGGGGTTTGGCCGGCGTGGCCTGATCGGCGGATTCGGTATTGGGGCGCTTTTGATCGGACTGATCCTGCTGATCTGGCCGGAAGGCGTCGCGCGCCTCGCGTTCTTCCTGCTGGGAGCCTGGGCTTTGATTGTCGGGATAGGCTCGCTGATGGCCTGGCGGCAATTGCCCGATGCTCATCCTGATGCATCCACCATGCGCAACTCCGGCATTGTCGCGCTGTTGATCGGCCTCGTTCTGTTGTTCTGGCCGGGCAGCGGCATGGTGGCACTTGGCTGGGCGATTGCCTTCTCGGCGCTGGCTGTTGCTGCAGTGATGCTCTGGCTGGCCATGCGCTTCAAACGTGCCCATGACCGCGTGGCGATGCGGGTGGTCAACCGCTGAACCTTTTCAACAACGACAACAGGCCGGGAAAATCCCGGCCTGACGCATAGATGACGGTCGCAGCGCGGCCCGAATTCAGGCGCAGCGCTAGTTCGAATGCGAACCGTGACCGCCGGTGTCCTTACGCTCCAAATCCACCGGAATTTCGATCTCGACTTCGCCTGCTGCCTCAAAGATCAGCGTAACGGGAACCATTGCATCCTGCTCAAACGGGGCTGTCAGGCCCATGAACATCACGTGGTCGCCGCTGCGCTTCAGCAAGTGCGTTTCACCAGCCGGGATGGAAATGCCTTCTTCGACATGGGTCATTTTGGCAACGCCATTTTCGTCGACAATATGTGTATGCAGCTCGACCCGGGCCGCAGCGTCCGATTCCACACCGATCAAACGATCATCGGTCGCGCCGGTGTTCTGGATCATCATGAAGGCTGCGCCAGCTTTGGCTGTTTTGCCAGATGAACGGGCATATGCGTCATCGACGGTGATCGTGTCCTGCGCAAAAGCAGCCGTAGCAAGGGTTGCGGCGGCAAGGGTGGTCAGCAGTCTGGATGTGAGTGACATAGCGCCTCTCCTGTAGTTTGGTGTTTGATAAGAATTTCTATGAATCAAACACTCGCAGGAGGCGCCCGAGCAGGCTGAGACGGTATAGGCAGAGCGATAAGATTCTCCGCCACTCGCGATGGCATGCGTCGATCGACTTCCGGGGCCACTGGTAGGGACGGTTCCGCAATGCTCACCGCGCCCAACAGGTTCAACGCATAATCCGGACAGAAATGCGGGGCCTTTGTTGGCTGCCCTTCGGCATCCATATAGACCACAACTGGTCCCGAGCCGGTGCACAACACCATATGTCCGACCGCCCGGTCCACACCTCGCGATGCAGCAATGCCCTGCCCGGTCAAAACGACCAGCAGCGACAGCACAAACGGCAGAACTTTGTTCAGAACGGGTTTCATCCTGTCCCCGATATAGGCCAGAGACAAAACGGGCTTCAAGCGCAATCAGACTCGCCTGAAGCCCAGGGCCGAGAGGACAATGTCAGCGGTCCAGTTCTGGACGCTTGACGGACCCTTTTGTCAGGCTTGTATGCAGCCGATTCACCCGACGCTGCATCCGCAGACATGCCCCAAACGTTTTGCCGAAAAAGCCGGCCAGGAGGGAGAAAGAAGGTAATGATTTGAACGACATGAGGTTGAACTCCGCCAGATGAATATGCCTAAACATAATACGGGTAGAGCAAACGGTATGTGAACAAATTCACCCAGTGCGGAAATTTATCTCCATTTTGAGAACAGCGCTCTGCGCAAAACAAAAAAGCCCTGCACCAAAAGGTACAGGGCCAGAATTCTTGTAGGAAAAAGGTCTTAGGCCGAAGCTTGCGCCTTGGCGATTTCCTTTTTCACTTTCAATGCGTTGTTGGACAGCTCATCGTCCTTGGCTTTCGCCAGGAACGCGTCCAGACCACCGCGGTGGTCCACCGAACGCAGGGCAGCCGCCGAGATGCGCAGCTTGACGCCACGTCCCAGCGTTTCCGACTGCAACGTAACATCGTTCAGGTTTGGCAGAAAACGACGACGAGTTCTGTTTTTGGCATGACTGACATTGTTGCCAGTCATCGGGCCTTTTCCGGTCAGTTCGCAACGGCGCGACATGGTTTCTTCCTTTGTTTCTGGAGGCCAGGCACTACACCCTCGGCCAAATCACAAGGGGCACAACCCGAAGTCGCGCCCGAAAACTGGTTGGATGCATTTAGTGGGAATCACAGACGGGGTCAAGCCATATGCCAAGGATTCACAGCACCAAGTTTTCATTTAGTTCTCTCAGCCGTTTCAGGGCGTGATTTTCCAATTCAGGACGACCTGTTTTTGCCGCTGCGGCCGCCAGACGCGCCCAGAAATGGGGGCTTTTCAGTCGTGCTGCACGATGCAATGCGCATATCCCGCCTGTATGAAAGTAGCAGCCGGCCGGGGTTCCGAAAACCGCCCCGGTTCAGAAACCCGGTGGCGAAAGGTGACATACAAGCGAGGCTGACCTGGATTGAAAAGCGTGGCACGCAGTCGATTTCCATCAAAATCCGATATTGCTGCATTATTCAACTGCCTTTTTTGGACCGGAGTTGCCTGCCTGATCGGGTAATCTCATTCAGTCACGTATTCAGGGCGGGTTCAACATGGCTGCTTTTTGGGGATTTTAACATCCGAGGGGCGTCCTCTAGGCGTCGCATCCTACAGCAGTGGTTTTTCATTCTTCAGATGCCGCGCCACGAGGCGCGCCTGTTGGGGGCCTTTGGGGATGTACCGGGCCGGGTTGGGGTTGTGGTTCATATCTGCCAATTCCGGAAAGATATCGAATATCTCACGCCGAGCTTCAAGGCTAAGGGCCTTGAGAGCCTC
Source organism: Ruegeria atlantica (assembly GCF_001458195.1). Classification (GTDB taxonomy): domain Bacteria; phylum Pseudomonadota; class Alphaproteobacteria; order Rhodobacterales; family Rhodobacteraceae; genus Ruegeria; species Ruegeria atlantica. The sequence continues at coordinate 118,062 of NZ_CYPU01000023.1, read as the reverse complement.
AGGCCCGGTAAACAGGCTTTCGCTTGGGGCATTTTCGGCAAAGATAACCTCGTGCCGGTCAAAAAGCAGGTGGTAATATTCGACACTTTCCACTGTATCATCGACGAATATGCCTGATAGTGTGGTCAGTTTTATCGCTGGAATCAGAACTTCGGGTTCGCCAAACATCCGTTCAGCGATTTTTGACTGCACCAGCATTCTGTGCTGCCGTGACACCAGCAGGTCTCGTTTGGGCAACCCATTGCCCAGCGCGCCTGCAAATATGCGGACGGGGCGACGTTTCGGATCGCCCGCCAATGCCACAAAGTCAAATTTACGACGCCCGATCCAGCGGATCGGTTGCATCCCGTTGCCCTGCGTTGGGATCATATCCCCCTGCCGAAGATCCTGAATAAGGACCGGACCACGTTGTGCCTGAATTACTGTATCGCGAGTAAAGCACAAAAAACCTGTGCCGGATTCAAACTCGCTATAGTTGACCACGATCCCCGAGGGCAATTCGAAACTGCCGCTGGACAGCGAATAGGATTGTCCGACAACAACGGTGAACGTACCGAAATTGTCGTCTGTTACAGTGGTGCCAACCGGAAGGTTCAGCGCGTCCTGCCCGCCGCCGCCCCGTACATCCCCGGCGACTTGGGTTCGGATAAAGTTCAGGGTGTCATTACCCTGCCCCAAACGGATATTGCCGACGCCAACGTCGAAAACCGAGACGGTATCCGCATCGCGGCCCGCATTGATCTGCCCATCGACCTGGGCGTTGAACACTGTGATTTCATCGTTTCCGGCGTTGCCGCGTACGCCTCCGGAAATAGTACTGCTTATAATCGTGATCTCATCGTCCCCGCCACGGGCGCGAATATCATCAATGGGTGTGCCCTGAGGCGTACCGTTCAGCGTACCTTCGTCGCCGGTGACTTCGATATCGTCGTCACCATTTGTCCCACGGATATTGGGCATGTACGGCTTTCTCCGACACGTTCATTTGTTGACTTGCGCACCATCGAGACTGTCGCCTTGCCCTCGAAATTGCACAATCAGAAATTGCATCCTTGCCCATAATACATGATTTTGGCGCACCCTCCACCACTGACACCAACAGGCGTCTAGTGTGTTGCCAAGATACTGAGCATTCGATCCGCAGCTGCCGTCGGGCTGAGATTGCCTGCGCCAACGGCGGCCCCAAGGCGATCCATTTCTGCGCGGGCGGTCGGCGTATCCAACCGCGATAGCAGCGCGTAACGCACCTCCTGATCGAACCAGAACCGCGCTTGCGCCGCGCGGTTGCCATCCCAATGGCCGCTTTCACGCCGCCAGCCTGACAGGGTGGTCATTTCGTCCCAGGCTTGGTCAAGTCCATGTTCCTCGACCGCGGAAACGGTCATCGCTTTGGGAAAACCTTCTGGGTCCTGCGGGCGCTTTCGCAGCAGGCGCAAAGCCCCCGCGTAATCGGCACAGGTGCGGGTGGCCGTGGCTTTCAAATCTCCATCCGCCTTGTTCACAAGGATCATATCGGCCATTTCCATGATGCCGCGTTTGACCCCCTGCAACTCATCCCCACCCGCAGGAGCGAGCAGCAGCAGAAACAGATCGGACATTTCAGAGACGACGGTCTCGGACTGCCCGACCCCTACAGTTTCAATCAGCACCACGTCGAATCCCGCCGCCTCGCACAGGGCAATCGCCTCACGTGTACGGCGAGCCACGCCGCCCAAATGGGATTGGCTGGGGGATGGGCGGATAAAGGCGTTCTTCTCGCGACTCAACCGCTCCATCCGGGTTTTGTCACCCAGAATAGATCCACCTGAACGGGTCGAGCTGGGGTCGACGGCCAGGACCGCAACGCGGAGGCCCTGCTCGATCAGCATCATGCCAAAGCTTTCGATAAAGGTGGATTTGCCCACCCCCGGAGTACCGGACAACCCAACGCGCAGGGATTGCCGCCCGGCTTTGGCCAAATGCGCCAGCAACTCAGACGCCTGCGCCCGATGATCGGCACGGCCACTTTCGACCAGAGTGATTGCCCGGGCCAGCGCACGCCGGTCTCCGTTCAAAATCTTATCACCTAGGCTGTCCATATCCATTCCGACCCCGATCTTTTGCGGCACGACTACTTGCCGCCCCGACGGGTGATTTGTCCAGACCGGACCGCAAAGGAAACCTGCCAGATACCTGCATTTCGCACGTATGTGTTGCTGTTGATCCTCTTTGACCGGACCGCCGTTGGCTCTATGCCGCAGTGGCACCACTATCGTCATTGAGAAACAGCGGAACTGGACGTTGCGCCGTGGTTGGCGGATAAAGCGCCAATGACAACACGCCTGCCCATCGATGACGCCATCCCCGAATTGCTTGACGCCCTGAAGGCCAATGGCCGGGCCGTTTTGCAAGCCCCTCCGGGCGCAGGCAAGACAACGCGGGCGCCTCTTGCGATGCTCGAGGCCGGGTTGCGCGACGGCAAGATCATAATGCTCGAACCCCGTAGGCTTGCCGCGCGTGCCGCCGCAGAGCGGATGGCTGAAACACTGGGACAACGTGCAGGCGAAACCGTCGGTTACCGCGTGCGGGGCGATGCGAAAACCTCAAAAACAACCCGCATCGAAGTGGTGACCGAAGGCATTCTGACCCGAATGCTGCAATCTGAACCGGATCTGCCCGGCGTCGGCGCGGTGATTTTTGACGAGTTCCACGAACGATCTTTGAACGCTGACCTCGGGCTTGCCCTGTGCCTTGAGGTTACGGGCGCACTACGCGACGACCTGATCCTGCTGGCGATGTCCGCAACCCTGGACGCCGAACCCGTCGGCCAACTGATGGACGCGCCGGTGGTGACATCCGAAGGGCGCAGTTACCCGGTTGAAACACGTTGGCTGGACCGGCCATTGGGTGCGCAGGCACGACGCCTGGATGCACTAATAGATCTGGTCGCCAAGGCCGAGCGTGAAACCGAGGGCGGCATGCTCGTGTTCCTGCCCGGCGAGGGCGAAATCCGCAGGGCCGAGGCCGCGCTATCCAAACGGTTACCTGGCGATTGCGCAATTAAACCTCTGTTCGGCGCAATGCCCTTTGCCGCCCAGCGCGCAGCGATCTCGCCAGCCGAGACAGGGCGCAAGGTCGTGCTCTCGACGTCAATCGCCGAGACCTCGCTGACCATTCCCGACATCCGCGTGGTTGTGGATATGGGTCAAGCGCGCCGGGGGCAGTTCGACCCGGGCTCTGGCATGTCGCGGCTGATCACGGAACGGGTGACGCGGGCCGAAGCAACCCAACGCGCAGGTCGTGCTGGGCGCGTGGCCGAGGGCGTGTGTTACCGGCTTTGGTCCAAAGGTGAAGAAGGTGCGCTGGCCGCCTACCCCCCTGCCGAAATCGAAGCCGCCGACCTAACGGGCCTTGCGCTGGAACTGGCGCTTTGGGGGGCCGAACCAGATGACCTCGCCTTCCTGACGCCGCCACCCGAAGGAACGATGGCCGAGGCCCGCACATTGTTGAACATGCTGGGTGCCTTGGATGCCAAAGGGCGGATCACCGACCACGGACGGGCCTTGGCTGCGCTGCCCCTGCATCCTCGGCTGGGGCATATGCTGGTGACTGCCGGGGCGAGTGCCGCTTCGTTGGCTGCGCTGATGGCAGAACGCGATCCACTGAAAGGTGCCCCGGTAGATCTGCTGCTGCGACTCGAGGCATTGCGCGATACCCGCGCCTTTCAACGCAACCGGGTGTGGCAGATCAACATGGGCGCGTTGGAACGGATCAAAGCCGAGAGCAAGCGGCTGAAGACTCGAAGCAGCAAGACAGACCTGAGCCCAGCCGCGATGGCCGCATTGGCCTATCCCGATCGCATTGGGCAACGCCGCAAAGGCGATGTGCCGCGTTACGTTCTGTCCGGCGGCAAGGGCGTCGTGCTGGACAACGGTGACACATTGGCGGCCGCGCCCTATCTTGTGGTGACAGATACGGACGGAAACCCGCGCGAGGCCAAGGTGCGCATGGCCGCACAAATCTCAGAGCGTGAAATCCGGGACCTGTTCGCGGATCAGATCGAATGGGTAGACAGCTGCGCGTGGTCGAAACGCGAACGCCGAGTCATTGCGCGCACGCAGGAACGCCTTGGCGCGATCACTCTGGATGACCGTATCTGGAAGGACGCGCCGGACGAGGCCATCGCCCGCGCCATGCTGGACGGAGTGCGTGATCTGGGATTGCGGCTGGACGGGGCCGCGGCACGATTGGCGGCACGGGTGGAACTGGTACGCGCCGAAGGGATCGACCTGCCGGACTTTTCATTGGGCGGGCTGATGGCCGCTCTGGACGACTGGCTGCTACCCATGCTGTCAGGTCAGCGCAGTGCAGACGACTGGAAAAAGTTCGACCTGCTGCCCGCTCTGCGCGCCCGGCTGGACTGGTCCCAAACGCAGGAGCTGGACCGCCGCGCGCCGGGATCATTTGAAACACCACTGGGCCGCAATGTGCCGATTGATTATGGCGGATCGGTGCCCGAGATTTCGGTCCGCCTGCAGGAACTGTTCGGTGTCACCCGGCATCCGGTTATCGGGGGCGAGGCACTCAAGATCACTCTGCTGTCCCCTGCGCGGCGACCAATCCAGATCACGCGCGATCTGCCGGGATTTTGGGCTGGATCTTACGCCGATGTGCGCAAGGACATGCGCGCGCAATATCCCAAACACCCCTGGCCCGAGGATCCGACGCAGGCCGATCCAACCTTGCGGGCCAAGCGGCGGACCTGACGTTCGTTTGCTTCAGAAAATGCGTTCGCTCAATAGATGCATTGAAGACCCGGTTTATAGTTGTTATGTCACTTTTCCTTGAACCTAAGAAAAGTACTGGCACTTAATCGATGGCATCTTGGCTGAACAATATCTGGGAAGAAGTTGGCAAACCCTTCTTCCAACGCCCACACAGGGTACAGTTTGCAGCCTTGTGCGTGCGCGGAACTGGCGACGACAGAAAAGTTCTATTGATCACCAGCCGTGGCACAGGTCGCTGGGTCATCCCAAAGGGATGGCCGATTGACGGCATGGACGGGGCCGAGACTGCCAAAGAAGAAGCATGGGAAGAAGCCGGCGTAAAAGTGAAACACCTAGGCCGCAAGGCGGTGGGCCATTTCACCTATGACAAGATCCTGGATGACGGAACGGCCCAACCCGTGCGCACCAATGTGTATCGCATAGATGTCAAAGATCTGGCCGAGGAATTCCCCGAGGTCAGCGAACGTGAACGGCGCTGGTTCTCGCCGAAAGAGGCCGCAGAGCTGGTGCAAGAGCCGGAACTGCGCGAAATGCTGCGGCAAATGTAACGCTTTCGCAACAAACTTCTGTGAGGCCGGTTGCCACAAGACCGGGCAACCGTTAACCGCGCCGGTTAAACCGTATCACCCACAGAAAACCGATGTCGAACACCAACAATAAAAACCGCTGGCAAGCCCTGGACAGCGATCTGCACCGAATTTCCCGCCTTGAGCATGCGAACGTGCACGTGGCGCGGCCGCTGCTTGCGCCGGGCATCGCGCTGGCCTTCATAGTCATTGCCGGATTGATTGCTGCGATACTATTCGGTCGGGCAGACGGCGGGCTGATCGTCATCGCGGCTGCCGGTTTTGGGGCCTATATGGCGATCAACATCGGCGCTAACGACGTAGCCAACAACATGGGCCCTGCGGTTGGTGCCAACGCCCTGACCATGGGTGGGGCAATCGCCATCGCGGCCGTCGCGGAAAGCGCGGGGGCTCTGCTGGCGGGCGGCGACGTCGTCTCGACCATCTCTAAGGGCATTATCGACCCAGCTTCGGTCCAGAACAGCAATGTCTTTATCTGGGCGATGATGGCAGCACTGATATCGTCGGCGCTGTGGGTCAACTTAGCCACATGGGTCGGCGCGCCTGTTTCCACCACGCACTCGGTCGTGGGCGGGGTGATGGGCGCTGGAATTGCTGCAGCAGGTCTCAGCGCAGTTAGCTGGGGCACGATGAGCGCGATTGCCGCCAGTTGGGTGATCTCTCCGGTTCTGGGCGGCGCGATTGCTGCGGGATTTCTGGCGCTGATCAAGGCGAAAATCCAGTATCAGGACGACAAGATCGCGGCGGCCCGTCGCTGGGTGCCTATTCTGGTGGCTGTGATGGCTGGCGCATTTGCCACCTATCTCTCTGTCAAAGGCCTGAAGCGGATCGTGAAAATCGATCTGGAAATCGCGCTACTGATCGGTCTGACCTCGGGCATTCTGGCTTGGGCCATGACTGTTCCTTGGGTACGACGTAAATCCGAAGGGCTGGAAAACCGCACCAAATCTCTGAAAGTTCTGTTTGGGTTGCCTCTGGTCATCTCGGCCGGGTTTCTGAGCTTTGCACATGGTGCCAACGACGTCGCCAATGCTGTCGGCCCGCTGGCCGCAATCGTGCACGCCGCTGAATTTGGCGACTTTGCCTCGAAAGTCACGATACCGACATGGGTAATGGTGATCGGGGCCTTTGGGATTTCGTTCGGCCTGTTCCTGTTTGGCCCCAAGCTGATCCGGATGGTGGGTAGCCAGATCACCAAACTGAACCCGATGCGCGCCTTCTGCGTCGCTTTGTCGGCGGCGATCACAGTGATCGTTGCAAGCTGGCTTGGGTTGCCGGTCAGTTCGACCCACATCGCGGTAGGAGCGGTGTTCGGCGTCGGGTTTTACCGTGAATGGAATCAGGATCGCCGACGCAAGCAAAGTAATGATCGCCGTCCGCCCGAGTTGCGGCTGGCCCGTGAAGAGCAGCGGCGGCGCAAGTTGGTGCGGCGGTCGCATTTCATGACCATTATTGCCGCTTGGGTGATTACCGTCCCGGCCGCGGCTGCAATGTCAGCCGTTATCTTCTGGATACTGACCGCATTCACCTGAATGTGGTCAGATCACGGGATGATCTGATCCGGTGACAGACTTACATCCGGCTTCTGTTCGATCAGAGCCTGTACCCTTGCGCAAATCGGTGCAGGCCGCCCATATTGCTTGCCCAGTCGGACAATCTCACCTTGCAGACTGTCGATTTCCGTCACGCGCCCCGCCATAAGATCATAGGCCATTGACGTGCGCGCGCTTGGGTCGATGGTCAGCATGCGCGCGGCAATCCGGGTGAACAATGGCGTTGGCAGACGCAGGATATGCGGCGTCATCCAGGCAGGCAAAGGTGTGGTTGAAGCAACAGGGTGGCGTGCGGCCTGAAGTACCCTCAAAGCCTCAGCCATCTGGTCGGCCATCAGGCTTCGCCACTTACGGTCCAGCAATTGATTTTTCAACGTCAGCCCCGACAACGCGTTGAGTGCGTTGTTCAGGTTGATCACCAGCTTACCCCATTGCACAGCTTCAATCTCATCGCTTTCGGTCACCAGCAGGTTAGGTGAGCTAAGTGCCTGCTCCAAACGGCCCGGGCCGGACTGGATCACGATATCGCCGGAGGTGGCGCGGTGAAAGCTGGCGGGTTGAGGCGGCACGACGTTGAAGGGCACCATTCCCGCGCGAACGTCGTGATCCGGAAGCGCCGCCCGCAGCACCCGGGCGTTTTCCATCCCGTTCTGCCAGGACAACACCGGCGCAGAGGCCGGGGCGAACCGCGCGATCTGTTCTGCCATATCCGCCGTGGCCGCGGCCTTGACGGCCACGATCACCAACTCTGCGTCTTTCAGGCAATCCGGGGTTTCGGACATCGTCAGCGTCTCGGCCGCCACATGAAGGTGCAGGCCGGAAAAATCAGTGACGGTCAGGCCCTCCTCACGGATTGGGTCCAGAATGCGTGGGCGACCCAACAGCGTGACCGAGTGACCGGCATCAGCCAAAAAGGCTCCGCAATAACATCCAATGCTGCCCGCGCCTGCGATTATGATCTTCATGGCAACCCTCCCGTTGAGGCGAGGATTGCCGGTATCGCAAGTTCGGACAAGGCCCCCTGACGTCTGGTTAACGTGCCCGTCTTGGGCTTGTGCGCTCCAACTCGTCGGAAATCGGAATGAACTCCTGATCATCGCCGGGGGGCAGGTGGAAGGCACCGTTGGCCCAATCCGCGGCTTTCCATTCGCGAGTGGCGTTTTCAATTTTTTCCTTCGAAGAGGACACGAAATTCCACCAGATATAGCGATCCTCGTTCAGTGTGGCCCCGCCCAGCAGCATCAACCGCGCGCCAAACGGACCCGCCTTGACCGAAAGGCGATCGCCCGGGCGGAACACCATCATGCGACCTTCCTCGAACGTGTCGCCCGCAATCTCAACCGATCCCTGAATGACAAAAACCCCGCGATCTTCGTGGTCGTCGGGCAATGGAAAGGCGGCGCCGGGTTCAAGTTGCATGTCCAGATAGAAGGTTTCCGACAGCATCGTCACCGGGCTGGTTTCGCCATAAGCCGAACCAAGGATCAGCCGCGCGCTGACGCCGTTGTCTTGGATATGCGGCAGCGCGCCCTGCTTGTGGTGCTCAAAATCCGGGGCCATGTCCTCGTACATCTCAGGCAGTGCAATCCAGGTCTGAACACCGAACAGGCTGTGCCGCTTAGCCCGCGTTTCTTCACTGGTACGTTCCGAATGGGTCACGCCGCGGCCAGCCACCATCCAGTTCACTTCACCTGGATAGATCATCTTATGCGTGCCAAGGCTGTCGCGGTGCTCAAACTCGCCCTGATACAGGTAGGTCACTGTACCCAAGCCGATATGAGGGTGCGGCCGCACGTCGATGCCACCGTCAGTGATGAACTCGGCGGGGCCCACCTGATCGAAAAAGATGAAAGGGCCGACCAGTTGCCGTTTGAGCGAGGGCAACGCGCGCCGCACCTCGAAACCGCCCAGATCACGGGCACGAGGGATGATCAGTGTCTCCAGAGGCGAATTCTCGGGGTTTTGGGTAGGATTCCAACTCATGCCTGCTCTCCCACGATCAGTTCATTCGGTTCACTGATGTAGGTTAGGCCTGAAATACTCGCCTTTCAATTTGCAGAAACGCACAGAACGGGTGCGGACCCGGACCATACATTAGGCACGGCGCGGCCAAAGCTGCGGGAAAAACGCCCCATCAATTCGATCACCTTCGCGATATCCTTCGGCTTCGAACTGCGCCCGTTCATCCTTGGCCCAATCCCCCCGATACCGGATCCTGCCATCCGGAGCGGTCATCCGCAGCGTAAACCGGCGTACCGTTTCCGTTGGGGTGACTGATGACAGCCCACCGTGCAAGGTGCGCATGTCGAAGAAGATGCAGTCGCCCAGATTCATATCCCATTGTAAAAGATCGAATGCATCCGGATCGGCATTGACGTCAGGCGGCGGGTGATAGGTCAACCCTGCAACCTCGGTGGGTTCGTAGCTGGGATGCCCGTCGGCGAACCTGACCCGCATGAACAGCTTGTCCCACAGATGCGAGCCTTTGACGAAGGCGATACCGTTTTCTTTGGTAACCGGCTCAAGCGGCAACCACAGGACTAACATCGTGCCTTCGAAGTCGAAATAGGACAGGTCCTGATGAAACGGAGGACGCGAAGTTGATCCAGCCTCGCGCAGGAACCAGTTGTCCATGACAAGATTGATCGATGGTGCACCCAGCAACTGTGCGGCAAGCGGAGCACAAGGTGAATTGTGAACGAATTGCGTGAATTGCGGGATTTTATTCCAAGCCCAGTAGTCCTCGAAATAGGCAGGTGCGCGGGGGTCCTTGGTATGGCGGGTGAAATTATCGGTTGGGCGGGCCAAATCCGCGTCGATGCCGTCTCGCAAAAGTGCCAGCCAATCCTCTGAGAACCTAGAGCGCAGCACAACCGCACCGTCGCGCTTGAACGCCTTGATTTCTTCGTCTGAGACAACGTCTTCGACAACCATAGTGCAGGACTCCCCGAACTGACGGATTTCAGGATGGCACCTGCGCGGGGGCACGGTCAAAGGAATTCACAATTTGTCACCCCCGCCGCGCGCCCCCTCGGAAACTGAAACAATCGTGCTATCTTTCCGCTGAAAGGATGCCCGGCATTGTCGAGGCGTGGTGAAACACTTGAAAAGAGAGGTTTGCATGCCTGGTCTTAAGTTCTCTCGTCGTTCTTTGGTTTTGGCGTCTGGGGCTGTTCTGGCAACGGGTGCGACAGGCTTTTTGGTGCCAGCGCGCGCAAGTGGTGTGGCCCCCACCGCATCCATGCGCGGAGGGTCCAACAATTACCGTCCCGGCGCGCCCATCGTTGACCGGATTGGCGGCGGCGGGTTCTGGATGACCGGAACAGTGCGACGCGCCGGGGACGGTGCACCCCTGCCCGGTCAGCGCATCCAGATCTGGGCGCATACGACAGAAGGCCACGAACGCGATCCGCAGAGCCACGGCGCAACTCTGACCGATGCCAATGGCGAGTTCCGACTGGAGATGCCGCAGATCGTACCCGCCTTTGGCCAGCCACACGGCCATCTAGCTTATGACAGTGGTGAGTTCGAAACGGTTTTCCTGCGCCCAATTATGGGCAGCTCCAAGGACAAAACCTTGGCCGCGCATTTCGTTCTGCAGCCTGCCTAACGACAGTGCGTCGAAGCCTAGTAATCTGGACCTTTGTGATCCTTGCCATGGCCGTACCGATTATCGCGGCTGCGGCGAGCCCTCAGCTGGCATGGCGTGAACCGATCTACATCACGGCCGGATTTGCCGGTGTTATTTCAATGTGCCTGCTGTTGATGCAGCCGCTACTTGCGGGCCGTTTGTTGCCAGGGCTGACCCCGGTTGCCAGCCGCCATTGGCATAGGTGGTGTGGGCTAGCATTAGTTGCAGCCATTCTGATCCATGTCGGTGGTTTGTGGATCACCAGCCCGCCCGACGTTATTGACGCTCTGTTATTTGTTTCACCGACACCGTTTTCGGCTTGGGGTGTGATTGCGCTGTGGGCCGCGTTCGGAGCCGCGTTTCTAGGTCTTTCTCGCAAGCGCCTTGGCTTAAGGTTTCGCGTCTGGAGGTTGGGTCATGCGAGCCTTGCGATCATCACCATTATTGGCAGTGTCGTACATGCCCTGATGATTGAAGGTACCATGGAGGTCATGACCAAGTGGGTGTTGTGCGGTCTGGTCGTGTTGGCGAGCGTCGCGACGCTCGCCAAATTTCAGATTTGGGATATCAGGCGACCCACCTGAACAACACAGGATCTGTGACAACCGGACACTGGCTATGGCCCGGCCAGCCGTTTAACGTAGGAAGTGCGGTTCATCTGAACGTCTTGCACTGTGATGCTGCCAACCTCGGGCAAGGCCGCCGACAGAAACTCCAGTATGGCCGCGTTAAGCTCAGAGCGCGTCGCCTCGTCACGACCCTGCATCAGCAGAAGCGTGGCGTGGACAAAGCTCTGGGGATCAGTGCCGATACGGTAGTATTCTATCGGAATGGCGCGGACTTTTATCGTTTCAGCGTCGAATTCACGATGTTCAGCCAGCAAGGCAAATAGCTGATCGCAAATTGCCTGAACATCATGGATCTGCTCTATGCCTTTCGAAAACTCCAATGTGACATGGGGCATGATGGACTCCGTTCAGACGCCCAGACACCAGCGCATCACAGCCTTTTGCGCGTGCAGACGGTTTTCGGCCTCGTCGAAGATGACTGAGTTGGGGCCGTCCATCACTTCGGATGTCGCTTCTTCTTCGCGGTGGGCAGGCAAGCAGTGCATGAACAGCGCGTCCGATTTTGCATGTGACATCAGCTCGGCGTTGACCTGATAGGGGCGCAGCATGTTGTGGCGACGTTCCTTGGCGGACTGGGAATCGTGCATTGAAACCCAGGTATCGGCGACCACCAGATCGGCACCCTCAACCGCTTTATACGGGTCTCGTTCGACCACGATTTTCGAGCCCTTTTGACGGGCAAGCCCCATAAACTCTTCTTCCGGATCAAGCTGGGCCGGGCCGGTGAAGGTGAAATCGAACCCAAACTGCCCCGCGGCATGCAGGAACGACGCGCAAACATTGTTGCCGTCGCCGGTCCAGACTACTTTCTTGCCTGCAATCGGGCCGCGGTGTTCCTCAAACGTCAGCACATCCGCCATGATCTGGCAGGGATGGGTGCGGTCAGTCAGGCCGTTGATGACTGGCACGTCCGAGTATTCCGACATCTCGGTCAGAATGGTCTCATCGAAGGTCCGGATCATGATCATGTCGACATAGCGCGACAGGACGCGGGCGGTGTCGGCGATGGTTTCGCCGTGGCCCAGTTGCATATCCTTGCCCGACAGCACCATGGTCTGCCCGCCCATCTGGCGCACGCCCACGTCAAAGGACACGCGCGTTCTGGTGGATGGTTTTTCGAAGATCAGCGCGACCATGCGGTCTTTCAGAGGCTGTTCGTCGTCAAGTGCTGCCTTTGGGCGGCCCAGGCGCGCCTGTTTCATAGCACCCGCCTGATCAATCATGGTCCGCAGATCGCCCGCGTCGGTTTTATGGATATCGAGGAAATGGTTCATTTCAGTTCACTTTTCATTCGGGTGTGTCGTAAGCCGAAGCCATTGACTCTTCGACCTGCGCAGCGGCTTTGTCGAGGCGGATCACGGCCTGGGCGATGTCATCCTCGGTCAATGTCAGCGGCGGAAGCAGGCGGATCACGTTATCGGCTGCGGGGACGGTAATGACCTCATTATCATAGCCGGCGTTGACCATGTCGATATTGGGCGCTTTGCACTTCAGGCCCAGCATCAGTCCTGTTCCGCGCACTTCTTCGAAGACCTCCGGGTGCTCGGCGATTAGCCCTTCGAGCTTCTGGCGCAGCATCCCGGCCTTGCGGTTGACGCCCTCCAGGAATGCAGGCGTTGCCACCTGATCAATAACGGCGCAGCCCACGGCACAGCCTAGCGGGTTGCCGCCATAGGTAGAGCCATGCGTGCCTGCCGTCATACCGCTGGCGGCGTCTTCCGTGGCGAGAACCGCCCCTAGAGGGAAGCCACCGCCGATGCCTTTGGCGACCATCATGATGTCCGGGGTAGTTCCAGCCCATTCATGGGCGAACAGCTTGCCGGTACGACCTACTCCACATTGCACCTCATCGAGGATCAAAAGCAGGCCGTTGTCATCGCAAATTTGGCGCAAGGCTTTGAGTTCCGCGTCTGGAACCGGACGGATGCCGCCCTCGCCCTGCACGGGTTCGATCATGATCGCGGCGGTTTTATCGGTGATCGCATTGGTGACGCCATCGAGGTCGCCAAACGTGACATGAACAAAGCCCGGCAGCAGTGGACCGAAGCCCTTGGTCATCTTCTCAGACCCGGCAGCGGCAATACCAGCCGACGACCGGCCGTGGAACGAGCCATCAAAGGTGATGATCTCGACCCGTTCAGGCTGATCCTTGTCATAGAAGTACTTGCGGGCCATTTTCACGGCCAGTTCGCAAGATTCTGTGCCCGAGTTTGTAAAGAAAACTGTATCAGCAAAGGTGTGCTCGACCAGTTTGTCTGCCAGGGCTTGCTGCTGTGGGATGTGGTAAAGGTTTGAAACATGCCACAGCGCGTGCGCCTGCTCGGTCAGGGCATTGACCAGTGCGGGATGTGCATGGCCCAGCGCATTCACGGCGATCCCAGCGCCCAGGTCCAGAAAACGTCGGCCATCCGCCTCGGTCAGCCAGGCGCCTTCACCCTTCACGAAAGTCAGGGGCGCGCGGTTATAGGTCGGCAGAACGGACGGGATCATGGGATCATCCTTTTCAGGTAGTTTGAGCCTTGTGAGTGATACACTCGGCCTGTGTTCGTCAACTGATTTGGTGGAAATTGCGCCGATTTGAACAGCGCAAATAGATCAAAGAGGCCGGTTACGCGGCGAAGCGTCGGAGTCGCAGGATATGTGCGTTTTTGATCATAAGCCGCCGTATAGCGCTGCCCGAAGCATCTGAAAACCCTGAAATTGGCAACCAGCGAAAATACTTGGGTCGACGCATTTGCCGCTTGCCATTTGACATGCGCTGACGCACCGCTGACATATGTTTGTCGCCAAAGCCCACAATCCGCCTCTTGCGGCCGTGCTGATCACCGCCGCCAGTGCGTTGCTGGCCGGGACCACCCTGCTGGCCAAAGCCTTGGGAACGGACACGTTGGGTCCTGCGCTGCATCCAATGCAGATCAGTCATGGGCGGTTTCTGTTTGCCTTTATCGTGATCGCCACCGCCGTAGGCGTGATGCGGCCCCGCTTGCAACGTCCGCATTGGGGGCTGCATATTGGGCGTACAAGTTTCGGCTGGGTCGGTATTACGCTGATGTTCGCCTCGGTGGCATTCATCCCGATCGCGGATGCGACGGCGATTTCCTTTCTGAACCCGGTCTTTGCAATGGTGTTGGCAATCCCGCTGCTGAAAGAAGGCGTCGGCCCTTGGCGCTGGCTGGCGGCAGCGGTGGCGCTGGCTGGGGCGCTGATACTGTTGCGCCCGACACCCGATAGCTTTCAGCCAGCAGCCCTGTTGGCACTGACCGCAGCCGCAGTCATCGGGATGGAGCTGATATTCATCAAGAAACTCTCGGGTCGAGAAATCCCGATCCAGATCTTGCTGATCAACAACGCAATGGGCCTGACGATTGCCTCTGTCGCGGTGAGCTTTGTATTCCAGATGCCAACTTTAGAACAATGGGCAGCGCTGGCGGGTATTGGCGCGCTGATGGCCTGCGCGCAGGCGTGTTTTGTGAACGGCATGGCCCGGGCGGATGCCTCATTTGTTGCCCCAATCAGCTATGCGACGCTGATTTTCGCCGCTTTCTACGATTTCGTGATTTTCGGCGTGATTCCGGACGGGATCAGCATGATCGGCTCAGCCATAATTTTGACCGGCGGACTTATTCTTGTCTGGCGAGAAGCGCGGGCGCGGCAGGCCTGAAACTCTAAAAAGTTTTCCTGACATGGGCCGGGGGCGACCTGTATGTCGCAAACCCGGAAGAACGCGGATTGATCCGGCGCAACGTAACCTCAGTTGATTTGAGAGTTTACCCATGCACGAACGCCGTATCCCCGAATGGGTGCGCCATGCCCCAGCACCTTCAGTCCGCGATTTCGGCATCCTGGCCGGATTCGAGGCCATTGTCCGCGGCATTCTGATATCGGTCTTTCCACTGGCCATGTACCGAGCATTGGGTGATGCGTCTTCGGTATCATTCCTGTATTTTCTGGTCGGCGTTATCTCGTTGGTTGCGGGGCTGATGGTGCCGTTCCTGATCCGCTTCATACCGCGCAGATGGGCGTATACTGTTGGTTGCCTCATGTTCATCGGCGGTGCCCTTCTGGCGATTGAGGGCAGCCCGGCGGCAGTGGTAGGTGCCCTTGCCCTGAACACGGTCGCGACAGTGGTCACATTCATTTGCTTCAATGCTTATGTCCTGGATTACATCAGCAAAATCGAGCTGGGCAAATGTGAGACCAGCCGCATGTTTTATAGCGCGCTGGGCTGGGCAGGCGGACCGATGGCCGGCGTCTTACTGCTGGAGGTCTGGGCCCCTGCCCCCTTTGTCATCAGCGCCTTGGCAGGTGCGGTTATGCTGATCCAGTTCTGGCGCATGCGGTTGGGCAATGGCAAGTTGATCACCAAGGCGCGAGGCACCGCAAAAAACCCGCTGGCCTTTCTGCCACGCTTCTTTGCGCAACCCCGCCTGGTCGCGGGATATCTTTTCGCCATGATCCGATCCTGCGGCTGGTGGATCTACGTGGTGTATCTACCCATTTTCGCAATTCAAAACGGGCTGGGTGAGCAACTGGGTGGCATCCTTCTGTCCACCACCAACGCGATGCTGTTCGCAGCTCCGCTTATTCTGCGCTGGGTGCAGGGGCGTTCGATTCGCACAGCAGTCCGCGTGGGTTTTGCTGCCTGCGGAACCTGCTTTGTCACTGCTGGGGCAATCGCAGGTTGGCCGATCGCGGCGGTTGCGGCGTTGGTTCTTGGGTCCATCTGGCTGATCGTTCTGGACATTTGCGCAGGGCTGCCATTCCTCATGGCAGTGAAACCGTCCGAACGCACTGAAATGTCAGCGATCTACTCCAGCTACCGCGACGTTTCCGGCATTCTGACACCCGGAGTTGCATCACTGGTCCTTCTGATCTCACCCGTCGCCGGGGTGTTCGCGGTCGGAGGGTTAGCTCTGTTCGGGGCCTGGGCCGTGGCCGCAAATCTGCACCCCCGATTGGGAAAGCCCAGAATGACTTTTCAACCCGGTTCACTGGCCGAGACGGGTTAAGCCTTAAGGCGATACCCCGTTCGCAGCATCTGCCAGGTCAGCGCACCGACCAGCAGCGTGGCACCGGTGCATACCGCAATACCCAACCAGGGTGAGCTGTCGGACACGCCGATCATCCCATAGCGCAAGCCGTCGATCAGATAGAAAACCGGGTTCACATGACTCAGGCGGTTCAGGATCGGAGGCAGCGCCTGGACCGAGTAAAACGTACCCGACAGGAAAGCCAATGGTGTCACGATGAAATTCGTGATGGCCGCCATCTGATCAAACTTGTTGGCAAAAATACCGGCGAACAGACCTAAGGCCCCCATGAATGCGCCACCCAGAACTACAAAAAGCAGGGCAAACAACGGGTTTTGCGGGTATATGCCCAAAACCAGCGCAAGTGCGACCGCAACCACACAAGCGATCAGAACGCCGCGTGCGACGCCACCGGCCAGATAGCCCAACAGGATCTCAAGCGGTGATAAAGGCGGCATCAACGTATCGACGATGTTTCCCTGCACTTTGGCGATCACCATCGACGAAGAAGTGTTGGCGAACGCATTCTGGATCACGGTCATCATCATAATGCCGGGCGCCAGAAAGGTCAGGAACGGCACCCCCATCACATCCGGACGCCCCGGACCTATGGCGATATTGAAGATCAGCAGGAACAGCCCGGCCGTCACAAGCGGCGCCAACAGGGTTTGCGTCCAGACCGCCAGAAACCGCAGTGTTTCACGCTGGGCCAGCGTGTAAAGCCCCATCCAGTTTACTGTTCCGAAACGCCGTTCGCTCTGATCTGCGGAAATCTGCATCACCTGCCCTCATCCTGATTCGAGAACCGCTTGTAACTCGGCTCGCAGTGATTAAAATAGGGGGCTGAGACGAATTCCCAAGGCGGCCTGAATCCAGGGCCGCTTTCCGCTTTTGAAAGGCAAATGATGTCCTGGACTGACGAGCGCGTAGAACTGCTGAAAAAAATGTGGGGCGAGGGCCAGTCGGCCAGCCAGATCGCCAAGGAACTGGGCGGCGTAACCCGCAATGCGGTGATCGGCAAGGTGCACCGTCTGGGCCTGTCGAACCGCGCAACCGGTGCCTCTCCGGCCAAATCCGAACCTAAAGACAAACCGGCACCCGCGCCCAAGGCCGAGGCCAAGCCAAGGCCCGCGCCTAAGACCGAACCGGCGCGCCCAACGCCGGCACCTGCAGCCGAGACAAAACCGGCCGTTCCGGCGCGCCGCCAGATCATCCCGGCGGGTCAGCCACTGCCGCCGCAACCTTCGGCCAACGAAATCAGCCCCGAGGCGCTGGCTAAGGTCAACGAGATCGAGAAGAAGGCCAAGAAGCTGACGCTGATGGAACTGACCGAGAAGACCTGCAAATGGCCCGTAGGCGACCCCGCGACCGAGGATTTCTGGTTCTGCGGCCTGCCGGTTGAAGCGGGTAAACCTTATTGCGAAGCGCATGTTGGCGTAGCCTTCCAGCCAATGAGCTCGCGTCGCGAACGGCGGCGGTAAACTCTAAGGCGTGCGCGCTGGTCTCTTAGTGTGACACGAGCGACTTGTTTTCTTAACTGACCACCCATCGAAAGGCGGGTGGTCAGTCATTTTTTGACCAGAGAGATTCTGCTATTCCACCAAGATTGAGATACAAAGTCCTATTCTTCGCCTATGCTGTGCTGATCTTTATTGCCTACATGCAGCCGTTAGATCCGCAATTGTTCGAACCAAACACGGACAGAAAAGCCCTCTTATTGTTCATTCAAGGCTTGTTTCTGCTCGTTTGGCTCATCCCAGCCGCACCCATGTGCATTGGTGGACTTGCCTTGCTGGGGATGTGTCCAATCCCGCGTCTTCTAGCAGTATTTCTGGCGATCTCGTCAGTAGTGATTGGACTACTGCTGACACTGGCATCCGGCGTGCTCGCCTTATTTTCGGACACTCAGCTATTGCATGGGATCAGCTTAACGATCGCGATTGCATCGAGCTTTCTCATTTGGTCGGGTCGTGATGGGAAACCAAATCCATCACGGACTGCGAAAATCGGGATATCGATCTCGACTCTGATCGCGCTCTGGTCCCTGCTGACGATTCCGATGCTCTTGTTTCAAGCACGGTTGATCGCGGACGGTTCACCCTATTGCATCGCCGAGCATTCAGAGAATTCTCCGATCGAAACCCTGCACGAGCTACGTGGATTCTCATTCTACACAACAAAAACCGGGTACAAATCGACGTCTGAATGGTACTTTCACGGTTTGATGATCGTAGATCATCCGGACGATCAAAGGGTTTACAATTGGTCTCCAAGACATTGGCGATTCGATCTTGTAGAACGCCCGGAAGCACTGATCGAACCGGTCAGAAACGTCTGCGGCGCAAAGTAAGTTCTACTGCGCCGGATGCGACGGCAAATCCGGCATTGGTACCCAGCGTGGTAACTCATCCGGCGAGACTGAGACATGGAGCTTCTCTGACCGGTCGCGGCCCACCTTGCGGTGCTTGCGCAGTAGGAAAATCTTGCCCCAGCCACGCCAGGTTCCGACAGAACGGGCGGAGGTATCCGTCGGGAACCGATCACGCCAACCCTCAGGTAGCGGAAGACCATGCAGTTCTGCCTTATCCAGCATCCAGACCAGAGAAATGTTGCTGAGGGGACGGGCCTCTTCAAAGCCGTTCAACTGGCCACCCACATCACCGTGAGTGCCACGGAACCAAACTTGTTCGACATGGCCTTTGAATTCGGGCGTACATTTCCACAAGACCGGCTCAAACACTTCGCGAGTCTCGTCCAGTGCCATTGCGTGGTACCCGTGGCGCGTCGCCGGTCCAAGCTGGTGGGTGTGAAAGGCGTGACGCTCCTCGGCCCAGCGCCACAGTAGCGGCAGACGCATGCCCAGCGCTTTGACCGTATCCCAGACGCCAACCATCTCAATCGCCACATCTTCGTGACAAAATTGCCTCCGGAACTCGGCCGCAGCCGACCCGCTGGCATTGCATTCATAGTGCCGGTAGGCCTGTTTGATGTTGCGCACAGTGGCATGTTCGGCCTTGAGCAGACCGATCATGTCAATCACACCAGCCAAGCTGCGCACACCGTAAGCGCCGCGTGAATAGCCGATGAAATAGATACGGTCGCCGGGTTTGTAGCGTGAAGCGAGATAGCCATATGCGCGGCGGATCTGGCGGTTGATGCCCCGCCCCATCATCACGTCCAGCGAGGACTTCCAGTTTTCCCATTGCACACCAGATTCGTAAAAGACGGACACTTTGCTGCCCATTTCGCGGCATAGTCGCAGGGTCTGGCCCGCATGGGTTTCATAGCCCGGCTCCAACGTCGACATGGTGCCGTCCAAGATAATCACGTGGCTGACGGGCTCGCGGTGAAGCGCCTCGGCGGAATGCTCGGACCGTAAGGGTCGTCCGAGCCATCCCAGTACCTTTCTACTCAGCCGCGACAGAACCATGCGTCAACAATTCCCATACTTTATGAGGTGTGAAAGGCATGTCCGCCTGCCGCACCCCGTAATCCCAGAGCGCATCCTGAACCGCGTTTGCCACCGCGGCCAGCGCGCCCACGGTGCCGGCCTCTCCGCATCCTTTCATCCCCATCGGGTTGGAAGTTGACGGAACCGGCGCCGAGGTAAACTTAATCATGGGTATCTCGGCCGCGCGGGGCAAGGCGTAATCCATCAACGAAGCCGTGAGCAGTTGCCCCTGCGCATCATGCACAACACGCTCCGTCAATGCCTGACCGATACCTTGTGCCACCCCGCCATGCACCTGCCCTTCGGCCAGCATCGGGTTGATAAGATTACCGAAGTCGTCGACGACAGTATAGCGATCCACCCAGGTTTCACCGGTGTAAGAATCAATCACGACTTCGGCAACATGTGCGCCATTGGGATAGCTGCGCGCATCCAGATTGGCGCTGGCTTCATGGCTCAGCAGGTCGGCGCGCCCATCGGCGCGGGCCATCTCCGCAGCCTCGGTGAGCGTCGGCGTCAGGTTTGATCCCGGCGCGCGGAAGGTTTCATGGTCGAAACGCACATCTCTTTCCTCCACCCCCATCTTATTCGCCAGATACGGCGTGAATGCGGCGATCATGACATCTATTGTCGCCAACGTGGCCGTGCTTTGCACCGTGACCGAACGTGACCCGCCAGTCCCGCCACCATGTGGCAACTGATCGCTGTCACCCTGGACCACATTGATCTGGTCCATTGGAACTCCGGTTTGGTCTGCCAGGAATTGCGCATAGACCGTCTCATGCCCCTGCCCGTTCGATTGGGTGCCGACATAAAGGTTCACCGTGCCATCCTCGCAGAACTCGACTTTCGCGTTTTCCGAAGGGTCACCCAAAATGCTTTCGATATAGTAACACAAGCCCCGCCCCCGGATCAGGCCACGTTCCGCATCTGCAGTTTTTCGCGTCGTGAACCCCTGGGTCTGGGCATAAGCACGGGACAGGACCATATCGAAATCACCTACGTCATAGATTTCGCCGGTCGCGGTTTTGTAGGGGAAGTTTTCCGGCAGGATGAAATTCCTGCGGCGCAACTCCCAAGGATCGACGCCCAGTTGGCGCGCGGCGCGATCCATGACACGTTCCAGAACATAGATCGCCTCGGGCCGCCCTGCCCCCCGATAGGCGTCGACTTGCGTGGTGTTGGTATAGAACCCCTCAACCCGCAGATACGTCGTTTGAACGTCGTAAACCCCCATCAACACCTTGCTGAAAAGACTGGTCTGGATCGCTTGCCCGAAATGACTGCTATACGCACCCAGATTTACCTTGCTGTGCACACGGTAGGCCGTGATTTTCAGGTCCTCGTCAAAGGCGAGCTCAGCCAATGAGGTCAGGTCGCGACCGTGATGATCCGACAGCATCGCCTCGGATCGGTCAGACATCCAATGAACCGGCTGCCCGAGTTTCATCGCTGCAACTGAGACGCAAAAATACTCAGGGTACGGCATGACCTTCATGCCGAATCCGCCACCCACATCCGGAGTAGTGACACGGATCGCCTCGGGTTCCAGCTTCAGCTTTTGCGCCAACTGCCCCCGCATCGCCCAGACGCCTTGCCCACCATAGGCAAAGTGCAAACGTCCATCGACCCAATTGGCCTGACATCCCCGTGGCTCGATTGAGGTAATGATCACGCGGTTGTCGGCCACATCCAGCGAAACGGTATGCGCGGCGGCCTGAAAGGCGGCATCGGTTGCTGCTTCATCCCCCAACCCCCAATCAAAAGCACGATTGTCGGCGACCTGATCATGCAGTGGTTCACCACCGGCTTCGACATCCAGTTTTGCGGGCAGATCATCTGTGTCCATCCAGATCATCTCAACCGCATCTCGCGCCTGCAACAGCGTGTCTGCGATCACGACAGCCACAGGTTCGCCAACAAACCGGACGCGGTCTTGGGCCAGCATATGCCTGTCGGGCGCAAGGGTCTGAGAGCCATCGCGGTTCTGCACAATTGCTGCGTTCATCACAGTGTCGATCCCAGCCGTCGAGAGATCATCCAGCGTCATGACAAGGCGCACCCCTTCCGCTTCACGCGCGGCATCCAAATCCAGCGCCGTGATCCGACCATGGGCAACCGGGCTGCGAAAAAAAGCTGCGAACAGAGCATCTCCGGGTACATCATCGTCCATGTATCGTCCGTGCCCGGTCAGAAACCGCTGATCTTCTGTCCGTTTGACGGGCTGGCTTTTGCCGAATTTTTCCATGCGATGATCCTCCTGCGATGGCGACCGTAGCCCAGCCCAAGGCGATGTCCAGTCGAACGGACAGCTTCCTCGTGTCTTGCCAGTCATTTTTTGGTTAACCTACAGATCATCACATGGGCACATGGCAGCGTATTTCCGTTCACCGCCCTGCTGACCAGCGGCGGCGAAGCCACCCGCGACGTGTATGTCGGTGCCGACGCCCGCGCGGGCATGGTATGGAACGGCCCCGGCCTCGTCATGCGCTACGCCGATGACAAACTTGCGTCAGAGCGGCATATGGGCGTCCTGAAGGATGCTTTCGGTGATCATCTTGAGACGGTGGAATTGGCGGTAACGACCACTCATTGCTGACTCTGGATTTTCATCAACCGGCCTACCAGCGTGTTCAGGACTATTTTCGCGCGCGCTTTGCCCAAGCCGAATAGCATACAACCCTTCCCCTTCCCTTACGCATTCGCTATTGCAGGCGCTGACCCGAATTTGTTGACGCAGGACGCATCCAATGGCGATGGAAAAGACATTCAACGCGGCCGAGGCTGAGGCCCGCATTTATGAGGCCTGGGAACAGGCCGGGGCCTTCAAGGCAGGCGCGAACAGATCGCGCGACGAAAGCTTTACCATCATGATCCCGCCTCCCAACGTGACGGGCGCATTGCATGTGGGCCACGCGTTCAACAACACCTTGCAGGATATCCTGATCCGCTGGCACCGGATGCGCGGCTTCGACACGCTTTGGCAGCCCGGTCAGGACCATGCCGGTATCGCCACCCAGATGCAGGTCGAAAAGATGCTGGCCGCCACCCAACAGCCCAGCCGAAACGAGCTGGGACGCGAGGCTTTTCTGGACAAGGTCTGGGAATGGAAGGGCGAATACGGCGGCACGATCATCGAGCAGCTGAAACGTCTTGGCTCCTCCTGTGACTGGTCGCGCAACGCCTTCACCATGGCGGGCGCACCACGCGATCCGCGCACCGGGCATGAAAACTCGGCCAACTTCCACGACGCGGTCATCAAGGTCTTCGTCGACATGTATGAAAAGGGCCTGATCTATCGCGGCAAGCGGCTGGTCAACTGGGACCCGCATTTCGAGACCGCGATCTCGGATCTGGAAGTCGAGAATATCGAAGTCGCCGGCCACATGTGGAACTTCAAATACCCGCTGGCGGGCGGCGAAACCTACACCTATATCGAGAAGGATGAGGACGGGAACGTCGTTTTCGAAGAAGAACGCGATTACATTTCGATTGCCACGACCCGCCCCGAAACCATGCTGGGTGACGGCGCGGTTGCGGTTCATTCGTCGGATGAACGGTATGCGCCAATCGTTGGGAAACTCTGCGAAATTCCGGTTGGCCCGAAAGAGCACCGCCGTCAAATCCCGATCATCACCGATGAATACCCCGATCCCGATTTCGGCTCGGGTGCGGTGAAGATCACAGGCGCGCATGACTTTAACGACAACCTGGTCGCCAAGCGCGGCGGCATTCCGATGTACCGCCTGATGGATACCAAAGGCGCGATGCGGGCCGATGGCGCGCCCTACGCCGAAGAGGCGGGCAAGGCGCAGGAATACGCACGCGGGCGTCAGTTTACCGAGAACGAGATCGACGCGATCAACCTTGTCCCCGATCACCTGCGCGGTCTCGACCGGTTTGAGGCGCGCGCGAAAGTGGTGGAAGAGATTAACGCCGACGGTCTGGCCGTGATGACCCGTGCGGATGATCCAGTTCTGGGCACCAAGCTGGGCGAAGATGACGACCCGGCTGCACTGGTGCCGCTGGTCGAGAGCAAACCGATCATGCAGCCCTTCGGCGACCGCTCGAAAGTTGTGATCGAGCCAATGTTCACCGATCAGTGGTTCGTGGATGCCGAAAAGATCGTCGGCCCCGCGCTGGATGCGGTGAAGGACGGAACGGTCAAGATCATCCCTGAGTCGGGCGAGAAGACCTATTACCACTGGCTGGAAAACATCGAGCCCTGGTGCATCTCGCGCCAGTTGTGGTGGGGGCACCAGATACCGGTTTGGTATGGTCTCGACCTGTCCGCAGAAGACTTCATCGATGACGAAGATGATGGTGACCTGGATCTGGTTGAACTGGGCCGGTTGCTGAATGAAGGTGGCATGCTGCACCGTGGCAATGTCATGGAATGCGCAACCAGCTTGGATGCAGTCACCGAGAAGTTCCTGGACGACAACGCCAACATTCCCAGCCCGCTGAGCCACGCAACAGTTGTGGAAGTTGCAGACAAATATGAGGCGATCCATCGGTTTGCTGAAAGTCTCGCTCAGTATGCGGTCGAACAAGACCCAACCAAACTGATCTATCCGGTCTGGCGCGACCCCGACGTCCTCGACACCTGGTTCTCCTCCGGCCTATGGCCGATCGGCACGCTGGGATGGCCCGAACAGACCGAAGAGATGGAGCGCTATTTCCCAACTGATGTGCTCATCACCGGCGCAGATATCCTGTTTTTCTGGGTCGCCCGGATGATGATGATGCAACTGGCCGTGGTAAACGAGATACCGTTCCATACCGTCTACCTGCACCAGCTCGTTCGCGACGAGAAGGGCAAGAAGATGTCCAAGACCACCGGCAACGTCATCGACCCGCTGGAAATCGTGGACGAATTCGGCGCCGACGCGCTGCGCTTTACCAACGCTTCGATGGCGGCAATTGGCGGCGTGCTGAAGCTGTCCCGTGAACGCATCACCGGTTACCGCAACTTCGGTACCAAACTGTGGAACGCCGTTCGCTTTGCCGAAATGAACGAGGTCTTTACCGACGCCGTCCCTCAACTGGATGTGGCTGACCTGAAGCCCAAAGCTGCGGTGAACCGCTGGATCATCGGCGAAACCGCACGTGTGCGGGAAGAGGTCGACGCGGCGCTGGAAAGCTATCGCTTCAACGACGCGGCCAACGGGCTTTATGCCTTTGTCTGGGGTAAGGTTTGCGACTGGTACGTGGAGCTGTCCAAGCCACTGCTGCAAGGGCACGATGCCGAGGCTCAGGCCGAAACCCGCGCCACGATGCGTTGGGTTCTGGACCAATGCATGGTCCTGCTGCACCCGATCATGCCGTTCATCACCGAAGAGCTGTGGGGCTTGACCGGCGACCGCGCCAAAATGGTCGTCCACGCCGACTGGCCAACCTACGCCGCCGCTGATCTGATCGATGCCGATGCTGATCTTGAGATGAACTGGGTGATTTCGGTGATCGAAAACACCCGCTCGGCCCGTGCACAGATGCGGGTTCCAGCCGGCCTCTATGTGCCGATGCTGGTGACCGAGATCGACGCCAATGGCCAAGCCGCGTGGGACCGCAACGAGGCGCTGATTAAACGTCTGGCGCGGATCGACAGCCTGACCAAAGCGGATGAGCTGCCTAAAGGTACGATCTCGATTGCCGCCCCCGGCGCATCTTTCGGCCTGCCGCTGGCGGATATCATCGATATCGGAGCGGAAAAGGAACGGTTGGAGAAAGCCAAGGGCAAGCTGGCCAAGGAATTGGGCGGTCTGCGCGGACGTCTGAACAACCCCAAATTCGTGGCCTCGGCCCCGGAAGAGGTCGTCGCGGAAGCCAAAGCCAACCTTGCCGCCCGCGAAGAAGAAGAGGCGAAACTGAACGAGGCCCTCGCCCGTTTGGCCGAAATCGCCTGATCCTCGTCTTTTCGCAAATACTCAAAATCTAACACCCGCCGCTCACCCGGCGGGTTTTTTTGTGCGGTGACGCATTTCACCTTGTTTCTATCCGCTTGCGATTGTTAGCAATCTCTGCAGACAACTCCGAGGAAGTCATGGCGCGCCCTTTCCCTCCTGTGCAGACAATTTCGACCGGGCTTGTGGTGGCGGTCGTTGGGTTTTTCAGCTCTTTCCCGATTGTGCTGCAGGGCCTTATTGCAATGGGCGCCTCGGAGGCTGAGGCGGCCTCTGGTTTGATGATGGCCGCGGTTGCAATGGGGGTGACGGCGATTGTGGTCAGCCTTTGGTACCGGCAGCCGATCAGCGTGGCATGGTCAACACCTGGTGCCGCCCTGCTGGCGGTTTCGGCGACCCCATTGGTCGGGTTTTCTGATGCAGTTGGTGCATTTCTTTGCGCCGGAGCTCTGACTGTTGTTGCCGGAATGTGGCGCCCGCTTGGACGGCTTGCGGCCGCTATCCCGACAACACTTGCACAGGCCATGCTGGGCGGGGTTTTGCTGCCCTTGTGCATCATTCCGTTCAAGGCGGCAGTTGAGCTGCCCTGGCAAGCGCTGCCGATCATTTTGACGTGGTTTATCGCCGGGCGGATCAATCGTCTGATTGCGGTTCCTGCCGCAGTGGTCGCTGCGGCAATCGTCGTTGTATTGAACGCCGGTGACGGTTCGGTCCGACCCGAGCATCTGGTCGCCGCCCCCGTCTGGACCATTCCGACATTCTCGATCGCATCGGCGATCGGGATCGGTATCCCCCTGTTCATCGTCACCATGGCTACGCAAAACATACCCGGCATCGCCGTCATGCGCAGCTTTGGGTATACGCCAATTGCTGGAAAGCTGTTCTCTGCCGTCGGAGGAGCCAGTATTCTGTCTGCCCCCTTTGGCGCTCCGGCCACGTGCCTTGCCGCGATTACCGCTGCGATGTGTTCAAACGAAGACAGCTACCCGGACCCGAACCAGCGTTACTGGTCAGCGGTTATGGCAGGCCTATTTTACTGCGTATTTGGCGTCTTTGCCGTGGCAATCACCGGGTTCGCGGCCCACGCGGACCCATTGCTCATGGGTACACTGACCGGCATTGCCCTGATTGGTGTGATGGCAAATGCGACCTTTGCTGCATTAGAGGTTCCCGCCGAACGCGAAGCGGCGATTCTGACATTCGCCATAACCGCATCAGGAATCACCGTCTTCGGCCTGGGCGCTGCAGTCTGGGGTTTGGCCGCAGGTGGTATCGCCTATCTGGTTACCAACCGATCCAGATGACAGCTTTCCCCCGCTGTGCTGGTCGGGTACTACGAACCTATGTTTGGATCGCTCGGAAAACTGGTCGAACGCCAGATCAAAAAGGCGCAAGCCGAAGGTCAGCTAGAGGGGCTGGAAGGCGAAGGCCAGCCGCTGCCTGACCGTTCGTCCGAGGCTCAGACCGATCCGGCCGTCGCCGCCGGTCATCGGATCATGGCGCAAGCGGGCGTTCTACCCGAAGAGTTCAGCATCAAGAAAGAACTAGATGCCGCTCGCTAAACCTATGCGTCGCAGTCCGATGCTGACGAGCGTAAGGTGATTATGGCTAAGATCGCCGAGCTTGAGATGCGATACAATATGGCCCGTGATGCACGATGGGCTTTTATGCGTTAATTATCGGGCGCAAATGCCCTGCTTGACACGGAAATCGAGTTTCCCGACGGATCCTTGGCATTCGCGAAACTGTAGCCGTCCGCCGTGTGGATCGAACCAAATTTCAGCCCGTGCTGCGCGGCTTGTCTGCAAAACCCGGCAACGTCCGCGACATCAAAAACGATTTTGACCGCCGCTTGCCCCTGACGGGCGGCCTTGCTGGCCGGATGCAACAACAGGCGCAGCCCGTCACCGTCAGGCACAAGCTCTACAATCCGGTCCCCTTTGAGTCGGCGCGCTACATAGCCAAAATGCGTCTCATAGAAATGCACCATCTTGTCGATATCCTTGGCGTCCAGGATCAATCGTGTGACAGGTGCCGAGATCATTTGAACTCTGGCTTGCGACCTTGCGAATTCGCCGCAATGACCTCCATCTGGTCAGGCTTGCCGATCAGTTCCGCCTGCTCTGATGACTCCTCCAGCAGCACCTCTGTGCGAGGTTTGGCTTCCGCAACCTCGATCAGGCGCTTGGCCGCGCGGATGGCCGAAGGGCTTTGGCCCGCGATGTCTTCGGCCAAGGCCAATGCCTCGGTCAGTGGGTCGTCCGACAGTTTGGTGACCAGCCCCCAGTCCGCCGCCTGCGCGGCACCGATGGGGCGGGCCGAATAGGTCAACAGGCGTAAGACGTCCGACCGGACCAGCTTGGGCAGCAGAACCATCCCGCCCATGTCGGGGATCAGACCCCACTTTATCTCCATCACGGCGAGTTTAGACTCGGGGTGTGCTATCCGGATGTCAGCGCCCAGCGCAAGTTGCAAACCGCCGCCATAAGCAACACCCTGAATGGCACAAATGACGGGAACGGGCACGCGTTGCCAAACCAAGGCAACTTCCTGCACTTCATTGGCGTCGTTGTGGCTGCGGGTCATCAACCATTCGGTCGGGTCCGTTTGCGCCATGCTCGCAAAGCTGGCCATGTCCAGACCCGCGCAAAAGCTTTTGCCTTCACCCGACAGCACCACCGCACGGGCATCCGAGGCAGCGACCTCCTGCCCCGCAGAAATGACGGCCTTTATCATCGCATCATCCAGCGCATTCATCTTGTCGCCGCGCGTCAGAGTTACGTGCGCGATGTGGTTTTTGTATTCGACGGATACACGTGACATCTCAGGCCTCTCAATTCCGGTTAGGGGTACAATGCCCCGATGGATCGGGCAGTTCCACCTCAACGTTAGTGCAGATTTGACGCAGGCATGCGCCCGAACCAGGGCGAATCCAATGTCATGACGTAGAAATGTCCCCCAGCCACCTTGCCACCCGTGGTGATGCCCAACCGACCCCCGGGGTCTTGCAAGGTCTGCAGGATGTTCCCGTCGCCGTCAAACTGCACCATCATCCCGCGATGGATCGGCGCAGGCCGCACCGTCGGCCCCAGTCGCCAGATCACCTTGCGCAAGAACGGGTATGGCATCAGTGCCTCGCTTGGCACGCGCGGGCTGGCAAAGGCCATCCAATACGTGCCATCGCCCTGTGCCTCGATGTTGTCCGGATAACCGGGCAGATTGTCCATCAGGACCTCTTGCTGCCCGGCCTTCGGGCCGGTCAGCCAAAGCTTGTGCACCCGGGCGCGCCCGGTTTCAGCGATCAGCAGAAAATCCTCACCCGGCGACAACGCGACGCCGTTCGTATAGACAAAGCCTTCGGCCAGTTTCTCGGTCGTGCCATCGGGCGCGTGGCGGGCAACGTAACCTGTGTCCGATTGCTCCCAGATGGTCAGTACCGAGGTCGGTTTGGTCCCGCCCATCGTTTCGGGATCGAACCGATCGGACGAGTTTGAAAAATAGATCGTCCCATCCTGCGCCACGTCCAATTGATTTGCATAGATCACCGGCGCGCCGTTTATCTCGGACACCACTGGCTGCAGCGTACCGGGGCCGGTCCATCGCATGATGCCTCGGAAGCTGTCGGCGATGTAAAGCACCCCATCCGGACCGACCGTCAGCCCCAAGGGCCGACCGCCGAGGTCGTCAACTTTCACCGGGTCCTCGTCGTCTATTCGGTACAGAGCCCCGGACAAGCTGGTCGTATAGACGAAGCCGTCGGGCATGATGGCAATGTCTTCGGGGCCTTTCTCGCCGTCAGGCAACGAGATCAGCTCCAGCTGGTCCAACGCATTGTTCTCCGCAAAGTCACCAGTAAAACCCGGTGCTTCGGGCGGGGTCCATGCCACCGGTTCAACCGGGACCGGCCAGAAAACCAGATAGGCAAGACCGACAATCAACAAGCCCAAAACAATGCGCATGCGCGCTCCTCCCTTTAATCGTTACGTGAACAATGCGGAGCAGCATCCTGCAACGCAAGCTTGCCTGTCGTATGACCTTACGTTTATCTGCCCCCATGACAGAGCCACGCTATACCCCGCTTGCCCAATCCCTGCCTGCAACCGTGCCTTTTGTTGGCCCCGAAACGCAGGAACGCCTGCGTGGCGCGCCATTTGTGGCGCGGCTGGGCGCAAATGAAAGCGTGTTTGGACCCTCTCCGCACGCCATAGCGGCAATGGCAGAAACGGGGATCTGGATGTATGGCGATCCGGAAAACCACGATCTGCGCGCCGCATTGGCGGATCACCATGGAGTCGGGTCGGAAAACATCGTGGTTGGCGAAGGCATTGACGGGCTGTTGGGTTACCTGGTGCGGCTACTGGTCGGATCCGGAGACGCGGTCGTCACCTCAGACGGGGCATACCCGACTTTCAACTACCATGTGGCTGGGTTCGGCGGAATGCTCCACAAAGTGCCGTATCGCGACGACCACGAAGACCCTGCTGCCCTGTTTGCCAAGGCGGGTGATGTGGATGCCAAGCTGGTTTATCTGGCCAATCCTGACAACCCGATGGGTAGCTGGCATTCCGGAGCGGATATCGTGGCAACGCTAAACGATCTGCCTGATGGGTGCTTGCTTGTATTGGACGAGGCCTATGTGGAATGTGCGCCTGCAGGCACCGCCGCCGCTGTGGCAGCAGATGATCCGCGGGTGATCCGGATGCGGACTTTCTCCAAGGTATATGGCATGGCGGGCGCGCGGGTTGGCTATGCCATCGGCGCCCCCGGCCTGATTTCGGCCTTCAACAAGGTGCGCAACCATTTCGGAATGAACCGAGCCGCGCAGGCCGGTGCGCTGGCCGCACTGAAGGATGCCGAGTGGCTAAATCATGTTCAGACCAAGATTACCGAAGCGCGTGATCGGATCAGCCAGATTGCCCGCAAGAACGGGTTGGAGCCCCTTCCTTCGGCAACCAATTTCGTCGCCATTGATTGCGGGCAGGATGGGACCTTTGCAAAGGCTGTTTTGGACTCGCTGGTCGCGCAGGGCATATTCGTGCGAATGCCCTTTGCCGCGCCGCAAAATCGGTGCATCCGCGTAAGCTGCGGTGAAGCGGCCGATTTGGATGCCTTTGCCGCAGCGTTGCCAAAAGCGCTTGCAGAGGCACGGCGTTAGGTCTTCGACGCAAGCACCGCAGCTGCAGCCTCTAACGCGCCTTTACCGCGAGGGATATCCAGCGCGGCCATGGCTGTTTCTACACCGCCCAAAGTTGCCATAACCATCTGGCCGTTGATGTGACCCATATGGCCAAGGCGGAAGCATCCTTCCCAGTCGTCCATCCCCAGACCAATGCCAAGGGTCAAGCCCAGTTGGTTTTCAGAAAACTTGCGTAATGGTGTGCCGCGTCCCTCGGTCAGTCGCAAGGCGGTGACAGCATGGCTGCGATGTTGACGCTCCGCAACATTCAGATGCAACGCGTCACCTTGCGCCCAGGTTTCACATGCTTCCCAGATGGCCGTGGCTAGCCTCTCGTGACGCGCCCAAACCTGTTCCATCCCCTCGGCATGGATCATGTCTAAGGCCGCGCGCAAACCGTAGAGGTGATGGGTCGGCGCGGTGCCGTTGAAATACTGATAGAACAGCTCGGGGTTGGATCGTGGCTGCCAGTCCCAATACTGCGAAACACGTGGCATAGCGGCCCGTTTGGCCTGTGCCTTGTCATTGAAAAAGACAAAGCCGGTGCCAGCGGGTGTCATCAGCCCCTTCTGACAAGCCGTGACAGTAACATCGACGCCCCAGGCATCCATTTCGAACCGGTCACACCCCATCGAGGCAATGCAATCCGCCATCAAAAGCGCCGGGTGCCCCAAATCGTCCAACAAGGCACGTAGTGCTGGAATGTCGTTCCGGATTGAGCTTGAGGTGTCCACATGAACGGCCAGTACCGCCTTGATCATGTGGGCTTTGTCGTCACGCAATGCCTCGGCAATACGGTCAAAATCCCAGGCCGAGGACGAGCCGAAGTCGATCAATTGAACGTTGGCGTCGATACCCTCGGCCATCTCGGCCCAGCCATGGGTAAATCGGCCAGATGCGGGGGCTAGAACCGTTTCACCGGGTGCGATGACGTTGGACAGCGCGGCTTCCCACGTGCCGTGGCCGTTAGAGATATAGATAGCAACATTATGCTCGGTCCGCGCCATGCGACACAGATCGCGGGTCAGCGACGGCATCATCTCGATCAGCTCGCCTTCGTAGATATTCGGTGACGGGCGGTGCATGGCTTGCAACACCGCGTCTGGAATGACCGAAGGTCCTGGAATCGCCAGATATTCGCGCCCTTGCGCCAGGGAAATGGAGTTTTTCATGGGATCAACCTGTATGAATTGATGCCCACCCTAGCGCAGCTTTAAGCGGCGTCAATCCATCAGCTTGGAGGCCGCGCGCGCAAGGTTTTCGATACCGGCCCAATCCCCATCAATGACCATCTTTTTCGGCGCAACCCAGCTTCCGCCCGCGCAAACCACATTGGACAAGGACAGGTAATCCTTTGCATTTTCGGGCGACACACCACCGGTCGGGCAAAACTTGATTTGCGGCAACGGCGCGCCGATCGCCTTCAACGCCGGTGCACCACCCGATGCTTCGGCCGGGAAGAACTTGAGCATGTCATAGCCCTTTTCCAACAGACGCATCGCCTCACTGGCTGTGGCGGCGCCGGGCAACAAGGGCAGGCCTTCGGCCTCGCAGGCCGCGATCAGAATGTCGGTGGCACCGGGCGAGACCCCGAATTGCGCGCCTGCCTCTTTCGCGGCGCGCACATCTTCGGGCGTCACCAAAGTTCCTGCGCCGACGACGCCGCCCGGCACATCCGCCATCGCGCGGATCGCGTCCAACGCGGCGGGTGTGCGCAGAGTAACCTCAAGCGCGGGGAGGCCACCTGCGACAAGCGCCTCGGCCAAAGAGCGCGCCTGAGCCGCGTTATCGACGACAAGGACAGGAACAATGGGCGCAAGTGCGCAGATTTCACGCGTGCGTTGGGTTTTGGACATGGGTCAAACTCCGAAAATACTGGCGCCGGTGTCTGCTGATCCGACATTTTGGCGGAAGGTAGCGAAAAGGTCACGCCCCACGCCGTGTTGGTTGGCCGAAAGATCAGCAGTGGCAGGGGCACGGTCCAGAACCCCGGGGGTCAGAATCTCCAACTCACCCTTCACCGCATCGACGCGCAAGATGTCGCCATCCTGCAGGTAAGCGATCGGCCCGCCATCCAGCGCCTCGGGGCAGACATGGATCGCCGCAGGGACTTTGCCGGACGCGCCGGACATACGACCATCGGTTACAAGCGCCACCTTTTGCCCACGGCCCTGCAAGATCGACAGGATCGGTGTCAGCGAGTGAAGCTCGGGCATGCCATTTGCTTTGGGTCCCTGGAACCGGACAACAACGATGACGTCGCCGGTGAACTCTCCGGCCTTGAACGCGGCTTTTGCTTCCTCCTGATCATGGAACACGCGTACAGGCGCTTCGACAACCTGATGTTCCGGGGCGACGGCCGAAACCTTCATCACGCCGGTGCCCAAATTGCCAGTCAGGCGCGACAACCCACCAGTGGGTTGGAACGGATCTTTCGCCGGGCGGACGATTTTTTCGTTCAGGCTGTGGCCAGCCCCGTCTTCCCAAACCAGCTCACCGTTCTTCAGCTTCGGTTCTTTGGTATAATTCTGCAGACCCTGCCCCGCGACGGTCAGAGTGTCAGGGTGCAGCAGCCCGTCTTCCAGTAGCGTTCCAATGCAGTACCCAAGACCACCCGCTGCGTGGAAGTGGTTCACGTCTGCCAGACCGTTCGGATAAACCCGCGCAACCAGAGGCACCACGGCGGAAATGTCAGAAAAATCCTGCCAATCCAGTACGATACCACCTGCGCGCGCCATTGCGATCAAATGGATCAGCAGGTTGGTCGACCCACCCGTGGCCATCAGACCCACGATGCCGTTCACAAACGCCCGCTCATCCAGTACCTGATAGAATGGTGTATAGTGGTTGCGCAGCGCACTCAGCGACAGGGCTCGGCGCGCGCCTTCCTCGGTCAGCGCATCCCGCAGAGGCGTATTGGGATTCACAAAGCTGGAGCCTGGCAGGTGCAGGCCCATAAATTCCATCAGCATCTGATTGGTGTTCGCGGTGCCATAAAAAGTACAAGTGCCCGGTCCGTGATACGCGGCCATTTCAGCGGCCATAAGCTCGTCACGGCCGATCTCTCCTGCGGCAAATTTCTGGCGAATCTTGGCTTTTTCATCGTTGGGCAGACCGCTGGTCATCGGTCCGGCTGGCAGGAACACAGCGGGCAGGTGGCCGAACGCCTGTGCGCCGATAATCAAACCGGGTACGATCTTGTCACAGACGCCCAGGAAAACGGCCGCATCGTAGGTGTTATGGCTCAGCGCCACTCCGGTCGCCAGGGCAATGACGTCACGCGAAAACAGAGACAACTCCATCCCCGCCTCGCCTTGGGTGACACCGTCACACATGGCTGGCACGCCACCCGCAACTTGTGCAGTGCCACCTGCGGCTCGGATCGCATCGCGGATCAGGCCGGGATATCGCTCAAACGGCTGGTGGGCAGAAAGCATGTCGTTATAGGCGGTGACGATGCCCAGATTACCGGCCGTATCAGTGGCCATAGCTTGCTGGTCCTCACCCGCACCGGCATAGGCATGGGCTTGACCGCTGCAAGACAAATGCGCGCGCGCCGGTCCCTTGGATCGGGCATGTTCCATACGCTCAATATGCGGGCCGCGCAGTTCGGCGCTGCGGTCGATAATGCGTTGAGTGACGTCAGTGATGGCTGAATGTACCATGATTACCCTCCGATCTGACGCCAGCGGCGCCCATCGCGATGCATCAGCATCAGCGCTTCTTCTGGGCCGGAACTGCCCTGATCATATTTCGCGGGGCGATCTCCACGCTCTTCCCAACTGTGAATAATGGGATCAACCCAGGCCCAGGCGGCTTCGGCTTCGTCGCCGCGCATGAACAGGGTTTGATCGCCGCGAATGACATCCATAACCAGACGTTCATATGCATCTGGCGATTGCGCCTCATCCCCAAGCGCCTCGGCAAAACTCATGTCCAGTGCAACATCTGACAGGCGGAACCCGCCCTGCCCCGGTTCTTTAATCGTTGTTCGCAGGGTAATACCTTCGTCCGGTTGCAGGCGGATCACCAGCACGTTGCCGTGCAGCGGGCCGACATTGGGGAAGATCGTATGCGGCGGATCCCGGAAAAACACCGCGATTTCGGATTCGCGAGCCCGCAGGCGTTTTCCAGTTCGCAAATAGAACGGCACACTGGCCCAGCGCCAGTTGCCGATATGGGCCTTAAGAGCGATGTAGCTTTCGGTGCGGCTCGCGGGGTTGCCAACATGATCCAAGTAACCGTCGCCAACTTTGCTCGAACGATACTGGCCGCGTGCGATGTCAGACGGCGCAACGGGCTCCAGCGCTTCGATCACCTTGACCTTCTCGTCACGCACGGCGTTGGGCGAAAATTTGGACGGAGGTTCCATCGCAGTCAGGCACAAGAGCTGAACCAGATGGTTCTGCACCATGTCCCGCATTGCACCGGACTGATCGTAATAGGCTCCGCGCCCTTCGACGCCAACGGTCTCTCCCACTGTAATCTGAACATGATCGACATGCGTCGCGTTCCAGAGAGGTTCGAACAGGGAATTGGCAAAGCGCAGCGCCATCAGGTTCTGCACCGTTTCCTTTCCCAAATAGTGGTCGATCCGATATATCTGATGTTCTTCAAAGCAGGCTCGCAGCCCGGAGTTCAGCGCCTGGGCCGAGGCGAGGTCGTGGCCAAAGGGTTTTTCGACCACGATACGGCTGTCGGGCGTCGCCATGCCATGATCGCTGAGCCTTTTTGCGATACCGGAGAAAAGGCTGGGGCCAACTGACAGATAAAACGCGCGTACAACGTCAGGACGCAAGCTATTGGCAAGGTCTTTCCAGCCGGAGTCTCCCAGTGCGTCAACGGGAACATATTCAACATGGCTCAGAAACTGATCCAGAACGTCCTTTTTGAACGCAGGCGCAAATTCTTTCATCGAGGCGCGTATTTGGTCCCGGAACCCGTCGCTGTCCATGTCGGACCGCGCCGTGCCGATGATCTTTGCGTCTTCGGGCATCTGGCCAACTTCGAACCGGTGATAGAGCCCGGGCAAGATCTTGCGCTGCGCCAGATCGCCGGTCGCGCCGAATAGCACCAGATCAAACGGGTCTACCGGGATTACGCGTGAAACCATCTATGGGCTCCTTCAAATCTGCTGGCATCACTCAGGCGCAGTTATCACTGGTCCCTGTGATGCAAGCATTGTTATCGCTAACATTCAGGCACTGAATAGGGAAGCGCAACTGGAAAATCAACCCTGATTCCTTAACCACTCCATTACCGAGGATCGAACTGTTTGATCTCCACGATGGCGGGCGTCAGCGATGATCTTACGCAGTGACTGCAGGTCAGCGCGCAACAACACGCTTTTGACCGGGCCAATCGACGCCGGGCGCATGGATAAAGTCCGAATACCCATGGCTGCGAGACAAAGCGCCTCAACCGGTCGCCCGGCATCCTCGCCACAGAAAGACAACGGCGTGTTCGAGATATTGCAGCGCTCGACAATCCGTTCGATGAAGGAGAGGAAGCTGACATTCAGCGTGTCATAGCGTCGGCGAACCAGCTCGTTTTCGCGGTCAGCGGCAAAAAAGAACTGTTTCAGGTCGTTGCCCCCGATCGAGACGAAATCAACCTCGTCAAAGAACTTCTGCGGGGCAAAGGCGAGAGACGGCGTTTCCAGCATTGCGCCAACTTCGATCGATTCTGGCAGCACATGACCAAGGCGCTTTTCGCGTTCGATGGTCTTGTTCACTTCCCAACGTGCCTCCCGGTATTCTTCGGCCTGCGCCACAAACGGGAACATGATTGTCAAAGGCCGCCCATTGGCCGCACGCATCAACGCCTGCAACTGCATCCGCATAACGCCGCGCTTGTCCAGACCAACGCGAATAGCGCGCCAGCCCAAAGCCGGGTTGGGCTCTTCGACGTGCTTCATGTAGGGCAGAACTTTGTCCGACCCGATATCCAGTGTGCGGAACACCACGCGCATGTCGCCAGCAGCATCCATGACGCGCTGATATTGTGTCACAAGCTCGGACCGCTTGGGCATCTGATTGCGGATCAGGAACTGAAGCTCGGTGCGGAATAAGCCCACACCCTCGGCCCCAGAATTGCCCAGCGACGGCAGATCCGCCATCAGGCCCGCGTTCATAACCAGATTGATCCGTTCACCATCGCGCGTCACTGTCGGAGTATCGCGGATCGAGGCATAGCGTTCCTGCGCTTTGGCCTGCATTGCGATTTTATCGCGAAACGCGGAGACAACTGTATCTTCCGGACGCAGTTGGACCATACCCTGATCGCCATCGACCAGAATATGATCTCCGTTCAACGCCTCGGTCGTGATGTGCCCAACGTGAACCACCAGTGGAATTGCCAGGGCGCGAGCCACAATCGTTGCGTGGCTACCGACCGAGCCTTCCTCAAGAACGATCCCTTTCAACGAACGACCATATTCCAACAGATCCCCAGGCCCGATATTTCGGGCAACCAGGATCGGATCCGGTGGCAGGTCGGCCCCGTTGGTGCCCCCCTGCCCGGTCAGAATGCGCAGCAGCCGGTTGCTGAGGTCATCCAGATCTGCCAGCCGTTCCCGCAGATAGGGGTCGGTAACCTGCCCCATGCGCGCCCGCGCCTGCGATTGCTCTTTCTCAACTGCCGCTTCGGCGCTAAGGCCTAGGGCAATGTCCTCTTCCATCCGACGCATCCAACCTTTCGAGTTGGCAAACATCCGATAGGCTTCCAGAACCTGCAATTGTTCCTTGTCACCGCCCTGCGAAATCTCAAGCATCTTGTCGACGCCCACGCGCAGCTCATCCACGGCCTCGTTCAGACGTTCACGTTCGCGGTGGGGATCGTCAGCAATCGGGTTGGTGACGACAACACGGGGTTCATGCAACCAGACATGCCCTTCGGCAGATCCTTCCTGTGCCGGTCCCCCCTCAAATTGCACCGATTGCTGGTGCCGGGGTGAAAGCGCTGCGCCCTCGCCCACAAAGGCACCAAGCTCGGTCATCTCGGCCAGAACCATGGCGACCACTTCCAACGCATAGACCTCGTCAGCAGAATACACGCGCGCTTCACGGGATTGCACGACCAGTACGCCCAGCTTTTCACCCAAACGCTGGATCGGCACCCCGATGAAGGACGAGAACCTCTCTTCGCCGGTTTCTGGCATGTACCGAAACCCTTTGGTCGAAGGCGCGTCTGCAGTATTCACGACCTTGCCGGATTGCGCGACATGACCCACAAGGCCTTCACCCAACCGCATACGTGTTTTGTGAACCGCCTCTGGCGACAACCCTTCAGTCGCGCAAAGCTCAAGGGTGTCGGCATCCCGGAACAGGTAGACCGAGCACACCTCGGCTCGAATACTGTCGGCAATAAGATGCGTGATCCGGTCAAGGCGTTCCTGACCGGCGGCTTCGCTCGCCATCTCTTCGCGCAGCCGCCCCAGCAGCTTGCGGGATTCAGTTTCGGTGCCTTCCGCCATATCCCACCCAAATTACGGAATCAGGCGAGACCTTTAGCTGAAATGCTCAGGCCGCCTTGTCCAATTCAAAGGCATCATGCAGTGCCTGAACAGCAAGTTCCATGTATTTCCTGTCGACGAGGACGGAAATTTTTATCTCAGAGGTTGTAATGACCTTGATGTTGATCCCCTCATCCGAGAGTATCTTGAACATCTTGGCCGCCACGCCCGACTGCGAGCGCATACCGATCCCCACAACCGAGACCTTGCAGACATCCTGATCCGCGACCAGTTCGGCGTAGTTCAGCTCGCCCGCGTCCTTGATTGCCAGCAAGGCCTGTTCGGCGCGGGCCACCTGATCGGTGGGGCAGGAAAAGGTCATGTCCGTGCGCCCTTCGTCCGAGATGTTCTGCACGATCATATCGACATTCACGCCCGCGTCGCTGAGCGCGGTAAAGATGATCGACGCGATGCCCGGGCGGTCAGCCACCGAGACAACAGTCATCTTGGCTTCGTCGCGGGAATAGGCCACACCGGCCACAACATTGGATTCCATGATATCCTCCTCATCGCAGACCAGCGTACCGGCCTCGTCGGATTGTTCCTCAAAGCTTGAAAGAACGCGCAGTTTTACCTTGTAGCGCATCGCCAATTCGACTGAGCGGGTCTGCAGCACCTTTGCCCCCAGCGAGGCCAATTCCAGCATTTCCTCGAACGAAATGCGGTCCAGCTTGCGTGCCTTCTCGCAGATGCGCGGGTCCGTGGTATAGACACCATCAACGTCCGTGTAGATGTCGCACCGCTCGGCACCGAAGGCGGCGGCAAACGCGACGGCGGTGGTGTCTGACCCACCCCGGCCCAAGGTCGTGATACGGCCTTCTGGGCTGATGCCCTGAAACCCGGCGACGACGGCAACCTTCATGCCCTCGCCAAACTTCTGGTTCAGGTTATCGGTCGGAATTTCTTCGATCCGGGCCTGGCTGTGGGCGCTGGTGGTCATCAGCGGAACCTGCCAGCCCTGCCAGCTCCGGGCCGGGACATCCATTTCCTGCAACGTCAACGCCATCAGGCCAGCGGTAATATTCTCACCCGAGGACACGACGGCATCATATTCCCGCGCATCGTACAACGGTGATGTTTCATCGACCCAGCCCACAAGCTCGTTTGTCTTGCCGGACATGGCCGAGACGATGACGATCACGTCATAGCCCTTCGCCACTTCGACGCCGATGCGCTTGGCTGCGCGGCGGATACGGTCAAGGTTGGCAACCGAAGTGCCGCCAAATTTCATCACGAGTAAGGGCATGGGGGCAAGTGTCTCCGCGCCTTGGATTTCTGGTCTCGTGCGTCTTATGCGAGGGGGGCCGCTAGGGCAAGAGTTCAAAACCGGTCGGATGGCCGCATCTGACCGCTTTACAACCGACACAGAGGCTGTCAGCCTGCATCCCGAAATTATTCCCAGAGGTTATCCATGTTCCGCGTTGCCGCAACCCTCGCCCTTTTGTCTTCATCCGCCGTTGC
Source organism: Ruegeria atlantica (assembly GCF_001458195.1). Lineage (GTDB taxonomy): Bacteria > Pseudomonadota > Alphaproteobacteria > Rhodobacterales > Rhodobacteraceae > Ruegeria > Ruegeria atlantica. The sequence goes on along the minus strand of NZ_CYPU01000023.1, from coordinate 78,362 downwards.
GCAGGTCTCTACGCTGGCTGCAACCGACGGCAAGAATGCTTTGGGCACGGTGCCCTGTGCCAAGGCCGGTGCAGCGCTAAGCAACTGCCACGCCGAGCTGCGACACCATGACGACGGGACCACGACCCTGGCAGTGGGACTGGGCGGCGCCGAAGTACGCAGCATCTATTTCACCGATGGCGTACCGACCTCCAGCAGCTCACCTGCCCGGATCAGCCATGAAACGCGGGGAGACTTGACGGTGGTCTTCATCGATCCGGATGAAGTTTACGAAATCCCCACGGCAGCTTTGAAACGTCAATAAGCGTGCGGCTGACCGTCCCAGGTTTCAAAACACCCGGTTGTGGCAAGTGACAATGCCCCAAAGCGGTCAAGCAGCCCGTCGGCAGCCTGATCAACAGTGATCGCAGCCTGAATGCCCCCCATATCCGTCTGTACCCAACCCGGATGATAGATACCCACGGCGACGCCATCCGCGCGCAGATCCGTCGCCAGATTGCGCCCCAGATTCAGGGCCGCCGCCTTGGACGCGCGATAGATATAGCTGCCACCGGGCGCGCGTGTGTGCGACGCCATCTGCGACGACAGGATCACAACTTTGCCTTGCGCTACCTGAAGATTGGGCAAAAGCGCCTGCACGGTTAAAAACACGCCCGTGACGTTGGTCGCAAAACTCTGCGCCCACATGTCGGCCGGATAGCCGTCTATGCCGTGGCCTTTGTCCAAATAGACCCCGGCGTTGCAGATCAACAGATCAACCGGACGACCCGTAAGCCCTTGTGCCATGGCGGCCTGCTGTTTCGGATCAGTCACATCCAGTACAAGCTGCGCACTGGAATCCCGTGCGGTTCCGGTAACGTCCTGGCCCTGGGCGCGATAACGATCTGCCAGAGCTTGCCCAATTCCGCGATTAGCCCCGGTGATAACGATATGCATGGGTCAGTTCGTTTTACGGGTGGGAAGAAATGGAAGCGGCGAAACCGGCACGCCGTCTTCGATCAGCGCTTTGGCTTCATCGGGCTTGGCTTCGCCATAAATCGCGCGTTCGGGCGCATCGCCCAAATGGATCTTACGCGCTTCTTTGGCAAAATCCTTACCGACATAGTCCGAGTTTTCCTCGACCTTGCGGCGCAGATCGGCCAGCACCTTCTCGATATCTGGCGACTGGGTCGCGACATCCACCTGTTTGCTTTGTGGTTCAGTTGTCTGAGCATTGCGAGCCGGACGAACGCGAGGGGTCATGATAGCCTTATCTACTTGCGCGTCACCACACACAACGCAGCTCACCATACCTGCGGAGGCGAGTTTGTCGTAAGCGGCGGCCGATTGAAACCAACTGTCAAATGTATGGTCGCGGCTGCATTTCAGCGAATATTGAATCATGGTCCGTCCATTTTCCGGTAGGCAAATAGATACCGACAGACATGGCAAGATCAAGCCCTTCGCAAGGCGAGTCAGTGTAGAATCGGGCCAAGACGGCGTAACAAAAGGGACAGTTCCCGCGATTTCACCAGAGAGGCCGCTTTTTTAGGCGAAACCCACTTTCGCTTTCGTTGGGCCTGTTCAGGAAATTCAGTCGCAATCGACGTAACACAGAGGGGAAAGACATCCACCAGACACAATACGGGGTTCGTACTGGAGCGGGGTTTCAAATATGAGAAACGACCCATCGGATTGTTTGCGCAATTGCCTTTAACCCCAGCCTCTTCCCAAGCTTCTCGTCTGGCGGTTTGCGACGGTGTCATATCCTCGATCAGCCAGCCCTTCGGTATGATCCAGCGCTTGGATTTGCGCGTTGTTATCAGCAAAACCCTGAGCTTTCCGTGTTTGATGCGATAGCACAGGGCTGCCGATTGATGCTTAAGCCGCAGGTGCTGTTCGCTTCCCCGCAGACACGTCGGTTGCCTCGCACCGATCACGCCTCACCACCTTTCAAACTGCTTTCATCCTCAATCGCCGACCTTTGAGGTTTTTATACATTTAGCGGCCGGCTGGGGTCAGAATACCATATGGTGCGGTTTCTTCCAAGCATTTAGGCCGGTTTCAAACGCGGGCAGCCAGCTTCCGAACCAGATCTTCATGCGGGATATCGGCATCGATTGCCAGTCGCCGCAGCCCAAAGTGAACTCGGGCCACCTGCTGATAGTACCGGGTGTAGACGTAGTTCGTACCACCACCTGCGATCGCACCCAGAACTGGTATCGATTGCGCCGCCAGCTTCTGGCCCAGTACAATGGACAGACGCGGCGCTACCGCTGAAATTAGCTTTTGCATCGCTGGGCCAGTCAACGTCAGGCGGACCGAAAAGAAGCCCAGATCTGCGCCATCGTCAAAAGACAGTGGTCCGGCTGCAGACAGGACCCGAACGCAATCAAATTTGACGCCTTCCTCGGACGGATCGAATCCTTCGCGGAACGCCGCACCCTGAATGGCACGCAATAGCATGGCCGTTGTTGCAGGCAATTCCATCAGGGCAGTCGACACGCCACCCATGCCACCGGCCGCCCCCATCGCCGTTGCGACAGCCGTGTTCACCCATGGTTTTTGATCCGGAACGGCGCGACGCGAACCCTCGGCTGCGTGCATCGCTAGCCAAAGCGCCTGCTCTGTGGCCCCTGTCAGCCCCTCCCGCACAGATACAGGAAGTTGTTCCAGTAGCGATTCCGCCGACCCCCCCAAACTGTTCAACAGTTTAACGCCGGGACCTCCGGCGGTTCTGTAATACTTGGCCAACCGATCCAATTCGGCATCGGTATCCAGCTTTTCGACTAGAAGCACGTCCTGCATATAAGCCCTCCTGACGTTAAACATCGGGGCTGAACGGCAGGGTTTCAATAGCTCAGCGCGTCCAGCGGGTCACCTCGCCACGCACATTCAACCATTCACCGGGGCTCAATTCCGCGCCTAAGACCCGGTCTGGGTTTGTTGGCGGGGGCATTTCCACACCGGAAAGTCGTGTGAACCCGAAACGCGCATAATAAGGCGCATCGCCCACCAGCATCGCCCTTTGCCAGCCTATTTCGCGACCGGCCTCAAGCCCCTGATGGATCAGGAATCCCCCCAAACCTTCGCCTTGATGGGTCGGGTGCACCGCCACGGGGCCCAGCAACAAAGCGTCGTGATCGCCCACATGCACGGGCCAGAAACGGATCGCCCCGGCCAGAATGCCCTGCCCGTCGCGCGCAACAAGCGAAAGGCCCGACACGGGTGGAACATCATCGCGCAGACGATACGAGGACAGCGCCTCACGCCCCGGCGCAAAGCACAGGTCGTAAAGTGCCTCGACCTCCCACCAATCATCCGGCTCTTCCGGCCTGATCACGAACTGCTGCACCCTGCCCTCTTTTCCTAGCTGGCAATCGCCCTAGCACTTCGGTACGCCTTGGGCAAACGCTTGGAGATCTTATGTTCTATCGCCCCGAAGACGGCCACGGCCTGCCGCACAACCCATTCAACGCCATTATCACGCCGCGGCCGATTGGCTGGATCTCGACACGTGACAAGGATGGCGTCAACAATCTGGCGCCCTATTCGTTTTTCAACGGGGTTGCATATACGCCGCCGCAGGTCATGTTCGCCTCAACCGGAACCAAACACGATCAGGACGGCACAAAAGACAGCCTCGCCAATATCGAGGCCACCGGGGCGTTCTGCGTCAACGTTGTGGCCCATGCACATCGGGATGCGATGAACGCAAGCTCAGCTGGTCTTCCCAAGGACGTGGACGAATTCGGTCATGCCGGGCTTTCGCCGGTAGAATGCGAAACCATCCCCTGCGCCCGGATCGATGGGGCTCCGGCAGCGCTGGAATGCAAGCTAACCCAGATCGTGTCCCTTCCAGGCGAGGCCAATCGGGTGGTGTTCGGAGAAGTAACCGGCGTACATCTGCGCGACGATTGCCTGAAAGACGGCATGTTCGACGTCACGACATTCCAACCACTGGCAAGGCTTGGGTACCGGGACTATTCAGTGGTCACCGAGCTGTTCAGCCTTTCAAGACCGGATGACTAATGCCGCTTCCTGACCCCTTGCGCAGATACCCGATCACGTTCCCTGATGGCTCTGATCACAAGGGCACGGTTTTCCTGTCTGAAGCGATTGACCATCCCAGGTTTCAGGCCGGAGAATACAGCTACGCATCGGATTTTGAGCCGTCAGACGATTGGGCGCAACGACTTGCCCCCTACCTGTTTCCGTTTTCGCAAGAAAAGCTGGTGCTGGGGAAGTTCTGTCAGATCGCCCATGGCGTACGTTTCCTCACATCATCGGCCAATCATTCAATGGATGGATTGACGTGCTTTCCGTTTCCAGTGTTTGACCCGGACGGAATGACCGGGTTTCAGCCGGACACGCGCGACACTCTCATCGGCCACGATGTCTGGATTGGCTATGGCGCAATGATCCTGCCCGGTGCGCAGATCGGTTCGGGGGCAATTATTGGTGCCGGGTCTGTTGTTCGCGGAAACGTACCGCCCTATGCGATCATCACCGGAAACCCTGCCGAAGTGCGGCGGTTCCGGTTCGAAAAGGACACCATCGACCGGCTTTTAGCATTGAACTGGTGGGATTGGCCCGCCGAGAAGATCGCCGAAGCCGAAGAGGCGCTTATGTCCGGTAATATTGAAGAATTGGAACGGATTGCTCCAAAGTAAAAGGCGGCCGAAGTGGCCGCCTTTTGCAATCAATGCCCGCCCAGCACACCCGTGCGGACCGAGTAATCGACGGCCAGTTCGTAGTCCGGGTCATCGTCGCTATCGACCATAAGGTGGCCGGCCTTGTTCAGCAGTTTGTGGCAATCCCGGCTGAGGTGGCGCAGCATGACGCGTTTGCCCGCAGCCTCGTATTTTCCAGCGATGTTCTCGATGGCTTGCAGCGCGGATTGATCCACGACGCGGCTTTCGGCAAAGTCCACGATTACAGTGTCAGGGTCGTTCTGAATATCAAACAGTTCAATGAATCCGTCGGACGAACCAAAGAACAAAGGCCCCTGAATCTCATAGACTTTTGCGCCCTCTTCCGTGGCCGAGTCCCGCGTGACTGCGTGAATGCGTTTAGCATTGTTCCAGGCATAGGCCAGCGCCGAGACAATCACACCGACAACCACGGCAACCGCAAGGTCTTCCATCACGGTCACAACAGTCACCAGAACAATGACGAACGCATCCATCAGGGGCACCTTGCGCATGATCTTGAACGAATTCCAGGCAAAGGTCCCAATCACCACCATGAACATCACACCAACCAGCGCGGCCAGCGGAATCTGCTCAATCAGCGGTGCCGCGAACAAGATGAACACCAACAAGAACAGGGCCGCAGCAATCCCGGCGATGCGGGTACGACCGCCGGATTTTACATTGATCATCGACTGACCGATCATCGCACAACCGCCCATGCCGCCGAAGAATCCAGTAGCTACATTGGACACACCCTGCGCAATGCATTCTTGCGAGGCCCCTCCGCGCTTGCCGGTGATTTCACCAACGAGGTTCAGGGTCAGCAGGGATTCAATCAAGCCGATGGCGGCCAGAATGACAGCGTAAGGCAGGATGATCTCAAAGGTTTCCCAGTTCAGCGGCACCATCGGGATGTGAAACGCCGGCAGGCCGCCCTCAATTGAGGCCAGATCACCAACACGCGGCACATCAAGTCCAAAACCAATCACCAGCGCAGCCACAACAAAAATCCCGGCCAATGGTGCGGGCACGATACGCGTGATACGCGGCATGACCCAGATAACGGCCATCGTCAGGGCAACCAGACCCAACATCGTGTAAAGCTGCAGGCCCGACAGCCATTCGCCACCGCTTAGGCCGTGGCCGGTGTTTTCCATGGTGCCCGGAACCTTGAACTGACCCATCTGGGCCAGAAAAATCACGATGGCCAGACCATTCACAAACCCCAGCATCACCGGATGCGGCACCAGTCGTATGAACCGGCCCCAATGCATCGCGCCTGCAATGACCTGCAAAATACCCATCAGAACCACGGTTGCGAACAGGTATTCCACCCCGTGTTCAGCCACCAACGCCACCATCACAACAGCCAGAGCGCCGGTTGCGCCGGAGATCATGCCCGGCCGACCACCGATCAGCGCCGTAATCAAGCCCACCATAAACGCGGCATACAGTCCGACCAACGGGTGCACACCTGCGACAAAGGCAAACGCCACCGCCTCAGGGACCAGCGCCAGCGCAACGGTCAGACCAGACAACAGCTCAATCCGCAGGCGCGAGACGGTCAGCCCCTCATCCGGCATCCAGCGGAGATCAGGTTTGGCTATACGATTGGCAAAGCTTGCCAGCATGGCTCGGGGCATGAGACGTCCTGTGGGGTTGTTTGTTCGCGCGAAAGATGCCTTTTACCTGTCATATCTGACATTAGATACTGCACCCACCGGGACCCTGATATGCGCAAACCGCATAGCTGGCAAGCAAGTTACACAAACCCTTGAACCCACTTGCCAAACCCGCAACGGCCACGCAGAAATTCCCAGACAGTTTTTTTCTTGTGGAGAGCAGCCATGACCCAAACCAAAATCGCCATCATCGGCGGATCAGGCATTTACGACATCGACGGTTTGGAAAATGCGGAATGGGTCACGGTCGAAACCCCATGGGGCGATCCTTCGGATCAGATCCTGACGGGATCACTGAATGGCGTTGAGATGGCCTTTCTGCCTCGTCACGGGCGCGGCCACGTGCATTCCCCTACTGAAGTGCCTTACCGCTCAAATATCGACGCGCTGAAGCGACTGGGCGTGACGGATGTGATCTCGGTTTCGGCCTGCGGATCGTTTCGCGAGCACATGGCGCCGGGCGATTTCGTGATCGTCGATCAGTTCATCGACCGGACGTTTGCGCGCGAGAAGAGCTTTTTTGGCACCGGCTGCGTCGCCCATGTCAGTGTTGCGCACCCCACCTGCCCGCGCCTGTCGGCCGCGTGTGAGACTGCCGGTCGCGCGGCAGGAATAACCACCCATCGCGGCGGCACCTATCTTGCGATGGAGGGGCCGCAATTCTCGACACTGGCGGAATCCAAGATGTACCGCGAACACTGGGGCTGCGACGTAATCGGCATGACCAACATGCCCGAGGCCAAACTAGCCCGCGAGGCCGAGCTTTGCTATGCCTCGATCTCGATGGTCACCGATTACGACAGCTGGCATCCGGACCACGGCGAGGTGGACGTCAGCGCCATCATCGCCACACTAACCGGCAATGCCGAGAAAGGCCGTGCGCTTGTCAAAGGTCTGCCCGATCTGCTGGGCGCTGATCGCGCGCCCTGCCCTCATGGCTGCGACCGGGCACTGGAATATGCCATCCTGACCGCACCGGAGAAACGTGATCCCACCGTGTTGGCAAAATTGGATGCTGTTGCTGGTCGGATTCTCTGACCGGCAACTTTAGTTGGCTGGCAAAGACTGTTGAACCTGATCCCACAATCCGTGCGACCAGAGGTCGTTGTGTGTGCCGTCCGGGATGACATAGATCTGCGCCGTCTCCCCGGCCATCGCGGCCAAAGCTTCGCCGTGATGCAATGGAACCGTTTCATCCTCGGTCCCGTGGAAGATCAAAGTCGGAACGGTGACGTTCCCGATCAAATCACGGGTCGCGAACTGATCCCGCATCAGGGCATGTACAGGAAGCCAGGGATATCTTTCCGCCGCAACGTCCACTGTGGCAGTAAAGGGTGCCTCAAGCACCAGCAGCCGTGCATTTGGGCGTTGTTCAGCCACCGCGGTCGCAACGGCTGTTCCAAGACTTTGGCCGTGCAACACAACGTCCGCGCCTTGGCGGTCCAGCTGGTCATACATCTGGATTCCGTCGGAAATCAGCGCCATCTCGGACGGTTCACCCTCGCTGCCCGGGTAGCCGCGATAGCTGGGGGCCAACAGGCCAAATCCACTGTTGAGGATCTCTCTCATCCGGTCGGCCCGATCTCCCAGATTACCGGTTTGGCCGTGAAAGAACAAAACCGTCGGCGCGCCATCGGTCGCAGGCGGGGCGGACCACGCAGTCAACGTGACACCATCGGACATCGTTAGGGAGACAGGATCAACATCGGCCAACCCCACGGAATTGGGCGCGGGCAATTCGCCCTCGGGTTTGAACAACAGCGATTGCTGGTTCACATACATGTACCCCACGATGCCCGCGTAGATTACTGCAAAGACCGGCACCAAAAGGATCAGCACGCCCTTTACACGAGCAAGCCGCGAGTGGTTGGTTTCAGGTGCGCTGGTTTGATCTGCTTGAATCATCAGTCTCTCCGAAGCATTGCGTCCGGTCCAACGTTGGTGGCGCACGAACTTGTTTCAAGCGGAACGGTGCACACTTAATTCAATCTTAAAACTTGTTGCCGCGTTGCAAGACCAAGGTTCTTTTTGGCGCAACATCTTGAAACTGCGCATGCATTGCACCGATCTGTGGTTCGGACACACCACCAGAACACTGACAAAACAGAGAAATGGCATGAAGCGACTTGAGGCATTGGACGCGGCCCGGTTTCTGGCATTCTGCGGAATGGTTTTGGTGAATTTCCGCATCGCAGCTCAGGTCGCACCTGGTAATGACTGGGCTTCGATCTTGATCGATGCGCTCGAAGGCCGTGCGGCCGCGTTGTTTGTGATTCTGGCCGGAATCGGAATTGGATTGTCTTCAATTTCGGCCTCGATACTGCTGCGGAGGGCGGCGTTTCTGTTCGTACTCGGTCTGATTAACATGACCGTATTTGACGCCGACATCCTGCATTTTTATGCGATGTACTTTGTCGTCGGCGCAGCTTTCCTGGCGGCCCCAACTGGCGGCTTGTGGCTGGGTTCTGTCAGTGTGATGGCATTGGCGGTTCTGGCGGTTATGATATTCAACTATGACCTTGGCTGGGATTGGGACACGTTGACATACACCGACCTTTGGACCCTGCCCGGCTTCTTGCGCAACCTTTTCTTCAACGGCTGGCACCCTGTCCTGCCTTGGGCAGCTTTCCTGTTGATCGGCATGGCCATCGGGCGGTCAGAGTTGCACACGATTTGCATTCGACACAGGCTGATCATGTGGGGGTTCGGAGCTGCTGTTTTTGCCCATTTCCCGCAAATGCTGGTCACGGACCCTGATCTGGCCGCCTATTTGGGGACTGCATCCATCCCGCCGGGGCCGTTCTACATCATTGCCGGTACAGGGTCGGCTTGTGTTGTGATCGGACTGCTGCTGAAGCTGTGGCCAAAGATCGAAAAGCTGCGCATCGGCCCCGCCCTGACTGCGCCCGGTCGGCATAGCCTGACGCTCTATATGGCGCACATCCTGATCGGCATGGGCATATTAGAAGAGGCGGGTTTGCTGAACGGATCACTGAACGCCCCTCAAATCGTGGGCTGCGCGTTTGCGTTTTGCGCGGCATCCTCGGGCTTTGCGATTTTGTGGTCTCGAAAGTTCAAAAGCGGCCCGCTAGAAGCTTTGATGCGTTTGACCACACAGACGCGCCGGGCTTGACCTTGCGCGCCGGTCCGGGCTTGCTGCGAAAAACGCATTCACAGGATTTCCAATGTCCCTTGATCTTTGGCTCGCTTTTGTCGCTGCTTCCACCGCCCTCCTGCTAATCCCGGGCCCGACCGTCTTGCTGGTGCTCAGCTATGCTTTGTCCAAAGGGCGCAGCGTGGCCGTGGCCTCGGCCACGGGCGTGGCTGTTGGCGATCTGGTGGCCATGACGGCCTCGCTATTGGGACTGGGCGCATTGGTTCTAGCATCAGCTACGATGTTCACGGCCCTTAAATGGGTCGGGGCGGCCTATTTGGTCTGGCTGGGGATCAAATTGTTGCGCAGCGCGCCATCGGGTGGTCTGGAGACTGTGGAGACCGGACGCGATGTCACCGCCCACAGCGTATTTGGCCATGCCGCCGCGGTCACCGCACTGAACCCAAAATCCATTGCATTCTTTATCGCCTTCGTCCCCCAGTTTCTGCGCCCGGCTGACCCACTTGGGCCGCAATTCTTCATCCTGATCGCAACTTTCGTGGGTCTGGCATGGTTGAATGCGTTGGCATATGCCTTTTTGGCAGACCGCTTGCGACAGATGATAGGTCGTTCGGGCGTCATCACTGCTATGACACGGTTCGGAGGGGTGACGTTGATCGGGATGGGTGTGGCCACGGCTGTCCTGCGCTGCCCGGCCTGATGGCTCAGTCCTCGGAGTGTTCTTTCATGAAAGCGCGAATGAACCGACGAATTTCTCGTGCAGCTGACGTGTCCAGCTCTTTGCATAGCTGAACGAACGCGTCCCGCTCATCCTTATCCAGACGCAAGACCAACTGGCTGTTTTTCTTGGTCGAAACCCTGCCGTCTTTTGCTTCCACGCGCCCTGTTCTCAACAAGATTTTTGGTCCATCGGCTAGCCCTTGAATATACATTGCATAGAGTTTGTAATTCTCAAGCAACTAGCAATAAAAGAAGGTTATGGCAATGTACCTTCATGCCGCCATGACGTTTCTTCGGAAAGAGCACCACAAAGGGCGCAATCCACTTCCGCCGTGATGGCTTGCCCTGCTGTGCCGCTGCTGCAGGCTGCCGAAGGCAACGCTGAAGCATCACAAGAAGCTCGACAGCAATCTTTCCTTGCATGACTGGCACCGATGAGCCAAACACCCCAGCGTGTTTTGACGCCAGAGGGGATGGCCATGTCCAGGAACAAGTCGGTCAAGGATTACATTCGCACTATCGTGGATTTCCCACATGAAGGGATCATGTTCCGGGACGTTACGACCTTATTCGAGGATCCGCGCGGCTTCCGCATGGCGATAGATCAGATGCTGCACCCTTACGCCGGTGAAAGGATCGACATGGTTGTAGGCCTCGAGGCGCGCGGCTTCATCCTTGGCGGCGCCATCGCGCACCAGTTGAGTGTCGGCTTTGTGCCGATCCGCAAAAAAGGCAAGCTGCCGGGTACTACCATCAGCCAAGACTACAAGCTGGAATACGGCGAGGCGATTGTAGAGATTCATGATGACGCCATTCAACCGGGCGAAAAAATCCTCGTGGTCGATGATCTGCTGGCAACAGGTGGCACCGCAGCTGCCGGAATCAAACTGATCGAACGACTGGGCGGCGAGATCGTCGCATGCTCGTTCATTATCGACTTGCCCGAATTGGGTGGGCGCAAGGCTTTGGAAGATATGGGCATGGACGTCCACGTCCTGTGCGAATTCGAAGGCCTTTGACAGGCTGCGTGTTCACAAGATCGTGAGTGGAAACCTGAAACCGCGCTGGCTTAGCGCGGTTTTTCATTGGATCAACCCGAACTTTTCGACATATTCAGTGATCTCCCTTTGATGCCGCCCCGTATCTCGAATGATGCCACCAAGGGCATTCCAACAAGGGATATCATACCATGTTTCGCAAACTCGCAATTGCCGGTGTCGCAAGCTTTCTAGTAGGAACGGCCGCATATGCTGATGGTCACTCCAAGGATATTGTCGACACCGCAGTCGGTGCAGGCAGCTTTGAAACTCTCGTCGCCGCCGTTCAGGCCGCAGAGCTTGTCGATACACTGAAAGGTGAAGGCCCATTTACCGTCTTTGCCCCCACTGATGACGCCTTTGCCGCTCTGCCCGAAGGCACGGTTGAAACCCTTCTGAAGCCCGAGAACAAGGATCAACTGGTTGCCATCCTGACCTACCATGTGGTGCCCGGGAAAGTGATGTCAGGCGATCTGTCCGATGACATGACAGCCGCGACCGTACAAGGCGGAGAAGTCAAAATTGACCTTGATAACGGCGTAATGGTCAACGATGCGAACGTTGTTCAGGCAGACATCGAAACATCGAACGGTGTCATCCACGTGATTGACAAAGTTATTCTGCCCGCATCGTGAACTCAACGCGCGGCCTGTATTGAATGGGCCGCGCCTACGCCTTTAGAACGGCACCCGGATTCATGATCCCTTTTGGATCGATTGCGGTCTTGATCGCGCGCATCGCCGACAGCTTTACCGGATCGCCATAGCGGCTAAGATCATCCGTTTTCAAACGCCCTATGCCGTGTTCAGCGCTAATCGATCCGCCGAACTCGTGCACCAAATTATGCACCACGCGCTTTACCGTATGCCGCTGTGCGTCATACTCTGAACGGCTATGCCCCTGCGGCGGGAATACGTTGTAGTGAAGGTTGCCGTCACCAAGATGCCCAAAACAGTTAATCCGGAAATCCCCAAACCCGCGCACGATTTCGGACCCTCGCAGTATGAACTCGGGGATTTGCGAGATCGGGACCGAGATATCATGGCTCGAGACCGAACCGATCAACCGGTTGGCTTCGGGAATGAGCTCACGCACCGCCCAAAGTTCCATTCGTTGCGCTTCGCTTTGAGCTACGACCGCATCAGCTACAAACCCGCGCACTTCTGCAGCCTCGAACAGCGCCATCAGCGCATTTGACGGTGACGCACCGCCAGAAAGGCCCAATTCAATAAGCACCATCCATTCAGGCTGGACGTCAAAGGGCTGGCGGATATCGGGCAAAACCTCGGACAAGAATTGCAGACCTTGCTTGTGGATCAGCTCAAAGGTGCTGACCCCCTCGCCCACCTGATCGCGTGCCAGCGCCAGCAATTCAATGGCAGCATCCGGAGAGGCCACCTGGAACATCGCGGTGCCGGTCTCGGCCGGACGCGGGTACAGCTTCAACGACGCAGCTGTGATGATCCCCAGTGTACCTTCCGCCCCGATCAGCAGGTTGCGCAGATCATACCCAGTGTTGTCCTTGCGCAAACGGCTGAGGCCGTGCCAGATTTCACCATTCGGAAGAACTGCTTCCAACCCAAGACACAGATCGCGCGCATTCCCATAGCGCAATACATTGACCCCACCCGCATTCGTCGCAAGATTTCCACCGATCCGGCAAGATCCTTGCGCCGCCAATGCTAACGGGAACAATCGATCAGCTTCTTCTGCAGCAGCTTGAACATCGGTCAGAATGGCACCGGCCTCGGCGATTAGAATGTTCTCGGTCGGATAAACCGCCCGGATGGCTGACATCCGCTCCAGCGAAACAAGCAACGGAGCCGGGCCGTCGGTCATCACCTGCCCGCCGACCAATCCGGTGCCGCCGCCGTAAGGCACGACGGGAACCGAAGCATCTGAAGCGAGCCGAACGAGCGTCGAAACCTGTTCTACCGACTTCGGCAGCGCCAAAACGCCGACATGGCCTGCGAACCTGCGGCGCGGCTCTTCCAGGTATCGTTCCTCGACAGGGTGCAGAATATCATCGCCCAGCACAGTGCGGATTGATTGGGCAAAATTGTCATCGGCAGGGTTTAGTTTCATACCCTTTCCTTGCCCAAGCAACCGCGATCCCACAAGCCCTATTCCAGTTCAATGAGGTATTGAGGCTCAAGCACAACAACAGTCGGGCGATCGGGCAACGTGCGCAAGGACACTGTGATCTCGGACACGCCCTTGCGCTCAACCGGAAAATCTTCGCGGATATCGACCAGAAACCGGTCCAGCGAAAAGCTGGAAAACCAGTGCATCGGAATAATGACCGAGCTTTTCAGCCGCTTCAAAACCGTGATCATTTCCGGCAACGGCATTGTCGTTCCACCATCCACCGCAGCCATCACAACATCCAAACGCCCCAAGGCGGCAAATTGTTCATCCGACGGCACATGATGCAGATGACCCAGATGGCCTATGCACAGCCCTTCAACTTCGAACACAAAGATCGAATTCCCGCGCTCTTCCACACCGCCATAAGAGGATCGAATATCGGTCGAGACATTGCGTATCAGCATCTCTCCCAGATCAAGATAGTGTTCGATCCCCTGCCCGAACTCGCCCCACCCCGGCAACACATTCGGGATGGCAGGATCCGGATGGGCGGTCCAATGGGTGCCGTGGGCATGGTTCATCGTCACCACGTCCGGGATAAGATCGGCACTGCCGATAAAGCCGGTGAAGTCCGTCACCGCGTTCAACCCGCCCTGCGTCTGAATCATAAACGACGCATGAGCGATATAGCTGATCCGAACCGAAAACTCCGGCACCGGATCCTGCCAGGCGGCTTTGTGAATATACTCAATCCCCGGTGCGGCATCCGCGATGGCAATACAATGGCTCGGCCGCCGCTCCTGCGCCACAGCCCCGCCCGCAATCATCATCAGCCCTACAACAATCCACCGCATGCCCGGACTGTAGCGCAAGCGCTCGCTAAGTCATGCCCCTTGTTCATCTGGCTAAAAATACCCCGGGGAAGACGCGGCATGCCGCGACGGGGGCAGAGCCCCCAAGGACACCGCAACGGCGCCTACCCCGCGTCGGTCTTTCCGCGCCGGTCCGAGCGCAAGCTGGCATACAGCACATGCGTCCGCCACCGCCCGTTGATCTGCAGATACGACTGCGCCACGCCCTCGTATTTGAACCCCGAACTTTCCAGCAACCCACGTGATGGTTTGTTCTCGGGCAGGCAGGCAGCCTCAATCCTACTCAGGTCCAGTCGGGTAAAGGCGTGATGAACGATCGCACCAATGGCCTCGCGCATGTAACCCTGACGGGCAAAAGACTGGCCCGTCCAATATCCCAAGGTTCCTGCATGCGCCGGGCCGCGACGGACATTGTCCAGCGTGATGGCCCCCAAAAGCACATCATCCGTGCGACGGAACAAAAACATTGGGATCGCCGTCCCACCGGCCACGGAGCGCTGCGCCCAATAAACCCTGTTGGTAAAGGACTTGCGGCTTAGGTGATCCTTGGCCCAGATCGGCTCCCACGGCGTTAGGTATTCCTGTGACGCGCGCCGTAGCGCCGCCCAGTCGTTAAAGTCGGAATGCGCGGGCGGGCGCAAGCTCAGGCGCTCGGTTTCAAGTTTCAGCTTGCGTCTGCCCAACAGCATCACGCCGCACGCCTCTCCTGCAATTGCGCCAGCGTGGGTGCGCCCGAGACAGGACCGTAAAGCGCCAGCGCGGCTGGGGCCTGCACTGCCATCTGTTCGGCGAAGGCACGCACATCTTCGGTGCTGACGGCGTCGATCTTGGCCACGGCATCCTCAAGCGAGGGAACCCGGTCCCAGATCTGCACCAAACGCGCCAGACGTTCCGCCCGGTTCGACGGGCTTTCCAGCCCCATCAGCATACCGGCTTTCATCTGCGCGCGGGCGCGAGCGACCTCTTCGGCGCTCATGTCTTCGGCAGCGCGCTTCATCTCATCAATCGTTATGCTGGCCAGCTCTGCGACCTGATCTGCTGACGTTCCGGCGTAAATCGTCGTCGTGCCGGTATCGGCATAAGCTCCGGTCTGCGCAAAGATCGTGTAGCACAACCCGCGTGTTTCGCGCACTTCCTGGAACAGGCGAGAGGACATGCCGCCGCCCAGCGCCGTCGAATAAATCTGTGCGGTATAGATCGCATCGTCGCGATAGCCGGGGCTTTCCAGCGCCAGCGCGAAATGGGCCTGTTCCAGCTCTTTCTCCTGCCGGGCTTCGCCGCCGGTGAAACGGGCGGTTTCTGGGATCAGCCCTTTGCGGGGTTTAAGATGGCCAAACAACGCTTCAGCGGTTTTCATCAACGCATCATGATCAACGGCACCAGCAGCAGACAGGATCATCTGTTCGGGACCATAGTGTTCAGCCACAAACCCGGACAAATCTTCGCGCGAAAACGCACTGACTCGTTCGGTCGGACCCAGAATGGTTCGACCCAGCGGTTGATCGTGATAGCTCTGCTCTTGCAACCAATCAAAGATCACATCGTCGGGCGTGTCATAGGCCTGACCGATTTCCTGTAGGATCACACCGCGTTCAACTTCGATCTCACGCGGGTCGAAGATCGGGTTCAGAACAATGTCACCGATGACATCCATCGCCAGCGCCACATTGTCTTTGAGAACACGCGCGTAATAAGCCGTCACCTCGCGCGACGTGTAGGCGTTGATATACCCGCCCACGTCCTCGATCGCCTCGGCGATTTGCAAAGCCGAACGGCGCTTGGTTCCCTTGAAAGCCATATGCTCAAGGAAATGCGCGATACCGTTTTGTTCAATCCGCTCGTGCCGCCCACCGGCGGTCACCCAGATGCCGATGGCCGCCGATTGCAACCCCGGCATATGTTCACTGACGATACGAAATCCGTTCTTCAGTTGGTCTTGTCTGACAGTCACTCAGCAATATGCCTTTTGATATGATCCTCGAGGGCACCCAAATCGTTTGCAATACGGGTCACCCGTTCCGGACGTTCATACAGATCAGACATGCGGGATGGAAGGGGCGGATGTACATCGCTCGCCTTCTCGACCGCTGCCGGGAATTTTGCGGGATGTGCGGTGGCCAGTGTGATCATCGGAACGTCGGTCGAGCGATGCTCTTCTGCAACCTTGATGCCCACGGCGGTATGCGGGCAAACCAGTTCCGCACTATGGGTCAGAGTGGACTTGATTGTCGCCAGCGTCTCATCCTCGGATACACGGCCCGAGTCAAAGCTTTCGCGCAGCGCTTCCATTGCGCCCTGGCTGACATTGAAGCCGCCGTTCTTCAATTCATCCATCAACTGCGCGACGGCGCCGCCATCCTCGCCATACGCATAGTAGAGCGCACGCTCAAAGTTCGAACTGACCTGAATGTCCATCGACGGGCTGATCGAGGGGATGGTGTCGCCCTTGAAGTACCCCTCGCCCGACAGGCAACGATGCAGGATGTCGTTTTGGTTGGTGGCGACAACCAGACGGTCAATTGGCAGGCCCATACGCTTTGCAAGGTAGCCCGCGAAGATGTCACCGAAATTGCCGGTCGGCACCGTAAAGCTGACTTTGCGATGTGGCGCGCCGAGGCTGACAGCAGCGGAGAAGAAGTAGACGATCTGCGCCAGAACACGGGCAAAGTTAATCGAATTCACGCCTGCCAGCTTCACGCCGTCGCGGAAGTCGAAATCGTTGAACATGTCCTTCAGCGCGGCCTGACAATCGTCAAAATCGCCGTCCACGGCCAACGCATGCACGTTGCTGTCCGAAGGTGTCGTCATCTGCCGACGCTGCACTTCCGAAACTCGGCCATGCGGGAACAGGATGAACACGTCCACGGCGTCGAGCCCCCGGAACGCTTCAATCGCAGCCGATCCGGTGTCACCGCTGGTCGCGCCAACGATGGTCACACGGTCGCCACGGCGCTTCAGCGCCACCTGAAATAGTTGACCGATCAGTTGCATGGCGAAGTCTTTGAAGGCCAAGGTCGGCCCGTGGAACAGCTCCAACAGGAAGTGGTTTTCGTTCAACTGCTTCAATGGCGCGCGGGCGTCATGGCCGAAGCCTTCGTAGGCGCGGCCGATGATCTCCTTGAACTCACTCTCACCGAAAGATCCGCTGACATAGGGCCACATCACCCGGAACGCGATTTCCTCAAAGGACAGTCCGGCCAGTGCTGCGATCTCATCCTGCGTCATCACCGGGATCTCGGCAGGCAGGTACAGACCACCGTCACGAGCCAATCCGGTCAGCATCGCCTCTTCAAACGTCAGTTCGGGCGCCTGCCCGCGGGTCGAGATGTATTTCATGTCGCGTCACTCTCAGAAGGGGCGCGGCTGCGCCACAGAAAATATCCGGTCATCGCGGCCCAAACCAAAGCCAGGCCAAACCATGTTATTGCATATTGCAAGTGATCATTCGGGATACCCGTCACCGAAACAGGCAAGGGTGTGATGTTGGGGTCGGTTTGCGACCGCGCGATTAGCAGAACAGGCTCAGCCCCAAGTGCGGCGGCCAGGTTCGGTACATCGCGGGCAAACCATATATTGTCGTCAATATCCGGCTCAGGCGTGTAGCCGTCAATTTCGTCCGGCCAGTGCAGATTTCCAGTGATCTCCATCGGTCCATTCAGCCTTTGATCGTGCTTCGCGGTCACAGGAACAAAGCCCCGGTCCACAAGAATTGTCCGGTCATTTGTGCTGAAAGATTGGATGATGCGATAGCCCGCCCCAACCTGTTTGACCGAGACAAGGACGTGGATCTCGCCCGGCTCGATCTCGCCCGCAATCGTGACCGGCAGATACTTATCAGCATCAGGCGACACGGTGTCAGGCAAATCAACCGGGTCGGCTGAAATCCGATTTTCGATTTCGGCTAAAACGCCTTGTTTCCACGCCAACCGCTGCATTTGCCAGACACCCAGCGACACAAGGATCGCCAGACCGGCAATGCCAAAGATCATCAGAAAGAGAATGCGGCGCATGTCAGGACCAGGTTGTGTTGTTCGAAGGCTCTGCAAGAGCCGGCGTCTTGTTAAGGGCTGCAGCCGCAGAAAGGCAACCTTGCAATTGTATGGGGCGCAATCTTGCGCCCAGAATAGAGAAAAAGCCGCCCCGAAAGGGCGGCTTTTGCAGTTTGTTCGCCCGTCTGGCGCTACATCAACGGCGCCTGGCCCCAGATGTATACTGCGAAGAACAGGAACAGCCAGACAACGTCAACGAAGTGCCAGTACCAGGCAGCCGCCTCAAACCCGACGTGTTTCTCAGGCGTGAAGTCACCCTTGAGCGCCCTGATTAAGCACACTGACAAGAAGATGGTACCGATAAGAACGTGGAACCCATGAAAGCCGGTTGCCATGAAGAAGTTCGAATAGAACTGATCACCGCCGAATTTCCAGCCTTCATGCGCCAGCAGCTCATAGTATTCAAATGCCTGCAGACCTGTGAATGCGACGCCCAGAGCGATACCGATAGCCAACCCCTGCACCAGCGCCTTGCGATCATTGCCGTGCACCAGCGCGTGGTGCGCCCAGGTGATTGCACAGCCCGACAGCAGCAGGACCAGTGTGTTGATCAGCGGCAGGTGGAACGGGTCAACAGCATGAATGTCAGGTTGGATGTATTCGGTACCGGCATAGTCGTACATCGGGTACATGCGATGTTTGAAGAACGACCAGAACCAGGCAAAGAAGAACATCACCTCGGACATTACGAACAGGATGAAGCCATAGCGCAGGCCGATGCGGACAACCGGTGTGTGATCTCCCTGGCGGCTTTCGACCACAACCTCGGACCACCATGCGAACATGGTGTAAAGAACGGCCACCAGACCGGCCCAGAACATCCACGAGGTAACCCCGTGCATCCACAGGACGGCTCCGAACAGCATCACAAAGCCGCCGATCGCGCCGATCAGAGGCCAGATCGACGGGGCCAGAATGTGATAATCATGGTTTTTTGCGTGTGCCATCAGCGTCCCTCACCTACAGGCGTTAGTTCGTTGTTATATCAGCCTGCGTCTCAAGGGCGGCAAAGCCCTCGGGCAGGTCAATTTCGTAGAATGTATACGACAGTGTAATCGTATGAACATACTTAGCTTCAAGATCTTCGACCATTTCAGGGTCGATGAAAAAGGTGACCGGCATCTCAACACGCTCACCGGGTTGCAGCACCTGCTCTTCAAAGCAGAAACAGGCGATTTTCTGAAAGTACCCGCCGGCCGAATACGGTGTCACGTTGTAGGACGCCTGCCCGGCAATGGGGCGGTCGGTCGGGTTGTAGGCTTCATAAAAGGCCAGCCCGGTTTCACCAATACGCACTTCCATCTCGCGAGCGACCGGCTTGAATTCCCATTCCATGCCTTTTGCCTTCGAGGCGTCAAAGCGGACGGTGACCTTGCGATCCAGAATATCCTCGGGCGCAGTCGCAGCAACACCGGTGGTGCCACCAAAACCGGTGACGCGGCAGAACCAATCGTAAAACGGGACTGATGCCCACGCCAGGCTGCCCATTAGGACAACCACGCCAACTGTCTGCGCAACAGTTTTCTGAGGACCTGTCAGCGCCATCAGTTCTGTACCTCTTGCGTCGCCAAGCTGAAATCTGTTCCTGAAACCTTTACGACCGTCAGACCAAATATGATCACGATAAAGGCGGCCAGCGTCAGGCCGACCCCAAGGTTACGGCTGAACCGGCGTTGGTGAAGTTCGTGGCTCTTGCGCAGGCTCATGACCAACCTCCTAACCCATAGGGTTTCAGCAGTGCTTCGACCAAGATAGCACCGAAATGCAGGAACAGATACAGCAACGACAGCTTGAAGAACGCGCGTTCGACCTTGAAATTGTCGGCCTCGGAGTCATCCTCGTTCCGGCGCGAAATCTGCCACGCGCCGCGCAGGAACAGCGCGTTCAACACCACAGCGACGGCCAGGTAGATCGGACCGCCAATACCCGAGAATGCGGTTCCAACAGCCAGCATGGCCAGCAGCCCGGTATAGACCAGAATGTGCCAGCGCGTGGCGCGGCGACCATGTGTGACGGTCAGCATCGGAACACCCGCATCGTCGTAATCCGATCGCATGAACAGCGCCAGCGCCCAGAAATGCGGTGGGGTCCACATGAAGGTCAGGGCAAACATCAACCACGGCTCGATGGACATAGACCCCGTTGCGGCAACCCAGCCGATGACCGGCGGGAATGCCCCTGCCGCGCCGCCGATCACGATGTTTTGCGGCGTCGAGCGTTTCAACCACATCGTATAGACGACAACGTAGAAAAAGATCGTGAAGGCCAGGAAAGCGCCGGCAAACCAATTGGTTGCCAGACCCAGCATAATAACGGACAGCCCGGACAGGGCCAGCCCGATTGCCATCGCCTCACCCTCCTGGACCTTGCCAGACGGGATCGGGCGGCCTTTGGTCCGCTTCATCACGCGGTCGATATCGGCGTCCCACCACATGTTCAAAGCGCCGGATGCGCCGCCGCCAATGGCGATGAACAGGATGGCGCAAAAGCCAACGAATGGATGAACAGGGACCGGTGCCGCAAGAAGGCCGACCAAAGCGGTGAACACGACCAGCGACATCACGCGCGGCTTCAGCAAGGCAAAGAAATCGCCAAAGCTGGCCTCATCCGCGTGGGATTGGGCGCTTACTGTGCTGGCATTGATGCTTGCGTCGCTCATTTCCGGTCCTTCTGGGGCGAAAGCTGCGCGGATACCGCGCAGCCTGCATTACCTTTGGCGCGAGCTTTTCAGCCCGCGCGGGTCATTACTTGGATGCAACCTGATAGGCTGCGGGCTGACCTGCATAATCTTCCAGCGCGCCTTGCAGCCACTGCTCATATGCTTCTTCGCTGACCACTTTGACGGTGATTGGCATGTAAGCGTGGTCCTTGCCGCACAGTTCGGAACATTGACCGAAATAGATGCCTTCCTTTTCGGCCTCGAACCACAGTTCGGCCAGTCGACCCGGAACACCGTCCTGCTTTACGCCGAAGGACGGGATAGTCCACGAGTGGATCACGTCCGAAGCGGTAACCTGCATGACGATGACCTTGCCAACCGGAACCACAACGGCGGTATCAGTGGCCAGCAGCCATTCGTCATCGCTGTAGCCCGCATCCGCCAGTTTGGCACGCATGGCATCATTCAGAACAAATGGGGTCACATCCGCATCAGCCGGGCGTGCGCCTTCATCCAATGTGGCCGGATGGCCCAGCAGATAACTGTCGAAGGCGAAATCGTGATCAACGTATTCGTAGGTCCAGTACCACTGGTTCCCAACGACTTTGATGGTGATGTCGCCTTCGGGGATTTCCTGCTGATTGAACAGAACTGGCAGCGAGAAGGCACCGATGAAGACCAGAATCAGGATCGGGCCAAGGGTCCAGGCAATCTCAACCGGGGTGTAGTGCGAGAATCGCGCCGGTTCAGGGTTGTTACGCGAATTGTAGCGAATGATGCAGTAGATCAGCAGACCCGCAACAAACAGGCAGATCGCGGTGATGATCACCAGAATCATATCATCCAGCCGCTGAATCCCCAAGGCCAGGCTGGTGGCAGCAGGCTGGAACCCAAGGCCGCCATCAACCGGCTTACCAATAATCTCAAGCTCCTGAGCCATTGCGGGAAGGCTGGAGAGGGCTGTCATCAACCCCGAAAGCATCAAAGCATTCTTCATTTTCTGTCCTGATCGTCTGATCTTTGCTTCTCTGGCGAAAAGGTGTGAATCAGTCGCACCTCTCCCGTTGTCTTTGGCCGAGTTAAAAACCATATTCCGTCGGGTAGATAAAGCAAAATGCTTGCGTCAAACAGACGCTATTTTTGATCTGGATCAAACTCGGAAGGTCCCAACAGATGTCCAACGACCCGTTTCGCCCATTTGATAGCGCTATTCCGCATGACGAAGCGCTTGCGGTTTTGCAATCCGCCACTTCCGGAGCAGAAGACGGTGAGCTGTTTGTCGAGCGGCGGAAATCCGAGGCTTTGGTTTTTGATGACGGGCGCTTGAAGACAGCATCTTATGACGCCTCCGAAGGGTTTGGCCTGCGGGCGGTGCAGGGCGAAGTTGCTGGGTATGCGCATTCCACCGACGTCTCAATTCCGGCGCTGAAGCGGGCAGCTGAGACCGCGCGCCTGGCTGTTGGCGACGGCGGCGGCACGCTGGCCGATGGTCCCCGCGCTACCAATACCCGCCTTTATACGGACGAAGACCCGATTGAATCCGCTGATTTCCCGGTCAAGATCGAAACACTGCGCGAGATCGACGCCTATGCCCGCGACATGGATCCCCGCGTCGTGCAGGTTAGCGCGACAATCGCCGCAGCCGTGCAAGAAGTAGAGATTTTGCGCCCTGAAGGCGTACTGATGCGAGACGTGCGGCCAATGACCCGCCTCAATATCTCGGTCATCGTCGAACAGAACGGTCGCCGCGAAAGTGGCTCGGCCGGGGGTGGCGGGCGCGTCGGGCTAGATGGTCTGATCGATCCGTCGGATTGGCAGGACAAAGCGCGCGAGGCGTTGCGGATCGCCTTGGTCAATCTCGACGCGATCCCGGCCCCTGCCGGCGTGATGGAGGTCGCGCTTGGCCCCGGTTGGCCGGGCATCCTCTTGCACGAGGCAATCGGACACGGTTTGGAGGGGGACTTTAACCGCAAGGGAAGCTCGGCCTTTGCCGGTTTGATGGGACAGCAGATCGCATCCAAAGGCGTGACCGTTGTTGATGACGGCACAATCCCGGATAGTCGCGGCTCGATCTCTCTGGATGACGAAGGCACACCCAGTTCAAGGACAGTTTTGATCGAAGATGGCGTCCTGACCGGCTATATGCAGGATCGCCAAAACGCGCGCCTGATGGGCGTGGCCTCCACCGGAAACGGGCGGCGTCAAAGCTATGCGCACAAACCCATGCCGCGGATGACGAACACTGTGATGCTGGGTGGTGAGGCTGATCCGGCCTCTTTGGTTGCGGACATCCAGGACGGTATCTGGGCCGTTGGTTTCGGCGGCGGTCAGGTGGATATCACCAACGGCAAATTCGTGTTTTCGTGCACCGAGGCGTACCGCGTTGAAAACGGTAAAATAGGGGCACCCGTCAAAGGCGCGACCCTGATCGGCGACGGCCCATCCGCCCTCAAACGCATTCGGGGATTGGGTAACGACATGGCGCTGGATCCGGGCATGGGAACCTGTGGCAAAGACGGCCAGTGGGTGCCGGTCGGCGTTGGCCAGCCTACCGTTCTGATGGATGGCCTGACAGTCGGCGGATCGGCCGCATAGCCGGGAATCGCTTGGCGGGAAATCGAGAGCGCAGGGTTAACGCTGCGCTTCCAGCCCGCCGGCGCCTTAACATCCTGTCAGGCGAGCGCGTTGAAGGCAGTTTTTTTTATTCCATACATTTAAACGCACTAGATAACTCTCAATTACAAACGCCGAAAATTATCCGGATAATTTGAAGAGATTCACGAGCTGTTAACCCCAGCAATCGTAAACCAGTTCTGCAATCAGGCGGAGCATCGGATGACCGAAGAGCAGCATTCTTCCTATCACCCCACACTCCCACGCACCACGGAAGAGGATCGGTTTTCTTGGCTTCGTCTGTTGCGTTCTCGCAAGGTTGGTCCGGCGACATTTCGTCGGTTGCTACGGGAACATGGCTCGGCGCAGAACGCGCTGGCCGCGCTGCCGGAAATGGCACGCGCTGCCGGAATTGATGGGTACGAAGTTTGCCCCCCCGGCGTGATTGAGGCGGAACTCAAGGCCGCAAAAGCCGCGAACGCGCACCTTTTGTGCCTTGGCTCCGCCGATTATCCAGATGCCTTGCATGATCTTTCCGACGCCCCACCAATGCTTTGGGCGATTGGAGATAGCTCTCTGCTTCAGCGCCGGTCGATTGCACTGGTCGGCGCGCGGAATTGTTCGTCCCTGGGGGCGCGGATGGCGCGGGGGCTTGCCACAGATCTCGGCATGCAAGGCTATGTCGTTGTGTCCGGCCTGGCACGCGGCATTGATACAGCGGCCCATATGGCCGCGCTTGAAACAGGCACCGTCGCTGTAATGGGAGGCGGCGTGGATGTCGTTTATCCCACCGAAAACACTGTTTTGGCGGAAAAGATTGGCCAAACCGGGTTGCGTGTCTCGGAACAGCCCATGGGCATCACACCGCAGGCCCGGCACTTCCCGCGCAGAAACAGGATTATCTCAGGTCTGGCGCAGGCGGTTGTCGTCGTCGAAGCTGCCGCAAAATCCGGCAGTCTGATTACTGCGCGGGACGCCTTGGATCAGGGGCGCGAGGTTCTGGCCGTACCCGGGCACCCTTTCGATGCACGCGCTGCCGGGTGCAACATGCTGATCCGGGACGGCGCGATATTGGTGCGAGCCGCCGAAGACGTCATTGAGGCGCTTCCAAAACGGGCACCTACAGGTCAAGTCGAGACCCCCGCCGTGCCCGACGTTGTAGCCAAACCGGTGATCGCAGGTACCGCACTGCATCGTGAAATCCTGTCGCGACTGGGCCCCTCCCCGATTGCAGAGGATCAGTTGATCCGCGACATTGCCGCAACGGCCGGAGAAATCGGGCCGGCGTTGATTGATCTGGAACTCGAGGGACAGATCCAGCGCCAGCCCGGCGGCCTCCTGTCGCTGTCACCATAATCTGCATCGCTGAGGCCTGGTTTCTGCCCAAGTCCTTTTTATGCACAGGTTACGTGATTGAAATTACCACATAATTCCTGTGTTCAAAGGAACGCATTGACAATTCGCCCTTGCCCTCCACATCTTGCACGATCATAGAAGGCGCCAATTCCGTCGAGCGAGGTTTTCCCTTAAATGCCTGTAGTTGTTGTAGAATCCCCTGCCAAGGCCAAAACAATCAACAAATATCTTGGCCCCGACTACACGGTGCTGGCCTCATATGGCCATGTCCGGGACCTGCCGCCCAAGGACGGATCAGTCGATACCGAGCATGAATTTGAGATGAAATGGGAGGTCGGCAACGACAGCCGCAAACATGTCAAAGCCATCGCCGATGCGCTGAAAGAAGACAACGCTCTGATTCTCGCGACTGACCCTGATCGTGAGGGTGAGGCCATCAGCTGGCACCTGCAAGAAGCCCTGACCAAGCGCCGCTCGATCAAGAAAGATACGCCTGTCAGCCGCGTGACCTTCAACGCGATCACCAAGGATGCAGTGACCGAGGCGATGCAGAACCCGCGTCAGGTCGACATGCCGTTGGTAGAGGCCTATCTGGCCCGCCGCGCGCTGGACTATCTGGTGGGTTTCAACTTGTCACCGGTTCTGTGGCGCAAGCTGCCCGGCGCGAAGTCTGCCGGTCGCGTTCAGTCAGTCTGTCTGCGCCTGATCGTTGAACGCGAGATGGAAATCGAAGCGTTCAAACCAGTCGAATATTGGTCTGTGAAGGCAGTGTTCGAAACACCGCGCGGCCAGGCTTACGAGGCGCGCCTGGTCACGCTGACCGGTAAAAAACTGGACAAACATGATCTGGCCAACGCCACGCAGGCCGAACTGGCGGTGCAGGCCATCACCAGCCGCGCGCTGAGCGTTACTTCGGTCGAGGCTAAGCCTGCGGCGCGCAACCCCAGTGCGCCCTTCATGACCTCTACCTTGCAGCAGGAAGCAAGCCGCAAGTTTGGCATGGGTGCGCGCCACGCGATGCAAGTGGCGCAGCGCCTCTACGAGGCGGGCTACATCACATATATGCGGACCGATGGCATTGACATGGCGCCCGAGGCCGTGGCGGCCACTCGCGATACCATCGCAGACCGTTACGGTGCAGAATACGTGCCAGACAGCCCGCGTATCTATAAAAACAAGGCCAAGAACGCCCAGGAAGCGCACGAGTGTATCCGCCCGACGGATATGTCCTGCGATACCAAGGCGCTGAAGGTCACAGATGAGGATCAGCGCAAACTGTATGACCTGATCTGGAAACGTACCATTGCCTGCCAGATGGCTGCGGCCCGGCTGGAGCGCACGGCGGTCGAGATTGGCAGCGATGACGGCCAGGTCGGCCTGCGCGCCACCGGTCAGGTTGTTCTGTTCGACGGGTTCATGCGCGTTTATGAAGAAGGCCGCGACGACGTGGCCGATGATGATGAAAAGCGCCTACCGCAAATCATGCAGGGCGATCCAGCTCGGTTTGCCAAAACATCCATGCGCGATCAGTTCACCAAAGCGACCAGCGAGGGCACTGAAAAGGCCGCGAAAGAGGCCATTCTGTCCGAGAACGAATCTGTACTGGCCCTGCAGCACCACACGCAACCGCCACCGCGCTACACCGAGGCTACGCTGGTCAAGCGGATGGAAGAACTGGGGATCGGGCGACCGTCGACCTATGCCTCGATCGTGACCACGATTCAGGACCGGGAATATGTGCGCAAAGACAAGAACCGGCTGATCCCCGAGGAGAAGGGCCGGATCGTTACGATCTTCCTGCTGAATTTCTTCCGGCAGTACGTGGGGTATGAGTTCACCGCCAATCTGGAAGAACAATTGGACGACGTCAGCGCCGGTGGGCGAGACTACAAGGAGTTGCTGAGCAAGTTCTGGCGCGATTTCTCGGCTGCTATCGGCGAGACGTCCGAATTGCGGATCTCCGAGGTTCTGGACAAACTCGACGAAGCCCTGGCGCCGCAGCTTTATCCGCCGCGTGAAGACGGCTCGGACCCGCGTGTCTGTCCGAAATGCGGAATGGGTCAATTGCACCTGAAAACGTCGCGAACCGGCGGGTTCGTTGGGTGTGGAAACTATCCTGAATGCACCTATACCCGCCCCATCGCCGGCGAAGGTGCCGAAGGCGAGGAACGTCTTCTGGGCGAAGATGCAGGGGAAGATATCTGGCTGAAGTCCGGCCGCTTTGGCCCCTATGTTCAGCGCGGCGAACCAACGCCTGAGAACAAGAAACCACCGCGCGCCTCACTGCCGCGTGGCTGGCGCAAGGATGACATGGATCTGGACAAGGCGCTGACGCTGTTGTCCCTGCCCCGCCAGATTGGCGAACACCCAGAGGGTGGCATGATCAGCTCGAACTTTGGGCGGTTTGGTCCCTATCTGATGCATCAGTTGGCGGATGAGGCCAAGCCGGTCTACGCCAACCTCAAAGACCCCAACGACGTGTTTGAGATCGGCATGAACCGCGCTGTCGAGTTGCTGGCTGAAAAGCGCGCCAACCCCGGGCGGGGCCGTCGCGCAGCGGCCAAAGCGTTGAAGGAATTGGGCGAGCACCCAGATGGCGGCGCGATGCAGGTTCTGGATGGGCGCTATGGGCCATACGTGAAATGGGAAAAGGTCAACGCGACCATTCCAAAAGATATCAAGCCCGAGGATGTGACACAGGAAATGGCCATTGAACTGGTCAACGAACGCGCAGCCAAAAAGGGCACCAAGAAAAAAGCGGCTCCGAAAAAGAAAGCTGCTGCCAAGAAGACGACCAAAAAGGCGGCCACCTGACGACTGGCTAGGTAGAAATACCACCTACCCCTTGGTTTCATTGACTTCCCCGTGACGTGGCGGCACAACCTGCGCCATCACCATGTCATTGGGGGAGTTTTCCATGAAGAAAGTCTATGCCAATGCCACCGAAGCGCTCGATGGAGTGATTTCGGACGGCATGATGATCGCGGCGGGCGGTTTCGGCCTATGCGGTATTCCCGAATTGCTGCTTGAGGCCATCAAGGACTCGGGCGCTCAAGATCTGACGTTTGCCTCGAACAACGCCGGCGTTGACGATTTCGGCATCGGCATCCTGTTGCAGACCAAGCAGGTCAAAAAGATGATCAGCTCTTACGTCGGTGAAAACGCCGAGTTCATGCGTCAGTACCTAGCAGGAGAGCTGGAGCTGGAATTCAACCCGCAAGGAACCCTTGCCGAACGCATGCGCGCTGGTGGTGCAGGCATCCCCGGGTTCTATACCAAGACCGGTGTGGGCACAGTGATCGCCGATGGTAAAGAGCACAAAGACTTCAATGGCGAGACTTACATCTTGGAAGAAGGCATCTTTGCCGATCTGGCCATTGTCAAAGCCTGGAAGGCCGATGACACCGGCAACCTGATCTTCCGCAAGACCGCGCGCAACTTTAACGTACCTGCTGCGACCTGTGGCAAAATCTGCATCGCCGAGGTCGAGGAAATCGTGCCGCGTGGTTCGCTGGACCCCGATATGATCCACCTGCCCGGCATCTACGTGCATCGCATCATTCAGGGTCAGCACGAAAAGCGCATCGAACAACGCACCACCCGTAAGAAGGAGGAAGCATAATGCCCTGGGATCGCAATCAGATGGCCGCACGTGCGGCGCAAGAGCTGGAAGACGGCATGTATGTAAACCTCGGCATCGGTATTCCGACGCTGGTGGCAAACTATGTTGGTGACAAGGACATCACCCTCCAATCCGAGAACGGTATGCTGGGCATGGGCCCCTTCCCCTTTGAAGGCGAAGAAGACCCGGATCTGATCAACGCTGGCAAGCAGACGATCACGGAGCTGTCCCGCACCGCCTATTTCGACAGTGCCACATCGTTTGCCATGATCCGCGGCGGTAAGATCGCGGCCGCCGTTCTGGGCGCGATGGAGGTCGATGAAGAAGGCGATCTGGCCAACTGGATGATTCCAGGCGTGCTGGTGAAGGGCATGGGCGGCGCGATGGACCTGGTTGCAGGTGTTCGTCGCGTGATCGTCGTGATGGACCACACCAACAAGCACGGCAAGTCCAAGCTGCTGAAGAAGTGCACCCTGCCCCTGA
Source organism: Ruegeria atlantica (assembly GCF_001458195.1). Lineage (GTDB taxonomy): Bacteria > Pseudomonadota > Alphaproteobacteria > Rhodobacterales > Rhodobacteraceae > Ruegeria > Ruegeria atlantica. Next base: position 49,393 of record NZ_CYPU01000023.1, on the reverse strand, counting down.
CTGGCAAGAAGGTGGTGAACCGCATCATCACCAACCTTGGCGTTCTGGACGTGGTTGATGGCGGCCTGAAGATCATCGAGATCGCCGAAGGCGTGACCGAAGACGAGATCCGCGCTGCGACCGAAGCCAACATCGTCAACTAATTCACACCAATGAAAAGGCCCACCGTTTCGGGTGGGCCATTTTCAGTTCAACGATTGGAATACACACCCATCCGTAATCAGCTGAGGCGGTGTCGAACACAACGCCCGCGCCACCTGAAACGCTGCAAGAACCTTGGGTACGTAATCACGGGTCTCTGCGTAAGGTGGGACGCCCTCGTGCTTACGTACGGCCCCTTCCCCAGCGTTATACCCTGCAAGGACGAGGATCGGGTCGTTACCGAATTCTTCCATCAGCCAGTTCAGGTACTTCACACCTCCCGCGATGTTTTGCGACGGCTGCGTACTGTCCTGAACCCCAAAACGTTTGGCGGTTGCAGGCATCAGCTGCATCAATCCTTGTGCCCCTGCCGAGCTTACAGCGTCGGTGCGCCCAGCGGACTCAACGGAAATGACCGCCAGAACCAATGCCGGAGAGACATTTGTTCCAACGGTCGAGCGCAGAATATCCACGCGACGCTGTTGGGCGATGTTTTGCAGGGTCTGTAAACGGGGTGCCGCGACATTGATCGCAGCCAGTGCATTCATGGCATCGTGCAGCCGCCCGGACCCGGCCTCGTTCAATGACGGCGACACCCTTTCCCAGAAAGCCTTGTACGAACCAACCGGTTTTTTGCTCGCACCGGGAAGAGTTGGCGGTACGACACGCGTGCGCGCGATGATTTCAGGTTCGACTAATTCTACGCCTGTACTAGGGGCAGAAGGGGTCTGCGCATGCTCATCGGGCGTAATCTGGACCGTGACGCGCGGCCGCGTGCCAGGCTGTGGGGCCTTGACCCGTTTGTAGACGCCTCTTGGCTCAACCTCGTTCGCCACGACTGGCACTGGGCCAGACAACATCAACGCCGCCAAACCGGCGCAAGTCATTGCGAGCCGGAGATTCATTTGCCTGCCTCATGTTTTTCTTTTGGTTGAGTTGAACCTCGAATCTGCCCGCAAGGCCAGAAAAACAATGCGAAATGGGGCAAATTCGCCTCATTTGCCGCAAATTTGCATCGGGGCGAACGGACAACCTCTGTTAGATTTTCTTTTTTGTTTATTTTTTTCAATAACTTATGAAAATAACCACCAAAAAGTTAAACTTCACCAAAAAAAAATGGGGTTTGGCCCAATTCCTGCCATGCACAGCGGTCAATCATAGTGCCATACCGAGACGATCGGGAGCGGACTGAGAGAGAATGCTCTGATAGACGCCGAGGTTTAATTGACTTTTTTGATCCTTTAGGAGGGACGTAACATGATCAAGTTCATCAAGAACTTCCGCAAAGATGAAGACGGCGCCGTAACAGTAGACTGGGTCGTTCTGACCGCAGCAATCGTTGGCCTGGCATCAGTCGCCTACACACAAATTGGTAACGGCACTCAGGCAGTTTCGAACGAAGTTGGCGCAGCCCTGCAAGGCGCAGCGACAGCTACAGCAGACGTCATCCCAGTCACCCCGGGCGGCACAACCACATCCGGCGGCTAAACAAATTGTCACTTTGACTTTCTTTTTCGGGGCCGGGTTGTTTGACCCGGCCCCGAAATCATTCATGGCCCAAAATTGGAAACGATATGCTCAAAAGAATATGCGTATTCAGCAAGTTTGAAGACGGGGCCGTGACGGTTGACTGGGTTGTTTTGACAGCCGCAATCGTGGGAATTGCCGCCGGTGTTTTCGTTGTATTTCACCAACCGGTCCGAGACCTGGATGCCAAATCAGGTGCAGCCCTGAGTGGGATTGATGTTGCGGACGAGATTTCTGTGCGTTTCGACGCGCCAGACTCGTAAACTCGCAATTGCCTATATGTCCAAAAAAACCTAATGGACGCACAATAGTTCAGATATTGTCCCCCTTTTCGACACAATCTCCCTTTAATCAAAGTTGATCTTCGTCGTAAATCTTTGGCGAACAAACCTAGATAGAATAACTAAGAGGGGACGCGAATGCGGCTAGTATTTGGACTTGTCCTGATTGTTGGGGTCGCTTTGGCCGGTGGGGCCGTCTACTTGGCAAAGGACTACATCAGTCAAACCCAAGCAAAACTTGAGAGAGAAAGGCTAGCGACTCAAAATGCGCTCGCAAATGTTAAGACCATTCCGACTGTCCCAGTGATGGTCGCAAACCGGGTCATGAAATATGGAGAGCGTCTTGCGCAGGAAGATGTACGCGTCGTGCAGTGGCCTGAGGACGCGATTCCCGAAGGAACTTTTTCCGATATGGCCGTACTGTTCCCAGAGAATGCAAGAGGCGACCGCTTTGTCCTGCGCGCAATGGAAAAAGACGAGGCCCTTCTGACTGTCAAAATCACTCAGCCCGGGGAATCTGCCGGGCTGACGTCTCGCCTTGAGAAAGGCATGCGCGCCTTCGCAATCAGTGTAGATGTTGCATCTGGTGTATCGGGCTTCTTACGCCCAGGCGATAACATTGACGTTTACTGGACCGGATCTCTGAGGGGTACTGGTGGTGAAGGTGAGATCACGCGGCTTATCCAGAACAATATTGAATTGATTGCTGTCGACCAGACCGCAGGTTCAGACTTGACTGGAACAACTATCGCCAGAACGGTTACAGTGGCTATAACTCCTGAACAGGTCGCAGCTCTTGCCCAAGCCCAGAATACGGGTAGGTTGTCATTGGCATTGGTTGGTGTCCAGGATGAGACCATAGCAACAGCAATTGAAGTCGACCAAAGAAAACTGCTGGGAATCGAAGAAGCAGCACCCGCGCCAGTCAAAGTCCAGAAAAGGGTTTGTACAGTCAAAGCGCGTCGCGGCGGCGAGATCGTCGATACAGGAATAGTTACACCCTGCACAAACTAGCGTAAAATCAAAATGTTAAAGCCACAAGCCGCGCCATCAGCGCGGCTTGTTTCGTTTCGATTGTTGCGCATTGCCCACATAAGGAAAATTACAGAAACCATTGATTATTGCAATAAAATCGTAATTCGCGCAGTGTTGTCACACATAAGGCGTTAGACCTAAAACGAGGCGTGATCGGAGAGGCAGGTCACATGAAAATAAAATCTTGGTTCAACGCAACCCTTCTGGGGTTGGCGTTAGTTATCAGTTCGGCCAGCACTGCTGTCCAGGCTGAAACACTTCGCGTGGTTAAGAACGGTACGGCGGAAACGCTGGACGTTCCGATGAACCGCGCAATTGTCGTTGAAAGCGAAACACCATTTGCGGAATTAAGCATCGCCAACGCAGGCATCGCTGACATTTCGTCGCTTTCTGATCGTACCATCTATGTATTGGGTAAGGCACCTGGCCTGACCACGCTGACTTTGTTCGACGGAGCCGGCAACCTGCTGGCAAATGTTCGGGTCCGTGTATCGCCGGATGTGTCTGAGTTCAAAGAAAGGTTGCGACAGATTCTGCCGAGCGAGCCAATCGAAGTGCGCACTGCCAACGACGGCATCGTTCTTTCTGGCACGATTTCCAGTTCGGCCAAATTGGCCCGCGCTCTGGAACTTGCAGAACGGTACGCGCCCGAGAGGGTGTCGAACCTGATGTCCGTTGGCGGTGTTCAGCAGGTCATGCTGAAAGTTCGCTTTGCAGAAATGAACCGGTCGGTTGCCAAAAGCTTGACCGCATCGTTGGGCTTTGGTGGCGGCGACACGACAGGTGGTTTCAACACATTGAACAGCGCAGGCGCTTTGGCCAATGCACTGAACAACAACATTCCCATCCAACAGACAAACACAGGTGCTATTCTGTTTGGCTTTGGTGCTGGTTCCACGCAAGTACGCTTGCTGCTAGAAGCGCTTGAAACTAAAGGGCTTGCCCGAACGCTTGCGGAGCCCAACCTGTCAGCGCTGTCGGGTCAGGAAGCTGAATTCCTGGCGGGTGGCCAAGTCCCGATTCCTGTTCCTGCGGACGACGGCAACATTGCAATCGAATATCGGAATTTTGGTGTGCAGGTTCTCTTTACCCCCCGCGTGGTGGATGGTGATCTGATTAACCTTGAGTTAGGTACATCAGTTTCAACTATTGACCCGAACTCCAACTTTTCAATTGCAGGCAACAACGTGCCCACTTTTATCTCGCGTCAAACAAAGACGACAGTTGAATTGCGAGACGGAGAGAGCTTTGCGATTGCAGGGTTGATTCAGGACAACTTCGCGGACCTGAATAGCCAAATCCCATGGGTCGGCGACATTCCTGTGCTGGGTGCTTTATTCCGCAGCGCGGAATACCAGCGTGAGCAATCTGAACTGGTCGTCATCGTCACAGCACATCTGGTATCACCCACACGCGGTGAAGCTCTTGCTCTGCCGACAGACCGCGTCAAACCGCCTACCGAGTTTGACTTGTTCCTGAACGGGAAAACGGCCCGAACCACACGGGTAGGTTCGGGGGGCGCGTCTGAAGTCGCCAAACAAGACTTTGGCAGCTCATACGGCTACATCCTGGAATGATTGAGAGGATAGGACCAATGCAGAAGTGGATCATAACACTGGGTCTGTCGGTAGCCGTTGCCGCGTGTACGCGTGAAGCGGGGTACGAAATCGACCAAGGCGCTTTTGGCAACGCAACGCTAAACAACGTTCAGGTCATGAACGGTGAGCTGACATACGCCCAAATCCTGGGCCGGCGGTTTGCCGCAGAGGTGCCGACGCAGATTAATTTTGCGTTTAACAGTTCTCAGCTGGACGCTCAGGCACAGCGAGTTTTGTTGCGGCAAGCGGCGTGGATCAAGCAGTTCCCCGAAGTTAGGTTCCGCGTTTACGGCCATACCGATGCTGTAGGCTCTACCGGGTATAACCAGTCGCTTGGGCAACGCCGCGCAAACGCCGCTGTTGCATTCCTGACGCAGCAGGGAGTCTCGCGTTCACGCTTGGAAGCCGTTGTTTCCTTTGGGAAAACACAGCCTCTAATCGACACTCCGAACCGAGATCGTCGCAACAGGCGTACGGTGACTGAAGTGTCCGGTTTCATGGAGCGTAACCCGCTGGTGCTGGATGGCAAGTACGCTGCTATCATCTATCGCGAATACGTCGCCAGCGCTACGAGAGAGAGCTACATCCAGCGTGACGATGTTGGCGGCAGCGATTCTGAATAATCCATAAGAAATGGGCGGCATCGTCGCCCATTTCCCTACAATTGGTTCTTTTGCGCCAAAATCTTGCCTAAGTTCCAAGCCATCTTTTCAACAATTAGGTGAAGTGCGGTCCGAATTGGCCGCGACCGGGCAACAGCGAACTGAACCGAACCAAACATGTTCGGGCAGCGAGCAGGCCCAGACGACGAGGATTGTGTGAATGACCAGCGCCAAAACGCATGATGACGGAACTGCCATTCTGGCCTGCACGATCAGCCGTGACGTCCAAAATTTTGATCTTCTGATCGAGGACATGGAAACCATTTTGGGTGAACGTTGGGGCGACCTTGGTTTTGCCGAAGCTCTGGCTTTTTTCAGCCAGGCAGAGGCGGAAAGCCTTGAATTCGTTGCGCTTGCTATTGACGGAGAAGATGAGGACAACCTTTCGCTGATGGGCGAAATCATCTCCCAGGCCAAACAGAAAAAGATCAAGATCGTTCTGATTGCCGAAGACGTCACACCTGCGTCTCTGCACCAACTGCTTCGCAAGGGCGCGGACGAGTTTGTCCCCTACCCTCTTCCCGAAGGAGAGTTGCAGGAAGCCATCGAGCGCATGAACAAACCTGAACCGGTGGCGGCGACTGCAGTGGCCGCTCAGGTCGCCCAGGGTGATTCGAAAGAAGGCGCGCTGTTTGTGGTCCATGGGCTGGCAGGCGGTGTGGGATCAACGACCATGGCGGTTAACCTCGCCTGGGAGCTGGCAACAGCGTCAGACAAAGAGGCGCCGTCTGTGTGCGTCATCGACCTGGATCTGCAATATGGCAGCGTGTCGACATATCTGGACCTTCCCCGACGCGAAACCATATTTGAGATGCTGTCAGACACTACTTTGATGGATGACGATGTCTTCTCGCAGGCCTTACAAACCTATGAGGAAAAGCTTGAGGTTCTGACTGCACCGTCCGATATGGTTCCGTTGGACCTGATCACACCCGATGACATCGAGCGCGTCATCGAAATTGCCCGCAGGAAATTCGACTACGTGGTCGTCGACATGCCGACGACCCTTGTTCATTGGTCGGAAACGGTTCTTCAGGCTGCGCATGTGTACTTTGCCATGATCGAGCTGGACATGCGATCCGCTCAGAATGCGCTGCGGTTGAAACGCGCCCTCCAGGCCGAGGAACTGCCGTTCAACAAACTCCGGTTCGCTCTGAACCGAGCCCCGAAATTCACTGACTTGAATGGCAAAGGCCGGGTCAAGCGCATGGGCGAAAGCCTAGGCATTTCAATTGACCTGCAATTGCCGGATGGCGGCAAACCCGTCATGCAAAGCGGTGATCACGGATTGCCGCTGGCCAAATCCGCCGCCAAGAACCCGCTGCGGCGGGAAATCGCAAAACTTGCAAAATCGCTTCACAGCTTGGGCAGCAGCAGCGCCGAGGCCGCGTAACCGTATTTCAGAGGGGTAGTCGCCGTGTTTTCAAGATACAAGAAGCAGCCAGCAGCGCAGCCGGTCGAGGCTGCTCCAGCGCCTGAAGCTGCGGCGCAAACGCCTGCTCCGAAAAAAGCATCCACTGACAACGCCGTCGCACGCCGCCCAATTCAAAAGAAGGCTGCTGAACCGGTCGGATCGGACCGGGATCGCAAGCGCAAAGAGCGCTTGGGTGAGATCAAGATCGAGATGCACCGGGAACTGCTGGAAAACCTGAATCTTGCGGCCCTTGAAAAGGCCGGAGAATCTGAACTGCGGGCGGAAATCAGCGCGATCTCGAGCGAAATCCTCGAATCCCGCGATATCGTTCTGAACCGCGAAGACCGGTCACAGCTTAACAAAGAGCTGTATGACGAAGTCACTGGTCTGGGGCCCCTTGAGACGCTGCTTCAAGATGACAGTGTCAACGATATCTTGGTAAACGGTCCTCAGCAGATTTTTGTCGAACGGTTCGGCAAGCTTGAAATCAGCGACGTCACGTTTAAGGACGAAAAGCACCTGATGCGGATCATCGACAAGATCGTATCCGCCGTGGGTCGCCGGGTCGATGAATCCAACCCCTATGTTGACGCCCGCCTGGCTGACGGATCGCGTTTCAACGCAATGGTGCCACCTATCGCCGTTGACGGGTCACTGGTTTCCATTCGTAAGTTCAAAAAAGACAAGCTTGCCATCGACGATCTGGTCAATTTCGGCGCTTTCACAGAGGAAATGGCCGCCTATTTGCAGGCAGCTGTTTCAACGCGCCTGAATATCATTGTCTCGGGCGGTACTGGCTCGGGTAAAACGACGACGCTGAATGCCTTGTCCAGCTTTATTGATGACGCCGAACGCATCCTGACCATCGAGGATACTGCGGAACTTCAGCTGCAGCAGACCCATGTGGGACGGATGGAAAGCCGCCCCCCCAACGTCGAAGGCAAAGGCGAAGTCAGCCCGCGCGACTGTCTGAAAAACGCTCTTCGTATGCGTCCTGACCGCATCATCGTGGGCGAGACGCGTGGCGCCGAGGTGATCGACATGCTGCAAGCCATGAACACCGGCCACGACGGTTCGATGACCACGATCCACGCCAACTCGGCGCGTGACGGGATTTCGCGTCTCGAGAACATGATTGCGATGGCCGGGATCGAGATGCCTATCAAAGCGGTACGCAGCCAAGTCTCATCCGCTGTGAACCTGATTGTACAGGCCAGCCGCCTGCAGGACGGCTCACGTCGGATGACCTCGATCACTGAGATTACGGGGATGGAAGGTGACGTGATTTCCATGCAGGAAATTTTCAAGTTTCAACGCGTTGGACTAACGCCGGACAACAAGATCATTGGCCATTTCACCGCGACCGGAGTGCGCAGCCACTATTCCGAACGCTTCCGTCTGTGGGGCTTTGATCTACCGTCATCCATCTACGAACCTACGACCGTCTAAGGAGATCCGGAAATGCAACTGCCCGTAGAGGCTCTTATCTATGTTGTGATCTTCGTCGGAGTTCTTCTCCTGGTCGAGGGCATCTATCTTGTGGCATTTGGCAAGTCCATCAGCCTGAACAGCCGTGTGAACCGGCGTCTGGATATGCTGGAAAAAGGCGTCGGACGCGAACAGGTTCTGGAACAGCTGCGCAAGGAAATGCAGCAGCATATGAAATCCCAGAGCATCCCGCTCTATTCGCTTTTGGCCGACAAGGCACAAAAAGCTGCTATCGCCTTTTCACCTCGCCAATTGATCATGATCATGATGCTGGTTTCTGGATTTGCCTATGTGGGCTTGAGCATCGGCACAGGAACGGAGGTCGTGTTGCGGATTGCGCTTTCGATCGGAATTGGCGTCGGTGGCGTATATGCTTGGGTGAACCATAAAGCTTCGAAACGCATGGGTTTGATGGAAGAACAACTGCCCGACGCGGTTGAGTTGATGGTGCGCTCTCTTCGCGTTGGCAACCCATTTGTCTCGACAATTCAAATTGTTGCAAATGAGGTGCAGGATCCTCTTGGAACGGAATTTGGCGTGATTGCTGACGAATGCGCCTATGGTCGTGACGTGGGTGACGCCCTGAAGGACATGGCCGAACGCTTGGGAATGCAGGATCTGCGCTTTTTGTCTGTCGCTGTCGGCATCCAGCAACAGGCCGGTGGTAACCTGGCCGAGATTTTGGCGGGCCTGGCCCAGGTTATTCGTGCTCGGTTCCGTCTGTTCCGCCGCGTTAAGGCGATCACGGCCGAAGCCAAATGGTCCGGCAAGTTCCTGTCTGGCTTCCCCCTATTCTGCCTGTTGTTCATTTTGGTGAAAGATCCGGGTTACTACGACGACGTTGTTGACCACGAGTTGTTCATTCCCATGTGTTTCTTTGTTGGCATCATGCTGACACTGAACCTGATCGTCATGCGCATTCTTACGAATATCAAAGTCTGAGGGCTTGAGTATGGAATTTTTGACCCAAATCAATGCAGTCCTAACCGAGCATTTGGGGCCTTTCGGACCACTTATCGTAGTTGGTGTTCTGGGGTTGTTTATGATCCTGGTGGCTTTGCCACTGATACTGAACCAGCCAGAGGACCCTCTCAAGAAACTGCAGCGTTCAAATGCGGCGCCCAAGGACAGCAAAAAGGGCAAGAAAGACAAACTGCGACAAGCCAGTCGCAACGAGCAACTTCAGAAATTCGCGAATTTCCTGGAACCGCAGAATCAGGAAGAGCTTTCCGCGATGGAACTCAAACTGCGCCAGGCGGGATATCAGTCCAAGGACGCAGTCCGCTTTTTCCACTTTGCCCAATTTGCCCTTGGTTTGGTCGGTGTGGCGATTGGTGTTCTGTTAGTCACGGTTTTTTCCGCTGGTCAGGAATTTACACCGACCCAAACGGCCACCCGCGTCTTGATCCCGGCATGTGCGTTCTACTTCCTACCCCGCTATTGGATCACGCGGCGCGTAGCCGAGCGAGAAGAAGCCATCGTCGCAGGGTTTCCCGATACTCTGGACTTGATGCTGGTCTGCGTAGAAGCGGGTCAGTCACTGGATCAGGCAATCGTTCGGGTCGCGGCAGAGATGAAGGTCTCATACCCGGATATCGCCTTGGAGTTCGAAGTCGTCGCGCACGAACTGAAAGCAGGTAAGGACAGGGACAGTGTTCTCAGAGACTTTGGCACGCGGTGCGGTGTTCAGGATGTCAGCTCGTTCGTGACTGTTATGATCCAGTCGGCCGCGTTTGGTACGTCAATCGCCGAAGCCCTGCGGGTTTATGCCGGTGAAATGCGTGATAAGCGGGTAATGCGCGCCGAAGAGGCTGCGAACAAGTTGCCAACCAAAATGACACTTGCCACAATGATGCTGACTGTGCCGCCATTGCTGGTCATTTTGGTCGGACCCTCGGCGAAAGGCATCGCGGACTTTGCAAGTGGGGGATAGCATCCCGATGGCATTAAACTTCAGGTGTATCCGGTTCAGGCTACGCCACATGTTTCAGGCCACTTTGGTTCTTGCCATGGTGGCCTCTTGTACAGAAACGGGCCTTTCAAACGGTCTGGACGCTCCGGGCGTTGACTCCAAAGCCGAAGCTGTTGATCCGATTACGGTCGGGAACCGACTGATGGCATCGGGCGAATATGAGCTGGCGCTGACTTCCTTTTCCCGCGCCGCGCTGGATCAAGGGATGACAACGGAACTCCTGACCTCAATGGGAACTGCAAACCTGGGTCTCAGGCGTTTGGGGCAAGCAGAAGAACTGCTGCGCCGAGCGATAGAGGATGAATCCGCTTGGCCCATTGCGTGGAATAATCTGGGTGTTGTGCTAATGGAAAAGGCGGAATACCCAGAGGCTGAGCAGATGTTCAGGCGCGCCTTTGCTTTGGACAATGGCGAAAGTGACGCAATCTTGGACAATCTGCGCTTAGCACTCGCAAAAATGGAAAATCCTGTTAATACTACCCCGGAAAAACAGGAATATACACTGGAGCAGCAAGGCGACGGGCAATTCATGCTGCGCAAGCTCCCGTAACATTGGCAAGAGCAGTAAGGGACGCAAAAAATGCGCCAACAATTCTTGATTCCGACGATGGTGATCTGCGGGATGGTTCTGTCCGCCTGCGAAAAGGAAACCGAAGAAGAAAAGGTCGAACGCACCTATCAGGAAGTGAACGTCATAGACGAAACCAACCTGAACGAGGTTCTTCTGACCGCGGCTGATCCGAACGAGGCTGTGACCTACTTCAAAGGGGCCGCCGCGAAAAACCCTGGTCGGATCGACCTGCAGCGGGGTCTTGCTATTTCTCTTACCCGTGCCAAGCGCACAACCGAGGCCGCTTCGGCGTGGAAAAAAGTGACCTCGATGAAGGGCGCAAGCAACGTCGACCGGGTCGAATACGCCGCCGCTTCGGTCCGCGCAGGTGACTGGCCAACAGCCAAGTCGACGCTGGATTCTGTTCCACCAACCTATGAAACGTTCCAACGTTACCGTCTTGAGGCGGTCGTTGCAGACTCCAGTAAAGACTGGAAACGCGCGGATCACTTTTACGAAACAGCCGTCGGTCTGACCACGCGCCCTGGCAGCGTAATGAACAACTGGGGCTACTCAAAGCTGTCGCGCGGTGACTACGCCGATGCTGAAAGATTGTTTTCCGAAGCAATCCGTCAGGACAAGTCGCTGTTCACCGCTAAGAACAACCTCGTGTTGGCCAGGGCCGCGCAGGGCAACTATAACATGCCGGTTGTTCCTCTGACGCAGGTTGAGCGGGCCATGCTGCTGAATACAATGGGTATTTCTGCGATCAAACAAGGCGACATCACAACGGCCAAGAACCTGTTCCGCGAAGCCATCGCAACCCACCCGCAGCACTATGAGGAAGCCGTTCGATCGCTTCGCGCGCTTGAAGAGGCCTGATTCATGAATATCCCTGCGACGGCAGCCGCATGGTTTTTACCATTTGTGTTGCCGATCTGCTTTTACGTGGCCTTCACCGATCTGCGTAGCATGCTGATCAAGAATCATGCCGTGATCGCTTTGGCCGCGGTTTTTGCTGTTGTCGGGTTGATTGTACTGCCACCCTGGGCCACCGAGTGGACGACCGGCGGCGTGGGTCCGATTGCCCTGACACTTCCGCCCTATCTATGGCAATTGCTGCACATCGTGGTCGTTTTGTTTTTCGGCATCCTGTTGAACGCGGCCGGCGTCATGGGGGCTGGTGATGCCAAGTTTCTGGCTGCCGCCTCAGCCTTTGTCTGGGCCGGTGACTATCTGCTTATGACGCTGATCGCCACTTGCGCCATGCTTGGTGCATATGTGACGCACAGGCTGGCCAAGCACACACGCCTTCGGGCGATCGCCCCGGACTGGGAGAGCTGGGATCGGGGCAAGAAATTTCCGATGGGTTTTCCGTTAGGGGCCAGTTTGGCGATCTATTTGATTTTCGGAACTGTTTCCGGCTCATAAACTATCATCAGCCCGCCTCTTCAATGCCTTTGTGCTGACACAAATCAGGTTAAGATTTTATCCAAGCAGCCCTTATGGGGCTTTTGGCGTGATTAGTGGATAGACGGGCAACGCTCATGAATATGCAGACGACCTCAGTTATGGCCCCCCCTGCCCCCAAGGGTATGGCCGAAATGAAACTGCCCATCGTGATGATGCGGGACATTCTGCTTAAGACGATATTCCGAAAGAACGTGGATACGGTCACGGAAATCGCGGAAGCGATCTGCTTGCCGGGTGCCGTCACGCAAGAACTTGTAGACATCGCACGCGAACAGAAACTGCTCGAAGCGACGGGCACACTGAACGCCAACAGTGGCAACGAGATGGGCTATCAGCTTACCGATGCCGGCAAAGCCCGTGCACTGGACGCGCTGAGCCAATCTGAATACTTCGGCGCTATGCCGGTTCCGCTGGACGTATACCGGGAACAGGTCAAGCGTCAGTCAATCCGAAACATTCAGGTGACCCGCGATCAGCTAACTGGTGCGATGGGACATCTTGTTCTGCCCGACAGCCTACTGGACCATCTGGGCCCCGCAGTCAGCGCCGGCCGGTCAATTCTGATGTATGGCCCTCCGGGTAACGGTAAATCCTCAATCTCGAACGGTATTCGCGACGCGCTGGGGGACAACGTCTATGTTCCCAGTGCCATCGAGTATGCAGGTCAGGTCATCACGGTCTATGATCCGATCGTCCACACTGCGATCGAGCAAGAGGCGGATGACCCCAACAGCCTGCGCCGTCGCAAGCGGTTCGACACACGCTATGTTCAGTGCGAACGCCCGACCGTGGTAACGGGCGGTGAACTTTCGCTTTCAATGCTGGATCTGGTCTACAACCCGACTGCACGTACCTATCAGGCGCCCCTGCAGCTGAAATCAACCGGTGGCATCTTCATCGTGGACGACCTTGGTCGTCAGCAGGAACCGCCACAGGCGCTGATCAACCGCTGGATTGTTCCTTTGGAAGAGAACAAGGACATTCTTGGCCTGCAGTCTGGCGAAAAGTTCGAAGTGCCTTTTGACACACTGGTTATCTTCTCGACCAACTTCCACCCAAATGAGATATTCGACCAAGCGGCCCTGCGCCGGATCTTCTTCAAGATCAAGATCGGTGGTCCCGTTCAAGAAGACTTCCTAAAAATCTTTGCAATGGTGGCGCGGAAACGCGGCATGCCGCTGGATGAATCCGCTCTGGTGCACTTGCTGAAGGTCAAGTACCCGACCATCAACAACGTTTATGCCAACTATCAGCCGATCTTCCTGATCGACCAAATGATCTCGATCTGCGAATTCGAGGGCATCCCCTATCAGATGAGCCCCGACCTGATCGACAGGGCCTGGGCCAACATGTTCGTCAAAGACGAGGTAATCGTAAATTAACGCCGTGCCATTTCCGGGACAGGCCGGGTAGTCTGCGTTCATGACGCAGATTCCCCTCCGGATCACGGATTGGTTTGACGCCAAAGGCTGGTCCATCCATCCACATCAGCAAGAGATGTTTGACCGGGCTGCGGACCCGGCCACTTTGCTTATTGCGCCGACCGGCGGTGGCAAAACGATGGCCGGTTTCCTGCCGACACTGGCCGAGCTGGCGGAAAATGATCGCCCCGGCCTGCACACGCTCTATGTTTCCCCACTCAAGGCTTTGGCCGCCGATATCCGCCGCAACCTGCGCGGCCCGGCGGACGATATTGGCCTGCCCATCCGCATCGAAGACCGAACAGGCGATACATCGGCCACGCAAAAGAAACGTCAGCGCGTGGACCCTCCGCACATCCTGCTGACCACGCCTGAAAGCCTGGCCTTACTGACGTCGTACGAAGACGCCCCGCGGATGTTTGCAGGCGTCCAACGCGTGATCGTGGACGAAATCCACGCCTTGGCCGAAAGCAAACGAGGCGATCAGTTGATGTTGGCGCTGGCCCGTTTGCAGAGCTTGTGCCCTGACCTGCGACGCGTCGGCCTGTCGGCCACAGTCGAAGACCCTGATGCCATCGCGCAGTTTTTGGCCCGCCACCCCGATCCTTGCAAGATCATTCAGGCTGATCCCGGCCCCGACCCCGATATCCAAATGCTTGAGACGCAAGAGATGCCGCCCTGGTCCGGTGGAGGGGCGGCCTATTCGATCCCTGCGGTGCTGGATCAGATCAAACAACACAAAACCACGCTGATCTTTCACAACACCCGCGCGCAGGCCGAAATATTCTTTCACAACATTTGGCTTGCCAATGATGACGGGCTGCCCATTGGCATTCACCATGGCAGCCTGGATCGGCAACAACGCGAACGGGTCGAGGCTGCAATGGTCCGTGGTGACCTACGCGCCATTGTTTGCACCGGCAGTCTGGATCTGGGCATCGACTGGGGCGATGTGGATCTGGTGATCCAGATTGGCGCGCCCAAGAACGTCAAACGTCTGGTTCAGCGCATTGGTCGTGCCAACCACCGTTACAACGCCCCGTCCAAAGCCCTATTAGTGCCAGCGAACCGGTTTGAAGTGGTCGAGTGCGTCGCCGCGTTGGCGGCGGCAAAGGCCCATGATCTGGATGGCGAACCGCGCGGACCGGGCCCAAGGGACGTCTTGTGCCAGCATGTACTCATCGCCGCTGCGGCAGGCCCGTTCGATACAGATGACCTGTTCACCGAATTGACGGCAGCAGGGCCATATTCCGATCTCAGCCGCGCTGAGTTCGACGCCTGTTTGGATTTCTGTGCAACCGGCGGCTACGCGCTGCGCGCCTATGATCGCTGGCAGCGGCTTTTGCAGCGGCCAGACGGGAAATGGCAGCTAAGAGACCCACGGGCAACACAGCGTATTCGTATGAACCTGGGCACGATACAGGACACAGACACGCTGAAAGTCCGCTTAAAGCGCAATCGCGGGGGCAAACCGCTGGGTGAGGTCGAGGAGGCATTTGCAGCCTCTCTGACGCCCGGAGATACGTTTCTGATCGGCGGACAGATCGTACGGTACGAGGGACTGCGAGAAATGGTGGTCGAAGTCAGCCGCCGGGCGGACAAGAAGCCCAAGATCGCTACATTTTCGGGCAGCAAGTTCGCGACCTCGACCCAACTCAGCGACCGTATCCTGCGCATGTTCGCTCAGCCGGAGTGGCCACAACTACCTGCCCACACGGCCGAATGGTTAGCGTTGCAGCGGGATATGTCCCGATTGCCTCAACGGGATCGCTTGCTGATCGAAAGTTTTCCCAATGACGGTCGTGAACACCTGTGTGTTTACGGCTTCGCTGGGCGCAATGCGCAACAGACCCTTGGGCTTTTATTGACCAAACGGATGGAGGAAACCGGGTTGGCGCCGCTTGGTTTTGTCGCCACCGACTATGCGACGCTGATTTGGGGCTTGGATGCTGTAACCGACCCAAGCCCATTGCTCCAATTGGACAAACTGCGTGACGGGCTTGAGACATGGCTGGCGGGTAACGCTGTCATGAAACGCACCTTTCGCGCTTCGGCCACCATCGCAGGCCTGATCGAGCGCAATACGGGCGGGCAACGCAAAAGCGGGCGTCAGGCTACGTTTTCTTCGGATATTCTTTACGACACTCTGCTGAAATATGACCCCAACCACCTTCTGATGCAGATCACCCGCGAGGAAGCAATGCGCGGACTAGTAGATTTCGGACGTATCGAGACAATGATTGAACGAATTGGTGACCGGATAGATCTGGTTCGGCTGGATCGGGTCTCTCCCCTCGCCGCGCCGTTGTTTCTGGAGGTTGGCAAAGTACCGGTCAAAGGTGCCGCCGAAGAACGCCTGTTGGCCGAGGAAAGCGCCCGGTTGCTACAGGCTGCGGGACTAGACGCAAAGTAATTCAGCTTGCGCCAGCGGCCAAAACAGGCAAAGAACGTACCATGAACGAGTTGGCGTTTTCCTTTGCTGAACAAGACCTGCGCGCATTTGGATCTGGTGCGTTGTGGTGGCCAAGCCGGAAACTGTTATGCGTCAGCGATCTGCATCTTGGCAAATCCGAACGTATGGCGCGGCGCGGTGGTCCCTCTTTGCCGCCCTATGACAGTCAGGACACCCTGACCCGGCTGGCAGCCGACATCGACAGAACCCGCGCGCAAACTGTCATCTGCCTGGGCGACAGCTTTGACGATTTGGATACTTTGACGGCGTTGGGCACCGCCGAGAAGCTTTCGTTGACGGCCCTGCAAGCAGGCCGACAATGGATTTGGATCGAAGGAAACCACGACCCGGGTCCAATAGACCTGGGCGGAACACATCTGGCTGAATACGCGGTAGGTCCGCTGGTTTTTCGGCATATCGCCCAACCCGGTGATCACGGCGAAATCTCGGGGCACTATCATCCCAAGACGTGCATTAGGGCACGCGGTCGGACGATCACACGCCCGGCGTTTTTGATGGATAATGCACGGCTTATCCTACCGGCCTATGGCACCTATACAGGCGGGCTACGAAGTTCCGAGAAAGCTCTAAGTGACTTGATGAGCGACCGGGCAATGGCCATCCTGACCGGCCTTCATCCACAATTCATCCCAATGCCACGCTGAGATCATATCAACCCGTCGTCTTCAAGCATCGGCTTGTACTTCCGGCTGACCGGTATCAGGTCACCATTCACCAGCTTCAAATAGATTCTGTCGGCCACCTTCTCAGTGCCTATGACTGCGTCATCCACGATCCAATGGGACCGGTGCGCACAATGCCCGCGCAAGGGCTCCATTTCCCCAACCGTATCAGAGAGTCGTAACCGGATCGCAAAGGTACCCTCTGATGTGACCACATCCACATAGTGATTGCGCGAGCTCAGGCGATAAATCTGCCCCTGAAAAGACGCAGGCAACCGTCGCGCAAGCCGCGGTGCCGGGGATGGTGGTGGAGCGCTTTTGGGTTCCGCCCGGCTGGTCAGAATCAGGCCAGCGGTAAACAAGGCGCTATACCCAATAACCCGCGGGATGCCGGGTGCGGAGTGGCCCCCAATGGAAAACAGAACCACGGCCAGCACCCAAAGGGACGGGATAAACAACAGCAAAACAAACAGGGCGATTGCCAGGTCACGCACTGGCAGGTTCAGAACAGTCCCGGTTTCGCGGATCAGCTTTCGTGCCATCCAGGTCGAAGTAACAGCGATGCCCATCACTCCGAACCAAAACAAGAACCTTATGGCAAACGGCAAATCAGACATCTGGAACGGCGGAAAAGCGTAAGCCAGCATAGGAAGGAAGAACGCTCCGGCCACCACACGTTGTGGGCTGCACAGGCTTAAGATGGGTCTTAGCTTTGAAGTGATACCATATCAAAAACCACTTTCAGGGACGCAGCCAAAAGCCCCGGAAAGCTAACATTCACACACTGTAAACGGCTGGGATATCCCGGCTACCACGCCCCATTCAGACATTCAAACCTTAAAGGGGGGAATTTAGCCCGTTGACATCATGGTCAAATTTGCCGCTTGGACAGTTTATTGGTGCGTTGGGGCGCATTTTTTGCGCCCCAGCGAAACAGGTCAGGCTGTGAGGCCTTCTGGTTCTGGCAGTTTGTTGGCGCGGCAGCAGGCGGTGAGGGTGTTGGCCAGCAGGCAGGCGATGGTCATGGGGCCGACGCCGCCGGGGACCGGGGTGATGGCGCCGGCGCGTGCTGCGGCGCTGGCATAATCGACGTCGCCGACCAGTTTGTTCTTGCCGTCGCGTTCAATGCGGTTGATGCCCACGTCGATGACGGTCGCCCCTTCCTTGATCCAGTCGCCCGGCACCATTTCGGGGCGGCCAACGGCGGCCACAACGATGTCGGCGCGGCGGACCACGTCGGGCAGATCCTTGGTGCGGCTGTGCGCGATGGTCACGGTGCAGCTGTCGCCCAGCAGCAGCTGCGCCATCGGCTTGCCAACGATGTTCGAGCGTCCGATCACAACCGCATCCATGCCCGACAATGAGCCATGGTGGTCACGCAGCATCATCAGACAGCCCAGCGGGGTGCAGGGCACCATCGATTTCTGACCGGTGCCCAAGAGGCCCACGTTGGAGATATGGAACCCGTCCACATCCTTGGCCGGGTCGATCGAATTGATCACCAGGTCCTCGTTCAGATGCTTGGGCAGCGGCAGTTGAACCAGGATTCCGTGCACAGCCGGATCGTTGTTCAGCTTTTCGACCAGCGCCAGCAGGTCCTCTTCCGAGGTATCGACATCCAGCTTGTGCTCGTACGAGTTCATGCCGACCTCGACGGTCATCTTGCCCTTGGAGCGGACATAGACCTGGCTGGCCGGGTCTTCGCCGACCAGAACCACGGCCAGGCCGGGGGTGATGCCGTTTTCCTCTTTCAGCTTTGCAACCTGATCGGCCACTTGCGCACGGACCTTGGCCGCAAAGGCCTTGCCGTCGATAACCTGCGCTACCATCCTTTGATCCCTTCTTTCAAAAACGGATCGGGCGCGTGAAGCGCCCGGTCATTCAGTCCGGGCCGAGAACACGTTCCTCACGTGCAATCGACCAGTCAATCAACATGCGCCACATTCCTTCGGCCAAATCCGGATCCATTCCCAGCTCGGCCGAGCTTGCGCGCACGCGGTGCACCACGTCTTCGACACGGTCCGGGATACGGGCAGGCAGGCCCTCGCCCGGCTTCAGCTCGGACGCGCGGTCAATGTAGCCTGCGCGCGCCACCAACATTTCGATCAGTTGGCGGTCCAGCTTGTCGATCTGAACCCGCAGATCCTGCATCGTTGCACAGTCTTGCGGCGGTGTCAGAGTGGGCATCGCGATCTCCTCATGGCCCGGGAAAACCCCGGACCACGAGATGTCCTATTCGGCGGCTTAGAACAAGCCCTCGATCTCACCTGCGTCATTGAGGCAGATGGTTTCCGCAGCCGGTTTGCGTGGCAGACCGGGCATGGTCATGATCTCACCGCAGACAACCACGATAAAGCCGGCCCCCGCGCTCAGGCGCACCTCACGCACCGGAACCGAATGGCCGGTGGGCGCGCCGCGCAAGGTCGGATCGGTCGAGAACGAATACTGCGTCTTGGCCATGCAGACCGGCAGATTGCCGTATCCGGCCTCTTCCCATTCACGCAGCTGGTTGCGGATCTTGTTGTCGGCCAGAACCTCGTCGGCGCGGTAGATGCGCTTGGCGATGGTTTCGATCTTCTCGAACAGCGGCATGTCATCGGGGTAGATCGGTGCGAAGTTGGCACTGCCGCCTTCGACGATCTCGACAACCTTCTCGGCCAGCGGCGCAGAGCCCTCCGAGCCCAGCTCCCAGTGACGCGAAAGAACCGCCTCAACCCCATGCTCGGCGCAATAGTCGCTGACCGCCTGCACTTCGGCATCGGTGTCGGTGACGAAGTGGTTGATGGCAACCACAACCGGCACGCCAAAGGATTTCACGTTCTCGATGTGACGGCCCAGGTTGGCACAGCCCGAGTTGACCGCGTCGACGTTTTCCGCGCCCAGATCGGCCTTGGCAACGCCGCCGTTCATCTTCATCGCACGCACGGTGGCAACCAGCACCACTGCAGACGGCGCGATGCCCGCCTTACGGCACTTGATGTTCATGAACTTCTCGGCGCCCAGATCGGCACCAAAACCGGCCTCAGTCACAACGTAGTCAGCCACTTTCAAAGCAGTCTTGGTGGCAATGACCGAGTTACAGCCATGCGCGATATTCGCGAAGGGGCCGCCGTGGACAAAGGCCGGGTTGTTTTCCAGCGTCTGCACCAGGTTCGGCTGCATCGCGTCTTTCAGCAGCACGGTCATCGCGCCTTCGGCCTTGATGTCGCGGCAGTAAACAGCGGTCTTGTCGCGGCGGTAGGCCACGATGATGTCACCCAGACGCTTTTCCAGATCCTTCAGGTCGTTGGACAGGCACAGGATCGCCATGACCTCGGACGCCACGGTGATGTCAAAGCCGGTTTCGCGCGGGAAGCCGTTCGACACACCACCCAGGGACGCCGTGATCTGACGCAGGGCACGGTCATTCATATCGACCACGCGACGCCATGCGACGCGGCGTACATCGATCTCGGCTTCATTGCCCCAGTAGATGTGGTTGTCGATCATCGCCGACAGCAGCGAATGCGCCGAGGTGATCGCGTGGAAATCCCCGGTAAAGTGCAGGTTCATTTCCTCCATCGGAACAACCTGCGCGTAACCGCCCCCTGCAGCGCCGCCCTTCATGCCGAAGTTCGGGCCCAGCGAGGCTTCGCGAATGCAGATCATCGCATTCTTGCCGATGCGGTTCAGACCATCACCCAGACCAACGGTCGTGGTCGTCTTACCCTCACCCGCAGGCGTCGGGTTGATCGCGGTGACCAGCACCAGCTTGCCGTCTTCTCGACCCTGAACCGAGTTGATGAACTCCTGGCTCACCTTCGCCTTGTCATGGCCATAGGGCAGCAGATCAGCAGAATCGATGCCGATCTTAGCGCCAATTTCCTGAATAGGCTTCTTCTGCGCCTCGCGCGCAATTTCAATGTCCGATTTATAGCTCATTGGGCAAAACCCCCGGTTGGAAAAGTCTGACAACGTCTTGGCCGGATCGGCAGCGCACCAACCCAGATTCGTTTATTTTTCTTTAAGGTAAATAATTATTCCCCTGGGTCAATACGCGAGTTGTAGTTGCCAAACAGCCCACAGCCAAACTCACCATCAATGCCCAGCCACCAACAACCCAATTCAGGCGTATCTTTTCCGACCTTCACTAAGACCCAGCAGCCAATCTTCGACTATCAACTGCTCTGGAAAAGCACTGTTGAAAGGCCTTTTCAGCAGGTAATATCCCGACTCAGTTCGCACCGATGCGCCCTGGACTGGCCTGACCAAAGCGCCGCTTTCAAGCAATGGGTCAACAAGATGGGCCCAGCCCAACGCAATGCCCAATCCATCAACCGCTGCCTGTACTGACAATGGGTAAGTGTTGAACGCGACTGCCTGTTCCATTGATGATGTTGATACACCATTGCCGCTGAACCACGCTCGCCACGTCATCCATTCTGCATGCGCGCTGGTGACCTCAATAAGGTCAAGTTCCGGTAACGCAGAAATATCCGCGGCATTGGGATTACTTTTGAGGTACTCGGGGCTGCAAACCGGAAAAACGGTTTCTCCGAACAGAAGCTTTGCCTCGTACCCCGGCCAGTCGCCATCCCCCCGCAGAATTGTCAGGTCCATAGAATCTGACAGGCATTCTGCGTCACTGTCAGAAGACACTAAAGAGATACGTATTCGGCCATTGGATTTGTTGAACTTGCGAAGTTGCGGCATCAGCCAAAGAGACGCAACAGAATTGGTCGCCGAGATCGAAACCGTATTTGCCTGATGCTTGGCCAGCATGTCTCGGCTGACATCCCGCATCAGGTCCAGTGATTTTTCCACGGTCGCCAACAGGATGGCACCCTGTTGAGTAAGGGAAACAGAACGATGACCCCTTACGAATAAGGGCACGTCATAGTGCTGTTCCAGCAAGCGTACTTTGCGGCTGATTGCGGTCTCTGAGATGTTCAGCACCTTGCTGGCTTGCGCAAAACTCTGTGCCTTGGCAGCGGCTTCAAATGCCAACAAATAGTCTAGCGGCGGCAAGACTTTCCCGGTGACTGGCGCTTTTTTTGGCATTTGGGGGCCTTTTCCCGAGCTGGACGACGGCGCGATCAAAAACATTTGCCCGCATCTGGCAACATTCGATCAGGCAACTGTCTGTTAAGATAGCAAAAAGTCGGATTAGCCTCAAGAAATTATGGTCAAAGCCCCTCAAATTTCTGTTCTGCACATTAGACGATCTTGGGCAGAATGCATGAATTCGGGGCCGGAAGAGTCCTCAACTCAAAAATGAATGTCACTCAGGGAGCAAACATGAAACTTACAAACCTACTTTCTGCTGCAACCTTGGCAGCAGTAGCGGGAACTGGCGCGGCTGCCGAAGACAGCAGCGACCCGATCGTAATCCCCATTCACAACTGGTCCAGCCAGATCGTGATGTCGAACGTTGTAGGCCTGATCTTCGAAGAGATGGGCAACAACGTAGAATATGTCACCACCGACAGTCAGGCCGTCTATGAATCGGTACGTTTGGGCGATGTCGCGCTGGAGATGGAAGTCTGGGAAGGTGCGTTTGGTGCATCCTACCGCGCGGCGCTGGAAAAAGGCGGTCTGCATGACGCTGGCGATCACGATGCGGTCACGCGCGAGGATTGGTGGTATCCGATGTGGACCAAGGAATCCTGCCCGGGCCTGCCTGACTGGCAGGCACTGAACGACTGTGCGCACCTGTTCGCCACAGCCGAAACCGGTGACAAGGGCCGTTATCTGGATGGGCCGGTCGACTGGTTGAAGCATGGTAAAGAACGCGCCGAAGCACTGGATCTGAACTTTACGGTGATCAATGCGGGTTCAGCCGCAGCCCTTTGGGCTGAGATTGGCGCGGCAGAGGCCGACAAAACGCCGGTTTTGGTCTTTAACTGGACGCCAAACTTCGCCGAAGCTGTTTGGCCAGGTGAGTTCGTTGAATTCCCGGCATGGGAAGATGGGTGCGACAAGGATCCAGCCAAGGGTCCCAACCCGGAAGCGCTGTATGATTGTGGCAACCCTGCCGAGGGTTACCTGAAAAAGGCGGCTTGGGATGGCATGAAAGACAAGTGGCCGGCCGCGTATTGCGCCCTGACCGAGATTTCTTTCACCAACCCGCAGATTGCTGAGATGGCGAAGCTGGTCGACACTGATGAGCTTGAGCCGGAAGAGGCAGCCGAAGAATGGCTGGACGCCAACCGCGCCGTCATTGATCCTTGGATCAGTGCCTGCAGTACATAATCCGGTTGCATCCACCGAAACTGGCGCGGCCTTGAACATCTCAGCGATGCAAGGCCGCGCTCAACACGAAAGAAAGGCAGCCATGTCCGCCTCAGCGCCTGTCATCTCAGCCAAAAACGTCTGGAAACTGTTTGGGCCCTCGCCAGAGAGCTATCTGAAATCTCTGGCCGCTGGCCGCAGTTTCGATGAGATCCGCGCGGATGGGTACATCGCCGGTGTTAAGGACGTCTCGATTGAGGTCGCTCGTGGCGAGATGCTGGTCATTATGGGCCTGTCAGGATCAGGCAAGTCCACGCTAGTGCGGTGTTTTTCACGCCTACACGATATTACAGGCGGAACGATTGAAGTTGACGGTCAGGACATCATGAGCCTGACTGAACGCGAGCTGATTGAGCTGCGCCGCAACAAGATGGGGATGGTGTTCCAATCCTTCGGTCTGTTGCCACATCGCACGGTATTGGACAACGTCGCCTTCCCGTTGGAAATGCGCGGACAAGATCGCTACGACCGGCGCGAACGCGCGCTGGAGGTCATCAAGTTGGTGGGCCTTGAAGGTCGGGAAGAATATTTCCCGCGTGAACTCAGCGGCGGTCAACAGCAAAGGGTCGGCATCGCCCGATCACTGGCGATTGAGCCGGATATCTGGTTTCTGGATGAGCCCTTCTCGGCGCTAGATCCATTGATCCGCCGTGAAATGCAGGATGAATTCCTCCGTCTGCAAGAAATGCTGGGCAAAACCATCGTCTTCATCACGCATGACTTCGATGAGGCGCTGCGCCTGGCCGACCGGATTGCCATAATGCGCAACGGCGCGGTCGAACAGTGTGACACCCCCGACCAGATCGTGATGAACCCTGCCACCGAATATGTGGCCAAATTTACCGAAGATGTCGACAAGGCCCGGGTCGTACATGCGAAGGGGCTTGCAAAGCCCGTGAATGGTCATGCTTTGGAAGGCGCGCCGATCAATGGCGGCTCGACTATTCACGAATTGGCGCGGGTACTGGTAAATGACAAGCGCATCCTGTTGCCGGTCGCGAATGACAAAGGCGTTGTCACCGGGGTTCTGGAACGTGACACCGCGTTGAATGTTCTGCTTGGGGCGGAATGATGGCGACACTGTCCACCGACATATCGGACACAAGGGACGGCCCGTGGGGGCAAACCAAAGTCCTAACCGCGCTGCTGGTCACCGCTCTTGCACTGATCCTGGCTAAGGCAATTGGCATTCTGCCCGAGTGGCTGAATCGCATTCCTGAGGCTGCAATCCCGCCAACGGCACAGGTTTTGGACGCGATTTTCAACTTCATCCAAAATGACCTCGGTTTGATCTATGTCACCCGCTTTATTGCAGAAGGCCCGCTAGAGTTTCTGCTGGATACCTCGGCCAACCTATTGGAGGGCAAGCGTCGCTGGCCCTATCTGGGCCCGATCCCATGGTCCGCGATTGCCGCTGTGGCAGCCGTCGTCGGCTATGCCGTTGGTGGATGGCGGTTGGCTGCCTTGGGCGCGGGCACCTTCATCTGGACCGCGGCAATCGGACAGTGGAAAATCGCCATGCAGACGATGTCCGTCATCGTGGTTGCGGCACCATTGGCTTTCTTGCTGGGTCTGGTACTAGGCATCGCGGCCTGGAAATACGGCTGGTTCGAGCGGTTGCTGAAACCCATCCTGTCCGTACTGCAAACCCTGCCCTTCTTTACGTATCTCCTGCCAGCAGTGATCTTCTTTAAGGTCGGACCGACAGCTGGGGCCGTCGCAACAATTACCTTTGCCATCCCACCGATGATCCTGATGACCACTCTGGGTCTGAAAAAGGTCAGCCCGGAAGTGATCGAAGCAGGCCAGATGTCTGGCTGCACACGCTGGCAGATGTTGCGCCACGTCTACGTTCCAGCCGCGCGCACCGAGGTTCTGGTCGGCGTCAATCAGGTGATCATGCTGTGTCTTGCGATGGTTGTTCTGACGGCTTTTATCGGAATGCCCGGTCTTGGCGCGAAACTGCTGGCGATGATGGGTAGTTTCAAACTGGGCCGTTCTTTCGAGATTGGCGTAACCATCGTCCTTCTGGCTGTCACGTTGGATCGGATGTCAAAGGCTTGGGTCGTCAAGCAGCCGGTGCACTTCGAACGCGGGACACCGTGGTGGAAACGGCACCAGATTTCGCTGGTCGCGCTGGGTCTGTTTGTTGGGTTTACTCTGCTGGCACAGGCGTTCCCAATCCTTGCTGAAGTTGGTCGCAAGCAGCATCTCAGCCAGGGCAAGGAAATCGACGTGGTGATCAAGTCGTTCCTGGCCATAGACGCGATCAAGGGCACAACCGAATGGCTGCGCTGGTTCCTAAATGTCAAGGTTTTGATCCCGTTCCGGAATACGCTACTTGCCATTCCGACTCCTGCTTTTATCCTGCTGGTTGTGTCCTTTGCGTATTGGGTCGGTGGCCGAAAGCCCGGCATCTACGCCGCGATCTTCTTTACGATTGTCGCCTTTTCGGGCTGGTGGGATCGGTCGGTCATCACGCTTTATACTGTGATTTCAGCAGTCGCGCTGGCGACTATGATCGGAATCCCCTTGGGCGTTGTTGCAGCCCGGTCCAACCGCTGGTCCAAGAGCATCCTGCTGGCCTGCGACACCGCGCAAACCTTCCCAAGCTTCATCTACCTGATCCCCGCGATCATGCTGTTTGGGGTCAATGATGTGGCAGTTGTGTTCTCAATCCTGATCTTCGCCGCCGTGCCGCTGATCCGGTACACGATTATTGGCCTCAGTAATGTACCGCCGGAAATGACCGAGGCGGCAGACATGTCCGGCTCGACCCGTCGGCAAAAGCTGATGTCGGTGCAATTTCCGCTGGCACTGCCGACAATGGCGGTCGGGTTTAATCAGGCAATCATGTTCGCCTTCTTCATGGTTATCATTGCCGCTTTCATCGGCACGCAGGATCTGGGGCAGGAGCTGCAGCGAACACTGGCGGGCACCGAACTGGGCAAGAACTTTGTGCTGGGCCTGAACGTGTCCCTGATGGCGCTGACCTTTGACATGGCGATCAGCAGTTGGGCTGAAAAACGCAAAAAACGGTTGGGGCTTGATTGAGATGGCACAGTATCAAATCCCACGCACCGTTACCCGTTTCGACGATCCCGGATTTGTCCGGATGCGTATGGAAGGCCGACCCGACGAGCAAGTCTGGTGGAAGAATGTCAGCTTTGATGAGGGAACCGGGCAAGGCAGTTATCTGATGAAGATGGCAGCGGGCACGCGTTCAAGCCCGCATATCCACCATGGGCCAGAAGAGTTCTTCATCCTCGAAGGCGATCTGACAGATCACGATGGATTTTGCTATCGCAGCGGCGACTTTGTCAGTCTTGCTTCTGGGTCCAGCCACTATTCGCGAACCGAGGCGGGATGCCTATTGGTTGTCACCCACCGCGGTGCAACCGAGATCATTCAGGAAGATGCACTATGAATGTGAAGCCGGTATTCGAAGTTCCGTTCGAACGCAGCGGAGTTCTGGCCCCCGGCCTTCCGATCCTGCCACATGGAACGGAACGCCACCCGGTCCCCGGAATGGGGTCGCGCGCTGTTCCGGTTTCCAAAGGTGATACGATAACCTTGTTGGACCGCGACGGGATGCAACAGGCCGAGATGGTCTTCTTTGCCCCTGACCGAAGTTCTGATGCGGCCATGCTGGGTGCTTTGGGACATGGACGTCCGGAGGGATTGATTGCGACGCTGGCCAATGGATCGCCGTCTGGCAAGAAAGTGCTGCGCGCTCTGGAAGTTGCCGGATTTGACATCGGAAAAGGTGACGCGATCCGGGCGTTTACCGACGGGTCGCGCCCCGGTGACATGGTGCATTTCGTCGCCGAATGTGAGGGCCTTCTGATCGTGGCTGCACCCGGCAAGGCGATGCGCCCCGAAGATAACAACCCTCCCACGGATATCATCCTGTACATTCAGCGCTCTGCACCCGGTTTGGAAAAACCCGATGTGGGACCACCCGAACCGCTGGCCGATCCGCTCAGGGACTTCAATATTCAGCCGGGCAATGCCCACTCGTACGAGGTCAGGGCCGGTGAGTTCATTCAGATTGTCGATGTTCGCGGGCGTGAGTGCTCGGATTTTCAGGCCTTCAGCCGACGGGCACTGGATCAGGGGATCGAACGCGAGATTGATCCCACAACAACGCGTAGCCTGATGGGCAGCTTGTATCCGAAACCGGGGATTTTTTCGAAGTATTGGTCAGTTGATCAGGAACCGCTGATAGAGATCGTTCAGGATACGTGCGGACGCCATGACACGTTTGGCCTTGCCTGTACGGCGCGGTATTATGAAGATCTCGGTTACCCCGGCCACGTGAATTGCTCGGACAATATCAATAAAGACTTGGATCAGTATGGCATCAAACCACGTGGTGGTTGGCCTGCAATCAACTTCTTTTTCAACACGATGCTGGACGACACCAACGCCATTGGCATGGACGACCCCTGGTCGCGCCCCGGTGACTTCGTCTTGTTGCGCGCGCTGACCGATCTGGTCTGCGTCAGCACCGGCTGTCCCTGCGACATTGATCCAGCAAATGGCTGGAATCCAACCGATATTCAGGTGCGAACCTACAAGGCGACCGAGGATTTCAAAAGATCCTACGGCTATAGAAAATCTGCGGAGGCGGATGTGGAAGAAACCAAGAAAACTGCATTTCACGACTGCTTTGCACGGCACACCCGTGATTTCGTCGAATATAACGGCTATTGGCTGCCCAACACGATGACCAATCACGGCGCGATTGCCGAATACTGGGCCTGCCGCGACAAGGTGGCGGTTATGGACCTCAGCCCCTTGCGGAAATACGAAGTTGTCGGACCCGACGCAGAAGAGCTGATGCAGCTTTGCGTAACCCGCAACATGAAAAAGCTGAGCGTTGGTCAGGTCGTCTATACGGCTATGTGCTATGAGCACGGCGGCATGATCGACGACGGCACCGTCTATCGTTTGGGTGAGACGAATTTCCGCTGGATCGGCGGGAATGATACCAGCGGATTGTGGCTGCAGGAACAGGCCCTCAAACGCAATATGAATGTCTGGGTGCGCAATTCGACTGATCAATTGCACAACATTGCGGTTCAAGGGCGGTACAGTCGCGACATCCTTTCCAAGATCTTTTGGACACCGCCTCAGCAACCGACGATCGAAGAACTGCCATGGTTCCGGCTTACCGTGGCTCGGGTTGGTGATGTGCAGGGGACATCTGTCGTAATTTCTCGGACCGGGTATTCAGGTGAGCTGGGATATGAAATCTTCTGCCATCCCAAAGATGCCGTCGAGATCTTTGATCGCGTCTGGGAGGTTGGCCAGGAATATGGCATAGCTCCGCTTGGACTTGCGGCACTGGATATGGTGCGGATCGAAGGTGGCTTGATCTTTGCCGGATCCGAATTCGACGATCAAACCGATCCCTTCGAGGCTGGCATCGGCTTCACCGTTCCACTGAAGTCAAAGCCCGACGATTTTATCGGGCGGGCAGCGATTGAAGAACGCAAGACCCATCCTCATCGCAAACTGGTCGGTTTCGAGATTGAGGGCGGCACGGTCCCCTCGCCCGGCGACTGTGTGCGTTTAGGAAAGGCGCAGGTTGGAGAGATTACCAGCGCGATGAAATCACCCGTTCTGGGCAAGGTTATTGCGTTAGGCCGGGTTTCGGTCACTCATGCCGTCGTCGGAGCTGACATTGAAATCGGGCAACTGGACGGCCAACAAAAGCGTCTGAAAGCCAAAATAGTGCCTTTCCCTCATTTTGACCCGACAAAGGAACGCGTAAAGGCCAACTATTCAATTGTTGATGTTCCTGATGCAGCAGAATGACGAGTCCTTAACAAACCCGTTGGTCACAAAGAGTCTCCCGTCAGGGTGCATCGTATGCGTTTGATTGCCGTGCTGAAACTGCGCGACAGCAAAAGTTTTGTCTGCCCCGCTCCAGCATCCGATATCGAACCTCGCAATAGCGTCTCGTTGTGTTTTTGGCTTTCACTTTTAACGGTTATACTCGTTCATCCGACCATTGGACTGGCTACCGAATGCGCACGAATGTCTGCACTTGAGAGCTATAATGACACCGGGGTTGCGCCATTTGGGTCGGTATGTCTGGCATTCGATGGTTTAGGTAATTCCCGCGGCGTTTCGTGCTATTGGGAATTTCAGTTTAGAAGCGATGAGGCCGCAAGCTACTTTGACGACACATGGGCTGAAATAACCCATTGTCGAGACGGTACTCCTGCTCCAAACGATCCGCATGTCAATCATCCCGACAGCTATAAACTTAGAGAATTGGACGCCGGAATCCGTGTCTATCGGGTTGCCATTAAAGACAAGAGCCAAGAGAAGCGCACACTGGTTTTCTTGAGCATCGAGAACTACAACTGAGACGACTGTTTGACGTCAGTTCCATTGGGATCGTTGAAAACTGCGTTTGCTACAACCAACTTGAATGTGAAAAGGGTTCTGTCCGGCGTCAGAAGCCGTGATCTTTAATGACTTTGTTGCAAGCTTTTTACCCTCTCACTGAGGCGAGGCCATCGTGTAAAAGGTGTTACGGATATAGACGAAAGCTAGCCGCGGAAATCCATGAAGAGCATCATTGAGCAAGATCATCCTTTCATGAAACGGCTCACCATCTCTATTGGTATCGTACAACCGAAGCTCTTCAGCATTTGTTGGTAGCCTTGAGGCTCGCAATGTTGGCACCGTTTTGTCGATCACAATCTTCTTCGGCAACGCATTGGTCTCCAACATTTGTCTCCCTCGGTCTGATGATTTTTGCTGGCCAGTTCTCAGCCCTTCTTCCTGTGCCTCATCGCTATGTTTTTATTGCCGGCGTCTTTGGTTTCACTCTGACGGCAAAAGTTCAGGCGTGGACTTGGGCTGGCCTGGCTTATGATCCAAACGGCCTGTCAGAAGGGGCAGCGCAGTTGCAGTGCTGGGATTTGGTGAGAACAAAATTATTCCACCCTGGTTGACCTGGCTCTGTATAGTGTTTGGTGTTGAACAGACCATCGAAACCATCTCGAATTTCGGGCATTCCGGGTTCATTGCACCGGGTGGAACAATGAATGTCTATCTTGGTGTTTTGCTCGGATTTATCTGGGTGGGCGGGGTCATTAGCTGGTCAATGCAACGGTTGGAAAAAGCCTAAAGGTTAGCATCTTCCGTGCGAATTGATTGTGGGTGTCCGTCGTTCCACAGTATCGAGTGCGGGCACAATGGAAGCGGCAGACCGATTAACATTTTCGTATTTGGGACACGGCTCTTTTGACTATCCCTGGCTCCAGAGACTGGCAGTACTCCGAACTGCTTGCGACCTATCTGTTGGATGAGATTCCCAGCCAAAGTCCGCTTCGGGGAATCTGCACAGCAGCGTGAGCAACTGAGACGAATGGCGACTTTGGGCCGCGAATTATTCGCGCACGCCATCACGCGAGTGTGTTGGCCCAATGCGGAAAAGTTCCAGTCGCAAGCTCGTTGCATTTGTTGTCGTATAATGCTGACCTTGCCGGATAGATGCGTGCAACCTTTGCGTGCCGATCCGAAAGGGCATCCAATGGCCGATACTGATCCTGCAAATTTGCACTATGTGACAAACCCGCTCCTGAACAAAGGTACTGCCTTTTCTCTGCACGAACGAGAAAAGCTTGGATTGCTGGGTCTTCTTCCGCCACACATCGAAACGCTCGAAACGCAGGTTGACCATGTCTATGCCGCCTTTGAACGTGAGGAGACGCCGCTGGATAAGCATGTCTATCTGCGTGGCCTGCAGGATGACAACGAGGTTCTGTTTTACGCTCTATTGGTGCGACATCTAACCGAGATGATGCCGACAATTTACACACCCGTTGTGGGTGACGCCTGCAAGAGGTTCAGTGAGATCTACGATCACCCGCGCGGATTAATCATTTCGTACCCCGAGCGTGACCGGATCGATGACATGCTTGAGAATGCCGTCCTGCCCTCTGTCGAGGCCATAGTCGTCACCGATGGTGAGCGGATTTTGGGTTTGGGCGATCAAGGCGCGGGCGGCATGGGAATTCCGATCGGAAAGCTCTCGCTTTATACCGCTGCGGGCGGAATAAGCCCGTCTGTAACGCTCCCGGTGGTACTGGACATCGGCACCAACAATAAAGAACGGCTGGAAGATCCCCTCTATATCGGATGGCGGAATGAACGCGTCAGCGGGGATGAGTACTTTGACTTTGTCGATCTTTTTGTACAGGCGGTAAAGCGCAAGTGGCCGGATGTTTTGCTGCAATTCGAGGATTTTGCACAGCAACATGCGGCACCCCTGCTTGCGCGGTATCGTGATCAGCTCTGTACATTCAATGATGATATTCAGGGCACCGCAGCGGTAACGGCGGGCAGTTTGCTGGCTGCCTCGAATGTCACTGGCATAACGCTAAAGGACGCTACCATCGCGTTTCTTGGAGCGGGATCAGCGGGAGTGGGTATCGCCGAGCAACTTGTTCAACTCATGGTCCGCCAAGGATTACCCGAGGCCGAGGCGCGTGACCGCATCTACATGGTGGACCGGAATGGGTTGTTAACCGATGCGATGAAAGACCTCCTGCCGTTCCAAACGCAAATCGTCCAACCCCTCACCAAAGTGGAGAGTTGGTCCGATGGTAATATTTCACTGCTGGACGTGATTAACCAGGCCAAACCCAACATATTGGTTGGTGTCAGCGGTCAGGCAGGCTTGTTCTCTGAAGAGATCATTCGGGCGATGGCGGCTCACACAGAACATCCTGTCGTATTGCCGCTGTCGAACCCGACATCGCGAATTGAGGCTGTGCCTGCGGATATTATCCGCTGGTCAGATGGTCATGCATTGGTTGCCACCGGAAGCCCGTTTGATCCTGTTGTCTACAACGGCAAAACGCATCATGTCGCGCAGTGCAACAACTCCTACATTTTCCCCGGTATGGGGTTGGGCGTGCTGGCGTCAGGCGCGCGCCGCGTCACGGACGGAATGTTCATGGCCGCCGCCGAGGCGCTCGCCACGGTGTCACCTGCGAAGTCCGATCGCACAGCCAGCTTGCTGCCCGATGTGGGGGACATTCGCGAGGTCAGCAAGGCTATCGCATTTGCCGTTGGTCAACAGGCGCAGTTGGATGGGGTTGCGCCTAAATCCACGGGGAATGACTTGAAAGCGGTAATAGATGCGAAGTTCTGGACCCCGCATTATGAGAAGCTTGCCTAAAGCAGATCAGGCTGGAGTGACCGGAAGGTCTCACATTGCGAATTCAGAACCCACCGCGTCCAAATAGAGAATGAATCGGTTCCGTTGCAAAGTTTGCGGTTGTCCGGAAACCCGCTTTTGTGCCGATGGGTTAGGCCGCCAGTTCTGCAAACTGTAGAAATGGACAGAGTCCGGGCATGAGTTGACCTTTGCGGATCATGTGCGCCACTTCGATTCCGTCGAGGGTTGCCGCCGCTGATGAAAACGCCTTGAACGCTAGCATTGGCCGGATGCGTCTCTTGATGAAACGATGGTCCTGTTCCACGATGTTGTTCAGGTATTTCCGCCTCACCATCTCAATCGGGATCGGGCAACCAAAGCCCTTCAGCATCTTGTTTATGGCCTTGATGCCAGCCGTGTAAGCTCCGCTTTTGTCGATGACAATTTTCCGTGGCAAACCATTGACCTCCAGCATCCGAGCGAAGAAGTTTGTCGCGGCAGGCTTGTTTCGACGTGGTGATAACATGAAATCAAGCGTCTTGCCGTATTTATCGACGGCCCGATAGAGATAGACCCACATACCCTTCACCTTGATGTATGTCTCATCCATTCTCCAGGAGCGATCACATGGCCCTTTCCTGCGGCGCGCTACATCAGCAATTTCGCCTGAGTATCGTGTCACCCAACGGTTCAGTGTCGTATGATCAACCGATACGCCGCGTTCTGCCATGATTTCTTCCAGATCCCGGTATGACACTCCGTATCGAACATAGAAGAACACGGCGAACAAGATAACATCCTTCGGATACTGAGCACCTTTGAAAGAGATCATGAATTGGCTTTCGACTTAATTTTACCGGCAGCCATTCACTCGCAATCTCCATAAGCGTCAATCACAAAAGTTTGCAACAGATCCATTGCTTCCTCCTTACAATAACGCCGCTTTGCCCTGGCGGCGACCAATTTGTGCCGTACTACCGTATCCTGCGAACACAAGATGATCGAGATCTTAGACCGGTCATGAGCTTGATTTTCCTGGGGAATTGCACTGATCAAGGGGATTCCTGACTGCATATGCGCCATGTAAATTTGACCATCCGCAGGTCACGCTCTCAAGCTGGCCGGTCAACGTGACCAATCAGGTGTTGTTCTTCCCAGAACAGCCCTGGGCGGATACACCAGAACACCTATTTTGTAGCATTTCACCCGGCGCCAAACAAATGCGGGCAGGTCAACTCGGTAATATTGACGGAAAGGCACATAAGAGTGGCTAGGTTCTGGTCCCATGAATTTAGTTGCCGCCATTTCGTCTACGTAGTTCAAGCCCCATAGTTCCAAAGGTGTACCATGAGCAATCTATTCCGGTTGGCCAACGAGCAGATAGCGCGCCTTCGACCTAATTTTTTAAAAAGTCCTGTATCCGGGGTCGAAAATCACACGACAAGCCTGTCCGATATGACAAGCGGCGTTCCAAACGCCGAAACCGCATCCAGTTTATGTTCGGACACCGGACGAGTTGGCGGCGCGTCGCAACACGGTACGACGGTTTACCAAAGGTCTTCCTGCCGCCCGGGCATTTCGCAGGCTGTTCAAAGATTACAGTGCAGCAGTCCAGACCCGGTAACGCCCCTGCCCCGTTACCTCTCGGATCAAACCGCGCCCCATAAAACGGTCGATATTGCGTTGCACCGCAGCGCGCGAAGCCTGCGTCAGGTCCTCGGCAAGCGGCGCCGACACCATGGGCCATGCGGTCAGCGCGTCGATCAGGCGCGGTGGCGTGCGACCGCTCAGGTCACTTGTCGCCTCGCGGGCACGCTGATCCCAGGCGCTGACCCGATCCAGGTGCAACAAGGCCGCCAAAATCGACTGCCCTGCCCCTCTGATCCACGCCGAGAGTTTCTCCTGCGGCTCGCCAACCCCGCGCAACGCCCCCGGTCCTGACAGCGCCAGCGGCATGAAGATCGCCCCACCCCGCCCCATCGAAGCAGCATGTCGAGCTGCAATAATTGCTGCCTCAGTGTCCTGACCTACGCCTTCTGACAGGACGCGCCAGGCATGAAACCCGATTGCGGCCTGCGTGACGGGATGCAAGCCTTCTGCTTTCTGCATAATCTCAGCCAAATCGGCGATGGCCTCTGGCATGTCTTCGATGCCCTGTGACATGCGATCAAGGAATGCGGTCAGGCCAGTGGCCCAGCCGTCCTCTGCCGGGCCAGCCCCCGCCGTCAGACGGCGCACGGCCCAGCCTGCCCGGAACATCGCCTGGACATCATCGCCGGTTGCGCCAATCCGTAATCCGACCCACAATGCAAGCCGGTCGACACCGATCCTATCCCCTGTCCACCAACCCAGATCAGACACATCCATCAGCGCCAGCCGGTGTCCCCACCCTGTCGGCCCTGCGCGCAAACGTTCGTCCAACGCCCCAAACGTGGCCGCCAGTTCCGCCAGTTCATAAGACAGCTCGGCCTGCGCCGCGCGCCAATCCCTTGGGTCAAACAGAAGGCGGCGATCGACCGCCGGACCGGGGGGCAGAAATACGTCCTGTGCCATACCTTCATCGGGAGGGAGGAACCAAAGATCGTCTTCCTCAGCCGGGTCGGTGTCATAGATGCTGGGAGGACCGATCGCGTCGTCGTCCTCATCCGGGTCCGGCATCACAGGTTTCATCGTCATGCCCACTATATTTCGGACATTTCGTGCGGTTCACAAGACGTATTCCGCCCTGCCCCCGGTCAACCGGCGAATGTTGTGGTCAGAATGTTCAGTTGCTGGTCAAGATCGGTCTGCTCGCTGCTGCCGATTAGCATATAGCCATATCCATCCTGCGCCCATGTCGCAGTGGCAACACCACTTATCGCCGCAAGTTTGACATCCTTTGCCGGCGCACCTTCACCCTGGCGGATCACGCAGAAGGCCAGCGGCTGGCCCTGATCATCCGCAAAAACCACCTGGATCAAAGGTTTTCCCTTGAAGGACAGTACCTGAGCGCGCTTCAATTCCAGCCCGGGCAGCGTCTCAAGTGTGTCCCGGTTAAGCGACCGGCCCAACTGTGCCTCAGCCCGCGCAAATTGCGCATCCAGCGCAACCGGAGAACTGTCCAACGATTCAATCGTGTCCGGCGAATAAAGCGACTGATAGATTGCTGCCTGTTCGGCCCAACCCATTGGCTCTGGGCGTGTCGCCCAGAAAGTTGCGGACACGGCCACGACAGCAACTGACGCGGCAACTGCCATCAAGCGCCAGAGACCGCCTGATGCGTCTGCCGTACTGACCTGCATTGGCTGCGGCAATTCAAGCTGCGGCGCATCCGCAGGAATGTTTTCGAACACTGATTGCACCACAGGTGCCAGCGGGTCCAGTGTCATCAGGCGTTGTTCCAGCGCAAGATCGGTTTCGATCGCCGCTTCGATTGCGGCGGCCTCGGCCGCATCCGCATTGCCCTCCAGATACGCCCTCAGCGTCTCGTCGGAAAACTTCATTTGCCACTCCGTCGAACGGTGTCTGCCGCATCATGCTGCATCACGTTTTTCAGTTTCTGCCGGGCGTTGGACAACCGGCTCATGATAGTGCCTATTGGCACCTCCAGCAACGCGGCGGCTTCGCGGTAGCTGTATCCTTCAACAAACACAAGCATGACTGTCTCCCGCTGCGCTTCTGGCAACTCCATTACTTGTGTAAACACCTCAGCGGCGAAAATATTCGTTTCTGAATCCGGTCCGGTCGCAACCAATTCGGCCTCGGGCGTTACGGACAGCGCCTGGGCCTTACGCACCGAGCGTGCGCGCACCTCATTCAGCCAGATCGAGCGGCAGATCGTCATCAGCCAACTGTCCAGCCGATCATACGACGTAACCTGATGATGACGCTCCAACGCACGCAGACACGTCGATTGCAATAAATCATCGGCAACATCCGACGCCCCCGATAGTGCAAGACCAAACCGCCAGACCCGTTTGGAATGCGTCTGGATTGCGCCGCGCACGGCCTGTTCGGAGGAAATATCGGGACTCATCGAATAAATCTCGACCTGTGTGTGTTTGCTTTTCACGGACTGGGCCCGCGGGGCCAGGACTGACATAACCCGAGGAGGAAAGAAATGAAACTTCTGTTGAAGGCAGTCACAATCGCGTCGGCGATTGTTGCAACCCCTGTTTTGTCCCAAACTTGGACGTTGGCCCCCGAAGGCTCGCATCTGGCCTATGGGTCGATCAAAAAAGACACCGTGGGTGAGGTAAACTCTTTCACAGGTCTCTCCGGTCAGGTTGGACCCGACGGGAAAGCCGATATTGAAATTGACCTGTCATCGGTGGAAACCAATATCGACATTCGCAACGAACGAATGGTTGATTACGTGTTCCGCAAAGCTGGCAGCGCATCGCTGACGGCGCAGTTCGACATGGCAGACGTAAAGGCCCTGAGCGTTGGCGAAACCACGATTGTCGATGTCGATGCGATGCTTTCGCTGGCAGGCACAGATGTAGCGTTTGATGCCGAGATGTTTGTGGCGCGCCTGTCTGAAACATCAGTCATGGTTTCAACAAATGACATGGTGTTCATCAGTACAGAAGATGCAGGCGTCGATGCTGGTGTGGAAAAGTTGATGGAATTGGCCGACCTGTCCGGCATCACCCGGACCGTACCCATTACAGCGCGTCTGATATTCAACCTGGATGAAAAGAAAGCCCAAGCGGAACCTTCCGCCATCGCCGTAACTGCTGTGGTTGTTATCGAAGGTGACGTCAAAGCAGGTAAGAAGGTGTTCCGCAAATGCAGCGCTTGCCACAAGTTGGAGGAAAACCGCCATACGGTGGGCCCATCGCTTCACCGCATTATCGGCGCTACGGCGGGTCAGGCTGACGGATTTAAGTTCTCGGAACCTCTAAAGGGGTCGGGTATCGTCTGGACAACTGACACCCTGACCGCCTTTCTAGCGGATCCCAAAGGCACAGTTCCGGGCAACAAGATGCAGTTTCGCGGCCTGAAAAAGGAATCTGATATCGTGAATGTGATCGCCTATTTGCAAGCCGAAGCACAGGGTTAAACCTGAACCAATCCAATAAAGCGGGTTCCCTTTACACGCACCGCCGCGCTATCCCTTGCCTGACCTCAGACAAGGGAGACGCGGCATGAGCGACACGGTCAAACTGACACTGGACGAGATCCGGAACCTCAGCCTGTCCATCCTGATCAAGTCGGGGTTTGGCCCGGAACACGCGGCCGCCATTGCCAATGTATTGACGACCTGCCAGGTCGACGATTGCCAATCTCATGGGTTGTTCCGCCTGTTCATGTGCAATGACACCATGAAAACCGGCAAGATTGACGGGCATGTGGCCCCGGCTGTTGCGCCTTCGGATAATGCCATTGTTCGTGTCGATGCGCGCGGAGGCATGTCTTTGCTGGCTTTTCGCGAAGCATTGCCTGTGCTGATCGAAAAGACCCGCACCCACGGCATCGCTGCAATGGCAATCAACCGCTGTTTTCACTTCTCGGCCCTTTGGCCCGAAGTGGAAAGCCTGTCTTCAGAAGGTCTGGCCGCGATGGCGATGGTGCCCAGCCACAGCTGGGTCGCACCGGCTGGGGGCACTCGTGGCAGTCTGGGTACGAACCCGCTGGCTTTCAGCTGGCCGCGTCAGGGCAAAGACCCATTCACGTTTGATTTTGCCACCAGCGCCTTTGCCCGTGGTGAGATTGAGCTTTATCACAGGGCGGGTAAGCCCCTGCCCGAAGGTGTGGCGATAGACAAGGACGGCAATCCGACCACCGATCCGCAAACTGCGATGGAGGGGGCGATGCTGACCTTCGGCAGCTACAAGGGGTCTGCACTGTCAATCATGATCGAGCTGTTGGCCGGTCCGTTGATCGACGACCTGACCAGCCTGGAAAGCATGGAGTTTGCCGAGGGCCAAGGCGGCGCGCCCTATCACGGCGAGATCATTCTGGCTTTTGACCCCGCCCAGTTCAGCGGTGGTCGTGCCGCAGCAAATGATGAGCGCGCCGAACGCTTGTTTGCCGACATCGTCGATCAGGGTGCGCGCCTGCCGTCGCAAAGACGTTTCGCTGCTCGCGCACGCAACACCGCCCGTGGACACGTTGAGATCGCGAAAACCCTGTACGAAGATTTGCTGGTTTTGGCCGAATAGGTGTAAGGCCCGCGATCTTCTCTTTCCCTTAGCGGTGCGGCTGGCTAAGAAGTTCCTCCCAATTGAATTCAGGAGGCCCCCTTGGACCGCATCGCCCGCACCATCGCCACCGAAATCAACGCCCGCGCCGAACAGGTCGGTGCAGCGGTAAAATTGCTGGACGAAGGGGCCACGGTTCCATTCGTGGCGCGTTACCGCAAAGAGGTGACTGGCGGGTTGGATGACACGCAACTTCGAACTTTGTCGGACCGTTTGACCTATCTGCGCGAACTAGAGGCGCGGCGCGCAACCATCCTGAGTTCAATCAAGGATCAGGACAAGTTGACTGACGAGTTGGCGAAATCCATCGCGCAGGCAGACACCAAAGCCCAACTGGAAGACATCTACCTGCCCTATAAACCCAAGCGCCGCACCAAGGCGATGATTGCGCGCGAAAACGGGCTGGAACCGCTTGCCGATGCAATCCTATCGAACCGTTCCGCAGATCCCGAAGGGCTGGCAAAGGGTTACATTAGTGAAGCGGTTCCCACGACAAAGGACGCATTGAATGGCGCTCGGGACATAATCACTGAACGGTTGACTGAAAACGCCGCCCTTCTGGGTGAATTGCGAAATTTCATGCAACGAGAGGCCTTGCTGACCTCGAAAGTGATCGACGGTAAACAGCAAGAAGGTGCCAAGTTCAGCGACTACTTCGATCATTCGGAGCTTTGGGCCAAGACCCCATCGCACCGCGCCCTGGCAATGTTACGAGCGTCGAAAGAGGGGATCGTGACGCTGGACATCGCCCCCGAGCCCGAGGCTGGCGCCGCGCGAGCCGAAGCTATGGTGGCTGCTCATCTGCAGACACGCAGCGATGCACCCGGTGATAAATGGCTGCGGAAAGTTGCCGGCTGGACGTGGCGGGTAAAACTGTCCCTTTCGATGATGGTCGAGTTGATGGCCGATTTACGCAGCCGTGCACAAGACGAAGCAATTCATGTTTTTTCACGCAATCTCAAAGACTTATTGTTCTCCGCGCCTGCCGGCGCGCGGGCTACCTTGGGGTTGGACCCTGGAATCCGAACCGGCGTCAAAGCCGCAGTCGTTGATGCAACAGGCAAGGTGGTTGCGACGGAAACCTTGCACCCATTCCAACCCAAGAATGATTTGCGCGGATCGCAGGCGGCGATCCTGCGCTTGATCTCAACCCATAAGATCGACCTCATCGCTATCGGCAACGGTACAGCGAGCCGCGAGACCGAAAAGATGGTTGCTGACACGTTAAAACTGCTGCCGAAGGGCGTCAAAGCCCCAACCAAGGTTGTCGTTTCAGAAGCCGGAGCTTCGGTCTATTCGGCATCAGAATTGGCCGCGCGTGAATTTCCAGACCTGGATGTATCGCTGCGTGGCGCTGTTTCGATTGCCCGCCGCTTGCAGGATCCGCTGGCGGAACTGGTAAAAATCGAACCAAAATCCATTGGCGTCGGTCAATACCAGCACGACGTTGATCAACATCGCCTGTCACAATCGCTGGCTTCCGTAATCGAAGACGTTGTGAATGCTGTGGGTGTGGATCTGAATACGGCCTCTGCCCCCCTACTCTCACACGTTTCTGGTCTTGGACCCGGCCTTGCGGAGGCTATTGTTATGCATCGTGATCTCAACGGCGCGTTCCAATCCCGCAAGGAGTTGCTGCGCGTCGCGCGTCTTGGGCCGCGCGCCTATGAGCAGTGCGCAGGTTTTTTGCGGATACGGGATGGCGTGGAACCCTTGGACGCGTCCTCGGTGCATCCAGAAGCGTACAAACTTGCGAAACGGATCGTATCTGCCTGTGGTCGTGATATTCGCCAAATCATGGGGCATGACGGTGCCTTGAAAGGGCTGCGCGTAGAACAGTTCGTGAATGAAGATTTTGGCCTTCCGACTGTGCAAGACATTTTCTCAGAGCTGGAAAAGCCAGGTCGTGATCCCCGCCCTAGTTTCGTGACCGCTTCGTTTACTGATGGGGTCGAAGAGATTACCGATCTGAAACCTGGAATGGTGCTGGAAGGGACAGTCACCAATGTGGCCGCGTTTGGCGCTTTCGTCGACGTGGGCGTGCATCAGGACGGTTTGGTCCATGTCAGTCAGCTTGCGGACAGGTTTGTCAAAGACCCGCATGAGGTGGTGAAAACGGGCCAGGTAGTCAAAGTCACCGTGGTCGAGGTTGACGTGCAACGCAAACGTATTGCTCTGACCATGCGAAGGGATGGCGGAGCAGAACGCTAGGACTCCATAGCATACTTTTGACCATTGACCTTTGCGGCATTAGTTCCTGCTTGGCGACCGGTGTTAACCAGTTGAAGGTTGGTCCTTGATTGCTTTCATAGGTGCGCAGTATCAAAAAGAGGTGAACCCGTTCGCAATGTGTTTTTTTGTTCGATACGGTGTCTCCTATCGAGCCGGTGAATGTATCGTCGTCGTTGAACATAGTAGTATATCTATTCAGTATGGCGTTCTCAGTGTTGGTATAGCCGTCCTCACGACATACAGTGATTTAAAAAAGCCGCCTTCGAGCATTGGTGGTCGTGCATAGGTTGCCGTCGAACAATTGTTCGGCTCAGAGACGTATTCCTTACTAAAGTACGATAGATACTGATCGTTCTCAGGTGGCAGCAATCCCCAGGTCATTGTGGTGCCAAGAATATGCTTTTGCTCATCAACCTCCCCCGTGGGCACTGCATCCCATCAAGCTAACCAAGCACCGAGCCTTCTTTGAGCAGTTCGGTACGAAGAGCCAGTAACTCATCCAAATCTTAATCCGGAATGACAGGATCGTTCTGACTTCCAGTCTCTGTAACAAGCTGTTGCTGCGGTTTCCAGGCATTCTCAATATCAGACGGGTCGTTGGCATCTATCTGGATGTGGACAACAATGAGGGCAAAATCGGTTTCGGATTTGATCTCGTGGGTGCCCGGTTCCAAAAGAACCTGATCGATATAGTGATCATTTGTACAACCATGGCCGAGAGATAGCGATCTCTAGCATCCCGCAAAGTGATTGTCCCACCATTGCTGACGTCGGCGACGTAGGCTGAGCGAACGGTGTCACAGTTCATCCGATCAACCGCTTGCTCATCAAACGCAACCAAGCCATCGGGATGGTAGCAAACATT
Source organism: Ruegeria atlantica (assembly GCF_001458195.1). Classification (GTDB taxonomy): domain Bacteria; phylum Pseudomonadota; class Alphaproteobacteria; order Rhodobacterales; family Rhodobacteraceae; genus Ruegeria; species Ruegeria atlantica. The sequence goes on along the minus strand of NZ_CYPU01000023.1, from coordinate 7,957 downwards.
GTATTCACCAGCAATTTTGGCGGCATCAGAAAAACTCAGACCGGCTTCCGCAACCTTGTAGTTGTCGAGGGTGACGGGCATTTGTCCGCCAATGCAAGCGCCGGAAAATACAGTGCTGCAAATTGCTGACAAGGCAAATAGTTTTAAATGCATGATCATATATTGCTTCTCCACAACAGTTTCTATGACTGCTCCGGCGACAGGCAAATAGGCGCGCAGAAGAACGTAAATCGGCGTCCTGGTCGGGATGCCGTTTTGGCCGCTGCCATCCGGGCTGTGCGTCACGGTGTGGGTTTCGTCTTCGTTGGTTCCAGACAAAAAGGTCGTCCGATCGTACCCGTTTTGATCATTGGGTATCAAAAGCTTGTCGTCGGACCCGTAGACCGTAATCGAACGATATCCGTCGTCATGCACTATTCCTGCCGGAACCGTTACTTTGTGCGTGCCCTCTCCATTGAACAGTTCACCTTGGATGTCCGTGAAGAGCGCATTGTAACCAACGGCGTCAGGTGGCGTGCCCAACTGCCTTTGCTGGACCCCGGCAGCGAGCGACAACTCCCCAACGTCTCCATATCTCTTGCCAAAAGAAACACTCGGTCTGCCGCCATTCAACACAATCGCATAGATAATTTCCAAAGCTTGCCATTCAATTTCGGACGAGAACCTTTGAACATTGCGAATCATGTTCCCCTTACCGCCGTCCATTGTGATGGATTTGCCAAGGCCCGGTACTTCGCCGAGGTTTTCGTAGACCGACATACAGGTAAACACGAGGCCCTGATCCGTTTCGAGGTTGACGATGTGGCCATATGAGCCCTTGGGAACGGGTTGCCCGGACGTGTGATCAGAATAGGCAGGTCGGGATTCACAATGACCGCAGTGGTGTTGTGGTTCAAATCAAAGATCGAAATAGAGAAGAACCTGTCATAGGTCGGCGCGTGAATGATAGCTGGGCCATCAGACACGCTGAACCAGTTGTAGCCATAATTCACTGTTGCCTGTGGTGCAATCACAGTGTCATCGGTGGGATCAAAAAGACTTGTAAACTGGAGCCTTCCCTTTTCGTTGTTTTCCAACCAGAGATTCACCATTTGGGTTTGTTCTTGGCTTGGATACTCCCGGATTTGGTTTTCGATTGTGTCCTGCGCGCTGGCTTTGGGTGCATCTCAGAGTATTACTAATGAAACGACGATTGTGAATTTCCGAAACGTTTTTCTACACTTAGTCCGTTGGAAGAGAATACGACAGTTACTCAGTCCGTTTTTACATTCGCCTATGAATTTTTAGGGGGAACTTACCCTAGCGATCACAATTGTTTTCCAGTTGAAAGGTTGCCAATCTTGCGCCAGTCGAGTACGCCCCAAAATGACCTGCTCTTGAAGGGTTCGCTGCCTGCCTATAGCTGAACCTGGATCCGCCCAATACGCGACGATCTGTAGGACATACTACAACTTTTATGGCGAAATTAGTTGCCCAAGAATGGGCATTCAAATTTGCCAAAGTATTAATTAAAAATCATGGCCCAATAGTTCAATCTAAGCGAGCGAAAGTATAGGGGTTCAATGTACTAGTTCGTTCAATATACGGTACAATCGAGATGGGCTCAGACCACAATTTTGCCGCCTGCGGCGCGAATATCGGCTCCTAGATCGCGAACGACTGCGCGGTAAAGTCACGTCCACTGGCCGAGCATTTTGACATGGGTTTCACCCATGCGTCAGGAAGCCGAGCAGGCTTTCTTTCGCTTGTGCGCTTCGAAATCGACCAAACGGGGCGAGTTTAACCACCCAAATGCGGAGCGTCGCATGATCAACGGTGACGCCGCTCTCGGTTAGGATCTCCTCCAAATCTCGAGAGGAAACTGCGTATCACAAGAAGAAATACACGACATACAAAACGACACCCCTAGGACAGTCGCGGCATTTCGAAGAGATCATGCTGAAGCACGCCAGAGAACAATCGTTAGATCCTGCGTGATATTCAATCCAGACAAGAAAATGTGCCAATGAGGCTTTGTTGCAAAGTTCTGAACGTGCACAGTTGTTCTTGAGATAACACCGAAGTTAGACAGCTCCCTCGGCGGGCTGCCGAAACGGACAGAGCCCAGACATGAGTTGGCCTTGGCGGATTTCATGCGCAACTTCGATCCCGTTTAGCGTCGCCGGTGCAGGGAAAAACTTGCCCCCCACCATCCGGGTGACTAATTTTGTCGCGGCCGGTTTGTTTCGACGTCGTGAAAGCATGAATTCTAGGGTCTAGCCGTATTAGACGTGTGCCTGATAGGGGTAAACCCACGCACCTTTAACTTTGATGTAGGTTGTGCTCATTTTCCAAGAACGGTCACATGGCGCTATGCGGCGACGGGCTGCCTCAGCGATGCACCAGAATACCGTGTTACCCATCGTTTCAGCGCGGTGCAGTCCACCGAAACACCGCGCTCGGCCATGATTTCTTCCAGATCTCGATAGCAGACACCGTATCTAACATGGAAACACACTGCCAACGGGATCACTGCTTTTGGATACTGCGCACCTATGAAAGCAATCATGGATCAACCTTCAACTGGGTAACGCCGGTCGCCGCGCAGGTACTTATGCCACAAAGGTCAATGGTCAAAATTTGCTACTGTGTCACCGTAGTCCCAAATATATTTATATTACGCAGAACTAATTCATTTAGTGATCATTATGCTCACTTTATGCTTACTACAACGAGAATCCGGCGGTCGCATGAATTTTTCAATGTTGGCCCTGAATCTGAAAAGAGAAAAACAAGCGTTTTTCCCGGTTTCGGCACGAAACTAACCCAAGTGGCGTGCAATCTGTTCTATTAGTTCCTGAGCATCTTCCTCTGACACTCCCGGCGACCGTACCCTAATACGAACTTCGTCTGGTGACAGCTCGGCCTGTAGTGTCCCTCCTCCAGCCAACTTAATCGGCGTTAATGGTTTCACTAGCTGCGGGCGTCCCCCACGAGCCTTCTTGGCCTTGGGTGAACGAGAAGAATTCATTGCGCTTTCGAGAACATCCCATTCGGATTTTGGGTCAATAACCTCAGCTTCTGCAAGAGCCTGGCGAAGTTTGCTTTGGGCACCCTCTCTCAGCGCCGCCGCGAGTTTCAAACCCGCTTTTTCCGAAATTGCCACAGGATGCATCAGTAGGTCGCCGAGCGCTTCGTGGACCATGGCAAAGCTGCGAACCTTCGATCTCTTGGCTTTGGAGGCAGTCGCAAATAGTACTTCTACCGCGGCCTCAGTCGACTCGAATATCCCCTGCCCAACAGCCAGAACTGCGATACGTCCACGCTCGTATGGGCTTAGGTTAGAGCGTAGCTCATTTTCCTCGACCATCGATACGTAAACCCCCTGCCCCGATCCGGCGCCTCTCACGAAGGCAGGAATGGTTGCAAACAGATTATCAGTTTTGGACAATCGTCTAAACGCGTCTAAGCGCCTGAACCCCGAAATTAGACCAAAGCTCTCGCCTTCACGCGTCACTTCAATAGGTGTACGCAGCCCATTTGTTTTCAAAGATTCCAAGAGTTCCGCCATAGCCTCTTCGTCTTCGACCATCCGATCTCGACGAATATATTCGGCATCAATCAACTCTATCGGCAGCATTTCAGCCACCAAACCAGCATCCTTTGCGTTTCGCCACCTTGCTGCGTCGCTTTGATCCTTGGCCAATTCGACACGATCTGTGACAGTTGTCATCCCACTTAAGGAAGCAGCTTCAGCTGCAACTTGCGCGATCGGAGGTGTAGACGTTGTACCTTCAAACGGATTCAAAGAAGGTTTCGCCGCGAAACCCGCCTCCAACTCTTCCAACTCCGCTGTGTTTGGAACAGCAAGCCTTCTACGTTTAGCCATTATTTTCACCTCTCAACTGGGCATCTCGCCACCAGCAACCTATTAGAACTTCTTTGAATTCCGCGTAGGTACGATCAAAAGTTTCACGCCCACGGACATAGGTTTCACGGTTAAAATCTCGGTAGTCAGCCTCATAAATCCCGTTAACCTGTTCACCCGCCTGCCCGACCAAAGCGGTGAAATCCTGTCGGTATGCGTTCATGAAGTCGCCAAAGTACGCCTGGATCACGTTCGCCATATCTGTCTGTTGACTGGCATCAAATCGGGTAATGATTGCCCGAACGACATCCCATTCGAATTTCAACTCAGGCAATCCGGCTGCTCGTTGGGCGGTGTTTTCCCCATCTTCAATACTTGCGAATGTCGTATAGAGCATGTCAAAGAACCGGCCGGTTGAATCGAACTCCAGGAACGAAGCTCCAAGCGGCACCAAAAGGATGTCAGCCGCAGCCAGTGCGTTGATAGTTAGGTACCCAAGTGCAGGAGGAGTATCAATGAAGACGACGTCGTAATCGTTGAGAACACCCTCATTCTCGAGGAAATTGGTGAGGCCATCCCACAATGTCCAACTTCTTAATCCCATACGCCACACCGGAATCTGGAACTCTGCCCAATACAAATTCAGTTGGGCACCAATAAGGTCAATATTGGGCCAATGGGTTTTCTGAATAACATCGGTTGGGGTTGTATTTAGCGCCTCTTGCAGTGTTTCGTCCAAAGGGATTTCGGCCTGCCCGCCAACCTGTCTGACGCGGTTCTCTTCTTGAACGGCCCTTGCGTAATCTTTGGCTATCAGCGGAAATACCGTTTGCCATTCGTCCGCAACTGTTCCGCCAAGAATTGACGTCATCGATCCCTGGCTATCCAAATCGATTACAAGAACTTTGTACCCATCCAATGCTGCAGACATAGCGAGGTGAGCCGCAGTTGAAGTTTTGCCAACGCCGCCTTTGAAGTTCGCCACTGATACGACTTTGGCTGGCAGGCCGTCTGGTCGGTATGGCAAGTATTCCTTGGTACTGACACCTTCCGCAGCAAAGTGCTTTCTAAGTGTCAGAACCTCTTCAAGAGTAAACCACTTTGACCCTGCTTCTCCCTCTCCTTGTGGTAGCTCAGTATTTGATTTGAGAACACGTCTTAGGTGAGCTGGCGCTACGGGAATTAAGTATTTGGTGATCTCCCAGATAGAGAAACGACGTAACCGTTTTTCACCGTCGGGTGCGTAGCCTCTCCGGGCTAAATCCTCGCGTCCTTTTGCACAGAAAGTGGCTGCTTTAGCGAATCGTGAAGTTCCAATAGGATCAGGTAACTTTGCCGCTGCTTTTTCCGGATCGAGATTGAGATAAGGGGGCAGGGGAGGTTGGTTGGTCTTATTCACTGTCGGTACCTCAGGTAATGTTCGCCTTGGCGGCGTATATAGCGCAATGTAGCGAACATTTAGATGAGAGGCTATCCTTCCTCTTCGTTTTTTCCACTGAAGTTGTAGTTCCTACTAGGTTTCGCCACGAAACTTAAATAATCAATAAAGCAGAACGCAACAAATCGTTTAGTTATTTTGTATAATTTGGAATCTTTAGGGTAGAAAAACGTATTTATTACAACAGATTACATATTGATGAGTAACCATTTACAGGGTCAAGGGGACCCCCATACGGGATTTTGAGTACCCAAGTACAGGACGTCTGGCACCAAGATACGGTTAGAAGGGTCCCGATTCTCAGGGCGCTAGTATTTTCCCCAAAAAAGGCTCTAAATTGGGGTTCAGGGCACGAGATTTTTGCATGTTTTTTGCTTCGTGCGAATCTTTCCTATGCGTTTCTGTGGATAACTTTCGGGCTTACGTCGAAAGGTACCCATCCACGGGATTGGCGTCATCCTGTATTTAGGCACCCAAAATAGATTGCAACTTAGGTACCTATCATGCAAATAATGAGCAAACGAGCAGCCAGGCAGAATCATGCCGGATACACAAGTTAACATGGACAACCTCTCAGGCGCGCTGCGTCGGGAGACAGTTAAGAAAAACGTCGCCGCGATTCACATCAGCGGGAAGTTGACGCTGTTGCAACGCAAGTTGTCGAATGTTTTGTTGTTGAATGCATATGACGCGCTGACGTCCGCCCCGACCCATACAGTTGACGCCCGGACGTTGGCGATGATGGTTGGATATAACTCAAACGACTTTGACACGTTGCGAGCTAGCTTGCGCGCTCTGGCTGAAACGGTAGCTGAATGGGATATGTTGGATGAGCAGGGACGCCAGGAATGGGGTGTTTCATCTTTGCTGAGTTTTGCAAAGTTGAAGAATGGAATCTGTGAATATGCATATTCACCAGCATTGGCGCAGAAACTCTATGATCCGAAGATCTACGCGTTAATAAATGTCCAGATTCAGAGGAATTTTAGTTCGGGACACGGTTTAGCGCTTTATGAAAATTGCTATCGATTTGTCCGGACAGGATCGACGGGTTGGTGGGCGTTGGAAGTCTTCAGAAAGCTCATGGGGGTCGACGGAAGCGATTACTATGGCAGCTTCAAGCACCTAAATGCCAAGATCATTAAACCAGCTGTCGCCGAAGTTAACAAAAGCTCTGATATTCTCATTGAGCCTGAATTCCAAAAGAAAGGCCGCACAGTTACAGATATCCGGTTCCTGATAAAGGGTAACCCGCAGAAAGCGATGTTTGAGATTGATGATGAAGATGGCGTTCGCAATCTGACAATCTACAAGACGCTGCGCCAGCAAGGTGTGTCCGACAGGTTGGCGCGACAATGGATTTCTGAACATGGCGAAGACTATGTTCGGGAGAAGCTCGAATATGCCAAGGGCAGGGATGGAGTTAAATCGACTCTTGGTTTTCTGTCCGCTGCCTTGCGGGACAACTATCAAGCGCCAGAAAGTAAGACGTCGGCAGTGCCAGACCCATCAGTGGGTGAAGTTGCACAGCGCAGGACTTCCGAACAAGAGCAACAGGACAAGGAATACGAAACAAGGACTGCAGAGCGAACCGAACGTGCGCGGCGGTTGGCAATTGTTGAGGACCTGGTTTCGCGGCGAAACCCAACACAACGCGATGCGGATAAGAGGCTCTTTCTGTCCGGCCTTGATAGTGATCTCGACCGAGAACATTTCAGAGCTCATGGATGGCGATCAGGGTTGAACGCCACAAAGATTTTCGAATTCTGGGAAGAGCTCGAACCAGAGGTATTCACATGAGCGTTTGTCCAAAAGCTTGCACTAATGCTATTGCCATTTAACGCAGATTAAAAGGATTTACCAAGTGCGTTGTGGTGCGCATTACGCTCTTTTTTTGAGCATTGATCCTGATTTCTGTTGGAGCGGTATGAGTATTGGTTTTAACCCTTGGCGTCCTGTCCTTGACGCGCTGAAGGCTTTGTAGGCTCAGGACCTATTAATCTGATTGAGGTTGTCGGTTCGGCGTGATTCAAGCTCCCAAACTGCGGGGGTTATATGAGCAATCTTTACTGGCTGAACGAAGATCAAATGGCACGGCTTCGGCCCTGTTTTCCGAAGAGCCACGGTGTGCCACGCGTCGATGATAGGCGGGTATTGAGTGGTATTATCTTTATTAATCGCAACGGCTTACGTTGGTTCGACGCACCAAAGGAGTATGGTCCACCTAAGACGCTTTATAATCGTTGGAAGCGGTGGAGCGATATGGGTGTGTTTGCCCGAATTATGGAGGGCCTTGCCGCTGAAGCCCCTGACCATAAAACGATTTCAATCGATGCGACTTACCTCAAGGCCCACCGGACAGCTTCCAGCTTGTCGGTCAAAAAGGGGGGCGCAGACGCCTGATCGGGCGTACCAAAGGCGGCATGAACACAAAGTTGCATGCAGTGGCTGACACGGTTGGGCGGCCCATTCGGTTCTTCATGACCGCCGGTCAAGTAAGCGACTACACTGGGGCGAGAGCTCTTGTCAGTAGCCTGCCAGCAGCCGACTGGCTGCTTGGGGATCGTGGCTATGATGCGGATTGGTTCCGTGAAGCCCTTGTAGATATGGGAATAACGCCTTGCATCCCCGGGCGAAAGTCACGCAGCAAGGCCGTCAAATATGACAAACGC
>NZ_CYPU01000022.1 GCF_001458195.1 Ruegeria atlantica | reverse complement strand
GCCAAACCTATTCCACCAATATCGGACAGTTTCGTGGCTCACATCGATGCCTCGCTCGTGCAACAGATCTTCGACATTCCGAAGCGATAGCGGGAATCGGATGTACAACATCACCGCAAGGCGGATGATCTCGGGACTGGTTTTGAAGTATTTGAAAGAGGCAGGCCTGGTCATGGGCAAAAGCTACGCAACCGCCCTGCCCCGCTCAAGCAAAGTTCTTCTGACAAGACCCTTTTGAACGTAGGCGAAGGCCCATTGAATGATTACAGCAAGTTCATCTGCAAAGGCGGGTTCAAAGGCTGCAAGCCCATCCTGACTCATCCCGATCAATGGTGTGCCGACAGACTGATGCGCCCCCCCTTCTGGTGCAAGCGTGACCCCGGATGGCGTGCCAATAAGGATAAAGCGCGCGTCTTGATAGCAAGCATAGTTCAGTGAATCGAGGCCTCTGCAAACGAACGGGTCATAGACCGTTCCAATGGGGATCAGGCGCTTCCCGAAGACCGAATGCGACAGCCCCGCCGCACCCAAAAGAAGCATCAGGTTCATCTCAGCTATGCCCAACTCGATATGCTGGCCATCTGGTGCGAACTCCCATTTGGCCGTGGAAGGGATGCGATGTTCGATAAACGCATCAGCCTGCTTGGTGCGTGCAAACAGTTTGCGCCGATTGACCCACGGCCCAAGGCTGGTGGTTCCGGTCACATCCGGTGACGTGGTCACAATCCGCTCGGCCAATGCGCTCTGACCTTTTGACAGGTCATCGAGAATTTTGCCGAATGCCATCTGGGTCGAAATCTCCCGACTGGAATCGATGTTGATCTCTGGAACGTCAATAACGTCGTCGGAGAACCGGCGTGGCCCTTTTTCAAAGAATGAGACCGTCGAGAGGAAGCCCTGCAACTCTTCTGCTTGGGCGACGGTTGCAAACCGTTCCCATTCCTGTCCGTCGGCAACTCCCATACTTTCCTGCCACCCGCGGAACTGGCTGGTGTTCATCAACCCTCCGTGGTTGTCCTTGTGACCCGCGGTGGGGGTGCCCCAACCCTTGATCGTGTAGGCCAAAAAACAGGTCGGTCTGTCGTGTTCGATCGCCTCGAATGTCCTGGCCATGGTTTCTACACAGTTTCCGCCAAGGTTCTCCATCAAGGCTGCCAGTTCGGCATCACTGCGCCTTTCGATCAGTGCCGTTACGTCCCCTTGATCGCCAAGATCGTCCATCAGACGTTTTCGCCAAACGGCGCCGCCCATGAAGGTCAGGGCCGCGTATTCCTGGTTCGGGCAATTGTCGATCCAATCCCGCAATCGGTCACCACCAGGTTCTTCAAAAGCGGCTTTCTGCAAGACACCGTGTTTTACCCGCACCACGTCCCACCCAAAGGCGTCAAAGATCTTTTCAATCCGCTCAAACAGCCCTTCGCGCACGATCCCATCCAAGGATTGGCGGTTATAATCGATAATCCACCAGGTATTGCGCAGGTTGTTCTTCCAACCTTCCTGTAAAGTCTCGTAGATATTCCCTTCATCAAGTTCAGCATCCCCAACCAGCGCCACCATTCGACCCAACAGCAATCCACGCCCCCACTGTTTGGCCGAGATGTAGTCCTGCACGAGCGAGGCGAAGGAGGTAATCCCCACGCCAAGGCCGACCGAACCGGTCGAAAAGTCCACGTCATCCACATCTTTTGTCCGGCTGGGATAGGATTGCACCCCGCCGAAACCTCGAAAATTCTTCATCTTCTCTACCGAGAGGTTCCCCATCAGATGCTGAATCGCATGAAACACCGGCGAGGCGTGGGGTTTGACCGCGACACGATCTTCGGGCCTTAGGGCCGAGAAATACAGGGCCGTCATGATCGATACCATTGATGCCGATGATGCCTGGTGCCCGCCCACCTTGATGTCGTCCTCTTTGGGGCGAACATGGTTGGCGTGATGGATCATCCAATGCGACATCCACAAAAGTTGCCGTTCGATGGTTTTTAGGTGGCGTGAATTCGCTGTCATGATATGCTCCTCTCGCGCAGGAATAATGCATTCTCGGCGCCTGGTGCTGCCAAAATAGCTAAAAAACTCCTCTGCGTTGGTGGATTTCACCATTGTTTTCGGATATCGAGGCCAAAATCATCGCAGCATGAGTGAAAATGGACGAGATTGATCAACGAATCCTGCGTGAACTTATGGAAAACGCCCGGCTGTCACATCAGGAGCTAAGTGACCGCGTCGGGCTTTCACCATCACCTTGCGCGCGCCGGATCAAAAAGCTGGAAGCGGACGGAATTCTAAGCGGCTATTACGCCCGGGTGGATGAGGCCAAAATGGGCTTCGGCTTTACCGTCTTCATCTCGGTGCGTCTGGACAAGCAAATCGACAGCCAGTTGGAACAGTTTGAGCGCAGCGTGCGAAACTTGTCCGAGGTGGTGGATTGTTGGCTGATGACCGGCAGTTTTGACTATTTGCTACGGGTGGCTGTATCGGATCTGAGTGAGTTTGAAGTGTTTCTGACCGGTCGTCTGACCAAGATCCCCGGCGTTGCGTCGATCGAGTCCTCGATCCCGATCCGACGGGTCAAAGACCAACGGAGCCGCCTCGCATGACCGGCAATATTTGCGTCTGAGGACAGAAAATCATTTGTGTGCAGGCGCTACGCGCAAACGCAGCGCCTGCCGCACGGTCATCCCCGCATGTGTGGGATACGCGCCAATATGTCGGTGCCCTGCTGGTTCCAGAAGTGCAGCAGGTCTATGAAAATCCAGTTTTCAGTCAGTTTGTCACCCGAGCGGCGATACATATCGATTACCCGCATGTCGCTGAGCTTGTCGGATGCAGGCATCCCCATAAAGCCCCCCGACGGCCGGAGCGTGAGATTGGGCCACCCGAAGAAGCCTCCAAACTCACCTTCGGCGATGCGCGCGATGTGGCCGTTGAAGCTGCGATCTGCAAGCCCATCACGAAACGGCCCGGCATGCTGTTTTATGTAGCGCTCAATCGTGTAGGCGGCACCAATCCCAGTCGGTCCCCACCAGATCATGTCATCATTCCAACTGCGCGGCAGTTCTTCTTCCAGACCCAACTCTTCGCGCCCTTTCCAGTCACGAATGTCGTCGATCATGAACTCGATTGCCGCCAGGGTCTTGCGGCCCTCTTCAGGATCTTGCGCATCGAACATCACACCCGTGTGTGTCATTGGGCCGGGTTGCACCAGCTGAGCACCGGTTTGGGAGGCAAACAGACGTAGACCGGCCTGCGCGGCAAGGTGGGGGATGTCAAAGAACATCGCCGTATCGGTGATCTTGTCGCCTTCGACGCGATGAAATTCAGCATAACGCAACATGGCGATCTTGTTGGTGTGCGGAATGTTCAGCCATGGCGCATCGAACAGACCCATCAGGTGCCCCATCGATGCGACCCAGACCCCACCTGGCTCCAGATGGTTGTCACCCGCCATGAAGATATCCAAACGGCGCTGCATACGACGCAGAGAGTTTTGCAGGGGTTTCCAGAACCGCTCCGCAACTTCTAACGGGTCATGGATTTCATGAAACGGGTGATAGCCACGCCAGATGGCCTCAGGGGCAAAATAGGTTTTGGCCGCAGCCACGGCGTCCTCGTCCAGTGCCGCAAAATAGCGTCGAACCAGGTCCTTAGCAGATTGTAAGTCAGACATTTTTTCTCTCGAGATTTGAAGGGGATCCGACGGTTTCCCCGTCGGCAAGAACTGTGCCTCAGGCCGCGTCCTGACGGGCCTTTGCGATCTGCATCATCAGGTCTAGCTCGTTAAACAGTTGCCATTCCTGCTCAACGCGGCCATCCCGAACGCGCCATTGGGTAATACCCCAGATCTGACAGGCCGCCCCGGTCGCGGCCCGGTATGTTTCGGTGTCACCGGAATGCGTGGTCTCTGCACTCCAGCGAGTCGAAATCAACCAGCCGTCCGCATCGTTGCCCATCCAGTACACCTCATCCACCTGGAGTGAGAGGTCGGAGAACGCATCACGCAGGCTTTGGACGTAGGCCTTGTAGACAGAGACACCGCTGAACTTACGCTCGGTCGTGCCTTCGAATGGCATATCGGCGGCGTATTCGGTATCTAGCACGCTCATGTCACCATTCCAGATATTGTCATGCAGACGCCGCGTGAAACTATCCGGGTCAAAGCCGTAAACCGGCTGGCCCTGCGACAGGGGCTGATCCGGAACCGCCGATTTGCGCAGATCATCCCAGATTTGCGGGCTGCGCGGCCAGCCGGCCGGTGGATCAGACGCCAGTCTTTCGGCCTCTTCCCAGAGGTCGATACCCAGCTGCTGCAACATAGCTGATGTGTTGTACAGCACGTGTTCCAGGAAGATGTCATTTTGCAGCGCCACGCAATTGGCGATAACCATGACACTGACGTCTTTGTCCGTGGACGGTCCATACCGGCTTGGTCCGGTATTTTTACCGATGATCCGGGTCAGATGCGAGGTGTGAAAGCCCACCTCATCGTCGCCGGCCCAGATGATCTCTTCTGCGTCCAGAATGATGTCTGGGAAGGCCCCGGTTGTGTGATGGGTATCGGCGATAATCTTCTTGTTGCCGGTTTGCAGGCCATAGTCGTCGTAGATCAGCGATGTGGGCCCATAGCAATCAGCGATGTATTCGACCTGCGGTGGTTTGGACTCCCAGATCCGATGGGTGATCCGAACGATGTAGTCGACGATATTGGCATATTCGGGCTCAAACCCGCGCAAAGATTGCTTTGGGCCAAAATCCTTTGGAATCCGTACGGTGCGGTTGTTTGAGTAGTCTCGAAATGAGATATCGTAGCCCGTAGGCATATGTTGACGCGCAAGTGGCTGCGCAGCCCCATAGTTCCGTGACATGTTCTCTCCTGTTCAGAACATAGTGGTTGAAAATCTTGCCGCGCTATCCTTTGACCGCGCCCGCTGTCAGGCCACTGACAATCTGACGCTGGAAGAACAGAATAAGGAAGAACAGCGGGACCAAAGCACTCACAGCTGCGGCCACGGCGAACATTACGTCTCCGGTTTCCCGCACAGTCCCAAGGAAGCTGTTGATTTTCGGAACCATCGTCTGGTTTTCCGAACTTAGCAACACCGCGCCGATGGCAAAGTCATTATAGGCCAGAAGGAAACTGAACAGCCCCGTGGTGATCACCCCCGGCCACATCACCGGAATGATCACATGGCGAAACGCCTGAAACCGGGTACAGCCATCGACCATGGCGCTTTCGTCCATATCCTTGGGGATGTTCAGAAAGAACGAATGCAGCATCCACAGGGTAAACGGCTGATTGATCGCCACCAGAACGATGATGGTCGTACTGAGCCTGCCCCAGATGTTCCATTCGAAGAACGGCAGCAGATAGCCTGACACCAAAGTCATATGTGGCATCGCCCGAAAGACGAGGGCCAACATCAGCAGCCAGAACGCGTACCGATAGCCGGACCGGGCCAACGCATAACCGCCCAGCGTTCCAAGTGTCAGCGAAATCACGACCGTGAAAAATACGACTATCGCTGTGTTGATACTATTGCGCCAAAACTCCTGTTCGACCCAGGCACCTTGGTAGCCCGCACTGGTAAAGGCACTGCCGGTTTCGGCTTTGGTCAACACACCATAGATCGCGTTGGTCCAGTCTGTCTTGGAAAAGAAGTCAGGCTGAACTTTGAATGATCCCCAGAGTGTCCAGATGAACGGGCCAGCGGCAATGAATATCCACAAGACCACAAAGCTTGTCGTGAACCAGATTAAACCTTTGGAGCGTCTGTCTGCGACGGATGTTGACATAATCAGGCCCTTTTCCGGTTAAAGTCGCGCCAGGTACGGATCAGCACGGGGGTCAGAAGGATTGCGACACCGATAATCGTCATGATCGATGACGCTCCGGCAGATCCGAATTGTGGAATGTCACCGCCGCGCAAGTCATTGTAGATGATGTACGACAGAGAGGTCGCTTTGGCCGACGCCTGGAATGCCAGGATTGGTTCAAGCATCCGGAAGTTGTCCATTAACTGCATCAGCGTGATGAACACGACCAGAGGCATCATATAAGGCACAACCACAAACCGGACGGCCTGCCAGCGTGTGGCGCCATCAATTTTCGCGGCCTCAAGCGTTTCCTTCGGGACGGTCTGCAACCCGGCGTAGAAGACAATGAAACTGAACGGGGTTGAACTCCAGATACCGTAAACAATCAACATGATCCACGTCAGCGGCGTCGACGCCTTCAGTGAAAGGTTTGGGTCATTGAATATCCGCTGCAACGTCGCACCGATGATACCGTCGGCGTCCACCATCCAGAAGATGATCAACGCTCCCACCAGCGGAGTCACGATCATAGGCAGGAGAGAAACGAAAATCGTCGGCCCCTTCAACAGGCTAGGGACTCTGTTAACCGCAAGCGCGACCCCCAGCCCGAACACGACCACCAAGGGTGTGACAACAAATGTGTAGGTCAACGTAAAGATAAGTGCTTTGTAGAACGGCAGGTTCAACAGCTCTGAAAAGAACGCACCAAACGTTTCCGTTTCATCCCATGCCACTCCAACTTGTTCAAAGGCAAGGTGTTTGCGATTTGCGTAAGTGCGCAGACCGTTAAACCGGCCCAGAGGGGCCTCTTCCTGCAGAACTGCTGTGGCTTCAGTATCGACCTGCAGAACCGTTTCGCATTTGAACGGTCCACAGTTTTCAACTTCGACCATAACCTGTTCATGCTCAACAAACAAAGATTGGATCGCAACCGACACGGTGGGAAGCGCAATAAACAGGATCATCGCTGCCAACGATGGCAGAATGAACCAAAAGAACGTGCGATGTTTCATGGCGCGGCACCTAAGTTAGCTTTGCGATCCGGGCGGGAGTGCTCCGGGGCGGATGTTTCAGCCCCGGAGCCTGCTCTTAAAGGTAGCCAGCCTCTTTGGCTGCGGCGATATACGCAGCTTCGATATCGGCTAGGGTCTGCTCGGCACTTTCATTGCCTTGCAAGAAGTCTGGCAGTTCTTCAAAGAACGCCTGATGCAGCAAGCCCATATAGGGCAGCATCGGATAAGGATCGGCCCCGGCTGCCGCCGTCGCAGCAACACCTGCCGCCGCTGGTCCAGGCGTATAGGAATCCATCAGCCAGACCGCTGCATCATTGTTGGCCTCGACCATTTTGTCCGAAATGCCATTCACCATCGCGATGAACGTTGCTTCGGCATCCTCATCGGAGATGTTTTTGGAAATGGTAAATCCGTCCCACCACAGCGAAGATGAAGGCGTGGAACCGCCGGCAACGGTTGGAGCGCCGATCAAGACGGTGTTCTCAGCCACACCTTCTTGCGCGCCTTCGCCACCCAGTAGCTCGCCACCGCTTGAGCCCCAAAGTTGTGCAATTGCCAGATCACCCGACTTCCAAATGGGCACTACTGTCGCAGTGTTGTAGGTCAAGAAATCTGGATTGGACAACGCGACAAGCTCTTTCAACATGTTGAGCGTGGCGACACCCACTTCGTTGTTTATTGCCGGCTCCGCAGTCCCAGGCTTAAAGAATTCACCACCATGTCCGAGGTACATGTTCACGAATTCCTCGCCCAGGTTCCAGTCGGACATGCTGAGGAAGGCGAAAGGATGTTCCATGACCCCTGCATCTTTGATGGCTTGGCCAGTCTCGATCACCTCTTCCCAGGTCGTCGGAGCAGGCTTTCCGACCTGATCCAGAATGTCCTGGCGGATAAACAGATGCTGCGCGTTCGCCATAAACGCAACCGCCATGATTTTGCCATCGATAGTGATCAACTGGTTCTTCTTGAGGTTTTGGCCGTGTTTGGCGACCAGATCATCCAAGGGGCGCAGCAGCCCTTCATTCAACAATGGAACGATTGAGGAGTTGGCAACGATGACAGACGTATATTCTGCCGGGTTTGCTGTCAGCGCCTGAACCGTAATGTTTCGGAAATCTTTGTTGTGATTGGCTTCAACTGTAACGCCCCCGGTGCATTCGGCCGCTGTGGACGTGACAGCTTTGAGTGCCGGGAAGTCATTCGCCAGCACATTAACCCTGCCGCTGCTAATCTCGCATTCAGCATAGGCAGCGGTCGCAAAAAGCGCGGCTGTGGCACCTATCGCGAAACTTTTCATGAAAGACATGTTGAGAACCCTCCGGTTGGACCCTGTTTCGCAGGCTTCAGCCTGCAGTGTTATAGAATCGCCAGTTTTGACATTTGTGCATTCGCATTCATCATTATGCCAATAAAGCTCCACAAGGCAAGGGATTCCGAAGTCCCATCATATTGTACTGTTTTTAAACATTATTTTATATATCAATTACCCAATTCCTCTGTTACTTAAGAAAAAATATAAAGTTAGTCTTGCTATAATTTTCATTCACTGGCACATTTTTGCGAACGAATGCAAAAGGCGAAAGCGGCATGGCCGAGATTCAACTGAAGAACATATCAAAGCGCTGGGGATCCTTTGTCGGAGTTCAGAATTTTGATCTGACAATCGCCGATAGAGAGTTTCTGGTTCTGCTGGGCCCATCCGGTTGTGGCAAAACGACGACGATGCGCATGATCGCCGGCCTCGAAGATGTCACAGAAGGTGAGATCACTATAGACGGCCGTGTCGTCAATGATCTTGATCCTAAGGATCGGGACGTGGCGATGGTGTTTCAAAGCTACGCGTTGTACCCCAACCTCGACGTTTATGAAAACATCCGCTTCCCGTTGAAAGTTCGCAAAATCGACCCTTCCACCCATGACGAAAGGGTGCAGCGCGCCGCGGAAATGGTGGAGTTGACGGACTTCATGCACCGCCGCCCGGCTGAGTTGTCCGGCGGACAACGGCAACGCGTGGCGCTGGCGCGCGCGATTGTGCGCGAGCCCAATGTCTTTCTGATGGATGAACCGCTCTCGAACCTTGATGCCAAGCTGCGCGTCTCAACACGGCATCAGATCAAAAACCTCAGCCATGAACTTCAAGTCACCACGATCTACGTCACGCACGATCAGATCGAGGCGATGACATTGGCAGATCGCGTTGTTGTCATGAGCAAAGGCGTCGTTCAACAGGTCGGCACCCCAACCGACATCTACGACCGCCCCGCAAACACCTTTGTCGCAAGCTTTATCGGTAGCCCGGCGATGAACCTGCTGGAGGGGCATCTGTCAGCCGGGACCTTCACTGGCGAAAATGTCTCGATCAGCGGATTGTCCAGCACCCACGAGGGCGAGGTTACGCTCGGGTTCCGCGCCGAAGATGCTGAATTGAATCCAAATGGAACCTCCGGCGCGCCGCTTTACTCGCTGGAACTTCTAGGCGACGCAACAATTGCGACGCTGAAATTGGGTGGCACCATTGCATCGGTTCGCGCGGGCAAGGAATACCGGGCCGAAATCGGCGACCATACGACCGTACGCATTCCACCGGACATTTGCCACATCTTTGATGCCGCTTCGGGCGAGCGGCTGGGCTGACCCGGCCGTACCGACGGGTTCGGTACTCGAATACTATTTCCCGGACGCAGGCGGCGCCGATTGATCAAAAAATGCCGTTTGCGATCCGCCTGAACAACGCGCTGCGGGTCATCGCTCGCCAAATCCATTGGAGGACATCGCGTGAAAGGGTCTCGCCCCGAACAAGCCGTGCTAAGCCGCGATACGGATATGACAAAAACCGACGAAACACGTGCGGTGATCGAAGGTATGGTTGATGGTCTGAACGACCATCGCATCACTGACATTGGTGAGTTCTTCACCGATGGATTCCGCTGGATGGGAAATTTTGGCTGCGGCACCAAAAATGGGCTGAAGGAATTTCAGGACAACTGGCAGCGCCCGTTTCAAGCCGCCTTTTCCGACAAGATCTGCGTGGACGAGGCTCGCCTGTACATGGGCGAATGGGCCGCGGCCTTTGGCCGGCAGGAGGCCACGCATTCCGGCAAATTCATGGGGGTTGCCCCAACCGGAAAACGGATCGAAATCCGCTATATGGATTTCTGGAAAGTTGTGGACGGAAAGATCGTCGACAATTGGGTCATGGTCGATTTCCCGCACGTTCTGTCGCAGATCGGGCATGACGTTTTCGATGGCAAAGGTTGGGAAAGCTACGACCGTGGCGAGGCCACGCCACCCAAACCGCAAGGAGTTTCGTGATGGGCCCGGTATTGGACTTGGTCAAAGACATGGAGTTGGCGCTGGGTCAGTCAGAGACCGATTTGTCACCCTGGTTCCGCGAGGACTTCATCTGGGACGGCAACGCCGGATGTGGTCGCAAGACGGGTCTGCGTGAATTTGAACAGGGCTGGTATCTGCCGTTCCGCGATGCATTCGGCGACCGGCGGTTCGATACGACCATCTGGCTAGAAGACGGCGACTGGGCTGCCTGCGTGGGGACCTGCCATGCCACGCATGCCGGTGACTTCATGGGCATTCCCGCCACCGGTCGTCCGCTGGAAGTCCGCTATATCGATTTCTGGCAAATCAAAGAGGGCCGCATTGCCTATAACAAGGTAAATGTCGATCTGGCCGGGGTTGCCGCTCAGCTGGGATGGGATGTTTTCGACGGCAAAGGCTGGGATCGCCTGGATCCACCCGTCACCCGCTTGTGGCGTGGCAAACACGGTCAGGGCGCGGCCGCGAACCCGCTGGAGGTTGTTCAATCGATGGAAGCCGCGCTTCAGCGGTCGGATGTCGATGTCTCTGAATTCTTCCATGAAGATTTCATCTGGGACGCAAACTACGGCTGCGGCCTGAAACACGGTTTGGCCGAATTCGAAAGCGGTTGGTACGAACCCTTCCGGGCGCATTTCGGAAACCGCGATTTCGTCAGCCCGCATTTCATGCAGACCGGCGACTGGGCCGCCTGTTTCGGCGCCTGCTTTGCGACCCTGGAACGTGACTTTATGGGTATCAAGGCAACCGGCCAGAAAATCCGCATTCCCTACATCGATTTCTGGCGGATCGAGGGCACCAAAATCGCCGAAAACATCGTCCGGGTCGATTTTCCCAGCATTGTCGAGCAACTGGGTGGCGATGTGTTTGGCGGCAAAGGATGGGGTTCAGAGATGCCCGTAGACTTAAGCGCAAAACCTGCAGCCTAGGAGGCTGATCATGACAATCCAATACCTGAAATCCGGAAAACCTGCAGAAGCCCGCGCCGAAGATGATGCAAAGGTGCGCAAAGTCGTCGAAGAAACACTGACTGATATCGAGACGCGCGGCGATAGGGCCGTGCGTGAGCTGAGCCAGAAATTTGATGGGTACAGCCCTGCTTCGTTCCGCCTGAGCGCCTCAGAGATTGAAGCAGCGATGCAAAAAGTCTCGACCCGCGACATGGAGGATATCCGGTTTGCCCAGACACAGATCCGCCGTTTTGCAGAGGCGCAGCGTGCCTCAATGACGGATATCGAGGTCGAGACACTGCCCGGCGTGATCCTGGGCCATAAGAACATCCCGGTTCAGTCCGTTGGGTGCTATGTGCCGGGCGGTAAGTTTCCGATGGTGGCGTCGGCCCATATGTCTGTATTGACCGCTCAGGTGGCGGGCGTGCCCCGGATCGTAGCGTCGGCCCCGCCGGTTGATGGTGCTCCGCACCCCGCAATTGTCGCTGCTATGCATCTTGGCGGTGCGCATGAAATCTATGTTCTGGGTGGCATTCAGGCCGTGGGGGCAATGGCCATCGGAACCGAGACAACTGATCCGGTGCATATGATTGTCGGCCCCGGAAACGCTTTTGTGGCCGAGGCCAAGCGCCAGTTGTTCGGCCGCGTGGGTATTGACTTGTTCGCAGGTCCGACCGAGACGATGGTCATCGCCGACGATACGGTCGATGCCGAAATGTGCGCGACCGACCTGCTGGGACAGGCCGAACACGGATATAACTCTCCCGCCTGCCTGATCACCAACTCGCGCAGCCTGGCAGAGGACACGCTTTCCGAAATTGACCGATTGCTTAAGGTTCTGCCCACACGTGAAACTGCGTCCACATCATGGGAGGAATATGGCGACATCATCCTGTGTGACACGCATGATGAGATGTTGCAGGTCGCCAACGACATGGCTTATGAGCATGTTCAGATCATGACCGATCGGGATGACTGGTATCTCGAAAACATGCATTCCTATGGCGCACTGTTTCTTGGACCTCGTACCAATGTGGCAAACGGTGATAAGGTGATCGGCACCAACCATACCCTGCCAACGAAGAAAGCCGGGCGTTATACCGGTGGCTTGTGGGTTGGAAAGTTCCTGAAAACACATAGCTATCAAAAGGTTACCACCGACGAAGCCGCCACTTTGATCGGCGAATACGGTTCGCGCCTGTGCATGCTTGAAGGGTTTGTCGGACATGCCGAACAGTGCAACATTCGGGTGCGCCGTTATGGTGGTCGCAACGTTCCGTACGGTGAACCTGTCGCCCCGGTTGAGGCCGCCGAGTGACTGCACATGCCTTCGATTCATGACACCAACCGCGACTTGCTGACCCCGCTTCGGACAGCGCTTTATGATTGGAACGATGCCGAAATTCGGCAGGTACTGAACACCTTATGCGCCGCAGATGCCGTTTTTCATTGCTGTCATCCTTTTGGGGATCAGATTGGGCCCGAAGCCTTCTTTGAAAACGTCCTGATACCACTGCGCGCGGCTTGGCCCGATGTTGAGCGGCGTGATTGGCTGGTTATGGCTGGCGAGGATGAGCATGGCCACGATTGGGTTGGTTGTGGCGGGCACTATGTGGGCACATTTGTCGGGCCGCTGCTGGACATCCCACCGTCAGGCCATTTCGCTCACATGCGGTTTCACGAGTACTATCGGATCGTCGAGGGTAAAATTGTCGAAATGCAGATGATCTGGGACTTGCCCGAGGTCATGATGCAGGTTGGTGCCTGGCCCATGGCACCTTCGCTGGGCGCCGAGATTTTCATTCCAGGCCCCGCCTCCGACGACGGTCTGGTACGGCCCGCTCGGGTTGAGGCTGAAAGCAATGCCAGCCGTGATCTCATTGTGGACATGTTGAACCACATGAAGCGTCACCCATTTCAGGGCGGACCCGAGGTAATGGAGATGCCGCGCTTCTGGCACGAAAATATGAATTGGTACGGGCCTGCTGGTATCGGCACGTGCAGGGGCATTCAGGGATTCCGCAACTGGCACCAGATACCGTTCCTGAATGGCATGCCAGATCGGGGACAGTATCTGGACGAAATCACCTATCACTTCTTTGGTGATGGACCTTATGTGGCGGTAACCGGTTGGCCTGACATGGTGCAGACGGTCACGCATGATGGCTGGCTGGGCATAGCCCCCTCCGGCAAAAAGATCACCATGCGTAGCCTGGATTTCTGGCGCGTTGACGACGGTCGCATTCGCGAAAATTGGGTTATGGTCGATCTGCTGGATGCCTATCGCCAGTTAGGGGTGGACGTCTTTCACAGATTGCGCGAGTTCAATAAGGCCCGTGTACCGGGCCGTGTGCCCTTTCCTGTTGGAGATGCCTGATGGAGCTGCCCCCTACCCCTTCCTTCCGACTTGATGGCAAACGCGCGCTGGTGGCCGGTGCCTCTTCGGGAATTGGTTTGGCCTGTGCGACCGCTCTGGCCAGCCACGGGGCTGAGGTCACAGTTGCTGCGCGGTCCAGGGGCAAGCTGGAAGAAATTGTGGCGGCATTCAGGGACAAAGGCTGGGCAGCCAATCCGTTGGAGCTGGATGTCGCGGACGTTACCGCCACCGAAGCCGCTGTTGACGCCAATAGGCCTTTCGACATCCTGATCAATTCGGCCGGTCTTGCCAAACATGCACCGGCCTTAGACACAACCGAGGCAGATTTCGCTTCTGTCAACGATCTGAATTTCAAGGGCGCCTACTTTCTGACCCGCGCTGTGGCGCGCGGCCTGATCGGCGCTAAAAAACCGGGCAGTCTGATAAACATCACCAGCCAAATGGGTCAGGTCGGAGGCGTGGACCGCGCGGTCTATTGTGGCACCAAGCACGCGGTCGAAGGGTTCACCAAAGCAATGGCTATTGAATGGGGTCCCCTTGGTATCCGGGTGAATACGATCGCACCGACGTTCATTCGAACACCGCTGGGCGAACAGACCTTGGCCATTCCAGAACGCCGCGCCTGGATCGAGGACAAGATCAAGCTTGGACGTGTAGGCGAGTTAAGTGATGTAACCGGTGCTGCGGTCTATCTGGCTTCGGACGTTTCAAGCCTGGTCACCGGCACATCGCTGCTGGTGGACGGTGGCTGGACGGCTGACTGATGGTAGAAAAGATCACATCTCTGGACGTCGCCCGCCTTGCGGGTGTTAGCCAATCGGCAGTCAGTCGCGTTTTTACACTTGGTGCATCTGCTTCGGACGCGACCCGTGAAAAGGTCATGAGGGCGGCCGAGCAGCTGGGCTATCGCCCCAACACTCTGGCCCGCGCGATGATCACCGGCAAAAGTCGAGTAATTGGGGTGGTCGTGGCTTACCTTGAAAACCAGTTCTATCCGATGGCTTTAGAGTATCTGGATCGCGCCCTAAAAGAACGCGGATATCATATCTTGCTGTTTATGGCCAAAAACGACGAAGGCATCGGCCAAATTGTCGAAGAGCTGCTTTCGTATCAGGTCGAAGGGATCATTACTGCTTCCGTTGCTATGTCCAGTGATATTGCCAAGCAGTGTAGCGATGCGAACATCCCGGTTGTTATGTTCAACCGGGGTCAGGAAACAGGCGGCGTAGCTCAAGTCACATCTGACAATTTGCAAGGCGGCCGCATCGTCGCACATTTCCTAGCTGGATGTGGGCATAAGAAAATTGCCCATATCTCAGGCTGGCAAGGATCCTCAACCGGTTTGGATCGGATGCGCGGCTTTGTCGATGGATTGAAGGAGCACGGTCTTAAACCCTTTGCCATCGAAGACGGCCAATACAATCAGGAGATCGCCGCCGGTATCGCAAGAAAGCTGTGTTGTACCCCGGATCGCCCCGACGCGATTTTTGTCGGAAATGACCATATGGCTTTTGCGGTAATGGACACATTGCGGTTTGAACTGGGTCTGTCGGTACCTCAGGATGTCAGCATCGTGGGATATGATGATGTGCCGATGTCAACATGGCCAGCATATGACCTCACAACCATACGGCAACCTATCAACAAGATGGTCACTGCTACCGTCGACCTGCTGATGTCGCATATCGAAAGAGGCGCGACCTCGGAACGTATCCAGATACCTGGGCCGCTGAAAATGCGCGGGTCTTCGCGAAAACCAAAAGGCTTTACCCTATGACCTATTCCAATAAGTGGAAAGACTTCCCCGACTACATTATCGGGATCACCAAAGAGATCTGGGAAGATCGCGGAACCGAGACTCTGAACCGATATTACGCGTCAAATATTCCGGTGCGCACGCCAATGGGCATCAGCCAAGGCAATCAAGGCGTCATCGCCTCGACAATGGCCACGTGTCATGAGTTCCCAGATCGTCAGTTGTTTGCCGAGGATGTCATCTGGTCTAACTCCGAAGAAGATGGACACTTGTCCTCTCACCGATTGCTGACCACGGCGACGCATTTGCAGGACGGGCAGTTTGGCAAGGCCAGCGGCAAGAAATGGGTGGTGCGTGTGATTGCGGATTGCGCGGCCAAGGGCGAGACGATTTACGATGAATGGTTGGTTCGCGACTATGGTGGGCTAGTGAGGCAGCTTGGGATGGAGCCCGAGGAGTACACCCGTGAATTGATCATGGCCGAAGGCGGGCCCGACAAGGCAACCCGTCCCTTCACGCCCGATATTGATGTAGACGGCGGGTATCACGGAACGGGCAACGAAAATGAATGGGGTGCGCGTTACGCTGAGACCCTAGCCCGGATCATGGATAAGGATTTCAACCATATCCTAGCTGATTACGACCGGGCGGTGATCGGAGACTACGCTGGTTCACAACAGGCGATTGGGCGCGATGCGGTCAGCCGCTTTTGGATCGGGCTGCGATCATCATTCCCGAACGCCACCTTCGCGATTCACCATCAGATCGGTATGGATGGCGGAATGATGCCCCCGCGCGCAGCCATCCGTTGGTCGCTGGACGGCACGCATGACGGCTGGGGAGCGTTTGGACGCCCGACAGGGGCGAAGGTTCACGTAATGGGCATGTCGCATGCCGAGTTCGGCCCATGGGGCCTGCGACGCGAGTACAGTTATTATGATGAGGTTGCGATCTGGAAACAGATCTTGCTCCAGACCGGAGATGTCTGAGTGACCAATCCGGTCGCATATCTCGATGCCAGTCAGGTGACCCGCCGTTTTCATGCGCATCGGGCGAGCCTGCGTGCGCGGCGGCTGAACAATCGCCCTCCCGGGGGCGGGGTTTGATCAAACCAAACCCCAATTCCAAGGAGAAATAGCATGAGCACCATCCAATCCCGCATCGTTCGCTACGGCGAGCTACGTCCCTGCAAAACGGCTTTCATTGATGCCCATACGCCAGGCTCGGATCAAAAAGAGAACTTCACCATCATCGGTGGTGGGGTCTCGGAAAGCCCGGACCAGCATGTCCACATAACTGACAAGATCGGCTTCAACATCGGCGCTGCGGGCCAGCCGCCGAAATGCCGGAACTCGCTGCATAGCCACACCACAGCCGAGGTGTTTTTTGTTGCCAAAGGTCGGTGGCGGTTCTTCTGGGGCCGATACGGAACGGCGGGTGAGTTCATTGCCGAGGAAGGTGACATCTTTAACATCCCCACGGGTATTTTCCGGGGATTTGAAAACGTCGGTCAGGATTACGGGATGATCATGGCCATACTGGGCGGTGACGACGCTGGGGGTGGTGTGATATGGGCGCCCCAAGTAATCGAAGACGCGCAAGCGCATGGTCTGATGCTGGGTGACAACGGGGTTCTTTACGACACCAAGAAAGGCCAGGACCTGCCCCACAATGTGCGCCCAATGCCGCTGCTGACCGAGGAGCAACTGAAAGACTTTCCAGAGGTTCCGGTCGAGGACGTGGTCAGCAATTATGTGGCCCGCTATTGGGATCTGATGGCCCTTTCAGCGAACAAGCCAGCGAAAGTAATCGGCGAAACCGCTCTGATCAAGGACAAGCCGGGCTTTGAGGTCGATTTCCTGAGCCGCGGTTCAAGTGTCGAAACCCCGGTTAAAGCCGATAAACCGGTTGTGTTGATGCCCACCCGCGGCCATTGGCGGATTTCCATTGACGGCTTCGAAACCACCCTTTCCGTTGGCGACACGGCGCTGGTGTTGCCGGGCGAGGCTTACAGCGTCTCGCCATCTATGACCGGCGAGGCTGGTCTCTATCGGGTCACATCAACCAATGATCCTGCAGGAATGACCTGGGCAGTATGAACGCCGATCCCGAAAACACGCTTGCCGTCTATGAGCGGCAAGCAACGGAATACGACAAGCGCCGCTCTAAGGCGTTGTTCGAAGCACGTTGGCTGGCGCGTTTTACAGCCAGCCTGACGCCGGGGGACAGTGTACTAGACCTGGGTTGCGGTACGGGTGACCCCATTGCCCGCTGGTTCATGGCCGAGGGCTTTTCCGTGACCGGCGTCGATTTTTCCGAAGCTATGCTCGACATCGCCCGGGCGCGCTGGCCTGAAGGGGATTGGCGGCGCGCCGACATGCGGGATTTCGAGCTCGATCAGAAATTTGATGGCATCATCGCCTGGAACAGTTTTTTTCACCTCACGGCGGATGAACAAAAGGACTGTATCGGCCGCATTGCCAGGCATGTGAACGATGGCGGCATGCTGATGCTGACAGTCGGCCCCAGAGCTGGCGAAGACTCCGGAACCGTCGCTGGTGAGCTGGTTTTCCATGCATCGCTTTCTCCGGCCGGATATGCGGTATGTCTGGAGGAAAATGGGCTGCAATTGACCGGATTTCTGGCTGAAGACCCGGAAACCGAAAGCCACACAGTACTAATGGCGCGAAAACTATAGGAGGTGCAGATGACAATCAAAACCACACATGTAGGGTCACTTCCCCGAACGCAGGACGTGGTCGATTTCATCTTTTCCCGCGAAAACGGCGCCCCATACGACGGGGCTGCATTTGATACCTGCATGACCAACGCAGTGTCCGAGACGGTGCGCAAGCAGGTCGCAGCTGGTGTAGACATCGTCAGTGATGGTGAAACCTCGAAAATATCCTATGCCACCTATGTCAAAGACCGCTACACCGGATTTTCCGGCGACAGCCCGCGCAACGCGCCCGCTGACCTGAAGATGTTTCCCGGCTTCCTCAAACGGCTTGCCGATGATGGGGGAACGCCGCAATACGCCCGTCCAATGTGCACCGGAGAGGTCCGCTCCAAAGGACAAGGCGAATTGGAAAAAGACATCGCCAACCTCAAAGCGGCCATGACCCAGCATGGGGCAGAACACGGATTTATGAACGCGGCATCGCCCGGCGTGATTTCGTTGTTTCTGCAAAACGATCACTATCCCACGCGCGAGGCCTATCTGGCTGCGCTGGCCGATGCGATGAAAGAGGAATACGAAACCATTGTGGCTGCCGGGCTTGACCTACAACTGGATTGTCCTGACCTGGCGTTATCCCGGCATATGCTGTTCAACGATCTTTCCGACGCCGATTTCGTCAAGATCGCTGACATGCATGTCGAGGCACTGAACCACGCCCTTCAGAATGTTCCGCAAGAACGTGTGCGGGTACATATTTGCTGGGGCAATTACGAAGGCCCGCACTGCTGTGACATCTCGATGGACACGGTGTTCAAGACGCTGATGAACACCAAGTCCCGCTATGTTTTGTTCGAAACTTCCAATCCGCGTCACGCGCATGAATGGGCTGTGTTTCGCGATCGCAAGGCAGAGATTCCAGACGACAAGGTGCTAGTGCCCGGCGTTGTGGACACGACCACGAATTTTGTCGAGCACCCCAAACTTGTCGCCCAACGTATCGAGCGGTTCACCCAAATCGTAGGAAAAGACCGGGTCATTGCTGGTTCGGACTGTGGCTTTGGCACATTTGCTGGTTTTGGTGCCGTGGACCCGGACATCGCCTACGCCAAACTGTCTGCCCTGTCAGAAGGGGCGGATCTTGCCAAATGACACCATTGGTTCTGATCCCCGGCATGATGTGCGATGCGCGTCTGTTCGGCCCGCAAATCGCATCTCTTTCTGGCAAGCGGGATGTGCATCTCGCCTCCCTGGCCAGACCAGGTGGTATCGTTGATATTGCACTAGCTTTTCTGGAAACGGCACCACCCCGTTTTGCGCTTTGCGGGTTGTCGATGGGCGGGATCGTGGCAATGGAAATCCTGCGTCAGGCTCCGGACAGGGTCGATCGGATCGCGCTTTTGGATACCAACCCACTGGCTGAACGAGACGACGTCAAACAGCGCCGCCTGCCCCAGATGCAGGCCGTGCGCGAGGGCGATCTGGCTGGCGTTATGCGGGATGAAATGAAGCCGAACTACTTGGCCGAAGGGCCGCGTCGCAGCGACGTTCTTGACCTCTGCATGAAAATGGCGCTTGATCTGGGTGCTGAGGTTTTTCTACGGCAATCCCAAGCTCTTATGGATCGGGGCGACCAAACGAAAACACTTGCCAAAGCCGATCTTCCCGCGCTGGTTCTGTGCGGACGCCACGATACTTTGTGCCCGGTCGCGCGCCATGAATTTATGGCTGGGCTGATCCCAAACGCACATTTGGAAATCATTGACGATGCCGGGCATCTGCCGACACTTGAACAACCCTTACAAACCACAGCGGCTCTTATCCGCTGGTTGGAGGCCTGATGGACAACACTCTTCTCGAACTGCTGAAGTCCGTGGACACACCTACTGTCTGCAATGCGATTGAAGTTGCACAGGGCAAACGCGGTTTCAGCGATTTCACTCGGGGCACCATGCTGTGCTCGGCACCAGATGGAGGGGCAATGGTAGGCTATGCTCGCACTGCTAGAATTGCAGCCGTCCACCCCCCGAAAGAACAGCCGGACGTGATCCGAGAGCGCCGAATGGCCTATTACAAACACATGTCAGAAGGGCCACGCCCGGGCGTGGCGGTGGTCGAAGACCTGGATTTCCCGGAATGCATCGGTGCCTATTGGGGTGAGATCAACACAACGGTACACAAAGGTTTTGGACTGTCGGGTGCCTTGACCAACGGTGTTATGCGTGACTTGGGTGACCTGCCGAAGGGATTCCCAGTTGTCGCTGGCTCTATCGGCCCAAGCCATGGCTTTGTTCATGTACGCGATATCGGAACACCAGTGTCTGTATTCGGTATGACCGTGCGGGAGGGTGACCTTGTACATGCCGACCGGCATGGCGCTCTTGTCGTACCGTCTGGCGTTATGTCGGTCTTGGAGACGGCGATACTAAAACTGTTGGAAACCGAGAAGCTGGTTCTGGAACCTGCTGCCAAAGAAGGCTTCGACTTCAAGAGTTTCGAGGAAGCTTGGAGCGCTTTTGAAAAGGCCCGCACTTGATAGCTATCCAGCTTCAAGTGGCTTACTTGCACCTTCGGCCCTTAGCTGCCGTTGATCGGTGGGCTTCATCGCTGCGGCGCGGCCCGTCAAAGGAGACATTCGCTGCGCGGACGAAGCTGGAAGAAGGACGGAGGTCCGAAGAGCGCAACGAAACGGACATTCCTCGTAATCGCATCAATTTCCGCTTTAGGCTAATCCCAGACAGGTGATCCTATCCATCTACCGGGTTCATCGAATAGACAAATGGTCCCTCGTGGTGTTTCTTGGGCTAAAGAACGGACATTTCAATGATCAGAGTTGGAACGAAATTTGCCGATCAGAGCACAATGCGCTTGCAGAGCTGTATCAATAGAGTTGGCCAACCAACCGCTCCAATGTTTTGTGTGCCATTGCGACTACTGTCAACGAATGACCGGTTCAATTGGAAATGCTGTTGCGCTTTTTCGAGAAGAGGACGTCGTGGCAATGACAGGTGCGCACGAACTCGACCCCGAGATGGAAAATTGGCCAGGGCTCAAACGATATGTTTGTCCCAAGTGCTATTCGAACGTGCATTGGGTGAACCCCAAGGCGTTCCCGGGGATGAGGCTAGTCTCCCTTGGGTGCCTTGACGATCCCTCGGCCTTCAAGATTTCAAGTACGGTGCAAAATCAGTATCGACCGACATGGTGTCCTCAGATAGATGCAGAAACCGCATTTGACTCGTATCCATGACAGGGCTCTTACCGCACAACGAGTTTGTTGATCGAACGGATCGAGCATTATTGAGAGCTCTTTTCGGGGGTGCAAGACATCCTGCACGGGGAATGTTCGGGCGCTTGCCTAACCGGCAACAACAGCCACGAGGCGCCCAATGATCAGGCGATACAGCTTTCCCGAGGGACACTGGAATTGGCCGGTAAAGCTGACTCACCACCATGCAGTGCGTGCGGGTGACATGGTCTTTACTGGCGGGCAGGTGGATTTGGATTCTCTGGGAACCGTACGCAACATCGGCGATCTGGACGCCCAAGTGCGCAATTCGATGGCCTATATGCTGGATCTTCTGACCGACCTTAGCGTGGATTTCACCGACCTGGTGCGGCTGGTTGTTTATTACGTCGGTGACGCGGCTGATGAGGCCCGGTTGCTGAACCTTCTGGCCGACATCATCGGACATGAGGTTAAACCGGTGGTTAATCTAATCAACCTGCCTGAACTCTGCTATCCCGACATGCTGTGCGAAATTGAAGGCGTCGCTATGCGCGCTCCTGATGGCAGCGCTCTGCCCCGCCAGAATTACCATCTCGATGCCCAATCACCCTTGCCTGAGGCCTTCTCGCATGTGGTGACATGCAGTGACATGATCTTTACCGGTGACATAACCGCTCGCTCCGCCGACGGATCGGTGACCCATGCCGGCGATATCGTGGCGCAGACCCGATTGATGATGGAGCGTCTCTCCCGTGCACTTCAGGCCGCAGGTGCGGGGATGCAGGATGTGGTCAAGGTCAACACGTTCTACCTTGGCGACGGCACAGCAGAAGATTGGGAAGTTTCGGCCCGCATACGGGCCGACTATTTCCCTGATCCCGGTCCAGCACCCACCGGCATTCCCGCGCCTTCCTTTCCCCATGACGGACTGACCACACGCATCGCTGCGACCGCCTGCGCCCCAGGAGCGCGCCGCATCCGTCATGCCTGGCCTGACGGGCATTGGAATTGGACCACCGCTTTGCCTTACAAACACGGAGTCGGCTCCGGCCAGTTAATCCATGTGGGCGGCCAGGTGGCACTGGACACGCAGGCTAAGGTGCTGGAACCCGGCGATATGGTCGCCCAAACCCGTATCGCAATGGAGAATGTGGCTCGCGTATTGGATGAGTTCGGCGCCACTCTGGATGATGTGGTCAAAGTCACCACCTTCTATCAAGGCAGTGCCTCGGCCGAAGCGCTACACGAAAACCTGTTGATCCGATCCAATTCCTATACCGCACCCGGCCCAGCCACGACAGGCATACCGGTTCCCAATCTGGCCTACGAAGACATGGTGATTGAGATAGAGGTGATCGCGATGCTCGAGAACCATATGGAAGTGTGAATTTAGGTAAAAAATACAACGCCAATCTTGCTTAGATGAGGACGGCCCGAAGCTGCCGTTCGCACTACTCTACCGTCGCTGCGACGCGGCCCGTCAAACCTGCCGTTCGCCGCGCCCGCGTAATCTAAGATCACTCGAATTGATAGGCAGGGCAACAATCCAGTCGATCCCGATCAAAACTGCAATGGCCGCTTTCGCTGGCGAGATGTAACCGGTCATCTCGAATCTGGATTAGATTCGCCTTTTTGGCTAACCTGTTGATTGAGCTAGGGAGGTTTGGCATTGGAACGACGCCTCACGGCGATAGTTGCTGCAGACGTAGTGGGATATAGCCGCCTCATCCGAGAAGATGAAACAGGCACACTGGCGTCCATTAAGTCACATCGCGAAGATCTGATAGAACCTATCGTTTCAGCCCGAAAAGGGCGCATCGTCAAATTGATGGGCGATGGTCTGCTGATCGAATTTGCCAGCGCCGTTGAAGCGGTGCAATGCGCGATAGAAATTCAACATTTCATCGGTGTGACCAACAAGGATGTCCCTGAAAAGAACCGGATACACTACCGAATTGGGATTAACGTCGGTGACATCGTCGTGGAGGGCGATGATATCTACGGGGACGGTGTAAACGTCGCGGCGAGGCTGGAAGGTTTGGCTGTGCCCGATGGCATCTATATGGCGACCAACGTATTTGATCAGATAAAGGACAAACTCGATCTCAGCATCGAAGACCTTGGACTGCACGAGGTCAAGAACATCGCAGAACCTATACGCGTTTTCAGCCTGTTGCTTGATGACAAAGCAACGGCTCTCGTTACCACTATCACCCGACCCGTGGCGCCAGCGCGTCGCTCATGGTTGGTCGCTGTTGTAATTGCAGTAGCGGTCGTGGTCGGGGGGATGGTCTTGTGGCAATCGTGGAAGGCTTCGAACCAATCATCCGGCACGACCGATCTCACCGCAGCCCCGCTAACTGGCAAACCGTCTATCGCAGTACTAGCGTTCGACAATTTGAACAGCGACCCGGAACATGATTACCTCAGCGACAGCTTCAGCGAAAACATCATCACCGCGCTCTCTCGGTTTGTCGACTTTTTCGTAATCTCACGCAATTCGACGTTTACCTACAAGGACCAACCGGTAAAGGTCCAACAAGTGGCCGAAGAACTAGGCGTTCGCTACGTTGTCGAAGGCAGTGTCCAAATTTTAGGGGACAAGTTGCGTGTCACAGCGCAATTGATAGACGCAACAAATGGCAAGCATCTTTGGGCAGAAAACTACGACCGCAGCCTTGAGGATATATTTGCTGTCCAGGACGAAGTCACGCGAACGATCGCTCTGACCCTTAACGAAAACATAGATCTGGCTGAGTATGGCCGGTTAGAACACCAACCCACAGACAACTTGAATGCATACGAGCTTTTTAAGCGTGCGCAGGAACAGGCGTTCACATTCACGAAAGAAGGTAACATTCTTGCGATGGAGCTGAGCGAGAAGGCAATCGAGCTCGACCCTAATTTTGCCAGCGCATACATCGAACTCGCTTGGGCCCATAACTTCGGCTACCGCTGGGGGTGGACTGAAATTGCGTCTCGTGAAGAATCTTTGGCTCTCGCGTTTGAAATGGCCAGAAAGGCAATAAAACTTGAACCATTCAATTTCAAAGCGCATCAGGTTTTGGCAAGTGTTACAGTGCAAAGTGGCGATCTTGAGAAAGCCTCATCGCTTTATGAGAAGGCGATATCTTTAAACCCGAACTCCGCTCAGGTCCTCGCCGATTCCATCGATCCTCTGATCTACAGTGGAAGGGCAGATGAAGCCGTTGACCGTATGAGGGTTGCAATACGCCTCAATCCACATCATCCAGATTGGTATCTGTGGAACCTGGGTTGGGCCCAATATTTTGCAGAGGATTACGAAGGTGCGCTCGCTTCGATCGAAAAGATGAACGGGGTTCCGGATCGCCTCAGACGTACCCTTGCCCCGATATTGTTGCGGTTGGGGCGGGAAGACGAGGCGCGCGCAATGATCGGTGAATTCCTAATAGACAATCCCGACTACGATATTGAAGAAGCGAAAGCTGCCCCGTTCACCGATAAAGAGTTTCACAACCGCTGGTTAGACGATTTGCGAGCATTGGGAGTTCCGGAAAACGCGTTATAGTAGTTTTCATACTCTGCGGACATTCGCCGCATTCGCAACTTCACGAAAATCGCAAGTAGTTACTGCTCCATGCTGGTCCAAAAGCTCTCCGCACAGGTCAATATTCGAGGAGTATCACTGCACTTGGCCTGCTACTTGTTGTTCATAATCCAAGGTATCGAACCAGCCAAGTGAATTGGTGATACGACAGTTTTCGTTCAGTTCCCATTCTTCCCAGCCACTGGCCTTGACGAGGTTCCCCGTTTCCAAATGATGTCCTTCAAGCGTCCAACCAAAGATGGCGTGATCCCCGGCAAATCGAACAAAGTCCCTTGTAAGTTTCATATCGGGAAAAGAGGCCATGAACCCACCGGCCATGGCTATTATGGCTTCGCGCCCGAATTGGTTTTCTCCCCGGTTGATCGTGATGCCCTTGTCAGGAGCATAGTGATCAGCGACCTCCTCGGGATTTCCTGAGTTCCATGCCGTAGTGTATGTCTCGGTCATTTTTTCAAACGCATCTTTGTTCAGTCGCATACCAGCTTTCCCATCTCCAAGTCCCAAGCCAACCTAGTTGGCTCCCTGCTCTCATGTCCACAGGCCACATAAGGTGTTGTTCTGTTGCGATTTGAGCAAACTCGACGACTGGGGATTATTCATTGCCCAAACTGTCTTGATCGGGAACACTAAGATTCTTAGACCCTCGTTGAGGACCAATTACCCTATGTCCGATCTCATGGAATGGCTGACACAAAAGAAGCTCCTTAATCTGGAAGCGGTTCTGGTCGAGAATGAGATCGATCTTGATGTCTTATATGACCTAACGGATGAAGACATGCGTGAGATCGGTCTTTCCCTGGGTTCGCGCAAGCGGTTGCGGGCGGCTATCGAAGCAAGTGAACCAAATCAATCTCAGTCTGACGCGACAAGTACAACGGATATCAAGCGCGAAGCCGAGCGTCGCCATTTGACGACGCTGTTCGTAGATCTTGCCGGATCAACAGCAATGTCAGCGCGGTTGGATCCCGAAGACATGAGTGAAGTGATCAAGCGCTATCAAAATACCGTTGCCGGTATCATCACCCGCTATGAAGGGAATGTAGCCAAATATATGGGTGACGGTGTCCTGTGCTATTTTGGTTGGCCGGTGGCGCATGAAGACGACGCCAAACGTGCTGCGCGCTCTGCGCTGGAAATTATAGGATCGATCGCCGAATTGCGTTCGCCTGATGGACAGGCACTATCTGTTCGTGCAGGAGTGGCGACCGGTATGGTCGTCGTCGGCGACCTCATAGGGGAAGGAGCATCACGGGAAGAAACCGTTGTTGGCGACACGCCAAACCTTGCAGCGCGTCTTCAGACATTGGCAGAACCGGGGCAGGTTCTGGTTCCAGAATCGACGAAGCAATTGATCCAAGACTCGTTCGAGTTAGAAGAGTTAGGCCGATTCGACATTAAGGGATTGGACTCACCAGTACCGGCGTGGAGGGTGGGAACCGAGCGCAGCCTGGAAAGCCGGTTCGAGACAGAAGATCTCAGTCCTGTTCTGCCGATGATCGGGCGTAACCATGAACTGGGACTGATCATGGAACGCTGGCATCGCGCAATTTCCGGGGAAGGCCAAGTCGCTGTTCTGATCGGTGAGGCAGGCATCGGCAAGTCCAGACTGACGCGTGCCGTCATTGATGCGGTCTCGACGCAGGATCACTTCCGGATGAACTATCACTGCTCGCCCTACCACACGGATTCGAGTTTCTTTCCTGTTATCCGCCAGCTTTCACACGCCATGGGCCATCTGGAAACTGACTCTGCCAGCAAAAAAATTGCAAAGCTTCGCCAGCAACTCCAGGCCGCTGACCCAAATATTATTGCTGAACTCCTACAGATAGAAACTGGTCCATCTGCCGAAAATCCCGACCTGACACCACAACAACTCAGAGTTCGGATCATGGAAGAAACCTCGGCAGAATTGCAGGCGCTTTCACGGGAAAAGCCGGTTCTCCTTGTCGTAGAGGACGCACATTGGTGCGATGCCTCGACGCTCGCGATGCTCGAGGCGTGTCTGGATCGAATTGCGACCGAGCGGGTGATGATCCTGATTACCGGTAGACCGACTTTCCAGCACGCGTTCGGAGGTCATCCAATCGTATCCAAGCTTACCCTAAACCGTTTGGGGTCCGAGCAGATCGAGGCTGTTCTCGCAAAGATATCAGGTGGGAAAACCCTTCCCGACGAATTGATAAAAGAAATTATCCACCGAACCGACGGCGTTCCCTTGTTTGTCGAGGAACTGACAAAAACCATTTTGGAATCCGGCGACCTGATTGAAGCCGAAAACAGCTTCCAACTTGCCGGTCCTATTGATCGGGTGACTATCCCGGCGACCCTGCATGATTCCCTAATGGCCCGGATCGACCGACTTCAACCTGTGAAGGAAATCGCCCAGATGGCCGCCTGCATCGGGCGAAGTTTCGACCGTGCGTCGTTGACAAAAATCGCCCGGGTCGATGATTTGGCGATTGACGACGCGCTGGGGCAGCTTGAATGCAGCGAGCTCGTGTTTCGACGGGGGATACCTCCGGATGCGACATATGTCTTCAAGCACGCTCTGGTTCGGGATGTAGCCTATGAAAGCTTGCTGAAACGTCGACGTTTGGAAATCCACCACAGGCTCACGGACCTGTTTGAGGCCGACCCGAACGCGCCCTCGGAGTTGATCGCACATCATGCGACTGAGGCTGGGTTGACGGAAAAGGCTATTACGCTGTGGGGCGACGCTGCCAGAAAAGCTCAGGCCCGGCCGGCTTATGTTGAAGCAGGAAATCATCTGCGAAATGCCTTGACGCTGGTTGCAGGCTTGCTGGACCAACCGGAATGGCGCGAACGGGAACTGGCGCTTCTGGTGCAACTCGCTCAGGTACATATCGCCAAGGATGGCTACGCCTCAGCCGAAGCCAGCAACGCTTTCTCACAGGCGTTGGAAAGGATAGAGGCAACCACGGACCCAGAACTCAAGGTTGCAATCTACTATGGTACGTGGATCGCACCTTATATCGGCAACGATCTGCATAAAGCGTTCGGTCTGGTTTCGAGACTTGTAGAAGATATGGCGAACGAGCCTGACCCGATCCCGAAGCTGATCTCTCGCCGAATGCGGGCTGCGACCCTGATCGCCAAGGGCCGCTCTGCTGATGCACTTCAGGATCTCGAAACCGCTTATGAACTCTATCAGTCGGCCGAGATCGCAGATTTTTCGACGAAATTTGCCCAGGATCCAGGAGTGCAGATCTGGTGCTATATGCTCCTTGCGCAGTGGATGTGCGGCGACGAAGACACGGCGAAACAGACCTGCGACAAGGCCCTTGCTCGAGCCCGCGAGCTCAAACACGCCAACACAATCTGTTACGCAGGTCTGCACGCTGTCACCTTGTCGATCTGGATTGGCGACTTGGAAAGTGCAACCGAGATCAATGAGGAAATGCGACAGGTCTCTGACGAGCACGACATGGCGTTGTGGAAGGATTTTGTTGCCATTCATGACGCTGTCCTGGCTTGCATGACGGATGCGCTTGGCGCCGTCCATCAACTGGATAAGGCCTTGGAAGAATATCGCGCAAAAGGATGCTGGCTTTGGGTAACGCTGTATTTGGCTGAACACGCGAAAGCCCTACTCAGGGCCGGTGATCCCAGCGCTGCCCAACAAACTGTGGACCGCGCATTGCGAGAACAGGATACAACAGGGGAACACTGGGCAGAGGCTGAATTGCTGCGTATCAAAGGAGAAATCAGAGCAGCACAAGGAGATACCGATTCAGCGAATGTCGCCTTTGACCAGGCTATCTCGGTTGCCCAGACTCAAAAGGCCCAAATGTTGATCAAGCGCGCATTTCGTTCAAAACAGGCTCTCCTCGACGCAAACGGTTGAGCAATCGGGCTCGTCACCAGCATCTTGGAGCAGAACCCTTCTAGGCAAACGTTAAGGTCGTTGATTGCCGTCATTTCCACGAGATGCAACTTCGATCATACTGAACCCTCTGCCGCCAAAAGATCAGATGCAACATTTGCAACGATTGGTGAATAACGCATTTCAGGGTCGGCCCAAAGCGGTCACTCGTCGTGACATCACCATGCTGAGGCGCGGCCCGTCAGAGCCGCCATTCGCTGCACTGCCAAAGTCTTGAGCCGAACGAACTCACAGATCGCGGACAAAACAGACCTACGCGCAGCGCAGACCAATGACCGCATTCCCGGGGCTTTGACCGGAACCAGAGCTCAAATTGACATAAGCCATTTCTTGAAGACTCTCACTTTGACCCGCTCCTGATCGCCGGGGCGGCAGACGAAGTAGAGCCCACGATCCAATGGAACATGGCTTTCATCGAGGCGGATCAACCGACCAAATTCCATATCCCTTTCCGCCAAGAGATGCCTCGCCAGTGCCACGCCTTGTCCGTCAATCGCGGCCTCCAACAGAACTGCGCTGTCCACGTACTTGATGCTCTGCGAGTTGATCCGATTGGGGCTCAGCCCAACCTGCTCAGCCCAGCTTTCCCATCCAACGTTGAAGGCATCGTGCAATAAGGGGAGACCCGCTACTTCCTCGGCGCGCATTGGTAGCTGCATTCTGTCAACAAGGGACGGCGCGGCCACGACAATCAGTTCCTCTTGCCTTATCTGCTCATGATACAGCCCATCCCACCCGGGCTCTCCAAATCGCAGGGCGACATCAACCCCGGACGTATCGAAGTCCGCAAAAGCATCATTTGTGTCTAGCAACAATGCGATACCCGGATGATCCTGCTGAAACGAACTCAGTAACGGCACAAGCCATTTGAGCGCCAGCGATGTGGACAAAGACACAGTGATCGACTGGCGGTGGTGTAGCCGCTTCACCTCCATTACACCCAGCTGCAATGCTGAAAACGCTCCGCGGGTTGAGTGATAAAGGCTTTCCCCGGCTTTGGTCAGTTCAACCCCATTGGGGCGGCGATGAAAAAGCGTCACGCCAAGATGCAGTTCGAGCAGTTTGATTTGCCGACTGATCGCCCCGTGGGTGACGTTCAGAACATTCGCCGCCTTGGTCAGGCTCGAAAGGGTTGCGGTTTCGTCAAATGCCTGAAGGGCGCGAAGGTGTCTGAGGTTTTCCGGCATGTGAGAAAACCTAACAGCAATGTTCCGAAAAATCGATAACTTCGCCAAGTTATCGAGAGATACACTGACTTCAACGCAATAATTCTCACATACAATGCACCTCACGAAAGGGGATACCATGCCTGATACCAAAGTCGCACTGATGACAGGAACCGGACAAGGCATTGGCCGGGGCTGCGCCATTGAAATGGCAAATGCAGGCTACAAGGTCTCGCTAATGTCTCCGTCCAACCGTTCTGTTGAACTGGCGGAGGAGCTTGGAGGAATTGGCCGCCGCGGCTCGGTGCTGGATGTCGATGATCTGCAGGCGATGATCGACGACACCATGAGCAAGTACGGTCGAATTGATGCAATCGTCAGCAATATGGGCCACGGTGGTACGGTGCCAGAAGCCATCAAGACGGTAGGATTTGATCCCGATTTTGATGGGCCGCTTTTGGAACTCAGCGATGAGTTGTGGCACGAAAGTCTGGACATGTACGTGCTGAACGTCGTCAAAATTGCCCGTATCGTCACGCCCATACTGATCGAACAAGGTGGCGGTGCTTTCGTAAACATCTCGTCTATGAACACAATCGAGCCGCGCGCACCGTATCCCATGAGTATGTTGCGCGGCGCTCTGCATAGCTTTTCAAAGCTTTACGGGGATCGCTATGCACGGCACAATATTCGCATGAATAATCTGCTCCCAGGATTCTGCGAAAACGTGAATCTGTCGGAGTTTGCCCGCCGATCCATACCTGCGCAGCGGACTGCAACCTTTGAGGAAATTGGACAGGCTTGCGTGTTTCTCGCCAGCGAAGGAGCCCGCTATATTAACGGTCAGAGCATACTGTCCGATGGTGGCATGAACCGCGCGGTACGATAGCAACAAGGCAGTGATTTATGATTGTTACGGCACTCAAAGATATCCTCGGCTCTGATCGGGACGTGACTGGTCCAGGTTGGAACAGCAGAAGACTGTTGCTGGCGTCGGATGATATGGGGTTTTCGCTGACGGATACGATCATCGAAAAGGGTGCTGAGCTTGAGCTTGAATACACCCATCATTTGGAGGCGTGTTACTGCATCGAAGGCAAGGGGCAGATCAGAGCGTATGATGATGAAACCTGGCATTCCCTTGAACCATTTACCCTCTATGCCCTGGACCAGCATGACCGACACTTGGTGCGTGCAACGGAGGCTGATCTGCGGCTGGTCTGCGTGTTCAATCCTCCGCTAAGCGGGCACGAAGTACACCGCGAAGACGGAAGCTAGGTGCTGTCAGACGAATTCGAACCAGTCTCAGTTTGCCGCGGAAACCGTGAACCTATCCGGAACAAAGTTGACGCCACTCGCTAAGAGCGGCGGTGCGTGTCAGCTTGAAGGTGTCCCGGCTGGTGAGCGATCTTTCCTGGTTGAAGTGGTTGTAGACCGAGGAATGGACGGAGGCGAATTTCTGCAAACTTCGCATGCGCCTGAAACGCTGCATCGCGCGCTCACGTCGTCGAAACGGCAGGTGCGAGTTCTCGACTCGGGTGTTGAGCCACCNGCCCGTTTGCTGTTTTTCGAATGCACCCAGTT
>NZ_CYPU01000021.1 GCF_001458195.1 Ruegeria atlantica | reverse complement strand
CGCGTTCCGGTTTCCACTTGATTCAAAATCAATAACTTAGCGACTTCGTAAAGGAAGTGAGCCTCCCCATTTGAATGGGCCCACCGTTAAGATTAGGAAACGGAGGACCAAGAATGGCAAACAAGCGACCGAAGCCGGAAGAAATTGTCTCGAAGTTGCGGCAGGTTGAAGTTCTGATGGGGCAAGGGATGCCGCGTCTGGATGCGATCAGACAGATCGGCGTTGTGGAGCAAACCTATTACCGCTGGCGCAAGCAATATGGCGGAATGGGTGTAGACCAATTGAAGGAACTTAGGCGGCTTCAGAAGGAAAATGAGCGGCTCAGGCGTGCGGTATCAGACCTGACGCTCGACAACATAGCAATCATGTCTGGAGCTATGACTTCGTGCATTGTCGCACCGATGATGGGAAACCTTTCCGGACGTTGAACATCATCGACGAGTTCAGCCGGGAGTGCTTGGCAATCAGGGTAAAGCGAAAACTAAACTCGGCGGATGTGATCGATGCTCTGACGGATTTGTTCATTCTGCGCGGCACACCGTCCTACATCCGTTCAGATAACGGTCCTGAGTTCGTTGCTCTGGCGGTTCGCGACTGGATTGCAGCTGTCGGAGCCAAAACGGCATACATCGAACCAGGCTCGCCTTGGGAGAACGGATTTTGTGAAAGCTTCAACGGTCGCATGAGGGACGAGCTGTTGAACGGGGAAATCTTCTACTCGCTCAGAGAAGCGCAGATCATCATCGAAGAATGGAGGAAGCACTACAACACCAAACGACCACACAGTGCACTGGGTTATCGCCCTCCGGCACCAGAAACCATCATCCCGATGGAACACAGGCCGATCATGCACTAACAATCACGTTGGACCCGTCAGATAGGGCTGCTCACGTTCGCCATTGCCAGCCTCATGACGACGGGCATGGATGGCATCGAAGGACGCATCCTCAGGGAGCTTGAAACTCTCCTGCTCCATCATGGCGGCGACCAGCTCGGGATTGTCTGGGTACTGTGCCTCATAGCCCGACTTATGGTCCTTCCACGCGTCAGAGACGTATTTCAGGAACAGCATCGTCAGGACATAGTCCTTGTAGATCGACGGATCGACTACGCCACGAAAGGTATCACACGCTCCCCATGCGGCCTTGTTGATCTCGGATTGTGTAAGTTGGTTCATTAACGACTGCGCCGCAGAGCCAAAAAAAAAACGCTCGGCGCTTCTCCACTCAAATTGTTGCTTTGCCGGGACCATGAGTTAATTCTGGAGAGGATTCAATTGGCTGTTTGCAAATGGCAGCTATGCACCTTTCTTAGTCACATCAACTCCTGAAGCTTCAATCGGCAGTCGGTGAGCGACTTCCGTAGTACAGTTTTAGTTAACCTGATAACAGTAAGGTTTTTGGGGCGCGCACAGAGAGTGCGCTCTCGCGTAAGTGGCCGCCTTATGTGCTTCAAGTCTGCCTGAGTTTTGTCCCTGAGGATGTTACCGAGTTTTCGGATACCTGCTAAAAAGCACCGAGAGTGTTATTCCGCTCCTGCCCAGCGGAATCTGAGAGATGGGGTGAAAAACACCACATTTCACCCAGCGCGGTTGCCTCAAAGTTGCCTTGCGGTAAAACCACTCGAAATGATCAAGCGGTCGTTGCGCCTTAAGCATATGATCTTTATGGGAAACCAGTGGCGGACCGAGGAGCAACTATATATTTTTTGTAAATATCTGTTATATTAAGATAAAAAAATATATTGTAGAACTCATACCACTAAATATACCACACTAAGAATAGGATCTGGCGTTTCAAAGCCTCAAGTTCGAGTATGACAGAACGACCGGTAAGACGTAATTTAACAGACGCTCGCGCAAAGTGCAGCAAACGACTGCTTCGAGCCCGGAGCAGTCGTTACAGCGGGCAGATATTTTGCCTAAGTCTTCGATCTCATGAGGTAGTGAGTACCGGTTGCGACCAAAATTTGACCGTCAATTACGGGGTTCGTATTTCGATGCTGTCGCATTTGCCTCAGATGCCCTTGGCGGAGCCGACTCCACCAATCGGGCAATCAAAAAAAGAAATTTACCAGTCATCGATATTAAAACTCACCCGTTCTGTCACGGACCTTGAAACCACTTTCCATGATAAGCGTTGTAGGCTCTTTTATCGACGACACAGCTTTTTTAACGTCAATGCTCTCAACGCTTTGGGTCAAATACGTTTTATAAAAGTAACGCGCGTTGGTTGTGTCAGCTGCTGACGTCCATAGTGTGTAGTCAGTGTGTATGCCATCGCCAACTGCCTCGCGAATAGAGCCCTTTGGAATGTCAAAAACGTTCAAGATGTGGAATGCTTTAAATATTGCGTCGTCAACGTCATCAGACGGAAGAGATGTGTTCGCGAAAGCAACAGCTCGGACAAATCGAGCTGGAGATGAATGGTCACCCGGCAAGCCCAACAGGCCGCTGCCTTGTCCGAATGGCGCGATGTTTTCTGAGCCTACTGTCATCAAACCGCGATTTTCACTTTGGAGGCCAACATAATTTCTGAGATTGGTCAGGTGCCAATCGTAAGATGGGTTGTTTGTGACAGCATTAACTGTGTTGTCATAAACTGTAAGGCCGCTCTTGGTGTACTCAATAACAATTGAGGCGCCCGTTGAGTCTGTCACCGCATAGTGAAACGGCGCAAATCCGTCAATTTCGGCCACGTACGTACCCACGACGTCAATGGATGGAAGTGCCGCTTTAACTTCAGCGACTGTGGAGAACTGGCCAAGAATCCAGTTTCCCATTTCTTCGGATGAAACGGCACGGTCGCGATTTTCACCCGTCAATTCAGAGAATACCGCGTCACCGGCAAAGTAAAAAGCGCCAAAGTATAAGCCTTCTGTGTTAACGCCATCAAACACAATTGGCATGTCCAATCCGTTTGCACCTAGAAAGCCGTATTTTGCCTCGTACGCGAAGCCCGTCACATCAGGATTCAAACCGAGTGTTTCAATCGATGTCCCGGATGGAACCGCAAAAATATTTGACTGAATGTCAAAACCAAATTCCATGGTCCGCGCAGGCACTGTTGTGCCGTCTGCCGACTTAAGAACGATTCCTGTGCATGCCAAGGCGCATTGAGTCGTTATAGCCACGGCCAACAACGCCGAACTCACAAGCTTACTTAGTTTCAGAACACTAACTTGTTTCATTGGCCTACTTCCTTTTTTAACCTTGCGCTGTTTTAGTTACGGTAGCGAAACTGAATCGGATCGAAATGACAGCTGACATGCAAGATTCAAGTTCAAAGCCATCATTCGCTGCGATGATCGTGAATGACAATGATTTGGCCATTCGGGTGGATAAACACATTAGGTGCGAACGTCGGGCAAGTCCGCATGTGAGACATAGAACAGAAGCGCAGCGAACGGCCGGATTGAGTTTTGGCCATTTTCACGATTTGAATGTCCGGTTTCGGGAAGTCGTGCTGCACCGCCGCGGGCATTGCCGTGGCACGGTCGACCAATCAAGGTGATTTTCTCCGCGCTAACTTAGTCCCGCAACTCGGACCTTGCTCGCATTAGGATTAAGGTCCGGTTACATCGGTAAGCCGACCTTCACGGACTTAACCGCAGATCATCGACCATTAACGGCCGCTTTCGTCAGCAGCGGACGTTCGTCAAAATTCGGCGGAGGTCCGCAACGCGGGGCGGTCTCAATGGGTCGATGCAACACATGCATTGAAACGCTCGGCTGGTGTTTCGTAGTTGAGCGTCTTTCGAGGTCGTTCGTTGAGCTGCCTTGCGACAGCACTGAGCTTTGCCTGACTATGTATCGACAAGTCCGTGCCCTTTGGGAAGTACTGTCGCAGCAGGCGGTTGGTGTTTTCGTTTGTGCCGCGTTGCCATGGGCTGTGTGGTTCACACAAAAAGACATCGATATCCGTCGCCAGGGTGAACGTCTTATGCCCGGCCATTTCTGTTCCACGATCCCATGTCAGAGAACGATACAGTTCTTTTGGTAGTTTGCGAGACTGCTTGATGAGCGCCTGAATGACGCTGTGGCTGTCTTTGTTGCTGACCTTGGCCAGCATCACAAACCGGGTGTGGCGTTCAACCAGTGTGGCGATGAAGCTGTTGCCGGAACCCGCAATCAGATCTCCCTCCCAGTGTCCTGGCACGGCACGATCCTCGGCCTCTGACACCCCAGCTAGCGCGTCAAAAACGCGGCATGACATCCCCTTCCCTGCTTAGCGACATCGCTTCCCTGCTCTTCTGAAGTCTTTCCCTGTTCCGCGAATTTAATTCCCTGTTAGCGCGGAGCAGGGAAATCGCGTCTAAATCACTGTTCTAACACGAATATTCCGGGCCAAATCCGTTAAAATCACCCGGATTCTTCCAATTTTCCCTGTAAACTCCCTGTTAACAGGGAAAATTCGGCGGAGACCGGTTCGCTCTGGACTGCGTCCACCACCACTTTCCAATCACATGCAGATCGCTCAATCCAAGCACTTTCGCGTGCGCTGGCCTTCGATCGCGGGGCTCTGTTGCAAATTGTTGACATCGGCGGAACGCTGCGCGACGGATCAGCGGTCTTGCCACTGGAAGTGCAAATCGCCTCCGGTTAATCTGATCGCAAACAACGAACGGCAGGATACCCAGCGAAGTCAGGGCTTTGCGGATCAATCCGATGTGGAGAATAAATGCTACAGGCAATACGTGAAGCGCAGGATGTTGGCATTCCGTTCGATGATGTTTTTCCACATTAATACGCGGTAGGATCGGACAGTGTAGCAGCGCCCGAAGGTTAGAATACAGTTGAGTTTACCCCGTTCAAATTTCATCACAGTCCTCGGCTAAACGTTGCGCAACCCGATTGCGCCGATGCCGGCCTACAGCTGTTGATTCTGCGGATCGCGGTCGACACCGGAACGGTCATAGCAGACGATAAACTGGTCGATCTTGGTTCCAATCCGACTTGGCGCGATCTG
This sequence comes from Ruegeria atlantica, assembly GCF_001458195.1. Lineage (GTDB taxonomy): Bacteria > Pseudomonadota > Alphaproteobacteria > Rhodobacterales > Rhodobacteraceae > Ruegeria > Ruegeria atlantica. The sequence continues at coordinate 136,978 of NZ_CYPU01000021.1, read as the reverse complement.
GAAGACTGGCTTGAAAACCTGGCCGGGCGCTTTGTCATATTCAGCAGGCTCGGGCGCGAACAAAGGCTATATTTCGATCCTACACTGGAGTTTTCCAGTTTCTATGACCCGAAGACGGGCCTAATCGGCTCATCACCTTTCATGGCGCTGGACCGGCCCATCGCACCCGGACGCTATATCCGGGCCGAGGACGTCATGTCGGGGGCAACTAACTTTTCTTTAGGCTTCACTGCTGACCGCGATTTGCGGCTGGTCCGACCAAGTCATTCGCTGACCCTGGACCGGTATCAGCAACATCGCCATTGGCCCCAATCGGACGCGCCGTTTACCGCAGATTCAGATATTGACGCTGTTGCATCAGAAATAGTGAAACGTCTCGGGGCGACAGTTGGTGCACTTGCGCGATCTTTCCGGTCCGCCATTCCGATTACAGGTGGGTATGACAGCCGGGCACTGGTCGCGTCGGCAAAGGAGCACCTTGAACATGTCAGTGCGTTTTATACACGCCGGATTAACTATCTGTCATCGCTGGATTGTCTGCTTGCCCAGAAAATCGGGCAGAAGCTTGGTTTTGAGCCCAAACGGATTGATGGCATGAAACTGGCTGAAGAACACGGCCCGTCGGATGAACTGAGCCTCGAGGAAAAGCTGTTCGGGCTTCGTACGGGCGGACATACATCGACTATGGGGTATCGTGAACTAGCGGCACACGAATTCCTGCCTGATGCCGAGATTTCGATGCGTGGAAATGTCATGGACATGAACCGTGCAAATCAGTGGAAAGGGCAGGATGCGTTTCGGTTTCCACATCTGGTGCGGCGCCTGCGCTTAAGGGCGCCTGATGGCATTCTACCCACTGTCTATTGGCAACGTGAGGTGATGACTTAGCTTGACACGCTGCCACCGGAAACGCACCGCTACGCGTTTGACCTATCATTTCTTGAGAACATCCTTCCAAACACAATGGGTGCCGGGCTGAACGGGATGCCGCGTCACTTTACGCTCAATCCGTTCAATGACAGATATCTGATCTCACGCAGTATGGGCATTACTCCTGCCCTGCGCCGGAACGGAGAGCTGAACGCGGCGATCCTGCGTCAGTCGGTGCCCGAACTGGCCGAACTTCCTTACAACCAAGAAATCAAGCGCGACCCCGAGGCGCGTCGCGCCGCCGAAGCCCTGTTTGCAGATTAAGCGACGCCTAGTTAGGCAGGCATGGCCATTCACTAACCACCTGCCCGCCTCGGACGGCCAGAATGGTGCCAAACTGATTCAGCACAGCCTCGCTTTGATCAGGGCGCAGCAGTGCGATGTCGCCCGGCGATACGTCTGCCGAACGCGGGCCTGTCCACACTTCCTGATTGCTTGAACGGCCGAAGACCGCTGAATAGCCAAATCCTGCAGGGAATACCGGCTGGGAAAGGAAGTGGCCACCAAAGATCGCAATATCCGTTTTTTGTCTCGGCAAGAACTCAAGTCCCGGCAATGCGTTTCCCGGCATTACTTTCAGAACCGGTGTCGCGATGAACGCGGCTGGTTCAAACGCCTGCGTCGTGGCGTGGTCAAAATCGCTGGGCTTTACCAGGACCGAGCCGAATGCGACCTCGTTCGCGGACCCCTCGGCAAGGTAGGATTGAAAGGTCAGGCTGCCGCCTATGTTCAGACACAACCCATCCTCGTCACGCGGCAAAGCGGCGACGGCTGTGTTGAACGCATCTGCGCTGGCCCGAACCGCGCGGTTGCGCAGAATGCCGGGCAGTTTCGCCAAATGCGCCTCGTACCCCATGACCCCGGCAAGCTGTCCGTATGGGTGCGCCATTATTTGTTGGGCAAGTTTTGCGAGATTCTGAGAATTTAGCCCGCCACGGTGCAGGCCGATATCCAGCTCCAAAGACAAACGCAGTGACGTCTGGCAATCTGAAGCCAACGCCAGATATTCCCCAAGCCGAGCTGGGGTGTCGATCAACCATTGAACGCGCCTTGCCGCATCGGGATTGGTGGTCAGTAGCCTTGCAGCCGTACTGACAGGCAAGGGCTTGCCGATCAGATGGTCCGTATCGGCCTCGGCCGTCAAAAGCGCCTGCAACATCGGTTCGGAAAACGTCATCAGGCCAGAGGTCGAGATGCGCTCGCGAATGAAATCCAACAAAGGAAGGCAGGGCAGAGACTTGGCGACCAGCCTGCGGGCCAGCCCAGCGTCAGCAACTCTGTTCGCGACAACACAATTGGCGTCCAAAAAGTCTAAGTCCACTACGACGACGGGCTTGTCGACCCCGTGTGATCGCAGGGCATTTGACAGAGCTTTCAAGGCTGCTGCGTTCATGGCCGAAACAACCGAGCAAGCGAGGGCGTCAGAAATTTACCCTGTGGATCGAGCTGTTCGCGCAACGCACAAAACTGGTCAAAATCCGGATACATTACGGACAGGTCTTTGTAAGTCAGATTGTGCATCTTGCCCCAATGAGGGCGGCCCCCTGCTTCGACAAATAGCGGCTCAATGGCTTCGAAATACCGTTTATGATCCTCGGCTGCGTCGGTGTGGATGGCCATGGAAATGCGCGGCCCACCCTGGAACGGAGACAGACACGCCGTGTCACCAGCGGTCTGGCGCACCTCGATCGGAAAGTAGATGTCCTTATGGTCGCGATGCAAGCGTGTCAGAACCTCTTGCAGAACATCCCCAGCCACATTTGGCGGCAGATGGTATTCCATTTCCTTGAAACGAATATGCCGGTCACTACACAAAACCCGCCAGCTTTCGCCGACGTAATCCTCGTTTGACTGCGCCATTGTTAGCATCTTGAGCAATGCACGACGCAAACCCGCACTGATCCGCCCGGCGTTGCGCGCAAGTTTCAGTACCTTTACAGCGATCATATCCAAATCGCGCGGTGCCTTGCTTTCGGCGGCATCGATGATGGCGTGACGAAGCTCGACAGTTTTTCCGGTAAAGGGGATGTAAAAGAACTCGAAATTCCGGTTCTCCGCCCATTTCTGGTGCATCGTGGCCAGAGTTTCTTCGACCGAGGCAAACCCGACCTGTCGTCGCAGATTGTATTTCGGAACGACCGAAATTTGCGCTTCGGTCAGGACGCCCAACATCCCCATACTGACCTGCGCCATCTCAAGTGGGATATCATCCGTGGTCAGGATATCTCCGCTTGCTCCAATCATCCGAGCTGCGGTGATTTCTGCCGCTAGGCATGGCAAGTCCCGCCCGGTCCCATGGGTCGCGGTCGACACCGCACCAGCCAGAGATTGCGCGTTGATATCCCCAAGGTTGCGGAACGCCATCCCCTTGTCCGTCAGAGCCGGTGACAGATCCCGCAACCGCGCATTTGCGTTAACCCACACCCGATCCTGCCAGGCATCGCCAAGCGTTGGCAGGCCCAAATCCGACAAGTCCACGATCCGGTCACCACCGGCCACGATTGGCGTAAAGGAATGCCCCGCACCCAAGACCCGCAGGCTTTGGGGTCGCGCGATCTCATTTTGCAGTTCAGCAATCGACGTCGGGCGCGCAATTGGCGTATCCGTGCGCTGGTTTCCGGCCCAGTTGGTCCACATGCACTGTCTCCTCCGAGGGAGAGGATTGCAGCACATGCGACACGAAACAAGTCAGGAAAACAGAAGCTTACCCAACGAGAGCTTTGTCAGGCCGCGGCCTCACGTTGCGCAGTAACACGGTCGAACCATGCAATGATGCTTTCAAGATCAGGTGCGATCTGTTCGGCAGCACCACCTGTGAACGCGTCGAATTTTTCTTTGTTTAAACCGTTTACACCAACAAGAACGGGAACATCCAACGCCAAAGCTTCGGCAATTACGGGGCGGAAACCGCGCCCATCCGCCTCATGTTTGCCGAACTTGTTGATGATCAGCAATTGCGGCGCGTCGGCCAGCGAAGAGGTCACATATCCGACGGCCTGTTCCAGCGCGGCAGGATCCAGACGACAACCACGTGACTGCTCACCAAGGGATTGCGAGATACGGATCGTCTCACCCTCGGGCAGAACGCGAACATCCATGTCACATTTGCTGCTATCCGCGCATTCGGTGTTGGTTTGAACCACACCCGCAAGGCTCGCGCCTTTCGCAAGCAGGTGTTCGGCAACCGCGCTTAAAAGACGATCGGTTGCGCCGCGGTCGGTGGTAGTGACATAGGCCAGATGCATCTAAGGACCCCTAAGTACAGATTTGTGACATTCCAGATAGCACGCAAGTACTCGCGCGGCCACTCTCTTGCTTTACGGCAGTGGTGACAACCCGATCACAGGCGCGTGCAGATGAAGCAGGGCCATGAGGATGGCGATAGCAACAAACCAGACCCAAGGGCGCGGCCAAGGACGCGGCGCGCGCAGCGACAGACGACCTGTATTGCGGGACAACCGAGTCCATTCCATACCCATATCGCGTTGTTTACGGCGGTCGATCAAGGCCATGCCTAAGACAGAAAAACCGGCAAAAAGGCCAAACAGGATCACGTGTGACAGACTGCCATTGGCCAGCAGATGCGCCACGGCCCACAGCATTAAGGCGACAAGAATAGGGTGGCGCGTTGTCCGCAGAATGCCCGGTTTTTCAGGATCGAAGGCGCGGCGCCCCATCCCGCCAAAAGAGAACGGGTTTTGGATCGACAAGCCTGCAACCGCCAGCCAACACACGATCGGCATCACCAAGAGTGGTGCCCAGCGAAAAATGGCAAGCGGTGGTATGACCTCAACGTAAGGCGCTTGTGCCGCGGCGACGATCAGCCATGCCAGCACCAGTAAGGAAAGTGCTGAATAAGCAGCGAAATACCCCCTGCGCCCCAACAATTCGATCAACCGTCCGCGAACACCCGGCCTCACCGGGATGGCGTGGCTGAGAAGAAAGGTAATCAGTGCTGCGAGGAAGAAGGCCCAACCAGTCATCGTATTCTCCGAACGTGTTACGCGCGGTCTACGTCCCGAACCCTGTCCGGTCTTTGTCTAAAATCAAGTGCAGGGCAAAAGGGGCGGACGCGCCGCCCCTGCCCCAATTTACAGCCCCAGCGCTTTGCGCCGTTCTTCGGCAAAGCCCTGTACGATACGGTCGGCAACAAGCGCCAGAATCGCCATAGCAGCACCGGCCGAGATGCCCAGACCCACATCCGCCTGCCCCAGTGCAAGATAGATCGACTGTCCCAGACCGGTGGTCCCGATCAGCGCCGCGATCACCAGCATTGCAAAGGCATAAAGGATGGTCTGGTTCAGCCCCAGCAGGATCGTCGGCGCAGCATATGGCGCGCGCACGTCGCGCATGATCTGCCACTCAGTCGCACCGCTTGAGATTGCGGCCTCCATCATCTCGTCCGGTGTGTTGACCAGCCCGTGCCGCGTATAGCGGATCATCGGGACGATTGCGTAGGCACAGATCGCCAGAAAGGCCGAGAACTCGCCAATCTGGAACACCATCAACACCGGGATCAGGAACACGAATAGCGGGATCGTCTGCAGCATGTCGCAAATTGGACGAACGACCTTCCAGACCGGCGCCCATACCGCGCTAGCCAGTCCGATCAAGCCGCCTGCCACGGCGCAGGAAAACACTGCAGCCCCACTGAGGTAAAGCGACAGTAAGGCGCGTTCCCACAGGCCGGAAACAAGGATGGTGCACAGCAAGCCCACCGAAAGCGCCGCCAGACGCCAGCCGCCCGCGACATAGCTGAGCGCGGCAGCGCCGGTAAGAACGAAAGGCCATGGCAGGTTTGCAATACCAGTTTCCAACATTCCGATCAGGATCAGCACGATCAAACCGCCCGTAAGGTGACCGCGCCATGCCATCAGTGCGGCGATGACCGCGCCGACGGCGAAAAGGCCAAAGCTCATCTCAGCCGTCCATTGGAACCCCCATGTGAAGGGCAAAACCGCCTGATCAAGTCCAATCCGCAGTGGCAACAGAACATAGAACAACGAGTTGTTCTTGAGCGCATCCAGCCATGGACCGTTAGCCTGCGTGAACGCAGTCAGGCCGCTATCGACAGCCTCGGCCATCGGGTCCAGCAAGGTCAGTTCGGACGGGTTCGGCAGCCATGCCCAGAAAGCGACGGTGAACAGAGCCGTAAAGCCCAACACCGCCCAGACAACGCGTGGATCATAGCGCTTACGCTCGGTCGCCAACGTACCGCTCATCCGATCGATCACCACGGCAAAGACCACGATGACGAGACCGGCCATCAGCGACTCACCAAACTGCGCCTTGCGCATGGTCAGAAGAACTTCCCAGCCGATATCGTTGAACCCGCCGATAACGGCGGCGATGATGACCATCGAAAGGGCGGCCATCAGGCATTGGTTTACGCCCACCATGATCTGCGTCGCCGCTGCGGGGATTTCGACCTGAAACAACTGCTGAAACCGCGTGCCGCCGGACATGATGGCGGCCTCTTTGATCTCGGGCTCGACCCGTTCCAGACCCAGCATCACGTTGCGCGCCATTGGCGGGGCCGCATAGATGGCCGAAGCGATCAGCCCTACGACCGGACCAAAGCCGAACAACAGCAACAGCGGGGTCAAATAGGCAAAAGTCGGGACCGTCTGCATCACGTCCAACACCGCCTGAACAAAGGACTTCACGCGCGGCACCTCGTTGGCAAGGATGCCGATGGCACCGCCGACGACTAACGCGACGGGCACAGAAACGGCAACCAGCGCCAGCGTATTCATACTCTCGGCCCAGTAGCCCGAGGCCAGCACGAAACACAGCCCAAAGAAACCCAACGCCGCCATGGGCAATCCGCCCAGGAACCAGCCCAGTGCCGTTACCAGACCGATGAGGATGGGCCATGGTGTATTACCTAATACGAAATTGGCCCCGTTCATGGGATATGCCATCAAATCGGAAAACAACCGCATCGCTGGTTTGATGCCGTTCAGAAACCAGTCCAAAAACGCGCCAACCCACTCAGTTGCGGGCAATTCCCAGGCGGTAGGCCATTTGACCAGCCAAGGCGCAAGACCCTCCAACGCAAGGCAAATCGCGCCGACAACGACTGTGATTAATGCCGCCTTCGCGCCAACCGTCAATTGGATCGCGCTGTTGCTGGGGATGTCTGACACGGCAGTCATGTCTCATCCACCTGAAGGGCGGCGGCAAGATCAGAAGGATGAACCGTGCCAACAATATTGCCGTTTTCATCTCGCACAGGAACGGGCTCATAAAGCTCCATGCAATGCGCCAACGCGGCGTCTAGCGTCATCGAGGTTGTCAGGCCAGGATCATCCGGGCCACGTTCAGACTCGTCCCGCATGACCGAGGCAACCTTGGCGTGCTGACCCTTGGCCACGTCTTTCGAGAATTCGCGCACGTAATCATCTACGGGGCGCAATACGATATCCGTCGGCGTTCCGATCTGGACGATCTTGCCATCGCGCATGATGGCGATGCGGTCGGCCAGTTTCAGCGCCTCTTGGATATCATGAGTAATGAAGACGATGGATTTCTTCAGCGTCGCCTGAATGCGCAGGAATTCGTCCTGCAGCTGTCGGCGGATCAGCGGGTCGAGGGCCGAGAACGGCTCGTCCAGAAACCAGATGTCCGGGTTCACCGCCAAAGACCGTGCAATTCCCACGCGCTGACGCTGACCACCGGAAAGCTGACGCGGGTAGCTGTCCTCGCGCCCCTCCAGTCCGACCAGAGTGATGACCTCTTGCGCACGGGCCATTCGTTCCTTTTTGCCGACGCCCGATACGCGCAGTGGATAGGCCACGTTGTCCGCAACAGTCATGTGTGGAAACAGGCCAAAATGCTGGAACACCATGCCCAGTTTTTTGCGCCGCAATTCGGTCAGCGCTTTCTTCGACGCGCCGATAACGTTTTCGCCGTCGACACGGATTTCGCCGCCCGTGCCCGGCAGCAATTGCGAGATACAGCGGATCAGTGTGGACTTGCCCGATCCCGACAGCCCCATGATGACGAAGAGCTCGCCCTCTTTGACTTCGAAATTTGCGTCCTGAACAGCCGGGATGAACCCTTGTTCGCGCAGATCGGTGGCGGCTTTGTCTGCGTCATTCCCTGACCGAGACAGCGCGTCGGTCAGGGCTTTGTCTGCGCCTTGACCAAAAACCTGCCAGAGATTCTGGCAGGTAATGGCTGGCGTATTCGCATCAGTCACTTATGCGAACTCACTGCGTTGCCGCGTCAACAACCGGACGCCATTTGTCTTCGTTCGCAGCCATCCATTCGGCGACAACTTCTTCGACTTTACCGCCGTCAACGTCGATCGCGCCCATCATCGGCTGCTGGTCCTCGACCGCCAATTGATAGTTGGACAGGATTTCATAGGCCGCGGGCCATTTTTCTTCCATCCCGTTCCAGCTGGCTTTGAAGATGCGCGAGGGCGAGAAATCGCAGTCGTTCACGGCGTTCGGGTTCGGTCCCCAGGCCGGATCATTAAAGCAAGCTTCTTCACCGGCAGGCAATTCAACGAACTGAACGTCATAGGCCGACATCGCCCAATGCGGCTGCCAGAAAGTGATCAGCAGCGGCGACTTGCGCTCGGTCGAGGCGCGCAATTCGGCGATCAGAGCACCTTCGGAACCGGCAGGCACAGCTTTGAACGGCAGTTCAAGACCGGTCATACGGTCAGCGCCGGGCGTACCCCAATCGGCAGGATAGTCGACCAGACGACCACCGGGCAGAGTTTCAGCGGTCGCGAAGACCTGCGCGCAATCCTTCAGCGCTTCCCATGCCGGCAGACCGGGGCACAGATCGGCCACGTGCGCCGGATAAGCGATGCCTTCCTTGGCATCCAGACCCAGATCGCCGATTTCGACGACGGTGCCTTCGTCGATTTTCTTGGCGTATTCGTCCGAGACGTTTGACGACCAGATTTCCAGCGTCGCAGTGATGTCGCCATCCGCGATTGCCTGGAACTGGTTCATCATACCAGCGGTCACATATTCGACGTTGTAACCCGCGGCTTTCAGCATCTCGCCCGCCACTTGGGTCGTTACGTGCTGACCGGTCCATTCGTTGATCGCCAGTTTGATCGGCTCGTCCACGGCACCAATATCGGCGGCGTAAGCGGAACCGGCTACCATCATAGCCAACAGGCTGACACTAAGTTTTTTCATCGACATTCTCCCTGTCTTTTTTGTTTTTCGTCCACCTCAGCGCACAGGTGCGCGCCGGAAGGTTGGACAGACGACAATACCATGTCGCAACATGCACAATATTGGCCGCAAAAGGGAAGTGAACACTTTGAACAAAGGCGGAATTTTTCGCCTTGTATTAAGCCGCAAGTCCCCACTCGCTGCGTTGTACTGATCGCGCGCGTTTTTGCTTAACACAAATATCTGGCGCAGGTCTTTGATTGACGAGTCAATCACAAACCCGAATCCCCTGTTTTGTCGAGCATTTCTTTGCTCAATGTTCAATTTTTCTGCATTTTTTTGATCTCAGACGCACCAAATGTCCAAAGCTTCACTCTCTTTGAGACCTTGCAACGAAGCGTTCAACAGGCAACTTTATCGGTGGAGGTCATGATTGATGCATCATTTCGATGAAATTTTTGTAATGGCTGCCAATCGCCATGGTGGCCCGGATGCGTTGAACGAAAAATTGAGCAAACCCAAAAGCCTGGCCGAGCTTACTGAGATGCCGGAAGATCGCTGGCTGTCGATTATTACCAAGACTATTTTTCAGGCGGGGTTCAACTGGAAGGTCATCGAAAACAAGTGGGGCGGGTTTGAAATCGCATTTGACGGTTTCGATGTTGGACGCTGCGCCTTCATGGATGATGAGAAATTCGACGCCTTGCTGCAGGATACCAGCATTGTGCGCAACGGGACCAAGATCGCGACCGTTCGTGACAATGCCGCATTTTTGCTGGAGCTTCGTGATGAAGGCGGTGTGGGTCAAGTTCTTGGCGGTTGGCCATCTGAGGATTATGTCGGTTTGTTGGCGATGCTGGGCAAGCGAGGGTCGCGTCTGGGCGGGGCTTCGGCCCAATACGCCATGCGATTTGCAGGGCGTGACAGTTTTATCCTCTCGCAAGATGTGACCGCGCGGCTGATTGCCGAAGGGGTGGTCGATAAACCCGCGACCTCGAAAAAGGCGATGGCTGCGGTGCAAGAGGCCTTTAATACATGGATGGATCAATCAGGCCGGTCGCTGACCGAAATCAGCAGGGTTTTGGCGATGAGCCTGTGAAAACGGGTTGCAGCGCGGGCACTTCGCATTAGGCTTTGATTATGGCCTTTCGTATTTTGATGACGCTATTAATTTTGCTTGCTGCCTGTGGTCGCCCTTTGACGGATCAGGAACGCGCATTTGCAAGTGCCGTTCAAGGCGACACGCTGGATTTGGATCGCGTGCGACTTGTCGAAGGTGCGCCGGTAACGCCGATCACGTTTTACCGCAAGGACCGGCCGCGCCTGGCCTGTCGGGAACGTATCCTGCCACCAACCGGAGAAGGGGTCGTAACCGCGAAACCCGCCGCTGTTGCGTTGTTCAATAAGGTCTATTTTAACAAGGACTGGTACCTTGAGGACTATATGTCCGATTTCCCGGAACAGATGGACCTGATTGCCGGGATGTTGCTTGCACACGAACTGACCCACGTCTGGCAATGGCAGAACCGCCAGTCCACTGGTTACCATCCCATGCGAGCCGCCGCCGAACATGGCGGAAGCAAGGACCCGTACTTGTTCGACCTGCAAACATCGCCTGATTTTCTATCCTATGGATTCGAACAACAGGGGGCGATCGTCGAGGAATACGTCTGCTGCCGGGCATTGGACCCTACCGCACCGCGGACCCAGCGCCTGCATGACATGTTGGGCGCGCATTTCGACTTGTCACCGCTGCCTGGCGCGCAGCGCGAGCGTGCCGTTGTCATTCCGTGGAGCGGAGCGAAGGTCGAAGGGATTTGCCGCGAAGGCTAAGCCTTATTGCAGCGTCTCCAGATAAGCCACCAGATCCACAATCGGCTGACTGGTCAGGATCGGCTGACCGTCTTGGGTTTTCATCGTGGTATCCTGCCCGTCGAAATAGGGACCGTAAACCGGCATCGGGCTGCCATGACTGACCAAGGGAACACGCCCGTCGATACGCGCCACAACACGGGCTGTTGGGAATACTCCATCCCCGGATGCCAGCTGGGTCAGATCAGTCGGCTGTATCACCAACACACCAGCCATTGGCCCATGCCCGGTCGCATCGATCCCATGACAAGTCGCACAATAATGCTGATAGAGTTCGGCACCGGTTTCAACGTTCTGCGCCATGGTCTGAGACGCCAACGCAGCTACACTCGCACAAACGGCTCTGAACATCGGTCTGATCATCGCATCCTCCTGTCACGATTGACATTTGCAGGCTTGCCCGCCGGGCGGCTTGGCGCAATGATCCAGATCAACGAAGCGGGAGGATACGGGCAATGACACAATACGCAGCCATTATGCTGGCGGCCGGGATCGGCGTTCCGATTCTGGCGGCTTTGAATGCCGCACTGGGCAAGCTGATCGGGTCCCCGACAACCGCTGGCGTAGTCCTGTTTGCCATCGCGTTCCTGGCGTCAGCCCTGGTCATGCTGCTGTTTCCAGGAATGGAAGCGCTATCCAAAGTGGCCCAAGCCCCGAAACACTTGTTGCTGGCCGGTGTTTTGATTGCGTTTTATGTTCTGTCGATCACGCATGTTGCCCCCCATTTCGGGGTCGGCAACGCAGTGTTCTTTGTTCTGCTGGGACAGCTGATCAGCACGGCGGCCATCGATCATTTTGGCCTGTTTGGTGCTCAGGTCACGCCGCTGACATGGATACGGGCCGGGGGCATAGCCGTGATGGCGGCCGGTGTCGCCATCACTCAACTGGCTTAAGAACACCCGCCTCCAGTCGCAGTATACGGTCCATTCGCGCAGCCAGATCCATGTTATGCGTGGCAATCAACGCTGAAAGCCCTTCATCCCGGACCAGCGACATCAAAGCACCAAATACCTGATCCGAGGTTTCGGGATCCAGGTTACCGGTCGGTTCATCCGCCAGCAAAACGCGTGGTTTGTTCGCCAGGGCCCGGCAAAACGCAACACGCTGCTGCTCGCCCCCTGACAGGGCGGCGGGGCGGTGTTTTGCACGTGCCGCCACTCCAACGCGGTCCAGCAAGGCCATCGCCCTGTCCTGTGCAGCCTTTTCGGATACACCGTTAGCCAGTTGCGGCAGGGTGATGTTTTCCAGCGCGGTAAACTCGGGCAACAAATGATGGAACTGGTACACGAACCCAACGTCCTGCCGCCTAAGCGCTGTACGGGTTCGATCCCCCCTGCCCGCTACATTCTGGCCCGCGATCTCAACTGATCCTTCATCTGGTTTGTCCAGTAGTCCGGCAATGTGCAACAGTGTCGATTTGCCTGCGCCAGATGGCGCGACCAAAGCCACAGCCTCACCTGCGCGCAATTCCAGATCGACCCCACGCAACACCTGCACCTCGCCCGGAGTGCCCTTGAGGTAGGTCTTGGTCAAACCGTTCAGCCGCATCGTCAGATCATTCATAGCGCAGCGCCTCAACCGGGTTCAGCCGCGCCGCGCGGCGGGCCGGGAAATAGGTGACAATGAACGACAGTCCCAACGATAGCCCAATCGCCTTGAGAACGTCTGAAAGGTGCAACTCGGCGGGTAGGGAATAGATGCCGCGAATGGACGGATCCCAGACGCCGCCACCCATGACGTAGTTCACGAAGGAGAATATCGGGTCGATGTAGATGGCAAACAGGCAACCGAGGATCACCCCCATAACGGTGCCGATGATGCCAGTGAACGCACCACAGATAAAAAAGACCCGCAGGATCGACCCTTCGCTCAGGCCAATGGTGCGCAGGATACCAATATCGCGCCCCTTGTTTTTCACCAGCATGATCAGGCCCGACACGATGTTCATTGCCGCGATCAAGACGAGGATCGACAGGATGATGAACATCACATTGTCCTCAACCTCGAGCGCACGCAGAAATCCGCCCGAAGCATCCTGCCACGTCCAGATCTGGCTGCGCCCGCCTGCGGCCTCGAGGATGGGGATCAGAACCGGGGTCATTTCCTCGGGCCGTTCAACCATCACTTCGATCTCGTCGGCCACACCGTCACGGTTAAAAAAGCTCTGAGCTTGCGTGAACGGCATGTAAACGCGGGTGCGGTCGATGTCATACCGCCCGGCCGAGAACACATAGACCACCTGATAAGCGTTCACACGTGGAGACGTCCCAAAGGCGGTTTTCACCCCATTGGGTGAGGTCAGTTTGACCGTGTCACCAACCGTCGCTCCGATGCTGCGCGCCACACCGGACCCAATGGCAATCACATCCTCACCGTCTTGAAACTGGGTCAGATCACCGACAGCCTGTTCGCTTTGCGCGACGCCGGGCAGATCGCGCAAGTCGTCGGGGCGGATACCAAAGACCTCGACCCCGCTGCTGCGATCGCGATTGGTAATCAGGACCTGTCCTTTGACCAGCGGGGCCGCGCGTTCCACGCCCGGAACCTGCGCGATCCGGCTGGTCATCTCTTCATATTCCGCGATTGTGCGGTCAACGCGCCCCTGCGCATCAAACTCTCCGGCGGAGTACACAGTCACATGGGCGTTTGCGCCCAGAATCGTGCCAACAAATTCGGACCGAAATCCAGAACGGACGGCCAGAGTGGCAATCAGGGCAAAGACGGCCAGCGTGATCCCGATCAGGGAAATCCACGTCATAACGCTCACGCCACCTTCGGCACGGCGCGCGCGCAGGTAACGCCACGCGATTTTCCACTCAAATGGGGCAAAGGGCGGGGGTGTTCTGGCCATGCCTGCTCCGGTTATTTTGTTGTCGCGACCCTTTCGGCATTTCACCGGATGGTCAAGCCGGTTGTCAGCCGGTCAGCGTTGCCGCGCGGTTTAGCACCTCTTCGGCGCGCGGTCGGGTACAAATACCCCTGTCTTCCAACTCGGAAAACACACGATCCCGCAGATCGCCGGGCAACAGCGACAAGGCGCGGTTATGCAGACCCAACGTCAATGCAGCGGGATCATCCAGCATCGCCAACTGCGATGCCATTTCCTCGGGCGAATAGGTCGGCCAGAACCCGATATTGCATTGCGCGTGGTCCTCGAACCACTGTGCATAGCCATCCGGCGATTTGAGGCAGAACGCATTCAGCAACATGAACTCGGACGGTCGCCTGCGCGATCCGAACAGCGCCTGAACCGAACCGTAGCGATCATTGATCTCGTCCAACAGCGCCAAGGCCAAGGATCGGCGCATCGCGAAAGGGGTCGCAAATGTCGTGGTCTTTAACCCGTTGAGGTCGGTACCGGACGCGCCCAGTGCATCAAGGCTCTCGACCAACCAATTGCGGTGGTAATCGCTTTGGACGTCGATGAAAGCGATACGCGCCGCACCATTGTCAGCAAAGAACTCAGTCGGGTCAAAGCTGCGCAGAAAGACGTTCTTGGTGTCCAGGATAACCATGTTCTCGGACGCCGCAACGCGCGCGGCACCCAGCTTCAGAACTTGCTGACTGCGATACCCGTTGGACCCACGCCACCCCTGCCTGCGAATGCCGGGAATACGAAACCGGTTTTCGATCAGGATCCGATCCGACAAGGATCGCCGCGCGTACTGTCCGGGCTGCAACAACAGGTCATCGCCGCCCAGGACCTGAACCTTGGATCGCAGTGGGCCGTATGAAGCCAAAAGGGGTTCGATTTTTGCCCTGAGCGTATCTTCGGCGCAGTCATTCATGATCACGTGAATAGACGAAACCATGTCCGGATCGACAAAACGGGCAAAAGACAGCGCCTGAAGTTCCAGCAAGGGAAAGTCCCTAGAATACACGACGGTTACGAAACTCAGCACAGCGCAGGCCCTTTCATCGTTTTGCTCGGTTTATCAGTAATTTCGGCGCGGTCAAATTCACTCTCAAAGCCTCGAAAAAGCGAATCAGTAGGGCCACTGGTCAAACGGTCACTCAAACTAAAGAAGATAATTATTCGCTAAAATTTACCTCTGGTTGTTGCACTCTTCACAGACAGCCCGGCATTGTTTCAGGTATGAAGTTAATGTGAGCATGCGAGGCAAACTGACCTCAAAATGCAACATTCTTATCGCAATTTTATTTCGCATTTTGCTTATTTTTGGAAATTTTGTCACCCTGATTGTGGGGAAATACATTTTTGGAGCGGGGGTCGCTCATGAGTATTCGAATTGAAACTGAACAACCGGACGCATTTTCGGTCCGACAAACATCAACAGAACTGGATTATGAATCCGCAGTTCTACTGCGTGCAACGATCCTTCCGATCTTTACCAGCGCTGCAAGCTGGGCTGGTCTGACCGACATCCTGAACGACAAGGGGTATCGCCTCGTCTTCCGGGATGGACGGATGTGCCTAACCGATCAAACCACCGGAGACCGGATTTGCGGTCTGCGTTTTCTGGGCCTTGAGTTCAGGGATCTGGTGCGACGGCTGGGCCGTCCAGTCGTTGTCGCACGGGGCCATGAGGCAGACGGAGATGTTCTGACCGCCCGACCGACGGCCTGACGCGCCTAAAAGCTGCGCCAGAACTGAACGGATCGGTGCGTCGTCTTCCACAGACTATGGCGCGCGGCGGCTTTGATGGCATCCGACGTGCCGGGCTTTAACAAGCGCTCAAGGATCAGCGCCACGGGCATGTGACCGCGTTGGTAATATCGAGCGAAATCGGACTGTGTCAGGCCTTCGGCCGACCTGTACCCGCCGTAGTAATTCATCCAGACACGGGCGTAGTCTTCCGCTGTTGCGTCATCATCGCTGGTGACGCCCCTGCCCCAGAACATGGATATCGGATCATCAATGCGCTCGCCCTGATACCCTTCGGTCAAAAGGCGTAACATCAGATCGTAATCGGCCGCGACGCTAAACTGCGTGTCATGTCCGCCCAGCGCCAAAAACACATCCCGCTTCAGCAACACAGAGTTATGACAGAACGGCATCCGCTGCAGAATCGCAGTCAGCGACATCCGTTTCTCTCGGCTTTCCGACCCATCCTCGAACCGGCGCAGGGTCGAGCCGAACAGGAAAGCCGGCTGTGTCGCTTCAAGCCGATCAGCGACGATGTTCAAAATGTCGTCGGATGCCAGCGAGTCATCCGAGTTCAGGAACAACAGATATTTCCCACGCGCGGCCTTCGCGCCCTTGTTCATCGCGTCATACAAACCGGCATCCGGTTCGCTTATCAGCCGGGTGCGAGCTGCGTCCGCAGTCAGGTCCTGTAAAACCTCGACCGTACCATCGGTCGATGCCCCATCCTGAATGATATGCTCAGCCCGGTCGCAATTCTGACGCGCCATGCACTCGATCACCTCGCGAAAACTGTCCTGCCGTCCTTGCGATAGCAGGTCATAGGTCGCGGTGATGACCGAGATCAGCGGCGCGTCTGAGGTATCAGGCGATGCGCTCATAGATCTCGGCGATCTTGGTGACGGCGGCTTCGGGGGACATCTCCTCGCTTTCGCCTGTACGGCGACAGGTCAGTTCGACCACTCCGTTTTTCAGACCGCGCGGGCCAACGGTGATACGCCAGGGCAAACCAATCAGGTCCATGGTGGCAAACTTGCCCCCTGCCCGTTCCTTTCGGTCATCATACAACGGGTCGAGGCCCAGCGCAGTCAGCGCGCCGTAGATCTTGTTACAGGCGGCGTCAGCCTCGTCATCACCCTGTTTCAGGTTGACGATACCGCAATGGAACGGCGTCACGCCTTCGGGCCAGATGATGCCCTTGTCGTCATGGCTGGCCTCGATGATCGCGCCGATCAGGCGGCTGACGCCGATACCGTGGCTGCCCATGTGAACAGGAACCGGTTTTCCATCGGGGCCTTGAACAGTTGCGCCCATGGCTTCGGAATACTTGGTGCCAAAGTAGAAGATCTGACCAACCTCGATCCCACGCGCCACACGGCGACGCTCTTCGGGGACTTGGTTGAACAGCGCCTCGTCATGGGTTTCATCCGTGCGCGCGTATTTCGAGGTGAACTCTTCGAGAATGGCCTGACACTGCTCGTGGCTGTCATAGTCGATCTGACGATCACCAAAGGTCAGGTCGGTGACTGCACTGTCATAGAACACCTCAGATTCACCTGTATCGGCCAGAACGAGGAACTCGTGCGTGTTGTCGCCACCGATAGGGCCGGAATCGGCTCGCATCGGGATGGCTTGCAGACCCATGCGCTCGTACGTGCGCAGATAGGTGACCAGATGGCGGTTATAGGCGTGCAGCGAGTCTTCTTTGGTCAGGTCGAAATTGTAGCCGTCCTTCATATAGAATTCGCGGCCACGCATTACGCCGAAACGGGGGCGGATTTCGTCGCGGAACTTCCACTGGATTTGGTACAGCGTCAGCGGCAAGTCTTTGTAGCTGCTCACATGACCGCGAAAGATGTCGGTGACCAGTTCTTCGGCAGTCGGCGTGAACAGCATATCCCGGTCATGCCGGTCTTTCATGCGCAGCATTTCCTGACCGTAGTCATCATACCGCCCGGATTCGCGCCACAGGTCCGCCGACTGGATGATGGGCATCTGGATCGCGATGTGGCCAGCGCGTGCCTGCTCTTCATGGATGATGTTTTCCAGCTTACGCAGCACTTTGAAACCCAGCGGCAACCATGAATAAATTCCGGCAGCAGCTTGCTTGATCATCCCAGCGCGCAGCATCAGCCGGTGGCTGACGATCTGGGCCTCGGAGGGGTTTTCCTTGAGAACGGGCAGAAAGTAACGGCTGAGGCGCATTGGTGAACCTTTGAAGGTGAATTTGGACTTCAAAGTTGCTTATGCCAAAGCCCCGCCGGGGGCAATCATGCATTGGTTAATTTGCGACCTCGGGCCAGTCGGTTTTTTGATTGACCCGCCAGTCAGGGTTTTCAATTGTGACTGAAATACCAATTCCAGGGGGCACCCATGCAAACCATTCAGGAACCCGCGCGTCAAATACCGGTTGTTCATCAGACAGACGTTCTTGTGGTCGGGTCAGGACCGGCAGGGCTGGCCGCCGCGCTGGCCGCCGCTCGGGCCGGGGTCGAGGTGTCGCTGGTCGACCGCTTCGGCTGCATGGGTGGCAACATCACCGCCGTGGGCGTTGAGGGCTTCGCCTGGTATCGCCATGAACAGACGGTCGAAGCTGGTGGAATCGGCATGGAGTTCGAGACCCGCGCCAAGGACATGGGTGCTGCCGTACCTGAGAGCCAGTCGCTGAGCTATGAGTTGGACAGCGAGGGTTTTAAGCTAGTGGCCGACAAGCTAGTTGAAGAGGCAGGCGTTCATCCGATGCTGCACCGGCAATTCGTCGCTCCGATCATGGAAGGTGACCGGATCACCGGCATCATTACTGAATCCAAAGCTGGGCGCGAAGCGATTCTGGCAAAGGTTGTGATCGACGCCACCGGCGACGCCGATGTTGCCCACCGCGCAGGCGCGCCGACGCACAAGACCGCCCGCGAAGACATGATGGCCGCTTCGGTGATGTTCCATCTGGCCGGGGTCGACAAACGCGCCTTTATGGAGGGCGTCAAGGCAGATCCCCAGACCTACAAGGATTGGGGCGGCGGCGGCGAGTGGAACATCGAAACTTCGGGCAAAGAAGACGACATGTTCTCTCCGTTCGTGCACAAGCCGTTCCAGCAGGCCATCGATCAGGGCCTGATCCCGCCGCATCTGAACACTATCGCGGGCACATGGGGTGCAATGCACGACACGGGCGAGCTCACTTACATGAACCTCATCCATCTGGGCGAAATCGACGGGACCGACCCCGACAGTCTGACAAAGGGCGAGATTGAAGGCCGCCGCCAATCCATGCTGGCAATCGAGGCGCTTCGTCGCTTTATGCCGGGGTGTGAAAACGCGCGGCTGCGCAATTTTGGGATGACCATCGGAATCCGTGACACACGTAAGATTGACGCGGTCTATAACATGACTGAAGATGACGCCCGCCATCAGGGCCGGTTCGAGGATACAATCGGTATCTATCCCGAGTTCATCGATGGCTATGGCATACTGATCCTGCCGACCACGGGGCGGTATATGCAGGTGCCCTATCGCTCGATGCTGCCCAAAGGCGTCAAAGGCCTCTTGGTTGCGGGCCGCTCGCACGGTGCGGACAAAGTTGCCCACGCTGCAACCCGCAACATGGCCTGTTGCGCGGTCATGGGACAGGGTGCGGGAATTGCTGCAGCCTTATCGCTAAAAAGCAATCAGGACCTACACGCGATGAACCTTGCCCCTGTTCACGCGGAACTGGACCGGCAAGGCGTGAGGATTCACTGATGCAGTCAATCCCCACGATCGACATCTCTCCGCTGCAAGACGCGGCCCATCCGGACCATGACGCAACCGTTCAGCGGATATTGGACGCCTGCACCGACATCGGCTTTCTCTCCATCACGGGCACTGGGGTTTCGCCTGACACCGTTAATCAGGTCCGTGCCAAGACGCGCGCGATCTTTGACATCGACGAACAGAGCAAGTGGGATCAGGCCATCACACGCAACAACTATCGCGGATATATCCCCATGGGTTTCTTCACGCCCAATGATGGCTCGGGCAAGGCGGACAAATACGAAGGTTACAAGCTTCATTTCGAAGTTTCCGAGGACCACCCGGTTCGTGATGACTGTGCGCTTTATGGCCCGAACCTCTGGCCAACTGAAGTACAGGGCGCGCGCGAAGTGATATTGGAGTATTGGTCGCAACTGGACCACGTGGCCGAACTGCTGCTGGGCGCGCTTGAAATTGGGCTGAGTCTGAAGCCCAACGTCCTGAAAGCGGCCTTTGCCATCCCCATGACAAATATGACGCTGTTGCACTATCCACCGCAGGCACCGGATGAGGAAGGCTTTGGCATTCATCCCCACAAGGACACGGATGCCCTGACGATTATCGCCCCCGACCCCGTTGGCGGGCTAGAAGTGCAGACACGCGATGGCGGATGGATCACCCCGGATTGCCCACCCGGCGGCTTTATCGTGAATATCGGCGACATGCTTGAGCTTTGGTCGGGTGGCCAATTGAAATCAACGCCGCATCAGGTGGTCAACAAATCTGGCAAAGAACGCTATTCCTTCCCTTATTTCGCTGTTCCGCGTCACGACGTGATCGTCGAGCCACTGTTGCCGCCGCTGCCCGGCTTTGATCGCCCTGCGGTTCACTGCGGGCATTGGTCGGCCGAAATCTGGCGCACAAACTGGCCCGATGAAACCGCTACGGCTGATACGCCCGAGCTCGGAACGCTGGACTCATAATTCCTGAAAATCCCCAAGGCATGAACCGCTTGCATCGCGGGACCGGTTACGCCAAGAACACCGGTAAGAGCCAAAAACAAGGGGACAAGCATGGCCTTGCCGGTAAAGGATCAACTCAGGTATTGGGGCGTCGCGGCTGCCATTTTTGTGCTTTGCCTATGGGCACTTGGCGACGTTTTGCTACCCTTTGTGATTGGCGGTGCGATCGCCTATTTCCTTGATCCGATCGCAGATCGGCTGGAAAATCTGGGCCTGTCGCGCATGGCAGCCACTGCGATCATCACAGTTGTTGGCATTCTGGGCTTTGCTCTGGCGATCCTGATGGTTGTTCCCGCGCTGATTACCCAGTTGATCGAATTGGTCGAAGTTATGCCGAGCCTGTTCCAACAGCTGCGCAGCTTCATCGAACAACAGTTCCCGTCGCTTCTTGACCGCGAATCCAATTCGCACCAATTCCTCGTCTCACTGGGTGAAACACTGAAGTCCAAAACAGGCGATGTATTGCAATCCGTCGCGGCCTCATTGGGTTCCGCGATCAACGTCGTCGTTCTGTTGGTTATCGTGCCGGTAGTGGCCGTCTACATGTTGCTGGACTGGGACCGCATGATTGCCCGGATCGGGGATCTGCTGCCACGCGATCACGCCCCCACGATCAAACGCCTGGCCGGTGAAATTGACGCGGTTCTGGCCTCATTCGTTCGCGGTATGGGCACGGTCTGCCTGATCCTTGGCACCTATTATGCCGTGGCGCTGATGGCGGTCGGCCTGCAGTTCGGACTGATCGTCGGTTTCATCGCGGGTCTGGTTACATTCATTCCCTACCTCGGCGCGCTGATCGGCGGCACGCTGGCAATTGGTTTGGCACTGTTCCAGTTCTGGGGGGATTGGGCGCAAATCGGTCTGGTTGCCGGTATCTTTGCGCTGGGTCAGGTAACCGAAGGCAATTTCCTAACGCCAAAGCTTGTAGGTAGCTCAGTGGGTTTGCACCCAGTATGGTTGCTGCTGGCTCTGTCAGTTTTCGGTGCCTTGTTCGGCTTTGTCGGGATGCTGATCGCGGTGCCCGTTGCCGCAGCGCTGGGAGTGCTGGCGCGGTACGCAACATCGGTCTATTTGGGCAGCCGCCTGTATACCGGCCTCGAAAGCGCGGATCAGGAAGACCTGTAAGATGGCCCTTCAGCTAAGCTTTGATCTTCCGGCCAAAACCGCGCTGGGGCGTGAGGATTTTTTTGTCTCTCCCGCGAATGCACTTGCGGTTGCCATGATCTCGGCCACGTCCTGGCCGGGCAACAAACTGGTTCTGAGCGGCCCTGCGGGTGCGGGCAAAACCCATCTGGCACATGTCTGGGCGGCGGAAACCGGTGGTCGGATCATTCAGGCCGCAGATGTGCGTCACGAAGACGTGCCGGATCTGGCACGCGCGCCTGTCGCGGTTGAAGACGTCCCGATGATCGCGCACGACTTAGAACAACAGAAAACACTGTTTCACCTGCACAATCTTGTGTTGGCCGAAGGCAACGCCCTTCTTATGACTGGACGGCTGGCCCCTAATTTCTGGCAACTTCCGTTGCCCGATCTCCAAAGCCGGATCGAGGGCGCGCATCACGTAGCGCTTGACCCGCCGGATGACGCATTGCTGGGCGCGGTTCTGGCCAAGCTGTTCGTGGATCGGCAGTTGAACCCCAGCCCCGAGGTTATCGCCTATCTGGTCAAACATATGGACCGGCGCTTTGAAACTGCCGCCAGTGTGGTGGCGCAACTGGACCAGCTTGCGCTATCGGAAAAGCGCGACATTACCCGCGCCTTGGCGGTGCGTGTTTTGAGCGCAGATTTGGATGATGTCCAATCTGGGAATTGACCCACGCCGGGTCATCTCGCATTCTGCACGCGGAATATCTGGAAGAGACATGGATCAGACTGTCGTTACCGAAATCCCTGACTGGGGTCCGTTCGGAAAGCCCCTCTTTGATGACCCCCAAGCCCGAGCTCTGTCACGCGTGGGCGTGGTTGACGTTGGATCGAACTCTGTCCGGATGGTTATCTTTGACGGCGCCGCGCGCTCACCGGCCTATTTCTACAATGAAAAAGTGATGTGCGAACTGGGCGCGGGCCTTTCGGACACAGGGCGGCTCAACCCAACGGGTCGCAAACGCGCCCTGGCCGCTTTGGGCAGATTTGCCCAACTCTCCGATGACCTTGGCCTGCCCGGCCTGCATGTCGTCGCCACCGCAGCCGTGCGCGAGGCCGAGGATGGCCCCGAGTTTTGTGCCGAGGTCAAAGCCGAAACCGGCCTGACCGTATCGGTCATCAACGGCGATGAAGAGGCACGCCTGTCCGCGCAGGGTGTCCTGCTGGGATGGCCCGGCGCCTATGGCCTGATCTGTGACATCGGCGGGTCCTCAATGGAATTGGCCGAGATCGGAGACGGCGGTGTCGGTCGGCGCCTGACCTCGGCGCTGGGGCCGCTGAAACTGCGGGACATCAAAGGTGGGCGGCGTGCGCGCAAGGCGCACATCAAGGTCACGATGGAGGATCTGCGCGACCAGATGGGGCCGCAACGCGATCGCCTGTTCCTTGTGGGCGGCAGCTGGCGGGCCTTTGCACGTCTGGACATGCTGCGCCGTGGTTACCCCTTGAACGTGCTACATGAATATCGCATGACCACCAAGCAGGTGCGCGAGACCATTAAATTCATCGAAAAAGGTGACCCGGAAAAGCTGCGCAGCAAAGCCGGTGTGTCGGGATCGCGGATGGCGCTGATCCCCTATGCGATGGATGTGCTGGCACGCTTGATCCGCACGTTCAAACCCAAGGATATCGCCATTTCCAGCTACGGTATCCGCGAGGGTCTGCTTTACGAGCAGATGCCACAAAACCTGCGGGACCGTGATCCGTTGATCGAGGCGAGCCGTTTTTCCGAAGCCAAGGACGCCCGCCTGCCCGGTTTCGGAAAACATCTGCTCGATTTCGTGATGCCGCTGTTCAAATCAGCCCCGCCCGCGCGCATCCGCCTGATAAAGGCGGCCTGTCTGTTGCACGACGTCAGCTGGCGCGCACATCCTGACTATCGCGCCGAGGTCTGTTTCGACTACGTCACACGTGCCAATCTGGGCGGCTTGAAGCACTCGGAGCGAGTTTATATCGGGCTGGCCCTGCAGCACCGGTATCGCAACAAACGCGAGGGCAACCGGTTCACCGCACTGTACGAACTCCTAGACGAGAAAGATCAAAAACAGGCCGAGATCTTGGGAAAGGCCATGCGGTTTGGTGCTATGCTGTGGATGCAGAACGATGCGCCGATGGCGACTTTGAAATTTTACCCCAAGAAGCAACAACTGGACCTGTTCTTGCCAACTGCAGCACGCCCCCTGTTCAACGAAGTGGCCGAGGCACGGCTAAAGTCACTCGGCAACGCTTTGAAATCCGAAACCCGCGTCATCATCCGGGGCTAGATATCAAATCTCGGTTTCGCCCTCGGGCGGGCCTTCAGGGATCTCTGGCTGTATCTCTGGGTCCTGCGGCGGCTTTTTGCGGATAATTATATCGCCGTTAGGCAGGATCTCGGGTGCTTCATAGGCGCTCCAATCCTCAATCTCATCTGCCAGTTCGGCCAAGGCGGGCCCCATTTCCGCAATAAATGACTGCATGGCCGGGCCAAACTGTTCAGCGAGTCCCAGCAGTTCATCCAATGCAGGCTCCATCTCCTGGCGCAGGCCTTCAAAGAACAGCTCTGCGCCCTGCTCCATCAGGGATTTGTTCCCCTCTTCCTCGGCAGAGGCCGGAAGGGCCATAACGACGGTCAACGCGCAGATTGGAATGAAACGTTTCATATTGAAAATATAGGGCAACTGAAACGCGGTTGAAAGATCACAGCTCGATATCCAGAGTGACAGGGAAATGGTCGGACGCGGTTAACAATGCCTCATGCAGGTCACGCGCGTCACGGCAGGCCGGATCGCGAAACGGATGCCATATGCGCCAGTCCGGGCGAAGATCCCTTAACCCATCGCTGATCATGATGTAATCCAACAACGCCTCAAGATACCCGCGATCTTGGGGCCGATAAAAGCGCGCGGTCGACGGGCGTTCACCCGGTTCTGACCCAAACGCCGTATCCGCGTGGGGGTCGAACACCCCCGATTGTAGCAAGATTTCAACCGATGAGCGACCAAACAAGTTTTCGAACTCGTCTAACCCCGGACCATCGTTCAAATCGCCCATTAAGATTACCTGATCATCAGCCGCCAGATGCGCCTTGATCCGCCTGCCCAGCCAGATCGCCTGAGCCAGCTGTTTCCGACGATTGGCGATCGCGATACGGATCGCCGCATCGCGGGTTTCCGCCCCGTGAGGCGCCTTTGACTTCAGATGCGCGCCGATAAGACGAAACGGTTTGCCTGCCTTGGTTTCGACGGCCAGTTCCATTGGCGGCTTGGAAAACTGTACCTGATCCTCGGTTGCGTCGATATCGAGGTCGATTTGAAACACCTGATCGAAACGCGGAGCCCGGTGCCCTCCGTCCTTAGGATCATGTCGCACCGTCAGTACGCGCGGGTCATACAACAAGGCCAGTTCTTGGTGCGTATCGTTGGCAAATCCCATCACGGCTTCGCTGGTGCGCAGATCGAACGCCTCGGCAAAGTTTTGTAGCGCGCGGACCGTGTTCTGAGATTTCCCTGTGTTTGGCGCTTCGACAACCAGCACAGCATCCGCATCGATCGCCGTCAGAACCTTGGCGATAGCCTCGATCTGCTGCGCCTTGGTGACATCATGGCGACCTGACCAACTGTCATCGGCGATCAGTTCGTCATGACGATCAAACAGATTGGCGAACCACTCGATGTTATAAGTCGCGAGGCGCATGCCTCAGGCCTGCGCGCCGTTGATTTCGTCCCAGGCACGGTTGATGTCGATCATCTTTTTTTCGGCCAGACGTACGGCCTCTTCGGGAACTCCACGCGCCAACATCGCATCGGGATGTGTTTCGCGTACAAGCTGCCGCCAGACCTTACGAATATCGGGCAACGGCATGTCCCGTGGCACCCCAAGAACCGTGTAAGGATCGTTGGGCGCATCAGGCACAAAACGGGCACGCAAGGCCATGAACTGCGCATCGGTCTGGCCGAAAATATGGCTGACCTCTTCCAGAAACTCGTTTTCGTTGGGGTGATAGAACCCGTCCGCCATGGCGATGTGGAACAACCCCTCCATCAAATCGCACAGTGTGGTGCTATCTTCGGAAAACATTCGCGCGATCTTGCGGGCATAGTCCTGATAACCCGCAACATCCGTGCGTGCCATGTTGAACACGCGCGCCGCGCCTTCCTCGTCATCACGCGCGATCTGGAAAACGTCGCGAAACGCCGTAACCTCATCTCGCGTCACCTGCCCATCCGCCTTGGCCATTTTCGCCCCCAAGGCGATCACAGCAATGGTGAAGGCCACCGACCGTTCGGGTGGCGAGCGCAGCTTTTCAAAGACTGCGGTAAGGCTTTCACCTTGGGCAAGCGCGCTTAGCGCATCGGATATACGGATCCAGATCGACATGAGCGCACCCTAGCGTCCCAAATCGGGACTGTCAGGTGCAACCAAACCGTCTGTGGCAAGAATTTTCTGCATCAGCACAAGGTCCAGACGTTTCCCCCACTTGAACCCAACCTCGGGCATGCGTCCGACTTCGACAAAGCCCACGGCCGCGTGAAAAGAAACTGCCCCCGGATTTGCCGAAGAAATCCCCGCCACCAGTGCATGAGTTCCCTCTGCCCGGGCGGCAGCCTCAAGCGCCCGCATCAAAACTCGCCCCGTACCTTGTTCACGCGCATCAGTGGCCAGTTGGATCGTTAGCTCTCGGCACTGCGCGTATCCCGGACCGGATCGAAACGGACCATAGGTGGCAAACCCAAGAATCTGGTCGTCCTGTTCAGCCACAAGATAGGCCGGACCGCGCGCTTCGATGTCACGCGCAATGCTGTCTACACTGCGTTCGTCGGTTGTGAATGTTACCAGCGTGTCGCGGATGATTGCGTTGGTGATCGCAGCTATCTCTGTGGCGTCCGCAGCTTTGGCCTGCCTGATTTTCATTCCAACACGCGCTTCCCGTGCGGAGTTTCGAACTCTGCCCGCAATGCGGCCGGACCTGTGTCGAAAACCACAGCGCCCATTTCGCCTAGCAGCTTGGCTAGCTCCAGCGCGTCCGGGTGAAAAACCACCAACCGACGCAAACGGCAGCCGCTATCCTGCAGCATATTTGCCGGATGCAAATCTCCGTGCCACTGAATAAGCGCCGGGAACAGATTGTCGAAGGGCAGACGCCCGTTTGGCGGAACCGCCATTTGCCAGCGTAACGCCCCGCGGGCCAGGTCGATCGGGTGGCCCACCACATCCGGAAACACGGTCAACGAGGCTGAAATGTCCGGCACCCGGCATATCCAGTTGGTAAGGCGCGGCACGCCCTTGAACCGGTCCAGATCGAACCATCTGGTTCTTTGAGGATTTGGTGCCTGTGGGTCAATCGCGATGGCCTCAAGATACAAGCCGTCTCGCAATCCTAACAGGCGGTTATATGTGCCAAACCTTTCATGCTTGCCGCCGTCCTGCAGCGGTACTCCCAATGCCTGTTCGACATGGGCAGACGATTCTTCGAGCGTTTCGCCCGCAACCGCCAGATGATCCAGTAACACGCAGCGCCTCCTATGAAAAACGACCAAACCCTATCGGATCTGGTCGCATGTTTTCCTTAAAGGCGGTGGATCACAAGATTTTTCGACGAAAATCTTTGAAAGCCTCAGCCTTTCGCTTCACCGATCAGGCGCAGAATGTCCTGAGCCGCTTCGGGGATGTTGGTGCCCGGGCCAAAGATCGCTTTGACGCCGTGATCATAGAGGAATTGATAATCTTGCTGCGGGATCACCCCGCCGCAGATTACAAGAATGTCCTCGGCGCCGGCTTTCTTCAGCTCTTCTACTAGCTGCGGTGCCAGTGTTTTGTGCCCCGCCGCCTGCGACGAAATACCGATGACGTGCACGTCGTTGTCCACGGCGTCCTGCGCGGCCTCAGCTGGGGTTTGGAACAGCGGACCTACATCCACGTCAAACCCGATATCCGCAAAGGCGGTTGCGATCACCTTGGCACCGCGGTCATGCCCGTCTTGCCCCATCTTGACCACAAGCAGGCGTGGACGGCGGCCTTCGGCCTCGGCAAATTCTTCGATAGATTTCTGGATCGCGGCAAAGCCTTCGTCGCCTTCGTAGGCCGCGCCATAGACACCGGCCAGCGTTTTCACTTCGGCGCGGTGGCGGCCGAATTCTTTTTCCATTGCCATGCTGATCTCTCCTACGGATGCACGTGCGCGGGCGGCCTCAACGGCAGCAGCCAGCAGGTTTCCACCATCGCGGGCGGTCTTGGTCAGAGCATCCAGTGCCGTTTGACAGGCGGCTTCGTCACGGGTTGCACGGATACGTTCCAATCGTGCGACCTGAGCTTCGCGCACGGCCACATTGTCGACGTCCAGAATGTCGATCGGGTCTTCCTGTTCCTTGCGGTACTTGTTGACGCCGACGATCACCTCATCACCCCGGTCAATCATGGCCTGACGGCGGGCGGCGCTTTCCTCGATCCGCAGCTTGGGCATACCGCTGGCAACGGCCTTGGTCATGCCGCCCATTTCCTCGACCTCTTCCATCAAGGCCCAGGCTTTTTCGATCAACTCGTTGGTCAAGCTTTCGATGTAATACGAACCGGCCAGCGGATCGACCACATCGGTCACACCGGTTTCCTCTTGCAGAACCAGCTGCGTGTTCCGCGCGATACGGGCCGAGAAATCAGTGGGCAGCGCAATCGCCTCGTCCAGCGCGTTTGTGTGCAGGGATTGGGTACCGCCCAGAACCGCGCTCATCGCCTCATAGGAGGTGCGGATCACGTTGTTATAGGGGTCCTGCTCCTGCAGCGACACGCCGGATGTCTGGCAATGGGTCCGCAGCATCTTGGAACGCTCTGATTTCGCACCAAAATCCGTCATCACCCGATGCCACAGCGTACGCGCGGCGCGCAGTTTGGCGATCTCCATGAAGAAATTCATGCCGATGGCAAAGAAGAAGGACAAACGCCCTGCGAACTTGTCGACGTCCATGCCAGCCTGCGTGGCGGCGCGTACATACTCGCGCCCGTCAGCCAGCGTATAGGCCAGCTCCTGCACAAGGTTCGCCCCAGCCTCTTGCATGTGATAGCCCGAGATCGAAATCGAGTTGAATTTCGGCATCTCATTCGACGTGAACTCAATGATGTCCGAGATGATCTTCATCGAAGGCTCGGGCGGGTAGATGTAGGTGTTGCGCACCATGAACTCTTTCAGAATGTCATTCTGAATGGTGCCGGACAGGACGGATTTGTCATGCCCCTGCTCTTCGCCTGCAACGATGAAACTGGCCAGAATTGGAACAACCGCCCCGTTCATGGTCATCGAAACCGAGACCTTGTCCAACGGAATGCCGTCGAACAGGATCTTCATGTCCTCGACGCTGTCGATTGCCACACCGGCCTTGCCCACGTCACCGACAACGCGCGGATGGTCACTGTCATAGCCGCGGTGCGTCGCCAGATCGAAGGCGACTGACACACCCTGCTGACCGGCCGCCAGATTACGGCGATAGAACGCGTTTGATTCTTCAGCGGTCGAGAAACCCGCATATTGGCGGATCGTCCAAGGGCGGCCCGCATACATGGTCGCCTTCACACCGCGCGTGAACGGCCCGAACCCAGGCAGCGACCCCATATGCGGCAGTTCAGCGGTGTCTTCCTGCGTGTAAAGAGGTTTGACTTCGATACCTTCCAAAGTCTCTTTGGTCAGGTCGTCCAACGGGCGTCCGCGCAGCTCTTTCTCGGCCAGCGCCTGCCAGTCTTTCGTATCGGTCATTGCGTATTCCTTTTCTCAATTCGGGGCGCGAACAGGCATTGCCTGCGCGTTTTAACGTTCGGTGCCGCGCGTCGCGGCAGGTGTAAACGCGATATTTTGAAGCCTGCGTGCATTTCGCCGGTCGCATTCACCGGCGTAGAGGCTATATTCAAACGAACAGGAGGCCCTATGACACGAACGCTTGCCCTTGTTTTCTCGGCACTATTCCCGCTGGTCGCGATGGCGGCAGATGGGTCTGCGCCCGCCGATGAAGATTTTGTCCGCCCCGCTGGTGATAGCGAGCTGAGCGAATACTTATGGGTCAACCGGCCCATCGTCGTCTTTGCCGATACCCCAGCCGACCCGCGTTTCCGGCAGCAAATCGACATGCTTCTGGAAGGCGAAGCGGCCATGCGCGACCGGGATGTGGTCGTGCTGACCGATACCGATCCGTCCGCCCGATCTCCGATCCGGTCACAATTACGTCCGCGCGGTTTCCAGATGGTGTTCGTCGACAAGGACGGCGTGGTCAAACTGCGCAAACCTTCGCCGTGGAGCACACGTGAAATCGGCCGTTCCATCGACAAAACGCCCCTGCGCGAACGTGAAATCCGCGAACGACGCGAGGGCGGCTGAGCGCTTTCGCCACGCCCAAAGCTCCCGGCGCGAACCGCCGGGAAACCATGGGGATATGGTGAAAACGCGATCATGATCACTCGAACTCGATGATCACGTCGTCCACGGCGAGGTTGTCGCCGGGGCCTGCGTTGACTTTGGACACGACACCCTTCTTCTCGGCGCGCAGGATGTTTTCCATCTTCATCGCCTCGACAGTGCACAGTGCCTGACCTTCCTGCACTTCCTGCCCCACTTCGACATCGATCTTCACGATCAGGCCGGGCATCGGGCACAGCAGCATTTTCGAAGTATCCGGCGGCAGCTTTTCGGGCATCATACGGGCCAGTTCGGCCTGACGCGTTGTTCGGACATGGACTTTGAGGTCTGCACCCCGGTTGCGAATACGGAACCCGCCCGAGATTTTTCCGACTTTCAGAACCAGCGGGCTGCCATCGACGTCCAGCACCGCCAAGTGATCGCCCGGCGTCCAGTCCGAAGTGACCCGCATGGTGGTACCGTCCGAGAACGTCACGGTTGACCCATCGCGATCCGCATCAATCTCAACTGCATATTCCTGCCCTTGCAGAGTGACGACCCAATCAGAGCCGACCTTGCGTTCGTGATTGTCCATCCGACCAGAAACGCGGGTGCGGCGAATCTCGGCCACGCGGTGCATCGCGGCACAGGACGCGGCTATGCGGCGCAAGTCGGCCTCGGGCAGTTCAACGCCTTCGAACCCGTCGGGATATTCCTCAGCGATAAAGGCCGTGGTCATGTCACCGCTGACGAATTTCGGATGGTCCATCACAGCCGACAGGAACGGCAGGTTGTGGCCAATGCCTTCGACCTCAAAGCTGTCCAGCGCTACGCGCATCGCCTCGATCGCCGCCTCGCGGGTCGGGGCCCAGGTGCACAGTTTGGCGATCATCGGGTCATAGTACATGCTGATCTCGCCGCCCTCATAGACGCCGGTATCGTTGCGCACGGCAGCTTCACCTTCGGGCGCTTCACCTTGCCATTTATCGTTCACCAACAACGGACCAGAGGCAATCTCTTGCGGCGGACGATAGCGGGTCAGACGACCAATCGACGGCAGGAAGCCACGATACGGATCTTCGGCATACAGACGGTTTTCGATCGCCCAGCCGGTCAGGGTCACGTCGTCCTGTGTGATCGACAGTTTTTCACCAGCTGCGACACGGATCATCTGCTCAACCAGATCGACTCCGGTGATCAGTTCGGTGACCGGGTGTTCCACCTGCAGACGCGTGTTCATTTCCAGGAAGTAGAAATTCTTTTCGCCATCGACGATGAATTCAACCGTACCGGCGCTGGCATAGTCTACGGCCTTGGCCAGTGCCACGGCCTGTTCGCCCATCGCCTTACGGGTCGCTTCGTCCAGGAACGGCGACGGTGCTTCTTCGACCACTTTCTGGTTCCGACGCTGGATCGAGCATTCACGCTCGCCCAGATAAATGCCGTTGCCATGGCTGTCGCAAAGGACCTGAATTTCGATGTGACGCGGCTGGGTCACGAATTTTTCGATAAAGATACGGTCATCACCAAACGAGTTTGCCGCCTCATTCTTGGACGACTGGAACCCTTCGCGCGCTTCTTCGTCATTCCACGCGATCCGCATGCCCTTGCCACCACCGCCGGCGCTGGCCTTGATCATGACCGGATAGCCGACTTCGTTGGAAATCCTGACGGCCTCTTCTGCGTCTTCGATCAGCCCCATGTAACCGGGAACGGTGGAAACACCGGCTTCTTGTGCGATCTTCTTCGAGGTGATCTTGTCGCCCATGCTTTCGATTGCCCGAACCGGTGGACCAACAAATGCAACGCCTTCGGCCTCAAGCGCCTCGGCGAATTTCGAGTTTTCCGACAGGAAGCCATAACCAGGATGCACCGCCTGGGCCCCACTCTGGCGAATGGCATCCATGACCTTGTCGATCACGATATAGGACTGGTTCGCAGGCGGCGGGCCGATATGCACCGATTCATCCGCCATCGACACATGCAACGCGTTCTTGTCTGCATCCGAATAGATGGCAACGGTGCCGATACCCATCTTGCGGGCTGTCTTGATGACCCGGCAGGCGATCTCGCCCCGGTTGGCGATCAGGATCTTGTTAAACATGGAACGTCCTTTGTCTTGATGTTCTGAGAACGCAAAACGCCGCCGCAGGGAACGTTCCCCACGGCGGCGTGATGCGCGATGACGGTCGGGGCGACGCGCGCCCCGAAAAACCCGGTATTACCTACAGTTGTTTTGTGTCTTGCAGTACAGGACATTGCCCGCCGCGCCGACAACCGCGCCGAACAGCGGGTCGGCGCTGACAACAGCCGCCCCGACGGCGCCTGCGCCACCGCCAAGCAGCGCCTGTTCGCCCGTCGTGTCACCACAGGCGGCAAGGCCTGCGCAGGTCGCCATTGCAAGAACGAGTTTCGAGATTCGCATGATATCTGCCCCTTTGGAATTCTTGATGCGTTCCGGGGCAGATGTCCGATTTCGACCTTGTTATTCAATAACAGGCCGTCCTGAACAGAGTTTTGCGTAGATTTGTGCCGCTTTACGCTTGGATATTGCGCAAAGAAAAACGCGGGCAGGACTTTGTGGACATCACAAGCCTGCCCGCGGAAGGAAGGGGTACGGAATAGTAGGTGCTTGTGCGACGCAGGCAAAGTAGAGCCGCACGGCTTGGTCAGATTGCTTGGCACAATCAAATGCGTAAACAAAGTATTGTTTCCGGTCAGGATTCCGGCTGGAAATCGCCCATTGGGCGAATGCGCGCGCAGATTCGCGCCGAGATCAGATGCAGTTTGGGGGGTGAAACGCGAGGCCAATGCCGTCACGTTGCTGTTACTTTTCCTCAGCAATTGGTCTGTTTCTGCGCCTGCAACATCACGGGTTGCGGAAAAAGGCGCCAGAATTTGTCTTTTCAAACGCAAAGGGTTAACTGATCTGTTCACCTTAGGGTGAAAACGGTCCGAAAGTTTTGCACGTTTCCTTGAGAAACTAGGCGCTTCCCATCCCGTTCTCGTGATTTCCCTCAAGTTCTCTTGCGTGGAACGGTACCCGTGCACACTCGCACACAAGGAACTATCCACATGATTGCAAAGAGAAAAACGGCGTTGCTGCTTGCCGTGTCCACGCTTGGCATGTCCGGCGCGGCTGCTTTCGCCCAAGACGCCCAGACGCAAACGGAACTTGATGCCCTGCGTGCTCGCGTCGAAGCCCTCGAGGCCGCAAATCCCGGCGCTGGCACTGGCGATCTTCGAATCGGAAACACCACTCTTGATGTTTATGGGTACGTTAAGGCTGATTTCTTCTACGACACGGACTTTGAACTGGGCGATCTTGCCGATGCGACCCAAATTGGCGAGCCAGCAAACGCCACCAGCGGCACCTTTGGGGCTACCGTGCGCCAATCGCGTATCGGGCTTCGGACCAATACGCCGTCTGCCATCGGCGATATTGCGGGCCAGCTGGAACTGGACCTGTTTTCCGGCGGGACGGATGGGCCTGCTGAACTGCGCCTGCGCCACGCCAATATCCGTATTGGTGATAACTGGTTGATCGGTCAATTCTGGACCAACTTCCAGCCGTTGGACACCTATCCCACGACCGTTGAATTCAACGGCCCCGTTGGCATTCCTTTCGCTCGCGCCCCTCAAGTGCGCTATACGAACACGCTGGGCTCTGACACAACCTTTGCGGTGGCGATCGAGGAAAACGTTGGCGGCTCGGATTCGAATGATCCCGTCCTGACCGGCTCCATCGAATACAACAACGGTACCTACCTGGCCCGCGCCTCGGCTTTGTATGGTAAGGCGCAATCCGGCGCGGTCGAAGTGGATCAGACCGGCTATACCCTCTCGGCTGGCATCCGGCCCTGGCAAGGCGGTCTGTTTCAGGTCAACTATGTCGACGGCGAGGCTTTGGGCCCATACCTGATCGCCGCCGGGGACGCCATCGTCAACGGACAGGCCAACGACGTGGACGGATTTACCGTGGAATTCCGCCAGGAACTGAGCCCCAAATGGAACGTCGGCATCGCTTATGGGCAAGAGAATTACGACCTGCCGACCTCGACCGGGACCCTGTCCTTTACCGAGGTTGAAACGATCCACGTGAACGCCTTTTACAAAGCGACCGACAATCTGACGCTTAGCGCCGAATACTTCTATGGTGAGCGGAACGATGCACCGACCGGACGCACCTTTGACAGCAACCGAATTCAATTGGCGGCGCAACTGAACTTCTGACCACACATACCGACCCTGCCCCGACACGGGCAGGGTTTTTGGCCTGGAAGGCCTCACCGCGTTATGTGCGACAGCGGTTGGCACGATCAGCGCACCCCGTCAAAAATTTCGGGGAAGGAAATCCGGCCCACATTCGGATCAATGACCAAAAGCGCGTCGTAACTAGCTGGATCAAAAGGATCTTCGGCCGGAATGACTTCGCGTTCGAACAGCCAGCAAAGACGGCCAGCATCCAAATTGCCCCTCTCAAACGGTTGGTCGCCAAAATGCGCCCACAGGGCTTCCATAAAAGCCGCATCCGCGCGCTTGTCCGCGGGTTTACGATCTCGAAACCGCTCGCGGCGGGTCAGGGGCGTCACGCCTTTGGGATTGGCCCGACGAATAATGAACTGAAAGTCAGTACCCGGCAGGCGCCCGGGAAATCCGCGATGTTTCAGCATGGTTCCACCTCAGTTGCACAAGGGGTCATTGGGATCAGATATTCACATCCGTCACAGGATGATGTCATGGTGCGCACCTCCAAAGCCGCGTAACTGTTCAGAAATGCCCTGACGGGATGAATAGCGCGATTCATGGTCAAAGCCCCTCCCAGATACACCGGGACTGTTCCAGTCGGTAGGCTTCAAAGAACTGCGTGGCATCAGGGGATGTACGGCCGAATTCGATGGGCCGGTCAGACAGGGAAATGACCACCCGGGCAGCGTCCAGTTCGTATTTAGCCACATAAGTAACCGCAAGCGTCTGGCACAGATGTTCCATGTCGACCGAGGCGATATCGTACCCGATCCGGCCAACGTCCGAACCGATCTTGGGCGCAATAAAGCGAAACCGCACCCAAAGCTCACCGGGGTTATTGTCCAGCAGAACGTCGCTCAGGTGCACTGGCTGTCCGGACGGGACCGGCAACAGGTTTTCGGAATCAGCCAGAACGGGGACAGCAAAAACCGACAGTACAACAGCTAAGGCGCGATCCCGGACCCGCCACAGGCGAGCTCCTCTCTCCGGGATCGCGCGCGCCTGGCTTTCGGCCCGCGCTGTTCTATGTCTGATTGGGCAAGTCATTAGCAGTTGTGGCCTCAAAGTCAATTTTGCACCCAAGTAATCTGCCCTGACCGTTTGTCCGAGACGCTGTCCAAACCGTTTTGGCCGGGCAGATTTCCTGGCACATTCCCTTAAAGGGGGATGTTGTCGTGCTTTTTCCACGGGTTTTTCACGTGCTTGTTCCGCAAGCTGGCAAAAGCCCGCGAAACGCGACGGCGGGTCGATTGAGGCATGATCACCTCATCGATAAAGCCACGCTCGGCCGCGACAAACGGGTTCGCAAACCTGTCCTCGTAGTCCTGCGTGTTCTGCACAATTTTCTCGGCATCGCCCAGATCGGCACGGTGAATGATCTCGGTCGCGCCCTTTGCGCCCATCACCGCGATTTCGGCTGTAGGCCAGGCATAGTTGAAGTCACCGCGCAGGTGCTTGGAGGCCATAACATCATAGGCACCACCATAAGCCTTACGGGTGATGACGGTAACTTTTGGCACCGTGGCTTCACCGTAGGCAAACAACAGCTTTGCACCGTGCTTGATCACTCCGCCATATTCCTGCGACGTCCCCGGCAGGAAGCCAGGCACATCCACCAGCGTCAGGATCGGAATTTCGAAGCAATCGCAGAACCGCACAAACCGCGCGGCCTTGCGCGAGCTGTCGATGTCCAGACAACCGGCCAGGATCATCGGCTGATTGGCTACAACGCCCACTGTCTGCCCTTCAAGCCGGATGAACCCGGTGATGATGTTTTTGGCAAAATCCTCCTGAATTTCGTAGAAATCACCCTCATCCGCCACTTTGGTGATGAGTTCCTTCATGTCGTACGGCGTATTAGGGTTGTCGGGGATCAATGTATCCAGCGAGGTTTCCAAACGGTCAGGTTCGTCAAAGAACGGGCGCACTGGCGGCTTTTCGCGGTTGTTGAGCGGCAGGAAATCAACCAAACGGCGCACCTCGGCCAGTGCTTCAACGTCGTTCTCAAACGCTCCGTCAGCAACCGACGATTTCTTGGTATGGGTCGACGCCCCACCCAGTTCCTCGGCGGTAACGACTTCGTTTGTGACCGTCTTGACCACGTCGGGGCCGGTCACAAACATGTACGAGGTGTCTTTGACCATGAAGATAAAGTCGGTCATCGCCGGGCTGTAGACTGCGCCGCCAGCACAGGGCCCCATGATCACGCTGATCTGCGGAACCACGCCTGACGCCATGATGTTGCGCTGGAACACCTCGGCATAACCAGCCAGCGACGCCACGCCTTCCTGAATTCGCGCCCCGCCCGAGTCGTTAATGCCAATCACCGGTGCACCGTTCTGAACGGCCATATCCATGATCTTGCAGATCTTCTGAGCATGGGTTTCCGAAAGTGAGCCGCCAAAGACTGTAAAGTCCTGGCTGAACACATAAACCATGCGACCATTGATCGTACCCCAACCAGTAACGACACCGTCACCCGCTGGCCTTTGCTTCTCCATCCCGAAATCGGTGCACCGATGGCTGACAAACATGTCAAATTCTTCAAAGCTGCCTTCATCCAGCAACAGTTCGACCCGTTCCCGCGCAGTCAGTTTGCCGCGCGAGTGCTGTGCGTCGATGCGCTTTTGTCCACCACCCAGCCGCGCGTTGTCGCGACGGTCTTCAAGTTCGGAAAGGATGTCTTTCATAACGATGATCCCCTGTAAAATCTGGCCGGACACTATACGCAGATGCCGCGAGACCAAAGTATCTTTCGGCAAATTTGCAAATCTTATCCAATCATCTTGGTGAATATTGTAAACTTGCTAATTTTCACTCACAAAACGCGTGATGGATGGCATTCTTATCCGTGGTGACTATACACGTGAACTATGCAGTTTAGTTCTTCGTCAGCGCATCGCTCGCCTCCCAAAATTACCACTCTGGTTTTACTGTCCGGATTGTCCGCGCTCAGCCTCAATCTGTTTTTGCCGAGCCTGCCCAATATGGCACTGCACTTTCAGGCCGACTACAAGGTCATGCAACTGTCGATTGCCCTGTACCTGCTGGTCAATGCGGTGCTTCAGATCCTGATCGGACCAATTGCCGACAAGGCGGGGCGCCGTCCCGTTCTACTTTGGGGGTTGGTCCTTTTTTTGGTGGCTACGTTGGGCTGCATCTATGCACCCAACGTCCAGGTCTTTCTTGTTTTCAGAATGTGTCAGGCAATCATCGTCGTCGGCATGGTTCTTAGCCGTGCGGCGGTTCGGGACCTATATGATCAGGACCAGGCCGCGTCGATGATCGGTTACGTAACGATGGGCATGGCCATTGTCCCCATGATCGGACCCGCGATCGGAGGCCTGTTGGAGGAGAGCTTTGGCTGGAAAGCCAACTTTTGGCTGCCCTTCGTTCTTGGCGTAATGACGCTGGTGCTAACTTACTTAGATTTTGGCGAAACCTCAGCCAAGAGCGGCAAAACACTGGTTCAACAATTTCGGGAATACCCCGAACTGCTGGGTTCCCCGCGATTTTGGGGCTATTCGCTGTCATCCGCGCTGTCGTCTGGCGCCTTCTTTGCCTATCTGGGCGGCGCTCCCTTTATCGGCACCGAACTATTCGGCCTCAGCGCCGCCGAGGTCGGCATCTACTTTGGTGCCCCAGCCGTTGGGTACTTTTTTGGTAACTTCTTCAGTGGTCGCTATTCCGTTCACTTCGGCGTCAATCGAATGGTACTTTGGGGCTGCTGGCTGAACGCAGCAGGCGTTGCAATGTCCGCCATCTTGTTTCTGGCCGGCTTCGGAACAGCGCTCAGCTTTTTTGGTTTCATGACCTTTGTCGGCATTGGAAACGGCATGACGATTCCCAACGCGACTTCCGGCGCGCTTTCGGTGCGACCGCATCTGGCCGCGACGGCATCCGGGCTGAGTGGCGCCATTATGTTGGGCGGCGGAGCAGGCCTCAGCGCGCTTGCAGGAGCCTTGCTAACCCACGAAACCGGAGCAATGCCCCTGCTGTGGTTGATGCTGGCAACTTCGGTCTTGGCAGTATGCGCAATATTGTCCGTTATTCGACGCGAACGGCAACTGGGCCTTTGAATGGCTTGCCTATGACAGTTTGCAAAGTTAGCTTGCCGAATTAGGAAAGTTGCAAAGGCTCAACATGGCGACTCAGAAACTCTATGCAGGTGCAAAGCTACGCGAAATGCGTACACGCTTGTCACTGACACAAAAGGAATTTGCCGCCAAACTGGGTGTTTCCCTGCCCTATCTGAACCAGATGGAGAACAACAACCGTCCGATTTCGACCACGGTCGTTCTGGCGCTGGCGCAAGAATTCGGAATGGATGTCACCGAGTTGAGCACCGGCGACAGTGAACGCCTGGTCTCGGACATGCGCGAGGCATTGGCCGATCCGGTCTTTGACGATGCCGTTCCGCCACTCGCCGATCTCCGCCTGACGGCTTCAAACGCACCCGCTCTGGCACGGGCCTTCATTGCCCTGCACCGCACCTATCGTCAGACGCATGAACGCCTGGCTTCCCTTGACGAAGCATTGGGGCGCGAAGACGCGCAAATCCAGGCCAGCCCATGGGAGGAAGTGCGAGACTTCTTCCACTATTGCGACAACTATATCGACGCGATGGACCGTGCGGCTGAACGATTTGCTGGGCGCGCCGAGGATGCCGGTGGCATACGCGCTGCAGCCCTGGACAGCCTCGCGGAGCGCGGCATCCGGGTACAATTCCCGGATATCGATGAAACCCGAAAGTACGAACCAGAAAACAAAACACTGCAGCTTTCGTCCAGAATCGCACCACAAACTCAGGTGTTTCAGTTGTTGTTGCAGGTTGCACTGATCAGTCAGGACAAACTTCTTGAAGCAACGCTAGATTTTGCCAAATTTCACAGCGATGAGGCCCGTGCCATTGCCAAGATCGGGCTGGCAAATTACTTCGCCGGCGCATCACTGATGCCTTATGCCAAATTTCTGGCCACGGCACAGGAATATCGTCACGACCTTGAACTGCTTAGCAACCGGTTTGGCGCATCGATCGAACAGGTGGCGCACAGGTTGTCGACCCTGCAACGCCCTGGCGCAAAAGGCATTCCGTTTTTTTTCGTTCGCGTTGATCAGGCCGGAACGATCACCAAAAGACACTCGGCCACGCGCCTGCAATTTGCCCGGTTCGGCGGCGCCTGCCCCCTATGGAACGTCCACCGCGCTTTCGAAACGCCCGGCCACTTCCTGCGGCAGCTGGCAGAAACACCCGATGGTGTTCAGTACATATCTTTGGCTCGGGACGTGTCGAAATCAGGCGGCTCATACGGCGCACCTGTGCGCCGTTATGCGATTGCACTAGGTTGCGAGGTGCGCCACGCCGAGGCGCTGGTTTATGCCGACAATCTGGATTTCAACAACGCCAGCGCTTACGAGCCAATTGGCATATCCTGCCGCATCTGCGAGCGGCCAAATTGTCATCAGCGATCGGTCCCGCCTTTGGAAAGACGTCTGACAATCGACGCCCATACCCGCGGCACCTTGCCCTATGAAGTCACCTGATCTTCACCTGACCCAAAATAATCCGGGGGAGCCGAGGCGTGCCGCGACGGGGGCAGAGCCCCCGCTTTTTTCAGGACTTGGACAAGATCGCCCAGATCTCGTCTTTCAGAACCGCACGTTTTTTACGCAGATCTGTCTCAGCGATATCATCCATCGGTTCGACATTGGTTTCGGCACGATGAACCTCGCGGTTGATCGCATGATACTCGTCCGCCAGCCGTGAAAAATGAGCGTCCGTTTGCTTAAGCTGGCTCATCAGCTCAACCTTGTCCGGAAACTCTTCGGCCAGTTCGTGCGGGGTGTGGGACATTCCTGTTCGCTCCTGAAAATATTTCGTTACGATCCAAGTCTATTCGTCCCGGCCCCGTCAAGCTTTGACGCGGATCAAATCATGCCTTCTTTCACCGTTGGGCAACAGCCCATTGCGGGTGAATCCAAGGGCGGTCATTGGCGGAAGGCAAGGCTTCCTTGCCCAAAAGATGGTCGGACATCTTCTCACCCACCATGATCGACGGCGCGTTCAAGTTACCATTGGTGATCTGCGGAAAGATCGAGCTGTCGGCGACGCGCAGCCCGTCCACACCGATCACACGGCCTTCCGGATCGACCACGGCATTTTTATCATCCGCACGGCCCATTCGGCAGGTTCCACAGGGATGATAAGCGCTTTCAGCATGTTCGGCGATAAAGGCATTGAGCGCTTCGTCAGATTGCACATCTGCACCCGGTTGGATTTCTTTACCGGAATAAGGTTTGAACGCATCCTGCCCGAAAATCTCACGCGTCAGGCGAACACAGGTGCGGAAATCTGCCCAATCCTCTTCATGGCTCATGTAGTTGAAGCGGATCACTGGCGCGTCTTCGACCTTGGCCGACCGCAGCGTCACCGCCCCGCGCGAGGGCGAGCGCATCGGCCCGACATGCGCCTGGAAACCATGACCTTCGGCCGCCGCCTGACCGTCATAGCGAACGGCAATTGGCAGGAAGTGATATTGAATATCAGGGTATTCCACGCCTGGCTTTGAGCGAATGAAAGCCGCACTTTCGAACTGGTTCGACGCACCCAGACCTGTTTTTGTGAACAACCACTGCGCCCCGATCAGACCTTTGCTGATCAGGTTCCAGTGCTTGTACAGCGTGATCGGCTGTAGGGATGCCTGCTGGATGTAAAGCTCCAGATGGTCCTGAAGGTTCGCACCCACACCCGGGCGATCCGCCACGACGTCGATCCCATGCTCGGCCAGATGCGCCGCCGGACCGATGCCTGACAGCATCAGCAGTTTGGGAGAGTTGATCGAGGACGCCGCCAGAACCACTTCGCGCCGAGCGCGGATGACCTCAGTCTTGCCACCTCGGATCAATTCCACGCCAATTGCGCGGCCATTTTCCATGACCACCTTTGAGGCCAGCCCGCGCACGATATCGCAGATATCGCGCTTGAGCGCGGGTTTCAGATACGCGTTTGCCGCTGACCAACGCCGTCCTTTCCAAACGGTTTGCTCCATCGGGCCGAAGCCTTCCTGCTTTTCACCATTATAGTCGCCGGTAACTTCGTATCCCGCTTGCTGCCCCGCATCGACGAAAGCCTGAAACAGAGGGTTCTCGCGCGGGCCGCGCGATACATGCAGCGGGCCATCGGTGCCACGCCATGTCGGATCACCACCATGTCCACCGTCATGCCAGGTTTCCATGTGCTTATAATAGGGCAACACATCCGCATAAGACCAGCCATCGGCGCCCATCTCGGCCCAAGTGTCAAAATCACGCGCGTGGCCACGAACGTAAACCATACCGTTGATCGAGGATGATCCACCGACCACCTTGCCGCGCGGGCAGGCCAGTTCGCGGTTATTCAGGTGCGGCTCGGGCTCGGACTTGTAACCCCAGTCATACATCGGCATGTTCATCGGATAGCTCAGCGCCGCCGGCATCTGGATGAATGGTCCGGCATCGCTGCCACCATGCTCGATCACAAGAACCGAGGCCCCGGCCTCGCTCAGGCGATATGCCATCGCGCAACCTGCGGATCCTGCGCCGACGATGACGAAATCTGCTTCCATTTTCAGGTCTCCATATCCTGCCGAACTGCGTTTTGAACCGTTCGGCAGGAGTATTTTCAAAAAGGTGAAGAGGTTACTCGCCGCGCGGGTAGCGGGCGTTTTCCTCGACGACATTCAGATCCATGTGATTGCGCATGTAGCGCTCGGATGCCTTCTGCAGTGGCTGGTAATCCCATGGGTAATACCCGCCCTGCCGCAGCGCCTCGTAAACAACCCATCGGCGCGCCTGGCTGGCGCGGACATCCGCGTCGAATTGATCCAAGTCCCAACGCGCCTGAGATTTCGCGCGCAAAGTTTCCAGCGTGCCTGCTTGTTCGGGGTTTTCCGCGAGGTTTTCCAACTCATGCGGGTCAGCCTCAAGATCGTACAGCTGATCTGGGTCCAATGCGCAGCGATTGTATTTCCACTTGCCGTAGCGCAGCGAAACCAGCGGCGCATACGAGCCTTCGGCCGCGTATTCCATCTTCACCGGAGCAGTCCGTTCGGTGCCATTTGCCAGTGGCACAAGGTCTTCGCCATCGGTCCACGGCGCGATCTCGGCCATATCTACACCCGCCAGTGCGCCAAGGGTTGGCGTGACGTCGATTGTCGAAACCGGTGTGTCGATACGGCCTGCCGGCATATCCGGCGCGGCAATCATCAACGGCACGCGTGCCGACCCTTCGTAGAAGTTCATTTTGAACCACA
This sequence comes from Ruegeria atlantica, assembly GCF_001458195.1. Lineage (GTDB taxonomy): Bacteria > Pseudomonadota > Alphaproteobacteria > Rhodobacterales > Rhodobacteraceae > Ruegeria > Ruegeria atlantica. The sequence goes on along the minus strand of NZ_CYPU01000021.1, from coordinate 94,634 downwards.
GGCCCCGCTCGCCCAGCATGTCGCCGTGATCCGAGACAAACATGATGATCGCCTCTTGCCGGGTTGTTTCCAGCACCTCGAGGATTTCACCGATCTTGTCGTCCAGATATGAGATATTGGAAAAGTAGGCGCGGCGCGACTTGCGGATGTCTTCTTCTGTGATGTCGAAGCTGCGCCAATCATTGGCATCAAAGATACGCTTTGAGTGCGGATCCTGATTGTCATAACCAATGTCCGCAATCTCGGGCTGCAGGTGCTCGCAGTCTTCGTACAGATCCCAATAATTGCGGCGCGCCACGTAAGGGTCATGCGGGTGGGTAAAGCTGACGGTCACACACCACGGGCGGTCAACCTTGCCGCGCGCCAGATCATAGAGCTTGGCCTTGGCGTTGTAGGCGACCTCGTCGTCATACTCCATCTGGTTGGAGATTTCGGCCACGCCTGCGCCCGTCACCGAGCCCATATTGTGGTACCACCAGTCAATACGCTCGCCCGGTTTGCGATAGTCCGGCGTCCAACCGAAATCAGCCGGATAGATATCTGTGGTCAGGCGATCCTCGAACCCGTGCATCTGATCGGGGCCGACAAAGTGCATCTTGCCAGACAGGCAGGTGTAGTAGCCCGCACGGCGCAGATGGTGCGCATAGGTCGGGATGTCGCTGCGGAATTCTGCGGCGTTGTCATAAACACCCGTGCGCGAAGGCAGCTGACCGGACATGAAGCTGGCCCGCCCCGGCGCGCAAAGCGGCGAAGCCGTATAAGCATTGGCAAACCGGGTCGACCGCTCAGCCAGCTTCTTCAGGTTCGGAGCGTGAAGCCAGTCAGCGGGACCGTCTGGAAAGAGGGTCCCGTTCAGCTGATCCACCATCAGGATCAGAATGTTCGGTTTTGTCATTTTTCAGCCTCGAGCAGAGTGTTGAGGACACGCATTGCGTGGTTAACGGCCAGTTGCGGCTCCTCCGGGGCGCTTAGTGCGGCGCGGATGTACAACCCGTCGATAAGGGCGATCATGTTTTCGGCCGCTTCAGCCGGATCGCTAAGCAACGGGCGCAGGGCGTGTGTCAGGTTCGACCGGATACGCGCCTGATAGATTTGCCACAGGCGCAAGGCGTCATCATTCGTTTGGGCCAGCACGTAGAACGTCATCCACGCAGCGATGACATCCGGTGTGAAACATGATGGTGCAAAACAGGCCCGGATAATGGCCTGCGCGCGCTCCTGCGGGACGGCATTCTTCAGCTCCTGTTTAGCCTCATTGGCAAAGTCCGACAGGATACGGCGCATGGCAGCCAGAAAGATCTGGTCTTTGCCACCGAAATAATGATGCGCCAGCGCGCTGGACATGCCTGCCCGTTTGGCAATCTGGCTGACAGTTACATCAAGGGATTTCTTCGACCCGAGCTCGGCGATTGTTGCCTTGACGATCGCGTCACGGCGGATTGGCTCCATTCCGAGTTTCGGCATCGCTATCCCCTCATTACGTGTACCGGGAAACGCTAAGGGGTTTTTATTGACCCGTCAATCAATAACGTTTTAAGCGGCCGTTAACGGCTAGAGTTTGGGTGCGATACTGGGGGTCGTCAAGCTGCTGCGGTTCAAAACCGCTTCGCGCCAGGCAATGAAACTGACCGCCAACAGAATCACCGTACCACCCGCGACAACCCAAATGTCGATGCTTTCGTTGAAGACCAGCGCGCCCAACAGGGTGGCCCAGATCAACTGCAGGAACGTAACCGGCTGTGTGACCGCGACCGGGGCTGCCTTAAGTGCGATCGTCATGAAATAGTGGCCCGCCGTGGCAAAACTGGCCACTAGAAACAGCACGCCGAGGTCGCGCAAGCTGGGCGTGGTCCAAACTGCAATCGCAAAGGGGATCAAGGCAATGGTCACCCAGATCGACATATGCGCCACAACGACCGACGGCGGCAGATCACGCACAAGCACTTTGGCGATCAGATAAGATCCGCCCAAGGTCAGGGCCGTGCCCAGCATGGTGATATGACCCAGTGAAATCTCACGGAAACCCGGCCTTAGGATGATCAAAACGCCAACCAGTGCCACGCCAATCGCGGCGATCCGACGGATGGCCAGCCTCTCGCCCAGAAACAACGCGGCCCCCAGCGTGACATAGACCGGCGTCATGTAGTTCATCGCCGTAACCTCGGCCAGCGGGATCTGGGTCATCGAGAAGAACCACAGCATCACTGCAAATGCGTGGACGACACCGCGTGTCCCCAACAATACGATGTGGCTGCTTGTAAGGTGGGTTTTCAACACCAGGCGCAACGCTGGCAACAGAAAGATCAAGCCGAAGGCAAAGCGCAGGAACGCAGCCTGCGTAGGGTCCATCGAGGAGCCCAGCGACTTTACCAACGCGGTCATGACCACAAACGACAAGCCTGCCGAAAACATCCAGAGCATGCCAGCCACAGGGCGGTGTTGGGCGGTTAAAGTTGACATGTTAACGGTTGAACACCGAATACTTGGCAGAGGCAACCCGTCACATCAATACGAGCTTTGCGGCAATTGCCAGCATGACCACGCCGATTATTAAATCCAGCACCTGCCACGCCCGTGGTCTTGTGAAAATCGGGGACAGCATCCCAGCCCCGTAGCCCAGCGAAAAGAAAAACACAAAGCTGGACGTCATTGCCCCAAGCGCAAAGGCCAGCCGGTCATCATACTGCGCCGAGATTGAACCAATCAGCACAACTGTATCCAGATAGACATGCGGGTTCAGCCATGTGAACGCAAGAACGGTCAGCAGAACAGATTTCAGGCTGACCCGCTTACCCTCGCCGATCTCCATCACCGCTCCGCCGCGCCTGGCCGAACCCAGGCTGCGCAAACCGTACCATATCAGGAAGATCGCCCCGCCATATCGCATGACAGTCTCGAACCAGGGCAACGCGTGCGCCAATGTTCCGAAACCCGCAACGCCGGCGGCTATGAGAATGGCATCAGACACCGCGCAAGTCAGGCACAGTGGGAATACGTGCTCGCGCCGCAATCCCTGACGCAGAACAAAGGCGTTTTGCGCGCCAATGGCGAGGATCAGGCTGAAGCCAAGCACAAAGCCTGCGATCAAGGATGTGGACATGAAACCTCCGATAGTCTGAGGCGTTGACTACTTGCTTACCGAACATCTATCAAATTAAAGAAACTGACCTCAGTTAAGTCTGTCTAATGCTACTGGATCCAAACCACCTGACTGCGCTGTCTGCCATCCTGCGTCATGGCAGCTTTGACGCGGCCGCTTCGGAACTTGCAGTTACGCCTTCTGCGGTTTCACAACGGATCAAGGCGCTGGAAGACCTTGTCGGCGCAACCCTGATCAATCGCGGAACGCCCTGCACGGGCACTCCGATGGGTTTGCGTATCGCTCAACACGCCGAGGACATCGGGTTACTTGAGACGCATCTGGCCCGCGAACTGACGCTTGATCAAACCAACGGCCCCGCGCGCGTGCGCGTCGCCGTGCCAGCCGACGTTCTGGCGACGTGGTTCATCAATGTCATGTCTCAGGTCGACGGCCTGCTGTTCGATCTGGTCGTTGACGATCAGGATCATTCGGCGGAATGGCTGAGGCGCGGAGAGGTCAGCGCCGCCATAACGGTCGGAGGTGATACAGTCCCAGGCAGCGACGCCGTCGCCCTTGGCGCCCTGCGGTACATCCCCACGGCCAGCCCCGATTTCATGCGCAAATGGTTCGCGGCCGGTGTAAATGTCGAGACGTTGTCCCGCGCCATCTGTTTGACATTCAACCGCAAGGATGGGCTGCAAAAAGCCTGGATTACCCGGCAGACAGGTCAACGGCTATCACCCCCCTCGCATTTCCTGCCCTCCTCTCAGGGGTTTGTAGAAGCGGCCATTGCGGGGATTGGGTGGGGAATGAATCCGGAAAGCCTTGCGCGCCCAGCGCTGGAAGATGGCCGGTTATGCCGCTTGGTACCGGGCGCGCGGCTTGACGTAGGGCTGACCTGGCAGGTGGGTCGTGTGCTCTCCACGGCGTTGGCCCCGCTAACTGACGCAGTCAAGCGCGCCGCCAATGGTGCCCTGCTTCCAGTTGACACGGCAGACTAGGACTGAACCGCTTTTTTCTCGCTGGGTACAACAACACGGTAACAGGCGACCGCCGCGAAAACGCTTGTGGCGACGATGAAGGCGATTGCCCAGGCGACCTCGTGCAAATGCGCAACGCCTGCCAACGCGGCCGAGAGCAACACGCCAGAGATCCGGCAAATGCTCTTGATCGCTGCGGCACCTTTGACCCTCTGATCTTTTGGGGCAACGTCTAGGAAGTACAGCTTGCGGGCACTGCTGATCCCTGTCACCGCAACAGTGACAACGAACAAGGCAATGGCGTGTAAGTGAACGTCATGGTCCATGCCCAGAAAGTGCACGGCCAAAAGCGCACCGCCCGTCAGTGCCACCATCAGGTTCCCGGTGACCATCACGGCGCGATGCGATTTCATGTTCACCAATTGCCACAGTGGGGCAGATACAAGATACCCCGACGCCGACGACACGATCATCGCCGTCAGCCCTCTGGCCGAATCGTGGTGCGCTTCGGCTGCGATCAGCGCAAAGAACGGTACGGACAGGGATACGACAACAAGCGGCATGCGCATGATCATGTAACGGCGGAACCAGTGCTGATCGAACATTGCGGCGATATCGGTGAAGTTATCCAGGAACTTTCGCTTATTGATCCGTTGCGCGCCCTGTTCCTGGGTGGGACCGGCGGTTTCGGACATCATTAGAATCGACAGGCCGGATAGGACAAAGAATGTTACCGAAACGGCGATGACTGCGGAATGGCGCGAAAACGGTGGATTTTCTTTGGTGATCTCGTGAACCAGCAACGCCAATCCGATTGCGCCCAATCCACCCACCCCCAGCTGCAGATAATGCATGATCATCCGCGATTTGGAGCGCACCTGATCGCCCAGCAGATCGGTATACATCAGCGACTGAATTTCTTCGATCAAACCGATCATGAAAAATGCCGCGACAAAGGCCACACCTATGACCGGAACGACACCTGTTGAGGCCACCAACAAAGCCAAAATCAGGCAGGCACCGATTGCGACCTCAGTCATCGCGATTGCACGTTTCTTGCGGTCACGCGCTGCGATGGGATACGCGAGGAAAACATCCGAGATCATGCTGCCAACCATCCGCACCGACACAAGCGCGCCGGCTATGTACATTGGAAGCTCAAGCGACACGGCCAGAAATGGCAGGACCACGGATGGGCTGCCTAGGGTCCACGCCACCTGAGACAGAATGCTTTGCCCGGCCAGGACCGGAACGTTTCTTTTCGATGTGTCCAGTGACTTGTCAGTCATATGCGCGCTTGGGTTCCTCGGCTCGCAAAAGGGCGCGCCACTTGGGTTTGATCAATCCATGGTACTCAGTTCCACGCAACCGGCCAAGAACCCCCTGTGTCAAAAATGAAAACCCGGCCAAAGACCGGGTTTTTCGTACTTTTCTTGCAATGCGGATCAGAGCTGAGCCATGACTTCGTCTGTGGCTTCGAAATTCGTCGTCACGCGTTGAACGTCATCGTCGTCCTCCAGCGCATCGACCAGCTTCATCAGCTTTTGCATGTCTTCCAGACCCAACTCGGTTGTCGTCGTAGGCTTCCAGATCAGCTTGGTGGAATCGGTTTCCCCCAGCGCAGCTTCAAGGGCGCTCGACACTTCGTTCAGGTCGGTATCGGCACACCAGATGATATGCCCTTCTTCCGAGCTTTCGACATCTTCAGCACCGGCTTCGATTGCGGCTTCGAACACGGTGTCCGCGTCGCCGACGGAACCCGGATAAACCACTTCGCCCTTGCGTTCAAACATGAAGCCAACTGAACCGGTTTCACCCAGGTTGCCGCCGTTCTTGGAAAAAGTCGAACGCACGGTCGAAGCTGTGCGATTGCGGTTGTCGGTCATCGTCTCGACGATCACCGCCACACCGTTCGGGCCATAGCCCTCATACCGGATCTCTTCGTATTCATCGCCTTCGCCCGCCGTCGATTTCTTGATCGCGCGGTCGATGACATCTTTTGGAACTGACTGTGACTTGGCTTCTTTCACGGCCAAACGCAGCCGTGGGTTTTTTTCAGGATCCGGGTCGCCCATCTTGGCAGCGACGGTGATCTCTTTTGACAGTTTGGAAAACAGTTTGGACCGCGCGGCGTCCTGACGCCCCTTGCGGTGCTGGATGTTGGCCCATTTGGAATGGCCTGCCATGTTGCGTCCTCGTCATCGTGATTGCGTATTCGGCGCTCATATAGACGTTTGCGGGGCCAAGGATCAAGAGAGCGGCTTGCGACAGTCGCCGCGAAGGGTATGGTGGCCGCATGACGACAGACCAGATTATTCTTTTTTCCCTTTTCGCCACTGTGTTTGGAATGCTGCTTTGGGGGAAGTTTCGATACGACCTTGTGGCCTTCACCGCGCTATTGATCGGAGTTACGCTGGGTGTTGTGCCGGTCGATAACGCCTTTGCCGGGTTCGGACACCCCGCCACGATCATCGTCGCTTTGGTATTGGTTGTCTCGGCCGGGTTGGTGCGCTCCGGCGCTGTTTTCCTGATCACCCGCACACTGGTCGATGCCTCGCGCGGGCTTGGCGCGCACATCGCGCTGATGGGCGGGATTGGCGCTGTTCTGTCGGCTTTTATGAACAACGTGGCCGCGCTGGCGCTGCTGATGCCGGTCGATATCCAAACCGCGCGCAAGGCGGGGCGACCGGTCGGTCTGACCCTGATGCCGCTGAGTTTTGCCACTATTCTGGGCGGCATGGCCACGTTGATTGGAACGCCCCCTAACATCATCATCGCATCGATCCGGGCTGAGACCTTGGGTGAACCGTTCCGAATGTTCGATTTCGCCCCCGTTGGTGGATTGGCCGCGATTGCCGGGCTGGCATTTGTCGCGCTGATCGGATGGCGGTTGATTCCCAATCGCGGAACACAGGAAGAGGCCTCGGAAACCCTTGCCGAATACATCGCGGAACTGACGGTCCCGCCAGAGTCGCCGCAAATCGGAAAACGTGTCAGCGAGCTTTATGAGGCCGCCGAGAAATCCGACGTGGCCATCATCGGCCTTATTCGAGATGGCAAACGGCGCTATGGCCGGTCGGCCCATGCTACAATCAAACCGAGCGACGCTTTGGTGCTGGAGGCCCGCCCCGAGGCGCTAGACGAATTTCGCACCGCGCTGAACCTCGATTTCTCAGATACCCGCCGTCAGGAATTGCTGACCGCCGAAGGGGACGGTCTTGAAGTGATTGAGGTAGTTGTGCCGCTAAACGCACGCGTCACCGGTCGCACCGCGCAGGGCCTGGGATTGGCCTGGCGTCAAAGCACCGTTTTGATGGGGATTTCACGTCAGGGCCGTCGCATTACCGAACAGGTCCGCAAAACTCAGATTGAGGCAGGCGACATTCTGTTGCTGCTGTGCCCACGTGACCGCAGTGCCGATGTGACCGAATGGCTGGGGTGTTTGCCACTTGCTGAACGCGGTCTGAACGTCACCGCCAACGAAAAAGCATGGCTTGCCATTGGCTTGTTTGGTGCAGCTGTTCTGGCGGCCAGTGTCGGGCTGATCTACCTGCCCATCGCTTTGGGGCTGGTCGTTGTCGCCTACGTTCTGACCAAGATCATGCCGATTGCCGATATCTACAATCATATCGAGTGGCCCGTTGTCGTTCTGCTGGGTTCGATGATCCCGCTAGGCAGCGCGTTGGAGACGTCAGGCGGTACAGAACTGATTGCGAATGCGTTGATTCAGTTGACCGACGGGCTGCCGGCATGGGCCATTCTGACCGTTTTGATGGTGGTCACCATGACCCTATCGGACGTACTGAACAATACGGCCACCGCAATTGTTGCAGCTCCGGTCGGCATCCAGATGGCCCGCACGCTTGAGGTTTCACCCGACCCGTTCCTGATGACGGTTGCCGTTGCTGCCTCAGCCGCGTTCCTGACGCCGATCGGGCATAAGAACAATACGCTGGTGCTGGGGCCCGGAGGGTATCAGTTTGGTGATTATTGGCGCATGGGGTTGCCGCTGGAAATCCTGATCATCGCCGTTTCCATTCCCGCCATCCTTGTCTTCTGGCCTCTTTGACGGATAAGAGCCATTCATGACACGATTTCTGATCCTGCAACTGCGCCCTGAAACCGATGCTTCGGATGCCGAATATGCCTCGATCCTGGACAAAACGGGCCTGACCCCCAACCAGACCCATCGTATCCGATTGGATTGCGAAGCTTTGCCCGACGATCTGGATGTCACGGATTATGCCGGCGTGATTGTTGGTGGTGGACCGGGATGCGTCAGTGACGACCCCGCAACCAAATCCGAAACCGACGCGCGCATTGAAGGGACCATCATGGGGCTGATGCCGCAAATCATCGCGCGGGATCATCCGTTTATGGGATGCTGCTATGGGCTGGGCATTCTGGCCGCCCATCTTGGCGGTGACGTCAGCAAAGAGAAATACGGTGAACCTGTCGGACCTTCGACCTGCCACCTGACCGAAGACGGGGCGCAAGACCCGCTGACGGCAGGGCTGACCGGAACATTCGACGCCTTCGTGGGCCACAAAGAGGCCGTGCAGGCGCTGCCGAACGGGTGCATCCACCTGCTGGCCTCGGACCCCTGCCCGTTTCAGATGATCCGCTGGGGGCAGAATGTTTATGCCACGCAATTCCACCCCGAGGCGGACGCGCGCGATTTTGAGCAGCGCATCAATATCTACAAGAACCACGGCTATTTTCCGCCCGAAGACGCCCAGCGCCTGATCGACATTTGTCACGCAGCGGACGTCACGCAACCGGCCGAAATCCTCCGCAGATTTGCCGAACGCTATGGGTGACCCAACGGCGTTATTGCCTGATCCGCAACCGCTCGCTTAGGGTGGCCCGAACGGCTTTGGGAGGAGTTGTTCTTGGATCTTCTAATAAATGTCGGCCTGCCGCTATCGCTGGCCATTATCATGCTGTCTCTGGGCGTCGGGCTCGAAGTCGCCGATTTCCGCCGCGTACTCAGCCGGCGCTATCCTTTCGCCATCGGTGCGTTGTGCCAGGTTGTACTGCTGCCGGTCGCGGCTTTTGTCACGGTCACACTTTTTGCGTTGCCACCCGAGATCGCGGTCGGCTTCATGATCCTCAGTTTTTGCCCTGGCGGTGTGACCAGCAACATCCTGTCGAAACTGGCAAAGGGTGATGTCGCCCTTTCGGTCAGTTTGACGGCCGTCATCAGCCTGCTTTCGATGGTAACCGTGCCATTTCTTGCTGCGTGGTCAGTGAACTATTTCATGGGCGATGCGGCACCCGAGGTGTCCATCTCAGGGCTTGCGATCGTCATGTTCCTGATCACAACGCTACCCGTGGCGCTTGGCGTCACGCTTCGCAGCTTTGCAACAGATTTTGCAAAGCGGATCGAGCCCGCGCTGTCCAAGCTTGCGACCGTTCTGTTCGTGCTGATCGTTCTGGCTGCTCTGGCTGGAAACTGGCAGCTGTTTGTCGACAACCTCGGCGTCATGGGCGCTGGGTTGATTACATTGAACGTCGCGCTTTTGCTGATCGGGCTGGGGCTGGCGCGTGCCGCAAACCTGTCATGGAATGAAAGCAAGACTGTTTCCATCGAAACCGGCATACAAAACTCGACACTTGGGATTACACTGGCTGCATTGATCACGGCGACGGAAAGCGGGTTCAGCCCGTTGGCCCTGCCCTCGGCTGTGTACGGAATAACGATGTATGTTGTGGCCTTGCCCTTCATCCTTTGGTTCCGCAGCCGCTGAAAGGATAAGACATGACGAATAACTCTGCCGATGCCATCGTCGTGGGGGCTGGGCTGGCCGGGTTGGCCGCCGCAGCTGAACTGGGCGACCGGGGCAAAAAGGTGATCGTGGTCGATCAGGAACCCGCGCATTTCCTCGGTGGTCAGGCGTTTTGGAGTCTCGGCGGCCTGTTCATGGTCGACACGCCGGAACAGCGGCGCATGGGCATCAAGGACAGCTACGACCTTGCCTTGCGAGACTGGATGGGCAGCGCGCAGTTCGATCGTGACGAGGACGCATGGCCCCGCAAATGGGCCGAGGCCTATGTGGAATTTGCCGCCGGTGAGATGCGCCCTTGGCTGCATGACATGGGCCTGCGCTGGTTTCCGATTGTCGGCTGGGCCGAACGCGGTGGATCATATGCGGATGGTCACGGTAATTCTGTGCCCCGCTTTCATATCACCTGGGGCACCGGCCCAGGTGTTCTGGAACATTTCAAACGCCGGGTGCGTGACCATGTCGGCAACGGTTTGATCGAGCTTAAATTCCGCCATCAAGTCAGCCACATCATCATGCAGAACAGCGCTGCCAAAGGCGTCTCGGGCGAAGTTCTGGCAGACGACACCGCACCCCACGGCGCCAAGACCAACCGTGATGAGGTCGGCGAGTTCGAGTTTTACGCCCCAGCCGTCATCGTCACGTCAGGTGGCATCGGCGGGAATTTTGAAATGGTGCGCAAAAGCTGGCCACGCGACCGTCTGGGCGAGCCACCACAGGACATGGTCGCAGGCGTGCCATTCCACGTTGATGGCCGCATGATCGGCATCAGCGAAAAGGCCGGCGGCCATGTGATCAACGGCGACCGGATGTGGCATTACACCGAAGGCGTGCGTAACTGGAATCCGATCTGGCCATCGCACGGTATTCGCATTCTGCCCGGCCCAAGCTCAATGTGGTTCGACGCTGAAGGCAACCGGTTGAAACCGCCGTGCCTGCCGGGTTTTGATACATTGGGAACGCTAAAAGAAATCCTGAAAACCGGCCATGAATACAGTTGGTTCGTTCTGACCCAGAAGGTGATCAAAAAGGAATTCGCCCTATCCGGGTCCGAACAGAACCCCGACATGACCGACGGTGGTTGGAAAGAGGTTCTGTTCCAACGTATCCTGACAGGCTCCAAGGCCACTGCCCCGGTTGAAGCGTTCAAGGAACATGGCGAGGACTTCATTGTCGCCAACACCCTCACCGAACTGGTGAACGGCATGAACCATCTGGGCGGAGGGCTGATTGATGAGGCGCATCTACGCGCCCAGATCGAGGCGCGGGATTACCAGATCGACAACCCGTTCACCAAGGATGCGCAGATGGCCGCCATTCTGGCCGCGCGCAACTACCGTGGAGACAAACTGATCCGAACCGCCAAGCCGCACAAGTTCCTTGATCCGGCCAATGGCCCGCTGATCGCGGTGAAACTGCACGTGCTGACGCGCAAGACGCTGGGTGGGCTTCAGACCAATCTGGACAGTCAGATGGTGGGCGCAGACGGTCAGGTCGTTCCCGGCCTGTTCGCAGCCGGAGAGGTCGCGGGTTTTGGCGGCGGTGGCTATCACGGCTACAACGCGCTCGAAGGTTCATTTCTGGGTGGCTGCATTTTCTCGGGACGCAATGCAGGGCGGTCGAGGGCCGTCGCGTGACGGCCCCTTAAACCCTACTGTTCCCGGGCAAATTGCACGACGGCTTGCCCGGCGTTGTCCAGCAACACCAGCGTATCGCCTTTGAAGGCATATGCTGTCACCCCCTGAAGGGCTTTGAAAAACTGCCGCTCAACTTCATCCAGTGGCGGCGGACAGGCCATCAAGGTGGCGGCCATGTTGTCGGGGAATTCAATATTGTTGCCCGCAATCTCGGCTTGGCCGGAAAACCGGTTACATCCACCGCTGCCCGAGAACGCGCCATCCTTGGCGAATGAAAGCGCGGGGCGCCTTTCGGTCTCAAGTGCTGCGCCATTCAGGCCGGTTGCAGTCCAGTTGGTGTTCTCCAGCACGGCTGCCCCGGGCGGTTGTACTTTGACCAGCATCAGATCGGTCGTGTTCCCGGCCCCATTCGTCAGAACGGGGTAGGCAGTATCGGTTGTGAACAACAGCTTGTCGCCCTGAAAGATCGAACCACGCACCACATAGCGCATCCCCTCTTGAATAAGGGCGTCGTCATAGCTCAGCTCGAACTGTGCTGGCACTCCGGTCAGCGCATAGCGCTTTGCCGACAGGGTCACCGACGGTGCGTCCGCGCGCGAGACGTCCTGCAATTGCACGTAAAGCGTCGCATCCGGTGGTACGGCGATACGTTCGCGATATGTTGCAGTGCCTTCGATCGTTCCGCCGATGGCCGCGCTGCTCAGCATGGCTGATGTGGCCGCAACCGTAAGCGCAGTATATCCGGTCTTGAGCATTGGCGTGCTCCTTTTCGCAAAATCACTTATTCAAAACATTGTATGAGGTTTTGATTTTACAAGGACTTCGCCGGAAAACCAGCGGTTCCGTGCCGAACTCAAAGCGGCCAGATCAGAGGGATCAACAGCGAAGCCAGCAAACCCACAGTCAGATTCAGCGGCACGCCAACTTTCAGAAAATCTGTGAACCTGTACCCACCGGGGCCGTAAACCATCATGTTGGTCTGATATCCGATCGGCGTCGCAAATGAAGCCGAGGCTGCCACCATGACCGCCACCACCAGAGGACGCGGATCAACGCCCACGGCCTGCGCCAAACCGATGGCAATCGGCGTCACCACAACTGCCACGGCGTTATTCGACACCAGCTCTGTCAGCACAGAGGTCAGCAAATAGACCGCCCAGATGATCAGGAATGGTGGCAGGGCACCAAGACCCGGCGCCACGGCTTCGACAATTAAGGAAACTGCACCGGATTTATCCAATGCCGAGCCTATGGCCAGCATTGAGAAGATGAGGGCCAGCAATCGTCCTTCGACAAAGGAAAATGCCTCATCCGCGTCGATGCAGCGCGTAATCAAAACAACCGCAACAGCAAGGACCGACAACAGCAGGATGGGCGCAACGCCCAGCGCGGCCAGCACAACGATCCCGGTCAGCGCCCCGATGGCAATCGGCGCGTGGCTGCGGCGGAATGCGCGGGCCGAAGGTTGGGTCACATCGACCATATCCATATCAGCAGCCAGTTTCCGGATATCTGCAGGTGAACCCTCCAGCAGCAGCGTGTCACCGACCCGCACGACCAGATCATCCAATTGCCGCCCGATATTCTGGTTTCTCCGATGCACCGCCAGCACATAGACGCCATAGCGGCGGCGTAAACGCATCGTGCCCAACGTCCGCCCCACCATGCGGCAACCCGGAGTGATCAGCACCTCGACCGTTTTCGTCTCAACCGCCGAGACCTGATCGACACGCTTGAGTTCTCTATTGGATTGCAGGCTCAGCAGTTCCGTCATCTCAGTCCGAAGAACGACACGGTCGCCAACTTTCAAAGCGACGCCCTTGAGGTTGCGCCGCAACGACTCGTCGCCGCGCACGACGTCGATCAGGCGCACGCCAGGACGTTTGAACAGCTGCACGCCCGTCACCTCACGTCCGATCAGGTTGCTGTCGGGGGGAATGACAGCCTCGGTAAAGAACTTCATCTTCGACCGATCGCTAAGCATTGTCGCCATGCTGTCCCGTTCCGGCAGCAGGCGCGGCGCGACAAACCGCAGGTAGAACATGCCGTAAATGACCAGCGCGATGCCCAGCGGCGTGACCTCGAATATCGTAAACGGGGTCATCCCCTGGGCCCGCGCGACACCATCAACCAACAGGTTGGTCGAGGTCCCGATCAGGGTCAGCGTACCACCCAGAATGGCCGCATAGCTAAGCGGGATCAGCAGTTTCGAGGCCGACACGTTCAGCGTCCGCGCGATCTGAACGAATACGGGGATCATGACGACCACCACGGGCGTGTTTGAAACCACCGCCGAGGCAAAGACAACAAAGGCCATCAGCGTCGCGATTGCGACCTTGGGACTTACCTGTGCCTGTTTCTGTGCGGTCGATGTGAATGCGTCCAGTGCTCCGGTACGCACCAATGCTCCCATGATGATGAACATCGCGGCAATCGTCCAAGGGGCCGGATTTGACAGAACGGCAAGTGCGCTTTGATAGGGCAGAATGCCCGTCACCAGCATCACGGCCACGCCACCAATTGCGACCACTTCAGTCGGATAGGATTCGCGCAGGAACATGGTGAACATGCCTGCAACGACCAACAGCGCCAGTATCGCGCTTCCCATTTCTGTCAGTTGAAGGAATTGCATTCTTGGTTTTCTGTCCGAACCCTGGCCTGGTTTACGCGCCCGTCAGGCAGTTTCACGCATTGCGCGCGACAGAGCAAGCCTGACGTGCCCTTACTGTGGGCCAGCTTGCTGTAGCCGCCCACCAATGCGCACCATTTGAACAGATTTCGCCTGACCGTCACGGTCATCGGTTTCAACGAACACTCCGCTTAGCGTGGCCTCGCCATTAGCCGGAGTGAACCGGGCTTTGGGCATACCGGTGATAAACCGGCGCATCGGTTCCAGCTTGTCCATGCCGATGACCGAGTCATAATCGCCACACATGCCCGCATCCGTCAGATAGGCCGTGCCACCCGGCAGGATTTGCGCGTCAGCAGTCGGCACATGCGTATGTGTGCCCACAACAAGGCTGGCGCGTTTGTCGCAAAAGTGGCCCATGGCCATCTTTTCGGAAGTCGCTTCACAATGCATATCGACGATGATCGCCTGCGCTTGCCCGCCACGCGGGTGCGACTTCAGGATTGGTTCAATAGCAGAGAACGGATCATCAAAGGGGCGTTTCATGAAGACTTGCCCCAACACCTGAACAACCAGAACCTTGCGCCCGCCCGGCGCGGTGTACAACCGGTGGCCCCTGCCCGGCGCGCCCTTGGCAAAGTTCACCGGGCGCACAATACGGGGTTCACTTTCGATGAATTGCAACATGTCCTTCTGGTCGAACGCGTGATCGCCCAGTGTCAGGCAATCGGCCCCGGCATCCAACAGCAGTTTAGCGTGATCCCCGATCAGGCCCATCCCGTTTGATGCGTTCTCGCCATTGACCACGACAAAATCCAACCGCCATTCGTCGCGCAGACGCGGCAAATGTTGCTGAATGGCCGCGCGTCCGGCGCGGCCCATCACGTCACCCAGAAAAAGTATCCTCATTCGAACTGTCCTAAGTGTGGTATCTCTCAAGCACAAGTGGTTAAGCTGGCAGAATAAACCGCCAAAGCACATTATGCAGGAGATTTCCCATGCGCCCTGCCCTTCTGACCGCCGCCAGTTTGACCGCGCTTTCAGCTTGCGACCAACCTGCTTCAAACGACTCGTCCACCCAGCTGGCGAACCCGGCAGCAACCTTTTGCGTTGAAAGCGGCAATCGTTACGAAATCCGAGATGGCGAAGGCGGCCAGATCGGCATCTGCATCCTGCCCGATGGCACAGAAGTGGACGCGTGGGAGTACTTTCGCGAAAACAGCCCGACCTAAGGCGGTCAGGCCGAGAACGTCAGTACTCGGCTTTCAGTGATGACCATATCCAACGGCTGATCCGTGGGTTCCAACGGCAGCCCCTCGGCCTCTTGTGCGTCAAAGGCAAAGCCGATGGCCAGTGTGGGGCGCTTGGCGCGCAATCCCTCTAGCGTGCGGTCATAAAAGCCACCGCCATATCCCAGTCTTCCGCCTTGCGCGTCAAATGCAACCAGCGGCACAACCAGTATTTCGGGGTCAAAATAATCGTCAATCTCGGGAACCTTGGCGCCGAACGGGCCATCCTTTAGCACGCCCTCGGGTGTCCAGCGCGAAAACCGCAACGCCTGCCCGGCGGCCTGAATGACCGGCACACCGACCGGGCCATAAGCCGCGGCCTCGGCCATAGCAGGCAAAGGATCAATTTCGGTGCGGATCGGCATGTACCCCGACATCGGGACGCCGCGATGCCCCGCAAGCACTTCGGACAAACGTCCGGCGGCACCCGGCAAACGCGCATCGAATGCAGCCTTCCGGCGCGCAAATGCCGCCTTACGGGCGACGGCCTTAATTTCAGTCAGATCGGTCACAGAAGCACCACGCTGGCAAGCCCAAGAAAGATGAAGAACCCCATGACATCCGTTGTGGTGGTCACGAAAGTCCCTGACGCCAGCGCCGGGTCAATGCCCAGACGATCCAGCACAACCGGTACTACCGTACCTGCGAAGCCTGCGATCGCCATATTCACGACCAAGGCCGAGCCGATCACGACACCCAGCAAGGGTGAATCGAACCACATCATGCCGACAGTCCCCAAAACGGTCGCGAAGCACAGACCATTGAGTACTCCCACAAGCAATTCTCGCCGGATAACGCGCGCCACGTTCGATCCGGTCAGGTCGCGCGTTGCAAGCGCCCGAACCGCAACCGTCAGTGACTGCGTCCCGGCATTACCCCCCATCGAGGCAACGATCGGCATCAGGATTGCCAGTGCCACCAACTGATTGATCGCCGCCTCGAACTGCGAGATGACCAGTGACGCGCATATTGCGGTACACAGGTTGACAGCCAGCCACGGCAAGCGCCGCCTACTGGTTGCGGCGACACTGTCGGACAGCGAGCTTTCGTCGCTGACACCGGCAAGGCGTAACATGTCCTCTTCGTATTCTTCGTCCAGAACAACCATGGCGTCATCAATGGTAATCACGCCGACCAAACGCCCATCGGCATCAACCACCGGGGCGGAAATCAGGTGGTACTGGTTAAAGGCGTAGGCCACATCCTCTTCGTCCTGATCGACGGGGATGGTGTGAAATTCCTCTTCGGCGATGTCGTGCAACGGCACTTCGCGCCGGGTTGCCATCAGCTTGCCCAGCGTGACCTGTGCCACCGGTTTGAGCCGCGGATCAACCAGAACAACATGATAGAACTGTTCCGGCAAGTCATCATTGGCGCGCATGAAATCGATGGTCTGCCCCACGGTCCAATGCTCGGGCGACATAACCACCTCGCGCTGCATGAGGCGACCGGCTGAGTTTTCCGGATAGGACAGCGCCTGTTCCGCGGCGATCCGCTCGGAATCTTCCAGCGCGTCCAGGATGGCTTCTTGCTGCGGCTCTTCAAGGTCTTCCAGCAGGTCGACGACGTCATCGCTCTCCATTTCCCGCACGGCGTCGGCCAGAACGTCGGGGCGCAGGACACTGATAACCTCTTCGCGGACGGACTCATCCAGTTCGGATAAGATATCGCCGTCAAATTCCTTGTCATAAAGACGGATCAAACGCCCACGGTCATAGGGATTAATCTGTTCAAGGAGGTCGGCAATGTCCGCAGGGTGCAGCGGCTCCATCAGCTCGATCAGCTTGTCGCGATCTTCCACATCAACCGCATACAGGATCGCGGCAACTGTCCGGCGATCCAGCGCATAGACGTCTTCCTCGCTGGCGGAATCGATTACGGGTTCATCATAGCCTGTCGTCATGTCTGCCCCCGGTTGGTTCGCGCATTGCCCCTAATTAGAAGAAGCAGCTACCGGAAAACAATGACAATGCGCCGATTTACCGACAAGTTTCGCCCCACTATGCTGTTTCGCAGTCCCATACAGGCGGAGATGAACGGAAATGGCGCAAAAAACGCTGCTGAAAGGGCGTGTCCTGAGCTTCAACGGATCACCATTCGAAGGTGAGCCGACAGAGGCTGTGACAATCAGCGAAGCGGTCCTGATCGAAGACGGCCGCATATCTGCAGTCGGCGATGCTGACAATCTGATCTCTGCGAACCCCGACGCCGAAATCGTAAACCACGGTCAGCACGTGATCATGACTGGCTTTGTGGATGCGCATGTCCATTACCCACAAACCGCCATGATCGCCAGTTGGGGCAAGCGCCTGTTCGACTGGCTGAACACATATACCTTCCCCGAGGAAATGAAGTTCGCGAACCCCGACTATGCAGCCGAGATCGCCAACCGTTATTTGGATCTGACAGCCTCGCATGGCACCACAACAATGTGCAGTTTCTGCACCATCCATCCCGAAAGCGTCGATGCGTTCTTCACGGCTGCCCAGCAACGCGGGCAGCGTGTGGTGGCGGGCAAAACCTGTATGGATCGCAACGCGCCCGAAGGGCTGCGGGATACCCCGCAGACGGCCTATGATCAATCGCAGGCGCTGCTTGAGAAATGGCACGGTGTCGACCGGATATCCTACGCCATCACACCACGGTTCTCGCCCACATCCACGCCCGAGCAGCTTGAGGCGATGGGCGCACTGTGGGCCGAACACCCGCATTGCCTGATGCAAACACACCTGAGCGAGCAGACAGACGAAATCTCATGGGTTCGTGAGCTTTTCCCTGATGCGCGGGACTATTTGGATACCTACGAAAAGTTCGGGCTGCTGGGCTCGCATGGCGTTTACGGCCACGTTATCCACTTGGAATCGCGCGAACGTGACCGGCTACGCGAGGTTGATGCCTCGCTGATCCATTGTCCGACTTCAAACACCTTTATCGGATCCGGCTTGTTCGACATGGACGGGCTGATGCGCGAAGGGCACCGGGTTGGTCTGGCAACAGATACCGGCGGTGGGTCGAGCTTTTCAATGCTGCACACGATGGCCTCGGCCTATGAAATCGGGCAACTGCGCGGCTCGCCCCTGCACGCGGCGCAACTGCTGTGGCTGGGAACGGTTGGCTCGGCCCGTACGCTACGGATGGATGATTGCATCGGCAATGTCGCACCGGGGATGGAGGCTGATCTGGTCGTGCTCGACCTCGCGTCAACCCCGGCAATTGCCCAGCGTGAAGCCTGCGCCGATGACCTGTGGGAGGCGATCTTTCCTACGATCATGATGGGCGACGACCGGGCGATTGCTGAGGTTTGGATCGCCGGTCGCCGCGTGTCTTCCTAGGCCTGCAAAGCGCGGGCCAATTGGGTCTGCCGTTCGATCACGCGCGGCAGGTCCAACGTCGTGACATGCCCGTCGCGCACGATCTGGCGGCCTTCAACAAACAAGTGTTTCACCTTCATCGGTCCGGCCAACAGCAATGCGGCCGGGTCCCAGCTGCCTGCACTTTCGATACCGCGCGTGTCCCATATGGCGATATCAGCGCGCTTGCCGGGCTCTAGCCGACCACAATCAGGGCGGTTCAGCACGTCTGCCCCGCCGCGTGTCGCGATTTCCAACGCTTCGCGTGACGACATCGCATCCGCGCCATTGGCAACGCGCTGCAGCAGCATGGCCTGTCGGGCCTCGAGGATCAGACTGCCGTTATCGTTGCTGGCCGAACCGTCGGCGCCCAGACCCACCGGAACCCCGTGATCACGCATGGTTCGAACCGGTGCGATACCGGACCCCAAGCGGCAGTTTGAGCACGGGCAATGCGCCACGCCCGTTTGGGTTCTGGCGAACAGATCAATCTCGGCCCCGTCCAGTTTCACGCAATGCGCGTGCCAGACGTCTGATCCGGTCCAACCCAGATCTTCGGCATATTGACCAGGGCGGCACCCGAACTGCGCCTGCGAATACGCTATATCCTCATCATTTTCCGCCAGATGAGTGTGCAGCATCACACTTTTGTCGCGCGCAAGGATTGCTGTGTCGCGCATCAGGTCCCTGCTGACGGAAAACGGGGAGCAAGGTGCCAACCCTACCCGGCACATCGCCCCATCGGATGGATCATGAAACGCGTCAACCACGCGGACCATATCGTCGAGGATATCGGATTCGACCTCGACCAATGCATCTGGCGGCAACCCGCCGTCGCTTTCCCCGATACTCATCGCTCCACGAGTCGGATGAAACCGCAAGCCAATTTCGGCGGCGGCAGCGATCGTATCGTCCAGGCGCGCGCCGTTGGGGTAAAGGTAAAGGTGGTCAGAGCTGAGCGTACAGCCCGACAGAGCCAATTCAGCCAGACCAATCTGAGCCGACACAAACATCTCTTCAGGGCCGAACCGGGACCAGATCGGATAGAGTGTCTGCAACCATCCGAACAGCAGTGCATCCTGCCCGCCCGGCACAGCCCGCGTCAGGGTTTGGTACAGATGGTGATGGGTATTCACCAGCCCGGGCGTCACAACACAACCCGCAGCATCGTGGATCTCACCGTCAGTTTGCAAGTTGTGGCCGATCTGCGCGATCTGCCCCCCCACGATCAGAATGTCTGCGCCCGACAACTCATGCCGCGCATCATCCATCGTCAGAATGGTATCTGCATTTTTGATAAGGATTTCGGTCAATTCGCCCTCCTGCAACAGCCCGTCTCATGCAAGAAGTGCAAAGGCTGGCGGAAAACGGGCATAAGAACCAGCCGCGTAAAACCTACCCGACCGGCCAAATTGCGGCAACCAGTTTCAATAGTTGCGCAGGATTTCCAGTGCGACCGCGTGCAGTTCGGGATTCGCCGCCGCCAGAGCCCGCCCGCCATTATGGGCCGGACCGCCCCGCCAGTCAGTCACAACCCCACCAGCAGCCTCGATCACTGCAATGGGGGCCTGAATGTCATAGGCGTTCAGGCTGGATTCGATCACCAGATCAACCTGCCCCGCCGCCACCAGCGCATAGGCATAACAATCCATGCCATAACGGGTCAACTTTGCTTGCCGGGCCACCGCTTCGAACCCTGCGCGGTCCTCAGGTGTGCCAACCTCGGGGAAGGTCGTAAAAACAACCGCCTGATCCAAGGCGGATGTCGAGCGTGTCTTCAACGGTGCCGTTCCGGATGGGCCGGTGAACTGCGCGATATCCGCCGAACCCACAAATCGTTCGCCGATATAGGGCTGGTCGATCACCCCCATAATCGGGCCGTCAGTTGTGCTCAGAGCAATCAGAACCCCCCAAGTCGGAGTACCGCTGATGAAACCGCGGGTACCGTCGATGGGGTCCAGAACCCAAGTTCGTCCGCTGGAGCCTTCTTCGCGACCGAACTCTTCGCCAAAAATGCCATCTTCGGGCCGATGGCGCGCCAGAACCGCGCGCATCGCCTTTTCGGCGTTTCGGTCGGCTATAGTGACGGGGTCAAACCCATCATCCAGTTTGTTCGCAGTGTGCAGACTGGTTTTCCGAAAATACGGAAGAATGGCCGCACGCGCCGCGTCGGCCATTTCTTCGGCAACTTCCAGATCGCTTAAAGAGGTCTCTTGCATGCGTAACCCGTGAGGCGCGCACGGTTTGAAGTCAACCCGCTAATTTATGCGACGTCGCTAAGAACCCGCGCCAGCTCAAAAAGGCGACGACGTTGGTTTTCGGGAATCGCGTAATAGGACCGCACGAGGTCCAGCGCTTCCTTATCCCCCATCAGATCGGCAGGAACCGACTTTTTGCCTGATGTTTCTTTTTCGGCCTCTTCCAGACCTTCAAAGAAAAAGCTGACGGGAACGTCCAATGCCTCGGCAATGTCCCACAGTCGAGACGCGCTGATCCGGTTGGCCCCAGTTTCATACTTTTGAATTTGTTGAAACTTAATACCAACTTGCTGCGCCAACTGCTGCTGGGTCATGCCAATCAGCCAGCGGCGATGCCGGACGCGCTTGCCCACATGGACATCGACGTGATGGGTCATTGGTATTCTCCTCTTTTACACACAACTACTAGGGGCGCGCGTTGCTTTTTATCGCAACACTAGCGAGTCGCACTTAACCACTCCCTAATTTGGAACATACCCCCAAAACAGCACCATAGCGCAATATTGCCGCATTTGGGTAATTTTTCAAGAAGGTTGAATTCGTTTCCCGTCACAAAGATTTAAGGTTGTGTGCTTTTGACGCTTCGATGCGTACTGCACCCGCTGTCGGGCACCCGAAAGCAACCAATGCGCCCGCAGAAATGATTGACAAACCCTGGCTGAAAAGAATCTATGCCCCAAAATTACGGAGCGCGATCATGCAGGCATTCACGATTCAATCCCAGGGAAGCGCCGCCCAATTGGCTGATATTGACCTTCCCGAACCCGGCACCGGGCAAGTGCGCATCGCGATCAAGGCCTGCGGATTGAATTTTGCAGACCTGCTGATGCAGAAGGGTACGTATCAGGACACGCCCGAGGCTCCGTTCACGCTGGGTATGGAAGTCGCGGGCGTTGTCGACAAGTTAGGTGGCGGAGTTACGCGCTTGAATGTCGGGGACCGTGTAGCCGTATTTTCCGGTCAGGGCGGACTGGCGGAATATGGCGTTTTTGATGCGAGCCGTGCAATTCCCCTGCCCGACGCAATTAGCTTTGAAAATGCCGCGGCCATTCAGATCGCTTACGGCACCAGCCACATCGCCCTTGATCACCGGGCGCATCTAAGGCCGGGCGAGACCCTTTTGGTGACCGGCGCCGCAGGTGGGGTTGGACTTACCGCCGTCGAAATCGGCAAGCTGATGGGCGCGACGGTAATTGCCCATGCCCGCGGGCAGGAAAAACTGGATGTGGCCCGCGCGGCTGGTGCGGATCACCTGATCGACGCCTCGGAAGACCTGCGCGCACGCGTCAAGGAACTGGGCGGCACGGATGTCGTCTATGACGCTGTCGGAGGGGATGTCTTCAAGGCCGCGTTCCGGGCAACCAACCCCGAAGGCCGTCTGTTGCCCATCGGGTTTGCGGGCGGCGACGTTCCCCAAATTCCGGCCAACCATCTGCTGGTAAAGAACCTGACCGTGATTGGGTTTTACATCGGCGGCTACCTGAGATTCCGACCTCAGGTCGTTCAGGACAGCTTTGACACGCTTTTCGGCTGGCTCGCCGAGGGGCGGATCAAGCCGCATATCAGCCACGTTCTTCCGCTGGCCGAGGCCGACAAAGGCATGCAGTTGCTGCGCGACCGCGTGGCCACCGGCAAAGTGGTTATTACTCCCTAACGGGCGCTTACCCCACGACAGCCTTGAGCGGTACACTGCCCAGCATACGAAAATTCTGTCGCACCAGCGCAGCCAGCGCTTCGACGACGGCGCCGCGCCCGGTCTCGCCCCCATACAGGTTGATCATGTGGGCTGGCAGTTCCGGCAACGCCCCTCCGGTATCGATCTGTTCAAGATGTGCGGGTTCGGTCCCGTCCAGCATGGCGTGGACAGCCAGATCCGCGCTGACTGTCGCCTCGATCGTGCGGTCGTTTTCTGTTTCGACGGATAGTTCCCACGGGATACCTTCGGCATCGAGGGCCGAGATCATTTGGGGCCGAAACGCGCACCGCCGCCCAACAGCCAGCGGAATCGGGTTCTTACGCCATGCTGACCCGCCCGGCGCCCCAATCCATCGCAAGGGCAACTCAGCGACGGTCTCAGATCCATCACTGGCTGATGCTTCGGTTGTCAGGATCAAATCGCACTCGCCGCGCTTGAACATTTCTTTCAGCTGAAGGGAATATGATGAAATCAGTTGCACTCGAACCCGCGGGAAGTCAGCATTGAAACGCTGCAAGACCCGCGGAATGGCCGGGTAGACGATGTCATGTGGGACCCCTAGAACGACCTCGCCTTCGTAGGCCTGATCTGTGAGCTTTGAGATCACTTCGTCATTCAGCGCGATCATGCGCCGGGCATAGGCCAGCAGCTGCTCGCCGGATGCAGTCAACGCAATTGTACGTCCACTACGGTCCAACAATTCGACGCCCAGCAACTCTTCCAACCGCTTCAACTGCATCGACACGGCGGATTGCGTCAGATGCAGAAATCCGGCGGCCCGTGTGACGCCACCTTGGTCAGCAACGGCAACGAAGGAACGGAGCGTGGTGATATCCAGATTTCGCATGTTCACAAATCCTTATGCATCTCTTCATAAATATTCATTTTCAAAATGTGACATATTGCGCCATATAAATCAAGAAAGTTGATGGAAACACGATCAACCATCATGAAACAGAGAAAGGACAATAAATATGACCCAAATAGCAATCAAACAGCACTGCACACCGCAGCGTCGCTCTTTGTTGTCCTCGCTTCGGGATGTGCTCTCTCTTCTACGCCAGCGCCAAACACTTGCCAGACTTGATGATCGCGCTCTGGAAGACATCGGCATCACCCGCCAACAGGCCGAAGCCGAGGCGTCACGATCCATTTGGGATGCGCCAGAGTTCTGGCAAAAGTGATTCGACACTGCACCTTTTCTCGGTGAATGGCAGCGCGAACCGTCGGGCTGCCATTTTTGTTGCGTGTTTTAGCCAGTTTCGGGCGTTAAACCCTTGAAACACAGCCCGCACTTGCCGATATTTGCGGGGAACGGCGCCAATTTCATTGGTCCGACAAGAAATATGCAAAGGGAGACCCTTAATGGCACAATTTGACACGATCCGGACGGCGACCGGTGCGCGCGCTGCCCAGATTGACGAGGGCCTACGCGCCCATATGAACAAAGTCTACGGCACGATGTCTGTGGGCATGCTGATTACATTCATGGCGGCCTGGGCCATTTCCGGGCTTGCAACCACGACCGACCCATCGGCCGCAGCCGGGCAAATCAGCTCGGGCACCTATCTGACGGCGCTGGGTGCCGCGATCTACACATCGCCTCTGCGCTGGGTAATCATGTTTGCACCTCTGGCGTTCATCTTTGGCTTTAGCGCCGGCATCAACCGCTTGTCCGCCGCAGCTGCGCAGCTGGTATTCTATGCATTCGCAGCGGTGATGGGCCTGTCGATCAGCTGGATTTTCATTGCCTTTACCGGCATGTCGATCATTCAAGTATTCCTGATCACCTCGATCGCCTTCGCAGGGCTGTCCTTGTATGGCTACGTGACCAAGAAAGACCTGTCTGGAATGGGTACCTTCCTGATCATGGGTCTTATTGGCCTGATCGTGGCGATGGTTGTAAACATCTTCCTGCAGTCACCCGCGATGATGTACGCGATCTCGGTGATCGGTGTACTGATCTTTGCTGGCCTGACCGCCTATGACACGCAGAAGATCAAAACCACCTACCTGCAGATGGCTCATTCGGGCGACCAGGAATGGTTGGGTAAAGCCGCAATCATGGGCGCGCTGAGCCTGTACCTGGACTTTATCAACATGTTCATGTTCCTGCTGCAGCTGTTCGGCAACCGCGAATAAGACAGCCGGAATTCGATTTCAAAGGCGGGCCAGATTTGGCCCGCTTTTTTTGTTTGCCTCGTTGCATGGCATCCTGCCCAGGACGGCAAACAGGCGGCGCAGACTTATGTCGCCAAGAACAAAAAAGCCTCCACCGAGACAGTGGAGGCTTATCATTTCGTAACTGCGTGGTTCGATCAGCTGCAGTTCAGCGCAACCGCAAAACCCGAGCTGCGCGACGACGACCCCTTGCGGAACACGTCACCTGCAGGCAAGCACCCGGTAAACTGTTCGGCATTTTGGCCAAAGGCTGCGCCGATGTCGTTGTCCACGCGGGTGCTGTTGTTTGCGGTTCGAAGAACTCCGAACAAAGTGCCGTTAACGCTGACTGTGCTTAAGAACAGGTTCATGTCCGAACCGGTCAGAACGACTGAGTTTGTATCGCTGCGCCCACCGTTGTCGATCGCGACGCGGGCTATTTTTTCCGCGTCGGTCTGATCCGTTACGACCGGGATGGATGGCAACAAAGCCAGTTCCGCAGGAATATTAGTGGCGTCAGGAAGGAACGAGACCGCACCCGGAACATCCGAGAGGGTCCGGGGCTCACCATCGATGCCCGTGAAGCCAACGCCCGATCGGTTATAGGGGTCTTCACAAGCCGCAAGTGTGAAAACGGCAATTGTGGATAACAAGATTTTTTTCATGGCGACCAACATTTTGGAACGATTTGCTGAAGCGTATGGCCAAGGGGTTCCAAAAAGCAACCCGCCGCCCAACCGAATAGCCGTTACGCTGATGCGCCACTGCAACGGCCAGTTTCTGATTTCGGGCATTTCACCCAGCCGCATGCACAAAGAAAAAGGGTTCCGCATCAGCGAAACCCTTTTACATTCTGTCCAAGTTGGACGGCAGATTACTTGATCTTGCCTTCCTTGTACTCGACATGTTTCCGAGCAACCGGATCGTATTTACGAACGATCATTTTCTCGGTCATGGTGCGAGCGTTCTTTTTGGTCACGTAGAAGTGGCCCGTGCCCGCGGTCGAGTTCAGACGGATCTTGATTGTCGTCGGCTTCGCCATGGTTATCTCCTGCGTCCGAAAAGGCAGGGGCCTTTCGGTTGAATTCCTATGAGCGTGCGCTTTTACGCCTTGCACGGCTCGTGTCAAGGGCAATTGGGCACATGATCGGCTGATCAGGGATCAGGCCTACGTCGAAAGGGTCGGCGCGCCCATATACGTGTGAATCTGGTCGCGTTCGGCATCAGATAGACCCAACGCGGTGGCCAGTTGAACAAGGTAAGAGGCCTCGCGCTGGTTATCCAGACGAATCGCCGCCAGAGACGTGGCATAGACTTGCGCTTTTAATGGCGCACCGGAATCAGCAGCCAGGCCGATAACATCAATCGGGCCATTCAACTGATCCTGGACAAAGGCGCGTTCTTCATCGCTGATGTCATCACCCAATTCGCCCAGAATGGTTTCCTTCTCTTGCTCATCTAGCTCTCCGTCCGCCTTGGCTGCCTGGATCATCGCGCGCAGCATCAGCTTGGCCTGCTCCTCCATCGCCGCGCCCCCGGGTGTGCCTTTGAATACCGTATCCATCATGTCGGCGGTCTGCTGGCTGCCTGATTTTGCTGCCCCCTGCATCGCATTCATCAGCCCACCAAGACCTGCGGCCCCGGCCGGATTGGCCATGCCAAGCTTTCCAATTATCTCCTGGAGCCCACCGGCACCCCCCGGCATCCCGAACTGTTCTGCCATCTTGCCCAGTTGATCCATGCCAAAGCCGCCCCCGGCGCCCTGCATCATATCTTGCAGACCGGCCATCCCGCCCATTTGCTTGTACTTTTCCATGCCTTTTGCTGCAGCAAATCCAACTGCGACCGAAGCCAGTGCCTTCATGAAACTCATAACAATCCTCCCAATATTCAAAATGCGTTTTTGCAATATAGCAGATATCTGCGACTCAAAAATCCGCAGATAAAGCAGATGCCCTAACGCTAGCGCAAAGCTGACCAATGGTGGCTTCGTTTCACCAAGTGAACATGTAACAGGCGTATTCCCGCACAAGCGCATGTCTAATTTGTCAGAAATTCGAATATGTGATACCTACCGCGCCATCAACAATCTAAAGAAGCCAATTTTCGGCTCGATCTTCGAGGCTCCATGAACAGGCAAGCAACCGTGCAAGCAGGGTTTGCACGATTGATTTTGTTTAGGGGGCATCATGACTGAATGGACCATTAAGGGCGAAGAGCTGGCCAACTGTAACTGCAACTTCGGTTGTCCTTGCCAGTTCAGCGTACTTCCGACACATGGCAATTGCGAGGCCGTCGTCGTATTCGACATCGAAAGCGGCCACTATGGGGACACAGATCTGGCTGGCGTAAGGGCGGCTGGGGTGTACTATTGGCCTGGCCCGATCCATGAGGGCAACGGTCAGATGCAACTGATCATAGATGCCAGCGCCAGCGCCGATCAGCGCGCGGCCCTGCAAGCTATCATGACCGGTGAAGATACCGATGAAATGGCAACCTTCTGGTATGTCTATAGCGCCATGGCTCCGACCAAACATGAAACGCTTTTCGTTCCGATCGAGCTGAACTGGGACCGCGACGAGCGCACCGGGTTTGCAAAGGTGAACGGCATCTTCGATGTCGAAGTCAGCCCGATTCCGCATATCGTTTCGGGTGCGGCGCACCGGGCGTCAATTCAGCTGCCAAACGGGTTTGAATACCGGCACGCCGAAGCTGCCTCGGGCTCTGCCAAGACACATGGCGGCGAAATTAGCCTGACCTTTGACGCGACGCACGCTCATTTGGCCCACCTGAACATTTCGGGCCACGGTGTCCTGGGCGCCTGATCCGGGGGTCATCATGACATCCCATCCCACACCGCCCCGCACTGGGGCGGTCGAGCGACTTATGCGGCGTGAGCGGGTCATCGTGCTGTTCGGTGTGTCGCTGATTGTTCTGGTTGCAGCCTGGTACACCATCGCCGGGATCGGCATGAACATGACCGCTACCGAGATGACGCGAATGGCGGGTCCGATCGGAGAGCCCATGCAAATGGGCGTAGCGCCCCTTTGGGACCTGCAATACGCAATCCTGATCTTTCTGATGTGGTGGGTCATGATGATCGCGATGATGACCCCCAGCGCTGCACCTGCGGTCTTGCTGTATTCGGCGATAAAGCGTGCGGGACCCGAACGTGATAAGGCCGCGCAGTTCAGCTTTTGCTTTCTCGCAGGCTACCTGATCGCCTGGGCTTTATTCAGCCTTGCCGCGACGGGGTTGCAATGGGGGCTGGAAAGCATCGGGCTGTCCGATGGTCCAATGATGACAATCCGGTCCAAAACATTTGCTGGCTGCGTCCTGATTACGGCGGGCGCGTATCAGTTGTCGGACCTCAAGTCCGCCTGTCTGCGGCATTGTCAAAGCCCTGCGCGATTCATCGCCGATCATCACAAACCTGGCGCATATGGTGCGTTCCGAATTGGTGCTCTGCATGGGCTGTACTGTCTGGGCTGTTGCTGGGCCTTGATGGCGCTGCTGTTCGTCGGCGGGATCATGAATCTGTACTGGATTGCCGGAATCGCCATTTACGTGGCTTTGGAAAAGTTGCTGCCGGGCGCACGCTGGTTGCCCACTTTGACTGGCTTGGCCCTGATTGCCGTGGGTCTCTGGGTAGTCCTGGACGCCGTTATGAGCATTTTTTAGATCCCGTTTCCAGGCCGCGGAACCGGCCAATTTCAGCGTTCCAAACCATTGAAACAAGGAGTAGACTGATGCCTATTTTCATCACTTATGCGACCTACTCCCAGGATGGCGTCAAAGGAATGCTAAAGAAGCCCGCAGACCGCACGGCGGCCGTCCGGGCGTTGTTGAAAAAAGTCGGCGGCAAGCTTTTGGGCTTTTATATGACGACCGGCGAAAATGACGTGGTGGTCGTAAGCGAAGTTCCGGATGGCACTGACGCAGTAGCAATTGGAATGGCCGTTGCGGCCTCGGGTGCAGTATCAAACGTCGAAACAGTACGCGCCTGGAAGGCGAAAGACTTTGCCGCCATTACCAAGATGGCCGCCAAACTGACCGGGGCTTACACGCCGCCCGGTAAGTGAACAGAGTTATGCGCGGAGGGCCTGTAAGCCGGATCTTGTTCCGGGGTTGCCCCCTTCGATGACCATTCCTCTAGGCCGTGCATTGCTGCGCGGCTCAAGCTGCCAACCCGGTCCCTCTTGGCCAGGACGTGCCTAGCGGCGGTATCGGCTGACGCCGACCGGCCCGCGAGGGGACCCTATTTGGCATTGCTCCCGGTGGGGCTTGCCGTGCCGCCACTGTTGCCAGCGGCGCGGTGGGCTCTTACCCCACCGTTTCACCCTTACCGCGGACCGAAGTCCAGGGCGGTCTGATTTCTGTGGCGCTTTCCGTCGGGTTTCCCCGCCCGGGCGTTACCCGGCACCGTTGTCTTGTGGAGTCCGGACTTTCCTCTCGGGCCTTGCGACCCCAGCGGCCATCCGGCCCTCCGCGCAAGCGGTGGGTATGCCTTGTGCCAAGCCGCGTCAAGAGTAGAGAGCGTGCGAAGGGGCCAGCACCTTCTTGGCCTGCGGCCAATTCAACCCCGGGATAATTTTGCCAGATGAAGTGCGGATCAGGAATGTGGGGTCAAGGGCGCGAAGTCGGCTGGCCGCAATGGCCCTTTGCCCCAGGGGCGATATCGCAGACGAACGGCACTCAGCAGGGTTTCGTCGTCTACTTCAGCACTGAATCCGGCCGCTTGGGCCAGAGTACGAAATCGGTCCTGTGGGGCATCTTGTCGACCATCGCCTTGTTCGCGCGGTGCGGCCAGCGCGTTGCGCTCGAGGCGCAGCCAGTCAAATCGTGGACCCGGATCGAATTTTCGCCCGGGTGCCATGTCGGAATGGCCGATAACGCCGTTTGGCTGGATGGCCCAACGGTGCATAACCTTATGCAACAATTTCTCCAACCGTTGCATTTGCGGTTCTGAGAACGGGTGTTTGCCGGTGTTATCCAATTCGATACCAATCGAACGGGAGTTAATGTCGCTCTGACCGTGCCACTCGCCCGCCCCTGCGTGCCAGGCGCGGTCCTCTTCCCGCACCAACTGCCAGAGCGTCCCGTCACCACCAATCAGGTAATGCGCCGACACTTCGTGGACGGGGTCGCATAACCTGTCCAGCGCTTCTTGCGCGTTGTTCATAGCCGTATAGTGCAAAACGATCAGGGACGGCTTCAACCCGTCCCTACGCAGCCCGAAATTGGGCGATAGGTGCCAGATCGGCGCCAATGCGTCAGTTGTTGACGGCGCTACGGAAGGCACTGGGATCCCAGCCACAAGCGTATCCGTCGCCATCCGGGTCCAGCCCGTTGCGATCACGCTGTGGGCCACCATTGGCCAGGAACTCGATCTGAGCCTGATCAGGCGACGGGAACTTGGCGCAATTCCGCTGGGCTTTAGCCTCGAGATTAAGGCCTGCGCGACTGTATAGCTGCGTGCCGACGGGATTCGAGGTGCTTAGAGCGTATTGTACGATATTGGGCTGGCCGGCCGATCCGCGCTGCGGAACAGCAGTCGGGTTGACAACTTCGTAGGTCTGGCGGTTCTGTTGAATCAGGGCCGCGTCGTTTTCGATCGTGCGACGTCCTGATACAGCCGCGAAATCCTGTTCGTCGGAGATCGCATTGTTACTGGCGGCAGACAGCGGAACTTGCGTCAACGTGCTTTGCCCCGACGTGTTGGCCAATGCAGCTGCCGTTGCCGACGCGATATCAGCGTTATCCCCGGTTGGGGTGCTGCCGGGTGCGCCCAGTTGTTGTTCTGAAGCCTCAGCAGGGCCAGTCAATGGGTTGCCGGTATAGCCTTGTCCGGCTAGCGCCGCCTCGCGCTGCGCCTGATATTGAGGCGTGTTGAATCCTGTACCCTGGACCGGGGCCACCGTGTTACAGGCGGCCATAAGCCCGATTGCGGGGATCAGAAGCGTAAAGCGCATTCAGCTGCTCCGTTTTAGCTGGTCTTGCCTGATCCGAGGATTACCACCATTTGCCCGGCTTGGCCACAAATCCACCGGCACTTTCCAACGCATAAGCTGTGTTCAGCAAATCGCCTTCTTCCCACGGGCGGCCGATCAGCTGCAGACCCAGCGGCAATCCCTGTTGGTCCAAACCTGCGGGAACCGAGATACCGGGCAAACCGGCAAGGTTCACTGTCACGGTAAAGACGTCGTTGAGGTACATCTGCACCGGGTCCGCCTCGGTCATCTCGCCCAGACCAAAGGACGCCGACGGGGTAGCAGGCGTCAGGATTGCGTCGATCCCTGCGGCGAAGACATCTTCGAAGTCTTTCTTGATCAGGGTCCGCACCTTGCGAGCGCGGTTATAGTAGGCATCATAGAACCCTGCCGACAGCACATAGGTGCCAATCATGACACGGCGCTGCACTTCGTGGCCAAAGCCTTCAGCGCGGGTTTTTTCGTACATCTCGGTAATGCCATCGCCTTGCGCGAGTTGCGCGCGGCGGCCATAGCGGACACCGTCGTAGCGGGCGAGGTTCGAGGACGCTTCGGCCGGGGCAATCACGTAGTATGTGGGCAGCGCATACTTGGTGTGCGGCAGCGAAATGTCGACAATCTCGGCGCCTGCTGCTTTCAGCATCTCAGCGCCTTCGGCCCACAGCTTTTCGATTTCCGCAGGCATTCCGTCCATACGGTATTCCTTGGGGATACCGATTTTCTTGCCTTTGATATCGCCGGTCAGCATCGCCTCAAAATTCGGAACGGCCAGTTCGGTGCTGGTCGAATCCTTGGGATCATGACCACACATGGCCTCGAGCATGATCGCAGCGTCGCGCACGTTCTTGGTCATCGGCCCGGCTTGATCCAATGAAGAAGCGAACGCAACGATGCCCCAGCGCGAGCAACGACCATAAGTCGGCTTGATACCAGTAATGCCAACAAATGCAGCAGGCTGGCGGATCGAGCCGCCGGTATCGGTGCCGGTGGCGGCAAGACAAAGATCGGCAGCGACGGCCGAGGCCGACCCACCGGACGATCCACCGGGTGTCAGTTGCGCATCGTCATTGCCCCGGCGCCATGGGCTGACCGCATTTCCATACACGGAAGTTTCGTTAGACGAGCCCATGGCGAATTCGTCCATGTTCAGCTTGCCCAACATCACCGCGCCAGAATCTGCCAGTTGCTGAGACACAGTGGATTCGTATTCGGGCTTGAACCCTTCGAGGATTTTAGATGCCGCCTGCGAGGGTACGCCTTTGGTGCAGAACAGATCCTTGATGCCGATCGGCAGGCCGCACATCGACGGCGCGTCGCCTGCTTTGATCCGCTCATCCGCCGCCTTGGCGCGCTCCAGCGCGATTTCGGGCGTTTTGTGGACAAAAGCGTTCAGTGCGTCGGCGTCATCGATCGCCTTCAGGCAGGATTCGGTCAGCTCGACAGAGGTTACGTCGCCAGCGCGCAGAGCGTCGCGCGCTTCGGCCAGGCCCAGTTTGTTCAGATCGCTCATGTCTTACTCCACAACTTTGGGAACAGCGAAGAACCCTTCGCGCGCATCAGGGGCATTGGCCAGAACCTTGTCTTGCTGGTTGCCGTCAGTGACCACATCCTCGCGGCGTTTTAGGCGCATCGGCTCGACCGAAACCATCGGTTCGACACCTTCGATATCAACCTCGTTGAGTTGCTCGATGAAGCCAAGGATGGTGTTGAATTCGGATGCCAGCGCAGGCAGCGCGTCATCCTCGACCTTGATCCGGGCCAGTTTGGCCACCTTGGCGGCGTTGCTTTGGTCAATCGACATCGGATATCCTCATATGCGTTAGGGGGCATTTACCTGTCTGGTCGCCGGGTCGCAAGACCGCCAAGGCACTGATCCACCCGTGAGCGCATGGCAAAGGTCCATAAATCCTGTCCGATCATTCATTTCTGAATACCCCTAAGTAAAAAAATGAACCGATTAGTTCACTTCACATCTTGAAATACTGAACTGAACTGTTCATTTCATAGGGCACGGCACAGCCTTATATGGAGAAAAACGATGAAAACGTTCATGACTGCCTTTGTACTGGCCACTACGGTTCTTGCTGCGCAAGCTCAGGCGGGCGCTTTTGGCCCAAGCATGGACACCCTGACTCGCAGCCTGATTTTCCCCGATCAGGTGTCGGAACCTGTCACTCAGGATCAGAACAAACCGGGCAAATAACTTAGCCCGCAATCGGCGGGTCGGGTCCAAATGCCCCGGGCCGCCGATTGCCTGCTGCGTTCCGCGCGGCGTATCGCTATGGTGGTCCACAAGTGCCCGCCGGCCTGCCCTGCAGACCCGGCAAGCCAACGGAGCGGAAGATGAACGCGCGCAAGCAAGCTGTTCTGGACGCAATTGATGCGGCCAACTCACAAGATCCCAATCTGGAAGACAGCCAGCCAGCCGAGCTTTTGTATGGTCAACGCATGAGCGCCGAGTTGGACCGATTGTTCCCAGATGCATCCGACCCACTGCAGATCGCTGCGCGGGGTCAGCACGTGGAGCGGTGGAAACTGGCGCGCAGTGAATATCCGGAAGGTCGCGCTGGATACCTGACATGGCGCAAAGCGCAGGGCGTTCATCATGCTGACGTTGTGACGGGCTTGATGGAAAAGAACGGCTACAGCGCCGACGATGTCGAGGCCGCCGGTCGCATGCTGCGCAAACAAGGCATCAAGCGCGACGACGAGGTGCAGGCGCTGGAGGATGTGATCTGTTTCGTTTTCCTTAAATGGTATTTCGCACCGTTCGCCGAAAAGCACTCGGCCGAGAAAATCCAAAGCATCGTCGAGAAAACCGCGCGCAAGATGTCGGATCAAGGCCGAGCACGCGTGCTGTCTGAATTTGACCTGCCCGCGGAACTGGCCGCAGCGTTTCAGGCCTGAGCCGCGCGGGTCAGGTGACTACGATACACCTCGATCATCCAGCCCAGCATGAGGGCATTCAGGATGTGCCACATGAAATGCGTGCCAAACGGGATCTGCCCACATATGGGTTCGTCCAGCGTACGAAAGGTGATCGATGCGATCAGGATCATCGCCCCGATGGCCAGACCACGGGCGGTGTCCGGCACCCGGCGGCGCAAAAGGAACGCATAGATCAAGATCAGCAGCGGCACCGGGGCATAGGCTGCTGACCCACCCAAACCCGGAACCAACTGAAACAGGGGCACCGTCGCCGCGGCATAGGGAATGAACAGCGCCGTCACGATCCCGGCCGGAAGCGGCCGCATGTGCCAGACGTCCCCGTTGATCGCGAAGATGTAGACCAGGATGTATAGCAAAATCGGCAGAACATCCGCCATGGCGGCCCAGACCTGCGCGTGGGTATGGAACAGGTAACTGCCAAGCCCGATAGCGGCGAGAATGACGACCAGCACCATCGCCAGCGGCATCCCCTGCCCGCGCACGCGCCGCCACATGACAAACGCAGCAATCAGAAACGCCGCGTTTGTCACCGCGTTTATCGGTTCGGCCCAATAGGCGGGCGACAAGCGCTCGCAATAGCCATCAATTTCCTGAAACCAGTCCATGAACTTTTACATAGCCGATGCTAAGTTAATGCCAACAGCTTGTTTTGGGAGGATGAATTCATGAACATCATTTGGCTTGGACACGGCAGTTTCCGCATCGAAACCGGCGGACAGGTTCTGCTGGTCGACCCCTGGCTGACGGGTAACCCAGTCTTGTCCGAGGAACAGCATGATGACGCTCTAAACGGTGCGACTCATATCCTTCTGACGCATACACACTTTGATCACGTCGCCGATGTCGTGTCGCTGGCCAAGCACCTGAACGTCCCCGTGGTCGGACAATACGACCTGATGGGGTATTGGAGCGAGTCCGACGGGTTGGAAACTATAGGCTACAACAAGGGCGGCACCGTGAACCTGAACGGCGTCAAAGTGTCGATGGTGCCAGCCTCGCACAGCTCGACCTTTTCTACCCCTGACGGGCTGCGTACTGGCGGCAGCGAGGTTGGGTTCATGATCGCCTCGGACGGGCGCATGCTGTATGTCTCGGGCGATACCGACATCATGGCCGATATGGATTGGATGGGGGATTACTACAAACCCGATATCGGGATCCTGTCGGCAGGCGGTCACTTCACGATGGACATGAAGGGCGCGGCATATGCGGCCAAGCGGTATTTCAATTTCAAGACCGTGATTCCCTGCCATTACAAGACCTTCCCGATCCTCGAACAATCAGCTCAGGCGCTGGTCGACGGGTTGCCAGGGGTCGATGTCATCGAACCCGAGGTGATGAAGGCCATTACTCTTTGAGGTTAACGCCGCGCGGCGAAGAACTCTTTCAAAAGCTCGGCGGCCTCCTGCCCTCGGATGCCGTCGTAAACCTCTGGCACGTGGTGTGCTTGTGTATGGGTGAAAACCCGCGCGCCATGAGCAACGCCGCCTGATTTCGGATCGGCGGCCCCGTAATAGATGCGCCGGATACGCGCCGCTGCCAGAGCCGCTGCACACATCGCGCAAGGCTCTAACGTCACATAGAGATCGTGATCGGGCAGACGTTCGGATCCGGCTGCGGCGCATGCGGCACGCAGGGCCAGTATCTCGGCATGGGCGGTGGGATCGTTCAGCTCTCGTGTTCGGTTGCCCGCAGAGGCCACGATCACGCCATCGGGGCCGGCAATAACAGCGCCCACAGGTACTTCACCACGATCCGCCGCAGCGCGCGCTTCAACCAGCGCCTTATCCATGTGCGATCTGAACACCATGCCTCTGACTGCAACAGAAACCTGTCTTTCGCAAGCGGCCGGGATGCGCTATGGGCTGCGGATGACCAAAACCCCTCCTCCCGGCGACCGGATCGCCAAAGTCCTTGCCCGCGCAGGCGTTGCCTCGCGCCGTGAAGCTGAACGCATGATCGAAGCAGGTCGTGTGAGTGTAAACGGCAAGACCATCGACAGCCCTGCGCTGAACGTCACCGCCAAGGACAAGATCTTTGTCGACGGCAAACCGGTGTCGGAACCGGAACCTTCGCGCCTGTGGCTGTATCACAAGCCTTCTGGTCTGGTGACAACGACACGTGACGAAAAAGGACGCGCGACGATATTCGACAAACTGCCCGAGGATATGCCCCGGGTCGTGAGCGTTGGGCGGTTGGACCTGAACTCGGAAGGGTTACTGCTGTTAACAAATGATGGCGGCATCAAACGCAAGTTGGAACTGCCTTCGACCGGATGGCTACGCAAATACCGCGTGCGGGTAAATGGCCGCCCCAAGGACGAGGATTTCGCACCGCTTCGTAAAGGGCTTGTGATCGATGGGGAACGTTTTTTGCCGATGGACGTCACACTGGACCGCCAGCAGGGTGCAAATGCCTGGCTGACCATCGGTCTGCGTGAGGGCAAGAACCGTGAAATTCGTCGTGCGATAGAAGATATCGGTTTTGCGGTGAACCGGCTGCTGCGTGTGTCCTACGGCCCCTTCCAACTGGGAAGCCTGAAACCCGGTGAAGTCGAAGAAATCCGCCGGCGGGTCATGCGCGATCAACTGGGTCTGGAAGCCGAGCCCGAAGCACCGGCCAAACGACCCGCCCGTCCACAGCGAAATCGGCCCCCAATCGGCAAGAAACCTCGCAAGTGACGCAGGTTAGGCAACCTTCCCCCTAGCGCCACGGCCTCTCATGGCCTAGATTTCCCCAAGGGACATTTTTGGGGGGCGCCATGTCCGGGACCGGAGTGCAAAAACTGGCCTATGTCGTGTTGTTGATGCTGATGTTCGGCGTCTGCACCGGCGTATTGGGAGGCTTGTAAGCACATGGCCAAACGGTATGGCGGGAAATTCAGCCCACAAGACGACGCCTCTTCTCCGAATCATCCTCCGCGCGGACAGTTTGACGTCGCGCGGGTCGAACCGGCCGGAGCCCGCGCTAACCTGTTGTTTCTCCCGGCTGTTGCCTTGGTTTTTTTGTCTCTGAACGACGGGGCCGTCGGATTGACTATTGGCCTGATCGCAGCGGGTCTTTTGACAGCCGCAGCATTTCTGCTGCGCGAAGGGCTGCGGGCCGAATCCGCCTACAACGCTCGCCGCACGGCCCGTCGCCCGGCGTTTCCCAGAAAGATATTCTCCAGCCTATTGACCGGACTTGGCGTCGGATTGGCCGCTTATCGCACCGAATATCTGGATGCAGCCGCAGCGTCTGAGGCCAGCCTGATCGCCCCGATTCTGTTCGGCTTGATGGCCGGCGTCCTGCACTCTGTCTCTTTCGGAATTGATCCGATGACTGACAAAGGCATGGAAGGCATCGACACTTTCCAGCAAGACCGCGTTGCCCGCGTCGTGGAAGATGCTGAAACACATCTGTCCGAGATGACCGACGCCATCAAACGCGCTGGCGACCGCAGGATCGAGGCCCGGGTTGAACGTTTTCAGGATACCGCTCGCGACCTGTTCCGCACGGTCGAGGAAGACCCCCGCGATCTGGCCGGTGCGCGTAAATACCTGACCGTTTACTTAAAGGGCGCCCGTGACGCGACGGTCAAGTTTGCTGACGTTTATGCCCGCACACGCGATGCCCAGGCGCTGGAGGATTATTCGTCCCTCCTGGATGATCTTGAACAGAATTTCGCGGCGCGTACCCG
Organism: Ruegeria atlantica; assembly: GCF_001458195.1. Classification (GTDB taxonomy): domain Bacteria; phylum Pseudomonadota; class Alphaproteobacteria; order Rhodobacterales; family Rhodobacteraceae; genus Ruegeria; species Ruegeria atlantica. The sequence continues at coordinate 57,149 of NZ_CYPU01000021.1, read as the reverse complement.
CAAGTTGCTTTTGGACGACCGCAGTGATCTGACGGTTGAAATTGATGTGTTGCGCGAAAGGCTGCAACGCGAAGGCGTCCGGTTGGACTGACCGGCCACAATTTGAGAGAGGATTACCCCATGTCCGATGACATCAAGAACAAGGCGGTCGAGGCTGAAACGCTGGTGCAGGAAGTGACCGCTGTCACCCTGCCCGACCCGACCGCCGAAATCGTCTTGCTTGAGGAAGCCGACGAACCTGTCAGCGCCGAAATCCGCAAGCGCATGGACGAGATCGACATGGATAACACCAATTCCATCGTCGCGTTCGGGTCGTCTGCCCAGGCGGAATTGCAGGAAATCAGCCAGGCCATGCTGGCGGATGTCCGCAACAAAGATGTCGGACCTGCCGGGGACAGTCTGCGCAATATCGTCACGACGATCCGCGGGTTTTCAGTCAGTGAGCTGGATGTCCGGCGCGAACGCAGCTGGTGGGAAAAGCTGTTGGGCAAGGCTGCGCCTTTCGCCCAGTTTACCGCCAAGTTTGAAGACGTTCAGGGGCAGATCGACAGGATCACCGACGATTTGCTGGGCCACGAGCATACGCTGCTGAAAGACATCAAGTCGCTGGACCTGTTGTATGAAAAGACGCTGGGTTTTTATGACGAGCTTGCGCTGTATATCGCAGCAGGTGAAGAAAAACTGACTGAGCTGGACAGCCAGAACATCCCCGAAAAAGAAGCCGAAGTTCAGGCCGCGCCCGAAGACCAACAAGTTATGAAAGCGCAAGAGCTGCGTGACCTGCGTGCAGCGCGGGATGATCTGGAACGGCGTGTTCACGACCTGAAGCTGACACGACAGGTGACGATGCAATCGCTGCCCTCGATCCGGTTGGTGCAGGAAAACGACAAGTCGCTGGTGACCAAGATCAACTCGACCCTCGTCAACACCGTGCCTTTGTGGGAAACGCAACTGGCGCAGGCCGTCACCATCCAGCGTAGCGCCGAGGCAGCTGCGGCCGTGCGTGATGCGAATGACCTGACGAATGAGCTGCTGACCTCGAACGCGGCAAACCTGCGCGAGTCGAACAAGATGATCCGCGAGGAAATGGAACGCGGTGTGTTTGATATTGAGGCGGTCAAGCAAGCCAATGCTGACCTGATCGGTACGATCAACGAAAGTCTTGCAATTGCTGACGAAGGCAAGGCCAAACGCGCCGCAGCCGAACAGGAACTGCAGAAGATGGAGACCGAGCTGCGCGACACCCTTGCCTCTGCCAAGGCGCGCAAAGACGGCGTTGGCGACAACGCTGGAACTGCGGTTTCGAGCTAAAGGCAGGCTGGACGTGCCGGTGCCGGGATATCTGAAACCCTTGTTGGGTATGGTGGCGCTGTTGGCGCTGGCCAATTGCGATGAGGCGCTGACGTCGTCCGTTGTGCCGCAACCGCGCCCGGTGGCACCTGCACCGGCACCCAATGCTTATGTTCCCCCGTCTGCGGCAAGTCAGGATCTGGCCCGGTTCTATCAGCGGGTCGAACGTGACCTGCTGACCCGCGATATGTTGCGCGTGGACGGAGGCGGTCCCGACACACCCTATGATGCCGATGATCTTGCCCGTAATTTCGAGGCTATAGCCTTTTACAGCGAATACCCCGATCACGCTGTAACTACACGCATTCGGCGAACGGACGGACAGCTTAGCCGGTGGGCAGGACCTGTGCGGATTCAGACCGAGTTCGCCCCGTCCGTGGCACCCGAGATACGCAAAAAAGACGCGGCTGACGTCGAGGCGTTCGCGGAGCGGCTGAGTAAATTGACGGATCACCCGATCTCGGTCGTCAATCGCAAGGCCAATTTCCATGTCTTCTTTGCAGGCAAGGATGACAGCGCCTATGTGGTGAAACGCCTGAAACAGCTGATTCCGGGCATCAGCACGCCTTCACTGGATTTGGTTGCAAACCCGCGCGCCAATATTGACTGTCTTGTTTTTGCGTCTCCTACCAATACCTCACCGTATAAATTTGTGCGGGCTGTCACTCTCATCCGGGCTGAACTGCCGGACCTGACCCGGCGCAGTTGCATCCACGAGGAAATTGCGCAGGGGCTTGGATTATCCAATGACAGCCCGGCGGCACGGCCGTCGATATTCAACGACAATGATGAGTTTGCGCTGTTGACCAGCCATGACGAGAAACTTCTGACAATGCTTTATGACCCGCGCCTTGAACCCGGTGTGACAGCCGAGGACGCCCGCCCCGTGGTACGGATCATTGCACGCGAATTGATGGGCCAGCAGCTCTGAGCCCAAGAAAAGGAGACCCCAATGGGTATTTTCGATTTTCTGACCGGAGAGTTTATCGACGTCATTCACTGGGTCGACGACACCCGTGACACCATGGTCTGGCGATTCGAGCGTGAAGGACATGCCATCAAGTACGGCGCCAAACTGACGGTGCGCGAAGGACAAGCAGCGGTGTTCGTGCACGAGGGACAACTGGCAGACGTGTTTACGCCCGGTCTTTATATGCTTGAGACCAACAACATGCCGATCCTGACGACGCTGCAGCATTGGGATCACGGGTTTCAATCGCCCTTCAAGTCCGAGATCTATTTCGTCAACACGACGCGTTTCAATGATCTGAAATGGGGCACCAAGAACCCGATCATGCTGCGCGATCCGGAGTTCGGACCGACCCGTATCCGCGCCTTTGGCACCTACACGGTCCGGGTCAAGGACCCGGCGAAATTCCTGATTGAGATCGTCGGCACCGACGGCGAGTTCACAATGGACGAGATCAGCTTTCAGATCCGCAACATCATTGTGCAGGAATTCAGCCGCGTGATCGCCGGATCCGGCATTCCGGTTCTGGACATGGCCGCCAACACCGCCGATCTGGGCAAACTGATCGCGGCCGAAGTCTCGCCCGTGCTGGAAGGGTACGGGCTTGAAATGCCGGAGTTCTACATCGAAAACATCTCGCTACCGCCTGCCGTCGAGGCTGCGTTGGACAAGCGGACGTCGATGGGATTGGCGGGCGATCTGGGCAAATTCACTCAGTATTCCGCCGCCGAGGCGATGACTGCAGCCGCCAACAACCCCGGACAAGGTGGAGGCATGGGTGCGGGTCTTGGCATGGGCATGGGCATGGCGATGGCCAACCAGATGGCAAACATGGCAGCGGGTCAACCAAGCGGACCGTGGGGCGGTTCCGCCCCCGCTGCCCCGCAACCAGCGGCGCATGCGGCACCGCCACCTCCTCCGGTTGAGCACGTGTGGCATATCGCGGTGGACGGGCAAACCAGCGGGCCGTTTTCCAAGGCCAAGATGGGTCGTATGGCGACAGATGGTGAGATCACGCGCGACACCCATGTCTGGACAGCGGGTCAGGACGGTTGGAAAAAGGCCGGGGATGTTCAGGAATTGGCGCAGTTGTTCACGATCTTGCCGCCACCACCGCCGGGAGCTTAGGCTCGGAAACGTAAGAAATGGCGTCGCTGACAGATATCCTCAATTTTCGTCGCGTCGATGAGCGGCTGACTTTATCAGGCCAGCCGACCGAAGAACAGATCGCAGCGCTGGCGGATGCTCGGATCACGGATATCATCAACTTGGGACCGCATGCCAACAAGGGGGCGCTTGCGGACGAACCCGGAACTGTCGCAGCAGCCGGTATGACCTATCATTATATTCCGGTGGATTTCGAGAACCCGACCGAAGACAACTACTCCGCGTTTGTCAGAACTCTGGATGCGCTCGGCGATACGCCGGTGCATGTGCACTGCATCTACAATGCCCGCGTTTCAGCTTTTATGCTGCGCAGAGCACGGGATGGATCTGGTGACATTGAGGCCGCCGAAGCGCTTATGGATGGGATTTGGCGTCCCGGAGGCGTTTGGGCCGCCTTTCTGGGACATGGAGCCGATATCGACAAACCGAACCGTTTTTTAGGTTATGAGTACTGATGAACGAGAATCCAGCCAACCCGTTGACCGAACATCGTTTTCCCTGCGATCAATGCGGCGCGGATTACCGATTCAATCCGGGCGATGGCACGCTGACCTGCGATCACTGCGGTCACTCGGAACAGATCGGAGCCGGGCCGTGGGGCGGTGCCAACCTGAAAGAACTGGATTTCAACGCTGCGCTAGCGAACAAACTGCCAGATGCTGAAATTGAGGAAACGCGAGTTCTGTCCTGCCCGAACTGTGCGGCTCAGGTCGAGTTTGACCCCAACACCCATGCCGCCGAATGCCCATTTTGTGCCACGCCGGTTGTGACAGAGACCGGTGTAAACCGGCATATCAAACCCAAGGGCGTATTGCCCTTTGCCTTGGATGAACGCGCGGCTCACAAGGCGATGTCAAGCTGGTTGGGCAAGTTGTGGTTCGCGCCCAACGGGTTGAAGGATTATGCCCGCAAAGGTCGCAAGATGCAGGGGATTTACGTCCCCTACTGGACCTTCGACGCGGATACCAAGTCAGCTTATCGCGGCGAGCGGGGCACGGTGTATTACGAGACCCAGACCGTCATGCGTGACGGCAAGCGCGTGCAACAGCAGGTGGCAAAGGTGCGGTGGTCCCCAAAATCCGGTCGGGTTGCCCGGTTCTTTGACGATGTTCTTGTGCTGGCGTCCCAGTCATTGCCGAAACGCTATACTGACGCGTTGGAACCCTGGGACCTGCCGGCGCTTGAACCTTACCAGCCCGAGTATCTGGCCGGATTCCGGGCCGAGGCTTATACAGTCGAACTGCAGGACGGGTATACCGAAGCGCGCGGGCATATGGCCCGTGTGATCGAACGGGATGTTCGGTTCGATATCGGCGGTGACCGGCAGCGCATTCACGCAATCGACACGAATGTGCAAAATGTAACCTTCAAACATATTCTACTGCCTGTCTGGCTGGCCGCATACAAATACCGGGGCCAGACCTATCGTTTCGTTGTTAACGGCAGAACGGGGCGTGTTCAGGGCGAACGCCCTTGGTCCGCTATCAAGATCACGATCGCTGTTGTGTTGGGTCTGCTGGTTGCAGCGGGTGTCGGATACCTCATGGCAACTGGTCAGCAGTAGCACCTGTCCCCTTTTAACCGCTTGAACATCGCCGATCCTACCGCCATCCTGCGCCTCGGCTACACGAAGGGGGGGCAGAGTGACGCTATCCGATTTGGATCGATTGCTGGCTGAGCGACATTCTTGCCGGGCGTTCCGACCTGAACCCGTTCCCAAAGACCAGATCAAAAAGATTCTGACCAGCGCGTCCCGTGCGCCCAGCTGGTGTAATGCGCAGCCCTGGAACATCGTGATCACCAGTGGAGCCGAGACTGACGCTTTTCGAAAAGCGCTGCAAAACGAAGTCACAACCGGCGCACCGGAACCCGACCTGCCGTTCCCAACGGCGTATACCGGTATCTATCAGGAACGACGTCGCGAATGTGGCTGGGCATTATACGAAGCCGTGGGCGTGCAGCGCGGGGACCGCGTCGGTTCGGCCAAGCAAATGATGGAAAACTTTGCCCTCTTCGGTGCGCCGCATTGTGCGATCATCTCAAGCCCTGCCGACCTTGGCCCTTACGGAGCAATGGACTGCGGAGGTTTTGTCATGGCTTTCACCCTCGCCGCGCAAGCCTTGGGAGTGGCCACAATCCCTCAGGCCGCCGTGGCCAGCTATGGCAAGTTTCTGCACCGGTATTTCGACATTCCCGATGATCGGTTGATCTTGTGCGCAATCTCATTCGGATACTCGGATGCAGACCACCCTGCGAACGGGTTTCGAACCGACCGGGCCGATCTGGACGAGATCGCTCGTTGGGTCGGATAACCACGCCACCAAACGGAGAACAGATTTGCGTGCACTTTTACAGAGGGTTTCCCGGGCAAAAGTCTCGGTTGACGGACAAACGGTTGGGCAGTCCGGTCCGGGGCTGATGATCCTGGTCTGTGCGATGAAGGGTGACGACGAACAAAAGGTCGAACAACTGGCGGCCAAGGTTTCAAAGCTGCGTATTTTCAAAGATGACACCGGCAAGATGAACCGCTCTGTCGTGGATGTGGGTGGCTCGGCGCTGGTGATCAGCCAGTTCACGCTGGCCGCCGATACCTCGCGCGGGAACCGGCCGGGATTTTCCGAGGCCGCCCCCCCTGATGTGGGGCAGCGCCTCTATGAAGAGTTTGCGCGGCGGTTGCAGACCCATGGCGTGCCCGTCGAAACCGGGCAGTTCGGGGCCGACATGGCGGCAGAGCTGGTCAATGATGGACCAGTCACAATTTGGATGGAAAGCTGATGGACCAAAGGCAACAGGCAATTCGTATTTGGCAGGCCGGTGTTGATGCGGTTGACGGAAAACGAGCCACCAAAGCTGCTCTGGATGAGGTCCCAACGCCCGACCGGATTTTGGCCGTCGGCAAGGCAGCCGCAGCGATGGCCAGCGCGGCATTGGACCATTTCGGCCCGCGTCCGACGTTGGTTGTCACCAAGGACGATCATGGGCGCGACCTGCCGGAACATGTGCAGTTGATCGAAGCCTCTCATCCGGTTCCGGACACACGCAGTCTGGACGGTGGCCGCGCCCTGCGCGAAGCGATCGAGGTGATGGCACCTGGTTCCCATGTGCTGCTGCTGGTTTCGGGCGGGGCATCATCCTTGGCAGAGGACTTACTGCCGGGTAACTCTTTGGCAGATCTGGCGCAATTGAACACAAGGCTGCTGGCCGAAGGTTTGGATATCACCGCAATGAATGCCGAGCGTCGAAAGCTGTCGCGGATTAAGGGCGGCGGGCTGTTGTCCCATTTCAACGGGGCCAAAGCGACCGTTCTGGCAATCTCGGATGTGCCCGGGGACGACCTGAACGTCATCGGATCGGGAATTGGCGCATTGCCTGACACTTACAAATTTCACGCCACGACCAAGATCGTTGCTTCGAACGCCCATGCACGCTTGGCAGCCGCAGATATGACGCGCCGAGACGGATTGCAATTGCTGGCTGACGAAGAATGCCTGCATGACGACTTCTTAAGCGTCGCATCCCTTATCGGGCAACGCCTGAGGGATATGCCCCCCGGCGTCATGGTTTTCGGCGGCGAACCAACGGTGGTTTTGCCGGACAAGCCGGGCCGTGGCGGGCGCAATCAGGCTCTGGCGCTGGCACTCGCCCGGGAAATAGCTGGAACACCAAACTTGATTGTTGTTGTCGGTGGTACCGATGGCACCGATGGCCCAACCAATGCGGCCGGAGCTGTAGTCGACGGCAAAACTTGGGGCAAAGGGGCCGAGACCGCCTTGCAGCAGGCAGACAGTGGTAGTTTTCTGGACAAGTCCGGGGCTTTACTGGTGACAGGCCCAACTGGAACGAACGTGATGGACCTTGTTGTCGCAATCAAACAGTGATTTGACGATTTTAGTACGTTGCAAAAAGACAAAGACCGAAAGACTTCCGAAATGACTCGCTCGCCCAATTCGCTATGCGATATCGAAGATCTACCGGATGTCGGCATAGTGATGCCGGATGGATGTCGTCTTTCAGCGCGTGTCTGGCGCCCGGTGGATGCGGACAGCAACCCCGTTCCGGCCATTTTGGAGTTCCTGCCCTATCGCAAGCGCGACGGCACGGCGACGCGGGATGCCCTGACCCATCCATGGTTTGCCAAACGCGGCTATGCTTGCCTTCGTGTGGACATGCGCGGCAATGGAGACAGCGAAGGGTTGATGGAAGACGAGTACACCCAGCAAGAGCTGGAGGATGCCGTTTCCACAATTCAATGGCTGGCGGATCAGCCGTGGTGTTCGGGCACCGTTGGGATGATGGGAATCAGTTGGGGCGGGTTCAACGCGCTTCAGGTTGCCGCCCTTCAACCCACGCCGCTGAAAGCAATTATCACTCTGTGTTCAACCGCAGATCGTTACGCAGACGACATCCACTTTAAGGGCGGATGCTTGCTGAATGAAAACCTAGGTTGGGGCGCGACCATGTGGTCGTACTCATCCCGCGCACCGGACCCTACGCTGCGCCCCAACTGGCGGGAGTTATGGCTTGAGCGTTTGGAAAACCAACCGTTCCTACCCTCGGTCTGGCTGCGCCACCAGACGCGCGACGCCTATTGGCAGCATGGCTCTATCTGCGAAGACTTCAGCGCGATCCGCGCGGCGACTTTGGCCATAGGCGGCTGGGGTGACGCGTACAAGAACACCGTGCCGCTGCTGGTCGAACAGCTTAGCGCTCCGGTCAAGGGAATCGTGGGGCCATGGGTGCACAAATACCCGCATTTCGCAGTGCCCGAACCGAGGATCGGTTTTCTGCAAGAGGCGCTGCGTTGGTGGGATCATTGGCTGAAGGGTCTGGAAAGCGGCGTTGAAACCGACCCAGACTATCGAGCGTATCTGATGGACGGCGTCCGCCCAAAGCGGTGGTACAACAACAGACCCGGGCGCTGGATCAGCGAGCAAGCCGGCGCGACCTCGCATTTGTCCAACCTAACTTTGAACCTGTCGAACGATGGGCTCGGGCAAGATGAGCCGCTGGACACGCGGATCCAGTCGCCCCAAACCTGCGGCATGGATGGCGGCGAGTATTGCGCAATTTGGCTGGGCCCGGACATGCCGGGAGATCAGCGCGCCGATGATGCGTTGTCCGCCTGTTTCGATGGCCCGCCTTTGTCGGAAGATCTGGATATTGTCGGCGCTCCGCGCATTTGCCTGAATGTCAGTGCCGACCGACCGCAGGCACAGATTGCCGTTAGGTTAAATCATGTCCATCCGGATGGGGCCTCAACCCAGATCACCTATGGCGTTCTGAACCTGTCGCACCGAGATTGCCACGCGCAACCAACTCCGTTGACGCCCGGAGCGCCCTACGAAATCTCATTGGACCTGGATCACATCGCCTATCGCGTTCCCAAAGGGCATCGCGTGCGGGTGGCTGTGTCTAGCGCGTATTGGCCGCTGATCTGGCCAGCGCCCGAACCCGTCGAACTGCACCTGAAAGGTGGTACGATCAAGATCCCGAACCGGCCGACCGCGGGTGATGATGAGCATGTGTTTCAGCCGCCCGATTCTGAAACCCCGATTGATGTGACGACCCTGCGGGACAGCAGCAACTCTCGCCGGGTGGAGACTGACTTGAATTCAGGTGAAACCCGATTGATCATCGAAGACGATTTCGGTCGCGTAACGGACAATCACCACGGGCTTACGCATGGTGGCACTGCATATGAACGCTGGACCATCCACCCCGACGACCCGCTATCTGCCCACGGGCAGTGCCGCTGGACACAGGAGATCAGTCGGGACGGGATAGACCTGCGCACGGAAACATCCTGCGAAATGTGGTCGGATCGAGAGAGCTTTTTTCTTAAGGCGCAAATAAGTGCCTTTGAAAACGAAACCTTGGTATTCTCTAAACAAACGGAGGACGCCGTTCCACGAAACCAGATGTGATATTTTGGTGGCCAAAGGTCAGACATTTGTCCTTGCTCGGTAGACCGAAATGCGCCTAACTTGACTCATGCGTCAATAAAAATGCCCGGGAAGGGCTGAAATTCAATCAACTGGGAGATCACTAAATGAACGAACAACTCACTCACATGGCCGGTCAGGTCACTGCGGGCAAACTGACCCGTCGCGAATTCATGGGGAAAGCGGCGGCTCTGGGTGTGTCGGCGGCGATGGCCAGCACCATGTTCGCTGACGCTGCGCGCGCGGCAGGACCGAAGAAGGGCGGCGACCTGAAATTTGGCCTGCAGGGCGGCGAATCCACCAATTCGCTGGATCCGGCGACCTATGCCAGCTCGGTGCCGTTCCAGAACGGCAAACAATTCGGCGACCAGCTTGTGGAAGTTGCGCCCGACGGGTCGATCGAGCCGCGTCTGGCTGAAGCCGTCGAAGGCAGCGCGGACGCCAAAGTTTGGACGTTCAAACTGCGTCAGGGCGTCGAATTCCACAACGGCAAGACCATGACCAGCGAAGACGTGCTGAAAACCATGGAGCGCCACTCGAACGAAGACTCCAAGTCCGGTGCCCTGGGTATCATGAAGGGCATCGAGTCAATGAAGGCCGATGGCGACAATTTCCAGGTCACCCTGACTGAGCCAAATGCCGACTTGCCGTATCTGATGGCCGACTATCACCTGATCATTCAGCCTGATGGCGGAATGGAAAACCCAGGTGCGGGCATTGGTACCGGACCATACCAGTTGGAAGTCGATGAGCCGGGCGTACGCCACGTGTTCAAGAAATTTGCCAACCACTGGAACCCCGATTTCGGCAATTTCGACAGCGTCGAAGTGATTGTCATCAACGATGCGACTGCCCGTACGGCTGCTCTGCAGTCCGGTCAGGTTCATGCGATCAACCGCGTTGAACCAAAGGTTGCCGATCTGCTGGGCCGCGCCCCGAACTTGACGGTGCACTCGACCGCCGGCCGTGGACATTATGTGTTCATCATGCATTGCGACACCGCGCCGTTCGACAACAACGAACTGCGGCTGGCGCTAAAACACGCAATCAACCGCCAGGACTTGGTCGACAAGGTTCTGCGCGGCTACGGCACAATTGGCAACGACATGCCGATCAATGCGGCATACCCGCTGTTTGACGGCTCTATCCCGCAACGCGACTACAGCCTTGAAAAGGCGGCAGAGCACTATGCGAAGTCGGGCCATGACGGTTCGCCGATCATCCTGCGTGTTGCAGATGGCGCCTTCCCGGGTGCCGTTGACGCAGCGGCCCTGTTCCAGCAAAGTGCGGCTCAGGCCGGTATCCCGCTGGAAATCAAGCGCGAGCCCAACGATGGCTACTGGTCGGAGGTCTGGAACGTTCAGCCGTTCTGCGCATCCTATTGGGGTGGCCGTCCGGTGCAGGATCAGATGTACGCGACAGCGTATCTGTCGACTGCCGACTGGAACGACACCCGCTTCAAGGTGCCAGAGTTCGACGAAATGCTGTTTGCAGCACGGGCCGAACTGGACAACGACAAACGCAAGGACATCTACAGCAAAATGGGCATGATGGTCCGCGACCAGGGCGGTCTGATCTGCCCGATGTTCAACGATTTTGTCGAAGGCGTCACCAATCAGCTCGAAGGTTGGGAAAGCGACCCAACCCAAGAGATGATGAATGGCAACATGTCACGCAAGATGTGGTTCGCCTGATAGGGCCCACGGATAATGCATCCTATCATCAAACTGGTTTCCCAGCGCCTTGCGCTGGGACTCCTGCTTCTCTTCGGTGCATCGGCTCTGATTTTCGGCCTCACCGAAGCCCTGCCTGGGGACGCTGCGCAAGCGGTCCTTGGCCAATCCGCAACCCCCGAGGCGCTGGCAAACCTGCGCGAGGAAATGGGCCTCAACCGTCCCGCTCTAACCCGATATTTCGAATGGTTGGGCGGCATCCTGCAGGGCGATCTGGGTCAGTCTTTGACCAACAAACTCGACATCGCAGAAAGCATCGGAAAGCGCTTGGGCAACACCCTGTTTCTGGCTTGTGCTGCAGCCGTCGTATCCGTGCCGCTTGCTATCTTTCTGGGCCTTCTGGCCGTTCGGTACCGCAACCGCTGGCCTGACAAACTGATTTCTGCAATCACCCTGACAACGGTTTCAATCCCGGAATTCCTGATCGGTTACGTGGTGATCTACTTCGTCTCAGTGAAACTGGGCTGGTTCTCCTCACTCGCAATGATCAACGACACAATGTCCTTCGGGCAAAAGCTCAATGCCATCGCCCTGCCTGCCTTCGTTCTGACACTGGTAGTGCTGGCGCAGATGATGCGAATGACCCGCGCTGCGATCCTGAACCTGATGCAGTCGGCCTATATCGAAACGGCTGAACTGAAAGGCCTCTCGAATTTTCAGGTCATTGCGCGCCACGCGTTTCCCAACGCGATTTCCCCCATTGTCAACGTTGTGATGTTGAACCTGGCCTATCTGGTTGTGGGCGTCGTCGTTGTCGAAGTGGTGTTCGTATATCCCGGCATGGGGCAATATCTGGTGGATTCGGTGACCAAGCGTGACGTGCCAGTCGTTCTGGCCTGCGGTGTCGTCTTTGCCGCGGTCTATATCGGGCTCAACATGGTTGCCGATATTGTGTCTATCCTTGCCAACCCAAGACTGAGGCATCCGAAATGATGAAGAACATTCCTGTTTCGGCCGCCGTTGGTCTGTTTTTCACCGGACTGTACTTTTTCATAGCCATCGCAGCCCCACTGATCGCCCCCTACGGAATGGCTGAAGTGGTCGGTGATGTGTGGGAACCGTCAAGCGCCGAGCATCTGCTGGGCACGGACAACATCGGGCGCGATCTGCTGACACGCATGATCTATGGTGGTCGCACGACCATTTTTATCGCTGCGATGGCTACGATCCTCAGCTTTATCACTGGCACCTCTCTGGGCCTATTGGCTGCGGTTTTGGGTGGTTGGGCTGACCAGGCGCTTAGCCGGATGGTTGACCTGATCATGTCGATCCCAACGCTGATCCTGGCACTGGTTATCCTGGCGATTGTTCCGGTGACCGTTCCGATCCTGATCCTTGTGATGGGGCTGTTGGACGCCACACGTCCTTACCGACTTTCTCGATCGGTCGCCGTGGACATCAACGTGATGGACTATGTCGAAGCCGCAAAGCTGCGCGGTGAAGGTCGGCGCTGGATCATTTTCCGGGAAATCCTGCCAAACGCTCTGTCGCCTCTGGTGGCTGAATTCGGGCTGCGGTTCATCTTTATGGTTCTGTTCATCTCGACCCTGTCGTTCCTGGGTCTGGGCGTCCAGCCACCGCTGGCGGACTGGGGCGGCATCGTGAAGGAAAACAAGGACGGGATCGTCTATGGCATCGGCGCGGCCCTATACCCCGCTGTCGCCATCGCGACGCTCGCCATCTCGGTCAACCTTGTAGCTGACTGGGTTCTGAACCGTACCACATCGCTGAAAGGAGGCCGGGGATGAGTGATACCCTTCTCAAGGTCCGCAACCTCAAGATTGGCGCGACCGTCTATCCGCCCGGCGAAAAGCCCCATGACATCGAAATCGTGCACGGGGTCAGCTTTGACCTCGAACGCGGCAAGGTGTTGGGGCTGATCGGTGAATCCGGTGCCGGTAAATCGACCATCGGTCTGGCGTCTATGGCTTATGGCCGCGGTGGCGTCGAACTGACCGGTGGCGAAGTCTGGGTCAACGGGCGCGACATTCTGAAAACCTCGCATAGCGATATCCGCAATCTGCGTGGGGGCGAAGTTGCCTATGTCTCGCAATCCGCGGCCGCGTCGTTTAACCCGGCGAAGAAGATCATGGATCAGGTGGTCGAAGCGGCGGTCGAACATAAGAAGTTTTCGCGTAAAGAGGCCGAAGGCCGTGCCCGGGAACTGTTCGCCAAGCTAGGACTGCCTGATCCGGACAATATCGGTGATCGTTACCCTCACCAGGTCTCGGGCGGTCAGCTACAGCGTTGCATGACGGCGCTGGCGCTGTGCCCCGAGCCTGATCTTGTGGTGTTTGATGAACCGACCACAGCACTGGATGTGACCACTCAGATCGACGTTCTGATGGCGATTAAAGAGGCCATTCGCGATACCGGCGTGGCTGCGCTCTACATCACGCATGACCTCGCCGTTGTTGCTCAGGTCAGTGATGACATCATGGTTCTGCGGATGGGCAATACGGTCGAGTATGGCAATACCGACCAGATCATCAACAACCCGCAGGAAGAGTATACCAAGGCGCTGGTTTCGGTCCGCTCGATCGAGCACGAAGAGAAAAAACCCACACCGGAATCGGTATTGAGCGTCGAAGGTATTACCGCGCGCTACAAGGGTTTGAATTTTGACGTGCTACACAACGTCAATGTCGAGCTTCACCCGGGGCAGACACTGGCGGTTGTCGGTGAATCCGGTTCGGGCAAGTCGACACTGGCGCGGGTGATCACAGGCTTGCTGCCGCCGCGCGATGGTGAAATCACCTTTGCTGGCCGCAAGCTTAGTGGTGATCTGAAGGGCCGCAGCCGCGAAGACCTGCGTGAATTGCAGATGATCTACCAGATGGCCGACGTGGCAATGAACCCACGCCAGACTGTTGGTACGATCATCGGACGCCCGCTGGAGTTTTACTTCAACATGCGCGGTGCCGAAAAACGCAAGCGGATCATCGAGCTGTTGGATGAGATCGAACTGGGCGAAAAGTACATGGACCGCTATCCGGCGGAACTGTCAGGTGGTCAGAAACAGCGTGTCTGTATCGCGCGGTCACTGGCGGCCAAGCCCAAGATGATCATCTGTGACGAAGTCACCTCGGCACTTGATCCACTGGTTGCGGACGGCATCCTGAAACTGCTGCTGGACCTTCAGAAGATCGAGGATGTGGCGTACCTGTTCATCACCCACGATCTGGCGACGGTGCGCGCGATCAGCGATAGTATCGCGGTGATGTATCAGGGTCGCGTGGTTCGCTATGGGTCGAAAAGCGAGGTGCTGAGCCCGCCGTTCGACGACTATACCGACCTGCTGCTCAGTTCCGTCCCCGAGATGCATCTGGGTTGGCTGGAAGAGGTCGTTGCCCACCGCAAAATGGAAAGCGCCGGAAACTGACCCCTGCCCTTTCCGTGACAGGTAAGTGAAAAATTGAAATCCCGGCGCCTTGTTCGATGACAGGTGTCGGGATTTTGCTATTGGGGGCGCGAACGGGCAGAGCCCTGATCGCGAATCCCCTAGGGTCGCCAGAAATATTTATTCAAAAGGCCAAAGACATGGACCGCAAACTACTCCTTATCATCCTGGACGGTGTTCCGTGGCGCAATTTCCGACGGTTGTTCGGTAACCTTGAAGGTTGGGTCGACAGCGGTGAGGCGCGCGTGTGGAAACTGCGCGCTGTTTTGCCGTCCACATCCGCCAGCTGCTATGCCTCGATCCACACCGGTGTCACACCACAGGAGCATGGCTGTACCGGCAACGGTAATGTCTTTCGCCTAGGCCATAAGGACGTCTTTGGCCAGGTCCGTGAAGCTGGTGGTGTAACCGGTGCGGTCACCCACAGCTATTGGTCGCAGTTCTTCAACCGTCACCCGTTCGATTACGTCCGCGACATCGAATATGATGAGCCTGAGAGCAAGACAATCAACCACGGCCGCTTTCACACCATGACCGGCTATGGCAAAGCCAATCAGATGACCCCGTCTGACGTGGATCTCTATGCCACTCTGACCAACCTTTGCCTGCGTCATGGGCTGGATTACGGCCTGCTGCATGCCTGCACATTGGACAGTATGGGGCACCGTTTCTACCATGATTGCGAGGAGATGGACCACGCCTGTTTCGTCGCGGATGAGATGTTGGCACCATTCATCCCGCGTTGGCGGCAACTAGGCTATGAGGTCATCGTGACCGCCGATCACGGTCAGGACGAACGCGGACATCACGGCGGGCGCAGCCCGCTGCAACAGGAAACGGCACTGTACTACTTTGGCGACGCGGAAGGCCCCGAGGTCGACACGGTGATCGACCAGCTACGGCTGGCGCCCACGATCCTGAACCGGATGGGTGCGCCCATTGCCGAAACGATGAAGGCGAAACCGTTCCTGAAGTGAGAGATCAGTCGTAGGGCCAGATCTGCTGACCCAACGCCTCGATCGCGACCGAAATCCTCTCAAAACTGTCTGCAGCGCGCTTAACACTGGTACGCGCGCGCAGATAGCCGTGAACGAGGCCCGGCTCGTTGATCCAATGCGCTTGCCCTCCGGCGGCGGAAACCTTGTCGCAATAAGCGCCACCATCATCCCGCAGCGGATCACAATCTGCAGTCACCACTACGGTCGGCGGAAGACCCGAGAAATCTGTGTCGTGAAGCGGCGCGAAGGTCGGATCATCTTGCGGGACATCACCACCACAACGCACTTTTTCGTAGAACTGAATCTCATCCAGCGTCAAAAGCGGCGCGTGGGCGTGCTCTATATACGACCCTTTCGTGCTGTCACCACCCAAACCGGGGTAGATCAGGACCTGACCCAGCACATGGTCCAACTTACCTCGTCCGTATTGGGCGACTGCGGCCGCCAGGTTGCCACCGGCACTGTCACCCGCAAGGACAATCGGGTCGCCGAATTCCTGCGCCACCCAGTTTGTCGCATTCCAGCTGTCTTGAAACTGCGCCGGGTGGACATGTTCGGGACACAGACGGTAGTCCACGGCCACAACCCGATATCCGGTCTGCGCGCAGATCTCGGCGCAAACATCATCGTGGCTGTCCAGACCTCCAACAACAAATCCACCACCATGAAAATAAGTGACGGTTCGCGTCGGCTGACCCGCATTGTAGACACGGACAGGCACGCCAAATGCCTGCCTGTCCTCAGTCTCGACCCCCTGCGGGCGGGGTTGGCGAAAGTCGCGACACATCGTGTCGTACACCCGGCGCTGATCCTCGATCGACTGTTCGACCGCATCATCGGGATAGCTTTCAGCCGTTCGTTTTATGAACGCCCAAGTCTCTTCATCAATCAGACGTTCATAATCCATGTTTCCTCCCGGTCAGGCAGCCCACTCCCACGGCCGGGTGAACGATCCCAGCACCTTGCTGACATCGTCCTCTGCGGAACCCTTCGCGTCAAGCTGCGCAACGAGTCCGCGTTTCTTATCGTCGATGACCGAAATGACCCGTGCCTCAAGACCAGCCTCTTCCAACGCGCCGTTATAGATACGCGTGATCGCCTGTTTGCGAAGCTCAGGCTTAAAGACCTTTCCGACGGCAGTTTTGGGCAGCTCGTCCAGAATGGTCATGTGTTTGGGTTGTGCCGCGCGTTCATGGACATGCACATTGCAATACTCCATCAGCTCTTTCTCGGTGACCGAGGCTCCATCGACCAGTTCGACAAAGGCGCAGGGCACCTCGCCCGAATAGGCGTCAGGCTGCCCGATGGCACCGGCAAACGCGACAGCATCGTGCCCCAGCAGAGCTTCTTCGATCTCGGCCGGGTCAATGTTGTGACCACCGCGAATGATCAGGTCCTTGGCACGACCTGTGATCCACAGGTAGCCGTCCCCGTCAAAGCGTCCCAGATCACCTGTGCGCAGGTATTTGTCGAAGTGGTAAAGACCTACGTTCTTATCCGCCTCGGTATAGGTATTGCCGGCATAGACCCCGGGGTTCGAGATGCAGATCTCGCCGATTTCATCTGCGGCGCATTCCTTTGGTCCGTCCGGACCATCCTGCAGGATTTTCACATCCGTATAGGGGAACGGAATACCGATCGAGCCAATCTTCTTTTCCCCGTCCACCGGGTTGCAGGACACCAGGCAGGTGGCTTCGGTTAGCCCATAGCCTTCCACGATGGTCACACCGGTCGCTTCTTCGAACCTGCGGAACAGTTCGACGGGCAAAGGCGCTGAACCTGAGAACGCCGTCTTTACGCTTGAGATGTCCGCATCTACGGGGCGCTGCATCTTGGCAGCAATCGCTGTGGGTACGGTGATGATGAACGTTACTTTCCAGCGCTCAATCAATTTCCAGAAATTGTCGAAAACACCGTCGCCGCGATATCCCGCAGGCGTTGGGAAGACCACATGGGCGCCCGACGATACAGCAGCCATCATGATCACGTGTACGGCAAAAACGTGGAACATGGGCAGCGGGCACATGATCACGTCCTCGTCCGAGAACAACAGAGTGTTCCCCAGCCAGCCGTTGTAGATAAGGCCCGAGTATTTGTGCTGCGCGACCTTCGGCATGCCCGTTGTGCCGCCGGTGTGGAAAAAGCAGGCAACGCGATCTTCCTTACTGTCTTCGAAAGTCAGCGTCGTAGGCTGCTTGGCCAGTTCTTTATTGAAGTTCTTGTAATCCGCATGGGCCAGTTTTTCCTTGTCGCCCATCTTTGGACGCAGGAACGGCACCAGCCAGGATTTTGGCGGCGTCAGATAGCGGTTGAGGTCAATCTCGAGAATGGTTTTGACGTTGGGCGCGTGGCGCACCGCCTCTTCGACCTTTTGCGCCACATCCGTTTTGGGGAAGGACTTCAATGTCACAACCACTTTGGCACCGGTTTCGCGCAGGATTGCGGCGATCTGCTCGGGCTCTAGCAGCGGGTTAATCGGGTTCACGATCCCTGCGACTGCACCGCCCATCATGGTGACCAGCGTTTCGTTGCAGTTGGGCAGCACATATGCCACCACGTCTTTCTCACCGACACCCAAAGACCGGAACAGGTTCGCTGCCTGATTGACTTTGCCAAGCAGTTGCGACCACGTCAGAGTCTCGGCCTTTTCTGTCGGACCAGACATGAGCTGAAAGCTGACCGCATCACTGTTCGGAAATTTGCCTGCTGTGCGTGACAGCAACTGGTGGAAAGTGACCGGAACATCCCGATCCTCCCACGACATTTCCTGCTCCATTCTCGCCTTGTCTTCCAAACCCACAAAGGCCATGTGACTCCTCCCTGTTTTTCTCCCGCGTCTTGCGCGGTTTTTTCCAAAACAAGATGGAAGCAAAACCCCGCAGGTGCAAGCGACGGGTTAGAGGGGCCACGCCCAATTTTGTAGAATTACGCAGCGGCGTAAAACTGACTTCCCCGACGTCAGGCTATTCTGCCGCAACTCCGTCGGTGAATTGCAGGCGCGCCAGACGGGCATACAGGCCATCCTGAACGACCAGATCCTCGTGCGTGCCTTGGGCCACGATCTGACCGGCTTCCATCACAACGATCCGATCCGCCTTTTTGACCGTCGCCAGACGGTGGGCCACGATCAGTGTGGTGCGCCCGGCGCGCATCTGGTCAACCGCGCCCTGAACCGCGCGTTCGCTTTCGGCATCCAGGGCCGAAGTCGCCTCGTCCAGCAGCAGAACCGGCGCATCTCGCAGGATCGCACGGGCAATCGCGATGCGCTGTTTCTGACCACCCGACAGCATCACACCACGCTCCCCGACGAAGCTGTCATACCCTTCGGGCAGTTTCGAAATGAACTCATGTGCCGCAGCTGCGCGCGCGGCGGCCTCGACCTCTGCATCCGAGGCGTCCAGGCGCCCGAACCGAATATTCTCGCGGGCCGAGGCTGCAAAGATGATCGGGTCCTGGGGCACCAATGCCATGTGCTGCCGGAAATCGGATCGGTCGAGGTCACGCAGGTCAACGCCATCCAGGCTGACATGGCCGGCGTCCGGATCGTAGAACCGCTGGATCATCTGGATGACCGTCGTTTTGCCTGCGCCCGATGGACCAACGAAAGCCACGGTTTCACCCGGTTGAATCGACAGGGTCAGATGGTCCAACGCCACCACATCCGGACGGGCCGGATAGTGGAAGATCACATCCTCAAAACGGATCTCGCCCCGAACAGGTGTAGGCAGCGATGCTGACTTGTCCGGATCAATCACGGTATCCTGCGCATTCAGCAATTCCACCAGACGCTCGGTCGCGCCGGCTGCACGTTGCAGCTCGCTCCAAATCTCAGAGAGGGCGGCGACAGAGCCGGCCATGATGATTGAGTAGATCACGAACTGGATCAGAACACCTTCGGTCATCACGCCGTTGCGAACGTCGTTTGCCCCCATCCACAGCACGCCGACGATGCCCGAAAATACAAGGAAGATAACGATTACCGTCATTACGGCGCGCGTTTGAATACGCCGAAGAGAAACCGCATAAGAGGTTTCAGTCATATCGCCGAATTGCTTCCGGCTGGCTTTTTCATGCGTAAAGGCCTGAACGGTTTGCACCGCGCTCAGTGCCTCTCCCGCGTTGCCCGACGAGGCCGCGATCCAGTCCTGGTTTTCGCGGCTGAGGACCCGCAGACGACGCCCCAGAACAAGTATCGGCACCACCACCACCGGGATCAGCAAAAGCACCAAACCTGTTAGCTTGGCCGAAGTCAGCAGCATTAGAACCAAACCGCCCGCGAACAAAAGCATATTGCGCAAGGCAATGGATACGGACGATCCCAGCACAGACTGAATCAGGGTCGTGTCCGTGGTGATACGGCTGAGAACCTCTCCGGTCATGACTCTTTCGTAGAACTCAGGGCTCATTCCTATGACGCGGTTAAACACGGCCTTGCGGATATCGGCCACAACGCGCTCACCCAACCGGGTGACCAGCGCATAGCGGATGCCAGTTCCCACCGCCAAAATCGCGGCAATGCCCAGTGCCGCCAGAAAGTACCAATCCAGCAGTTCGCCATCTTCAATTCGGAAATTGTCGACTACTCGGCGTACCGCAAGTGGCAGGGTTAGCGTCATGCTGGCCGTCAACACCAGCGCCAATACCGCACCCGTCATCAGGGCCCGATACGGCTTCATAAATGGCCAGAGAGACGACAGAACGCCTATCTTCCGCGATCCAGCACGCTCTTCCGTGGCGCCGGGTGCAGGTTTGCCCTTAGGCGTGGCTGAGGCAGAGTTCGCCATAATTGGCCCTTACGTCTTTTTCGCACTTAAGTGTTCGCTTCTTGGCGGCCACGGCAAGCCGGGTCAAGCACCACAATATATGACCCAACATAAAAGGGCTATTTGACGCAGAATTTTAGGGCTGATTTGGAGCGGGCGGCGGGAATCGAACCCGCTTCATCAGCTTGGAAGGCAAGCGCCTTCATCACTACTTTCACAACTATTTCAATGCACTATTAGAATCAATATAGTCGTTTTGCAGGTTATATGTCGGAGAAAAATTCTTGGAGCGGGCGGCGGGAATCGAACCCGCTTCATCAGCTTGGAAGGCTGAGGTAATAGCCAGTATACGACGCCCGCTCATCTCAAGCGGGTCTATTTCATCCCGAATTTGCGGTCAACAGAGGATTTGTTTTTTTTCAGACAACTGATCTTTGTTGAACAAAAAATCTGCAGCTGAATCGCAGACAAGTTATGGAGTTTGGCCAAAAAGTAAGCTGTCAATTTTTTAATAGAACCACCGGAACAATCAAAGTGTCCCTGTTCCCATCGGAACTGTTCGAATGTCCCCATTGCGTAAAGAACGGGCATTCGTCTTATTGGCGGCAACGACTGCACTGAGCCCGAAGCAGACGCTTGCGATCAGTGAGTTGCCGCCCCGAACAAATCGACCTGATTGCAGGCAAGGCTCTATTTACTTTCATAACGGGCGGTACGAGATCAGCATCGAACGTGGTCATATTTGTGGACAGGAAGGATGGGCTTATTTGAGAGCGATTTGACATGCATTGCATATTATATCATTTTGCAGTTGCAAGACGCTGCCCCCTCGAGAATTTTGTTGACGGCTTGTGCGAAGCAAGCCCGTAATTAGACTAACCTGGGGGGTGCGTGATATGCGCCAATTTCTGTTAGTTGTTGTTCTTTTGTTGGATGGATGCGGTGAAGCATCCCGGGGCATTTCGGAAATACAATACTTGCAAAATATAGATAATCTTTTGCAGGCGGACGATCTTTGTGGAGTGCATCGATACGTGGTCTTGCGACCACGTGCTCTTTACCGCGACGACGAGTTATCAAGGGAATTGCGCGATTTTGTGAGGAATTCACGCGAGGAATGCTCCCCTCCAGTCAGAAGTGGCGCGAATGGTTCAAGAACTGATCAGTGGGGAACCACTCTAAGAAACAGTGAAAATCCAGGCAATCGCGTATCTCAAGCAAGAGCCGACAATGAAACCAACAGCGCTGAAACGAGTGCAAATGAGTCGGACGAAATAGAACGGGACGAAAATGAGCGTGAAAGCAGCGCCACCAATGGAAACGGCAATGGCAATGGCAATGGCAACGGCAACGGCAACGCTGGTGGCAACAGCAGCGGCAACGGCAAGGCTGGTGGCAACAGCAGCGGCAACGGCAACGCTGGTGGCAGCGGCAACGGCAACGGCAACGGCAACGCTGGTGGCAACAGCAGCGGCAACGGCAACGGCAACGGCAACGCTGGTGGCAACGGCGGCGGCATTGGCAACGGCAACGCTGGTGGCAACGGCGGCGGCAATGGCAACGGCGGCGGGAATTCCGGCGGGAACGGCAAAGGCGATCGTTAAAAATAGTGCTTAAACCAAAACTGTTGTGACTGTAGCTTTTGAATATGAGAGTACTTCTGGCCGAAGATGAGCCGAAGCTATGCGAGCAGATCAAGAAACTTCTAAGTGCAGAAGGTCGTGTCGTAGATGTGGCCAACAATGGAACAGACGCCCTGCACTTGGGCGCGACCGAACCTTACGACATGATCATCCTCGACATCGGGTTGCCACAACGCGACGGTATTTCTGTCCTGCGTGAATGGCGTAGTGCAGGCGTAAAGACACCTGTATTGATCTTGACGGCTCGCGATGGGTGGAGCGAGCGCGTGGATGGCCTGGATGCCGGCGCGGACGATTACATGACCAAGCCGTTTCACATGCCCGAGTTGGCAGCACGTGTGCGTGCAATTCTGCCCAGACAAAGCGGTCAGTTGAACCCCTTGATCGAAATGGGGGATGTCTCGCTCGACACTCGAAACGGGCGCGTCAGTGTTGGTGGAATTCCTGTGGATCTGACCGCACAAGAGATCGCCGTTCTTACCTACCTTGCTCACAACATGGGACGCATGGTTTCGCGTACCGAGTTGTCAGAACACATTTACGAATACGACGGCGATCGGGATTCCAACACCATTGCTGTTTTCATAACCCGGCTGCGCAAAAAACTAGGCTCTGAACTTATTACAACTGTCAGAGGGCGCGGCTATATGATCGATACCGCCTGATGTTGTCGCTTCGCCAACGCGCGTTGCTTGGTGGCCTCGCGACTGGCGCCCTTTCTGTAGGGGTCGGAACGCTCGTTGTGTTTTCCCACATCAATACCCGTGTCCTGGAACAGTTTGATGAAACGCTGCGCGACAGGCACACGCAACTTATTGTGGGCTTGAGCGCAACTACAGACGCCCCTGAGGCTCTGCGTGATCTCATGTTCGACCCGGCCTACGGAACGCCCTATTCCGGCAGGTATTGGCAAGTGACAGATGGCAGCGGAGCCATATTTACGTCCGCGTCGCTCTTTGACGAAACGATTTCCGAACCTGTTGATTTACGTGGATAGGCAGTCGTCTGGAACACCGCTGGCCCGGATAATGAGTCCGTGCGCAGTGTGTTTCAGAAAATCACATTCGAAGACGGAACCGAATGGGGCGTGACAGTCGCTGAAAGTAGAGGAGAGCTGATAAGCGAACGCCGGGCTGCGCAGGACAACTTGCTGCCGGTTTTTGGATTGGTTGGCTTGATCGGAGTTGCTGGTTCGTTGATGTTAATGTCTGCAATTGGTGGCCCCCTCAGGAAGCTGCGCGCTGATGTGACGCATCGCTGGGACAAGGGAGACGATCTTAGGCCGGAAGACTATCCGGAAGAGGTCTCGCCGCTTGTCGACGACCTTAATCAATTGCTGCACAGGAACCGCGAGATTGTATCTGGCTCCCGACGGCAAGCGGCTGATTTGGCGCATGCGCTGAAAACTCCGACTGCTATACTGCGAAACGAACTGACAGCTTTGTCGGATAACGGAGCGGATACCCAACCTGCCGACGACGCGTTGAACAGATCGATGCTCAGCTCAAGCGTTCCCTTGCAAGCATGCGTGCGTCAAACACCGCTGAACTTACATACTCTCGAACTGATCTTACTCATTCGGTTAATAGGCTATCCAGATTGTTCTCGGTCACGGCAGAGCGTGAAGGAAAATCTTTAACGAGGGAATGCGAGAGCGGGCTTCACGTCCGAATGGACGCTCAAGACATCGAAGAGGTGATTGGAAACCTCCTCGACAACGCTCTGAAATGGTGTCGGACAAGAACTCACATAGCTGCCAATCGTGTTGAAGGTGGTATTGAGATTTGCATTGAGGATGACGGACCTGGAATTCCGGAAGATGCACGTGAAGGGGTACTGCATTCCGGAGGGCGGCTGGACACTTCTGTTAGAGGCACTGGTTTGGGTTTGGCCATAACAGTTGACTTGTTGAACGCCTACGGCAGCAAGCTTACACTGGGTACATCCTCTAGCCTCGGCGGCTTGGCTTGCCGGGTTCTAATTTCAGGAAAGACACAAACGTGAATAGCCGAGACCAGTCCCTGGCTTCCGGCAATCGAAGTACAACTCATTTGTGAAGAATGTGAATTCGAACGACTTCGGCATTGTTCGTGCAGGTAACGGTGGCAATGCAGGCCGCGACCGCGGACTTGCAGCGAGATGTAGAACAACTGATGCGTGCCACAGGGTGAACTTTGCAAAGTCTGCTTACTACGCTTCACTGTTATTCTAACAGCATGCGGGATCTTTTGGGTTTGGGCTCAAAGTAGTCGCTCGCTGCGCTTTGCACGAACGTCGGGTATGCTGATGCCACCTGCCATTTTGTTCCTTTATAGCTTCAGTTGGTCGACACGGTGTCGGTGCCAGGAGAGGGAGGTAAGGATGGAGGACAATCGATATCCATTGTTCAACTTACTGCGATCACACCGAAACGCCCGCCCCGGAACAAAGATCGTCTGATAGGCCAGAAACGCCCGCTTCTGGCGAAGCAGGTCTGAACCATCCAAGCCCAGCTTGAATTCTCTATCAATATCAAAAACTTGGCACCCTTCAATCTTGCAATCGATAGTAAGCTGCGGGGCTGCGATCTCGTTCGGTTGAGCATAGCCGATCTTGCTACTGGTGATCGTGTCCGCGAACGCGTGAGAGTTGCCCGGCGCAAAACAATGCGGCCGCCCAATTCGAGGTTTCAGAAAACACCCGCTAGTCCATCTGGACCTGGGTATGTCGCCCGCAGATGCTTGGACGCACGCTTCTTTTCCCAAGCAGCTTTCACGAACGGACGCATATTTCGGCACGACAGTACGCGCGTCTGGTCCGCGATTGGGTGTCGGCGATTGGTTTGGAACCAGGCGGTTATGGCGCGCATGCGCTGAGACGCACCAAAGCGGCACTAATCTACCGGAAAACAGGCAATCTTCGCGCGGTGCAGCTTTTGCTTGGCCACACGAAATTCGACAGCACAGTTCGATATCTTGGCGTTGATTTGGAAGTTGCGCTGAGTATCGCAGAAAAGATCGACGTGTGAAGACTGAGCGGGCGGCAAGAGTTGCCCGTTTTTCACGACTGGCAATTGTCGCATTAGTGCTGACCTTCCACTGGACTTCCGTACCGAGACGAGCGTCACTGTCGTCGTCGATTGAATCGCCAAGCTCCGGTCTGTAGCTGGGGTGTCATCACTCCCAAGTGACTGCTTGTGCGAAGTAAGCAGTCACTCATGTAAAGTGCGGCGAACGGTTGAAACGGCAGCCCAAATCGGCCAGTGCCGCAGTTTGGGTGAATGACAGTTTCTCGCGAGGAGCAGACGCGATTGGTTCTTAGAGGGCCAGCATGACTGCACGCTCAGCTGGACGAACGGCAAGTGAAGCCATCGCACCACTCTCAATCGAAAAACTTTAGCATCACAGGAGAAACTCCGCCCGTTCGACCACCCAAACCATTGCAATCACGGCAGCGCAAGCAGCCACGGTCGCACGAGACCCAATCCAGATTTTTCCCGGTTGCTTACGCAAAAACAGGACAAGCGGCCAGACCAAAAGGACGATCATCAACTGTCCTATCTCGACCCCTATATTGAAGGCCAGAAGGCTGTGCCAGACGTTTGGAGCATCCACCTGCAAGATTTGGTGCAGCATGAAGGAAAAGCCGAACCCATGCAGCAAACCGATGCTAGATGTTACACCAAAGGCTTTCAGATCACCGTGCTCCTGGTTCGATGCTGTTACCGCCATGACTGCCGCGTAAACAATTGACAGGGCAATCGCCAGTTCGACGGTGGGAATGAACCAGGCGCCACTGGGTGCGATGCCAAAAAAACCCAAAATCAATGTGACGGTATGACCGATAGTAAAGCCCGTGACCCGAGCCAGCAGACTACGCAAATTAAGCGCCCCGATGATCATGCAAAGAACAAAGAGAACGTGGTCGGGCCCTTCCAGGATATGCCGGACACCTTCAACGATAAAGGTCGCAGCCGCAGCAGTGGTCGACCCAGAAACATTGACAGGATCATGCATCAACCCGGTGGCGCGAAAGGTGCGGATCGCCTGGCCGTTGTAATCAAGTATCAGGTTGGCTGTGTCCTCCTGTCCCTGCAGTTCAGGGTTAGACCTGTGGGACAAGCTGTAAGCACCGACAAAACCGCTGTCGTAACGCAAGTGAATATCGACCATAACGTCGCCGACATAAGTTTCGTTTGCCGAAGCTGGAAAAACATCGCCTGAAGCAAGCGCCGCTTTGGCTTCAGACAAGTTCGCAAAGCCAGGTTCGGTTCCCAAAGGGTGCAACCGAAGGACGGTAACCGATGCAGCCTGTATCTGACCTTTAACCGACAACACGATTTCGTCAGCAGCGATCCTCGCGAACCCGTCGGGATCATTGCGCAGTTCTTCCTGAGCCACGTAGTGCATGAGGACGCCATCTTCGAGGCGATTGGAAGTATAAGGCGCAGGCGTCGGCAAGCCATCCGCGCCTTCGGGGCCAACCAGTTCCGCAACAAGGTAAGACATTGGCATACGCAGATAGACGTCAAGACCATCGTCCGAATGCACGACATGATGTATGCGGACATTTTGGTTCAGCTTGAAATGTGCCTGAGATGGCGCGGCGCTCAAACCAACTAGGAGTGTGCATAGAACAACCAAAAGTCTCATGAGTTTCCTCCCGGAAAAGATGCCGCGTTGTTCATACGGGCTTCCAGAACGGTTAACCCGTTCAGATACCAAGCCCCCTTGTTGTTTTGGACATCCAGAAAAGCCCGGTAAGAAACGACACGCTGATGCATGTGGCCCCAATGCCCGCCGCTGACGGATGCATCCCAACGCGCAAGGACTTGCGCCCCTCCGTCGGTGCTGGAATTGATATTTTCCACTGTCAAATTCGCGATCTCGTTCACCCGCGCCTTAGCACCGGATGGCAACGCTACGGTCATGCCCCGGCGAATTTCTGCTTTCACATCGTTTGTGTGTTCCGCGAGAACAAATTTGCTCAATGCCGTGGCAAGTTGGGGCGTTTGTGTCTCGAGTTGTGCCACAGCTACGTTTTCCAGGATGGCATAGGTGATACTTGCGGCCGCTTCATTGTCTTGGATTGAATTGCTAGGCAAAACCACATCCATTGTTGCCGTTTTCAAGAATCCAGAAGCTATGCAGATAGATACAGCCGCGACGGCCCACCCTTTTCGGCGGCCTGACCCAGAACGCATGCCAACGATTGCGAGCAAAAGCGCGAAGGTCAGTAGGCCAATCGTGTAAGCCGGAATTTTGTAGGACGTTGCCGCAGAAACCGTCACAAGCTGAGTTCTGGGATCGGTCCAATTGACTATGTAGTTGGTCCATGAAATCTCGGGTGATCCCTTGGTGATCTGTCCCGGCACAGCCCCGGCTGGGTCGCTGATCTGGATCGGAATGGCGTCTGTGTCTTGGGCAAACAAAGTCCATGACAGAGAGAGATTCTCAGGCAGTTCGTTTCGCGGATAGGAAAGAATGATACCCAGCATGGCGGTCGAACGATCCGTTCGATCTTTAATTTCCAAAAGCTTCAGACCCTCGACGCCAACCGACAACTGGTCGACACGCGCAGAAGCGGGAGTGGCGGGAGAACCGTCGATGACCATCGGGTTGCTTTCTGAAAACAATTCGACGGCACGGATTTTGATCTGTTCCATTTGATCGGCGTCTAGACTGGTCACATCGCCAAGCCCGAGGTCAGTCCAACCTTCCAGATCGCGCAGCCGGAAAATGACTTCGTGGCGCACTTCCCTAGGCTCGACCGAAATGAAGGACATCAAAGCCGATTTGTGATGACGCGTCAGGTTTGGGTTTTCAAAACGGCTGTACCAGGGATCATCCCAGTTGGGATAAAGCGTCTCTGCTCGGGACAGAAAACGGTAGTCTGTGACCGCTACTCCCTGATGGTCGAAAATCACACCAATTGGTACAGAAGGCATCCCATCCGGCTCTAGAGGAGGCGTAAATGTGATGGTTTCTGGTTTCTGGTCAAATGGGAAATCAAGCGTCACAAACACCACTTGCGTCGAGCGCTCGTCCTGTTGTGCGAACCCGTAGCTCGGCCTGAAAGATGCAGCGCGCGTTTTTCTGTCTCTGACATCTACGTGCTGTATTTCTGGAACAAGGTTTACCCCGTCAGCCGAAACGTTGAGTGCCTTGCCAACACGCTCAGACAAGGCGGCTGCCGGGTCAACGCCCGCGGGTGCTTTCGACAAAAAGGCGGGCATGTCCTTGAGGTCTATTTCAAGCGCAATTTTAACGCGATCTTCTTGCACGGAAATTTCTGCGAAGTTGCGCGCAGTCTCTGCGCCATTGGCAGGCAGCAGGTCAGCCTGCGCCGACGGAACCGTGAGCAAATTAAATGTAACCACCGCGAACAGAAATCTGAAAACAGTCATTGCTAATTTCTCCAGTGCTGGCTGACCCCGGCTTCGCGATCTGAACACGAGGTTAGATTGAAATCGGAAGCCGAGGTGCCGATGCCGAGCTTAGGTCCCGCCACCGATAATTTTCGCTCGTGGCTTTACTTCGGCTCGGAATTTTCCGGGTAGGGAAAGTCCTGACCCAAGGCCTCACTTGCGTCTTCATAGATAGGTCGTAGAACGTCATCCACGTTCCAGACACCGCCTGCAATGAACTCGCTAAAGTCGATGGTTTCCAGACCAAGGCTTTCGGCCATGGCGGTTTTGTCTTCTACTTTGGGGGGTTCTGCTGGAGCGGCCAGCGGAGGTGCCCAAGTTGCTTCGTCCGTCACGGCCATGCGCACCCGGATGTCATCCTTCGTCACATTCCAAACCATGAAATCTTGCGCCAGGCTCAGCGGTCCGTCGTAGGTGGACCGAATGCGCTCATACACGGCCGTTGTCGTGTCGAAGTCATTGAAGAAGTGATAGGCGACCGCCATGCGTGGTTGGATTTCACTCATCACTTTGCCGAATGCTTCAGGAGCGGTGTGAACCTGCGTACCAACTTGGAGCGCGGATTCCGGTGTGAACTTCATTTTTGACACCAGTTCCGGTACGGCGATGAAACTTTCGTGGATAACGAGGTCAGCCTCTCTGGAGTAGTCGACGAACCACTTGTTGGGATAAGTATCCGAGCTGAAGACGAACTTCAGATCGTTCCACTCCAGCGAATAACTGACAGAACCGTCTATGGAATGGATCGCGGGGAAGGTACGGATTTGCACCCCGTTTTCCTCGTAGAGGATCTCGTTCTCAAGCTTATAGTCAAATTCGGTGAC
This sequence comes from Ruegeria atlantica, assembly GCF_001458195.1. Lineage (GTDB taxonomy): Bacteria > Pseudomonadota > Alphaproteobacteria > Rhodobacterales > Rhodobacteraceae > Ruegeria > Ruegeria atlantica. The sequence continues at coordinate 27,953 of NZ_CYPU01000021.1, read as the reverse complement.
ATCCATTTTGTAGCCACGGAAGTCCACGTTGCCAGCACGGCCCGCCAGATCCCATGTCAGCATCTTCTGCATATGCTCAAGTGCATAGGCCGTACCAAGTTCAGGCGCAGCTCCGCTCGGCCCCCAGACCCTCAGCGGAACGTTCCGCCCCATCAAAGCGCCACCGATGAAGAGGTCGTGAAGACCGCCGAAATGGTCCGTGTGAAGGTGGCCCAAAAACACTTTGTCGAGGTAGTTGTATGGAATCTGTAATGAAGAGATCCGCTCGGCAGAACCCGAGCCCGCATCGAACAGAAACTTGTCACCGTTCCCAAGCTCGACCAGAAAACACGCCGCAGCCTGTGCAGCACGGGTCGTCGGCATGCCAGTGCCACACGCGATTACTCGCATTTCATCTGGCTGAAGATCTTCACTGTTCGGGTAATACGTTTCCCTTTCCCTCGCCTTGACCGGGGACACTTCCGGGGCTGTCTCCTGAGCCAAGGCCATAGAAGGGCCGAACGTATCCCCCAACGTCTTCAGCCCACCATTCGGGGCAGCCATCCACAATCCGAAGGTTATCCCCGCCGCTAGATAGGCAGAGTATTTCAATAATCGTTTGGTTCTACGCATGATGTGAACTCCCTTTTCCGCTAGAGCCGACCGTGTTCCATTGAGAAAACGGAAATGACGGCGTGCATCCGTGATGATGCCAAACCAACGTTCCTCAAAGTTGGGGCGCTCGTAATGGACTCACGGTGACACAGGGGTGACTCACGTCCGTTTTCGGTGCATCATTACATGTGAATATGGTGACCCATCACCTTCAGAAATAAGGATATTGATGGAAGACGGCATCCATATCGCTGAAAAACAGGCCGCGTTGCAGGCTGTCTGCGATAGTGACCTGTTTTCACATCTGGATCGTCTTCGTGCCTTCCTGACTTACATCGTCAACGAAGAAATGGCCGGTCAGGGCGAGTCGATCAGAGGCAAGACAATCGCTCAGGACGTATACGACCGAAGCCCGTCGGAAGAGGTGGATGCAGACAATGTCGTTAGAGTAGATGCGCGTCGGCTCAGGCAAAATCTGGAGCACTACTACGACACTGTCGGCGCCGCGGATCCCGTCCGGATTTTTGTCGATACCGGCGGATACAGGCCGCGATTTGAAAAAGTCGAAATGGCACCCAACAACGAGGCCGCATCATCCAAGCGCACCTTTGGCTTGGCAGCTCTGACTTTTGCTGCGGGGACGGCGCTTGGTGTCTTCATCGCACTAGGCCCTTTGCAGCGCGAACCAGCAATGCGACCGCACTTAGAAAATACAAATCAGGATGTACTGAAACGCCAAGCGCTGCGTGAGCAGTCCGGCTCGTCCTTGCAAGCCGTAAATCTTGCTGAACAAGCTCGACGCATGATGTTTCCCATTTTTGATCGACCGCGACAAGAGTTGGTAAACGAGGTGTTCGCACGGGTTATCGAACTGGGCCCGGACTATTTCGGTGGCTATGCTGGATCAGCGCAGACCTATGCGACACTTTCAATATTGACATCAAAGGGTCCAGAAAAAAGCGCCCTTCTGGATCAAGCTCGCTCTATGGCCGAACGCGCGTCCAGCCTCGCCCCCTCTGACCCATGGGCACAGTCCGTTCAAGCCTGGGTGAAATTTTCCGACCGCGATTTCGAAGAGGCAATGAGGATATCGTCAAGAGCCGTGAAATTGGCGCCTGCGGATGGATATATTTTGGACATACATGGTTCTATCGCATTATTTTCTGGCCGCTTTGCCGAGGCGGTCAGTTCAGCCACGAAGGCAATGAACTTGGGCCCAAGCAATCAACGCTTTGCCAATCGAAACATTTATGGTGCGTCAAATTTTCACTTAGGCAATTACCGAAAATCTCTGGAGGCGTTTTCACAAGCCGCAGATTATGGTGATCCGATCAGCGCGCCATCCTTCGCATATCAGGTCGCGGCACTGTTTAAGCTTGGTCGGACCAAAGACGCAGCACGAAAACACATTGAGATGAAGAAGTCCTGGCCTGATGCCGACGTGGAAAAGATACTGACCGGTGTTTTCCGAGACCCACAGCATGTCGAAGAGATTATTTCGAGTATTAGGACAGTGGAAGCCACAAACAACTAGGTGTTTGGAAGCGGCAAGCAGTTAGCCCAAACGGCATCGAACTCAGGCTGTCTAGGACTGGATTGCTGCAGTCAACACCAAGGCCAGTATCGACAGCGGTCATTCGGGTGGACGCGGCGAACGGCGGCTAAGTCTGCTACGCAGTCATTGATGCATCGCGCAGCGAACGACTGCTCCGAGCCCAAAGCAGACGCATCAAATCATATTTTTGGACAGGATTAGTCATAAGAACGGATTGCGTCATAATTATTAAGTTGTTGGTGAATTCGTGCGCGCACTTTTGTGGTTCAGTCAAATGCCCGAAGTCTTTTTAGCAACGACGAGGTATCCCATCGACCGCCGCCAAGTTTCTGAACGTCCTTGTAGAATTGATCTACCAACGCTGTCACGGGCAGGCTCGCACCATTTTCACTGGCAGTATCTAGGCAAATACCTAGGTCTTTGCGCATCCAGTCCACGGCAAACCCGTGGTCAAATTGGTCACCGAGCATGGTCTCGTATCTATTGTCCATCTGCCAGCTTCCGGCCGCCCCTTGGCTGATGACTTCGACAACAGCGCCACCATCGAGACCAGCCCTCTCTGCGAAGTGTAACGCTTCACTCAATCCTTGAACCAAGCCAGCGATAGCGATTTGGTTGCTCATTTTTGTCAACTGTCCTGCACCGCTCGCCCCAATCCGACGACAAATTTTCGAGTATACATGCATGATGGGTTCAGCCGCGTCATACACCGGCTGGTCCCCGCCACACATAATCGACAGAACGCCGTTTTCAGCGCCTGCCTGACCGCCCGAGATTGGGGCGTCTAAAAAGCCTAAGCCTTGATCCTTGGCAGCGGCATAAAGTTCGCTCGTGACCTTTGCTGATACGGTGGTGTGGTCGACGAGCGTAGCGCTCTTTGACATGCCCGCGAAGGCGCCATCCTCTCCTGTGCAAACGCTGCGCAAGTCATCGTCATTGCCAACGCAAGTCATGACGAATTCCACGCCTTCTGAGGCTTGATGTGGAGTCGTGCCCATGGTGCCACCATGTGCTGCAACCCATGCTTCGGCTTTGGCTGTAGTCCGGTTGAAAACTGTTACATCGTGCCCTGCAGCCTGCAGGTGGCCCGCCATCGGAAAACCCATTACGCCTAGGCCTAGAAAAGCAATTTTTGCCATTAAAGTTTCCTAATCTATAAAAGGTCTTGCGGTGTATTACCTGCAAAGAAAGCATCTAAATTGTCTAAAGCGCGAAAGCCCATAGCGTCGCGGGTTTTAGTTGTTGCGCTTCCGATATGGGGCAACATGAAGATGTTCTCGTGAGCTGCGAACTTTGGGTTGCCGCCCGGTTCTATCTTGAAGCAATCAAGACCTGCGGCAGCTAATTTGTCACTTTCAATCGCGTTCAGTAGCGCGTCTTCGTCCACAAGGGCACCGCGTGCAGAGTTGACTAGTATTGAACCGTCAGGCAGCGCAGCTAACCGTTTGGCATTCATAAGGTCTAGTGTTTCGGGCGTAGCTGGGCAATGAAGCGATAGATAGTCGGACACTGGCAGAAGGGTGTTGACGCTTTCATGATACATAGCTCCCTGTTCCTGATCAGGTGACAGGCGTGTGCGGTTGAAATAGTGGATTTCCATGTCAAACCCGCGTGCCTTCGCTGCAAATGCCCGACCCACGCGCCCCATTCCGATGATCCCCAGTCGTGCCCCGGTTACTTGCTTGCCGACCATAAACGAAGGGCTCCAACTGTCCCAGTTACCTGTGCGCATGAGACGGTCGCCGCGGACTGCATGTCGCGCCGCGCCGAGCATCAGAAGCATTGCTAATTCCGCAGTGGCGTCAGAAAGGACATCGGGTGTGTTTGTAACGACGATCCCTCTTGATGCCAAAGCCGGCAGGTCGCAATGATCCACGCCAACAGAATGGTTCGCAATAATTTTCAGTCGCGGGTCGAGTTGTGAAACGACGTCAGCAGAGAAGTGTTCTGAATGACAGGGCATCATTGCGTCGACCTGTGCACTCATGGCAATGATCTCTTCTGCCGTGCCCGGCGTGTCGGCATCGTTGAGGATTACGTCGTAGTCCCGACGTGCACGATCGATGGTCGCGTCGGACAGCCGGCGTGGAAGCCAGAGGACTGGTTTGTCGCTCATGAGATCAGTCCTTTTTAACGGCGTCTTCCCAGAAATTGTATAGCGCAAGGGCTATGACGAAGACCGCAATGCACAGAAACGGCAAACCACCCCGAAACCCGGCGAAACCGGTCGAAATACTGTGCGCGAGGCCAAGAATGAAAGTCATCATCAGGCCAATACCAATCAAGCCCATGATAATGTTTGTCAGCCGCGACATACGTTTACTCTCCTTGTTGTTCCTGTGCGTTGAGGCTGCGTTGGACCCATGATGCCGTGCGCAGCAATCGGTCATCTTCTTCAACCGCACCAATTAATTGCACACCGATGGGCAGGTCGTTCTGCCCAACCAGTAAAGGCAGCGTGAGGCACGGCAGACCCGCCAATGTCCAAGCTAGGCAAAAAACTGAATCTCCAGTGTGCCCTGCGTTCAGTGGCACTGCCTCTCCTTTGGCCGAAGGGGCCAGAATTGCATCAAAATCGTTGAAGTATTCCGTAAAAAAGCTTTGCGCCGACGCCATGACTAACAAGGCATCTTCATATTGCGTCGCACTAATTTCTGCTCCGCGGTTAACTGCAGACTGCATCTCGGTGCTAATCGCAGGCCAATGATTTTCGGAAATCTCAGCCATATTCTGGCGAATTTCGTAATCATAGATCGTTTTGTGAACATTAATTAGATCAGACAGTTCAGGGGATGCCGAAAACCGCTCGACCTGCCCTCCCAAGCCATCGATTACGGCATTGATACCTTCAACTGTATCCGCGTCCAAACGATCGTCGAACGGAAAATCAAGCCGGGCAATGTTCGGCTCAACCGGAACCTCTGCCTGGGCTCCTTCCAACATTTTCGCGCGTGGTCGTGCAAAGCTGGCTGGATCGCTTTGATCGTAGCCAGATATCACGTCCGTCAGCAATGCGATGTCTTCAAGAGAGTTCGCAAACCCGCCGACTTGGTCCAGCGACACCGATGTCCGAAACACCCCTGTTCGAGAGATCGTTCCTTGGGTTGGCTTGAAGCCATAGACGCCGCAGAAGGACGCTGGGCGAATAACGGACCCCCCGGTTTGCGTCCCAATGGCTAGTGGTACGTGTCGGGCTGCCACCGCCGCAGCAGACCCGCTTGACGATCCGCCCGGTGTTCGGGCCGAGTTGAAGGGGTTAGTGGTGTCCGTTGGATGCATGAAGGCAAATTCAGTGGTCTTGGTCTTACCCATAATCACCGCACCAGCCTCTCGCAGATGTTCGACAAGCCTTGCATCTGTTTCTGATCGCCGACCTGAAAAGATCGTTGTGCCGCGCTGTGTGGGCATGTCATTCGTATCGACGATATCTTTCAGCCCAACGGGCACACCGTGCAGTGGACCAGTAGCCCGGCCCGCTTTGCGGATGCGATCCATCTCGCGCGCCTGATCTAGCGCCACGCCTGCATCAAGATAAGCCCAGGCGCGGATAACACTGTCGGTCTCTTCAATGCGCTTAAGGCAGGCTTCGACCAATGCTTCGGATGATATGCGCCCATTTTGAATGGCCTCGGCGGATTGAACCGCAGAGAACAGGGCCAGATCATGCTTGGTCATGGCACCCAAACCCCGAACAGGTAGTCAGGTAGCCACAGCGCGATCCCCGGGAACTGATACATCAGCACCATACACAGTATCACGATGCCCAAATAAGGCATCAGACCTTTGAAGATTTCCATAAGCTGAATCTGGTTTTTGAGAACCCCTTTAAGATAGTACGCTGACATCGCCATGGGTGGTGTCAGGAACGAGGTCTGCAGATTCAGAGCAACCAGCATCGCGAAGAAATACGGATTGACCCCAAACGTATCCAGCATTGGCAGAAAGATCGGCACGAAGATAATTAATATCTCGGACCATTCAAGCGGCCATCCCAGCAGGAAGATGATCAACTGAGCAAGAACTAGGAATTGCCAGGGTTGAAGGTTCATGCCTACGACCCAATGCTCGATCACATCATGCCCGCCGAGATAGGAAAAGATCGATGCAAAGGTCCAGGAACCAACGAACAACCAGCACACCATTGCGGTGGCCTTGGCTGTGAGGAAGACACTCTGCTTTACCTTTTCCCATGTGAGCGATCTGTAGAGCATCGCTAGCACCAACCCACCCAATGCGCCCATTGCGGCCGCTTCAGCCGGTGTCGCCAGACCTCCCAAAATTGAGCCAAGCACCAGCATAATCAAGACGGTCAACGGCACGAATGAAACCAGCAAATCCATATAGATCTGCCGTTTCGGAGGAATGTCTTCCTCCTGTGGTTTCGGTGCCAGGGCCGGGTTCAACCAGACACGAACCATGACGTAAACGATGTACAACCCCGCCAACATAAGGCCCGGGAAAACTGCCGCAGCGTACAATCGCAACGGTGAAAGCTCGGCAATAGCGGCATAGACGATCAGCATGATCGACGGCGGGATCAGAATTCCCAAAGTTCCGCCCGCGCAGATAACGCCAGAGGCGAAACTGCGTTGATACCCGGCATTGGCCATCGCAGGGTAGGCAAGCAGACCCATCAACGTAACAACTGCACCAACAATTCCGGACGCTGTCGAGAAAACCGCACAGGTAAGTAACGCCGCAATGGCTAGGGAACCTGGCAAGTTTCGCGCCGCCATGTACAAAGAAAAAAATAGTCGATCAACGATGTTCGCCCTCTCGACCACGTACCCCATAAATAAGAACAGTGGGATGGCAACAAGCGTGTCGTTCTCCATCACCGAGTAGGTGTTTTGGTTGAGAAGGTAGAAGATGTTGTTGTTGAAGATGTCCGAAATGCTCTCAGGCGCAGACTGGTAGTAGGCGTAGTACCCAAAACCAACACCCATGGCGAGCAAGGTGAACGCTATTGGAAAGCCCAGCAACACCAAAAGAATGAAGAGGCTGAGCATCATGATGGCGACTTGTGGATCAGTCATCGCGACGGCCTCCCTCTTTTGAACCCGTTGTCCGAATTTTGTCGATAGTCTCTTCCATCAACATGTCTTCGGTCTCGCGAACGTCATCCAGCCGCTCAAGCCATACACCATTTCGCATCGCCAGCCAGCATCGGGCCATTTCGGCAATTCCTTGAAGCATCAGTAGGAAACCAGCGACTGGGATCAGTGTTTTGAAGAAGTAAATCTGGATACGGGCAGGGCTGTTCCAGCTGACCTCCTCATAGCGCCAACTGTCCTTTGCGATCTCCCACCCGTACCAGAACAGAGCAAACATGCCGGGAAAGAAGAAAAGGATATATAGAACAAAATCGACGCGAGCCTGCCAGCGGACTGAGAATAGTCGGTACAAAACATCGCCGCGGACATGTGCGTCTTGTGCCAACGCATAGGCCCCGGCCATTAGAAACAACGCGCCATACATCTGGACCATCATGTCGAACGCCCAGACGGTTGGCTTGTTTAGCACGTACCGGACGAACACTTCGTAAGACACGGAAAGTGTCAGAATAAGGATGCACCATCCGAAGGCTTTGCCGACCCATTGGCTTAGCCCTTCGATGGCGTGGATTGTTTTGATCAAGGTCAGTCCCTCGCCTGTTCTGCCCGGTGTTCAGAAAGCCGCGCAAAAGCGCGACTTTCCCTTTTCAACGATTTACACCTCTCAGCCGAAATAATGCTTATAGGCCAGCTTGTAGTCCGGCTGGTTCAGGTTGAGGTAATTCATCACGGTCTTCGCGTAGGCCATCTGGCTTTCGATGACTTTGGCAAAGAAGGGGTCTTCATTTGAGATCCGCTCAACCACAACGTCCCAAGCTTCAAGCTGCGCTTGCATTACGCTGTCCGGCGTCCGATAGACGTTGACCCCTTGCTCTTCCGCAAGCGTGACAAGGTCTTCGGAATAACGCTTGGTGTTGTTCCAGTAGAAGTTAGAGTTCTCAGCTTCGGACGCGTATTTAAGGATCGCCTGAAGTTCTGGCGCCAGTGCGTTGTACTTGTCCTTGTTGAAGGTAACTTCAAAGAACTCCTGACTCTGGTGGAACGACGCAAGATGGTAATGTTTGGACACATCCTGCATACCAAAGTCGCGGTCCGACGTCGGATTGTTGAACTCTGCGGCATCAATCAGGCCTGATTTCATTGCAGGCTGGATTTCACCGCCTGGCAGCTGCACCACGGACATGCCCATCTCAAGCAGAACATCCGCGGCAAGACCAACGGTCCGATACTTCAAGCCGTTCATTTGATCCGCGCCAGTGATCTCTTCCTTGAACCACCCAAGAGGCTGAGCCGGCATCGGCGAATTGAAGAAGGAAACAACGTTGAGTTCGAGTATCCCCATCAGCTCATCAAACAATTCCTGGCCACCGCCATAGTTCACCCAGCCCAGAACTTCCTGACTGGACCAGCCAAAGCAGGGGCCGGTTCCGAACAGAGATGCCGTTTTGGACTTGGAATACCAATACGCTGGAACATAATGCGCAGCATCCAGAACGCCGCGGTGAACCGCGTCCTGCATCTGGCTGGTTTTCACAACTGAGTTTACTGGCAGCAGTTCGATCGAAAGCTTGCCACCAGACATCTCGTTTACACGGTTCACATAGGACTGCGCGTTTTCAAGAAAGATGCCGCCGCCCCAAGCAGCCTGCATCTTAAGTGTGGTTCCTTCCTGCGCATGGACAGCCGGTGCTGCAAGCGCACCAGCGCCAACAACAGCAGATCCACGCAGGAAACCCCTGCGGTTCAAAGATTTTGTCATGTTTCCTCCCTTGACTGGGCCGCCTCCGATATCGTTTCGGAATTAGCACCAATCCGCTATCCTGCGGATGGTGACAACGATATGACAAAAATCCAAGTTTTCAAAATATTTTGGAAACTCCTTAGCTTTTTTACCTTATATTCGTTTAACAAATTGAATTAAAAAAATTTATATTTTCCATTTTTTTAATTTCGGCGAACAAGTTAGAATCAATAGATAAGAAACTCAGCGTTGGTTGCCCAAACTATGAATGAAACAAAAAAACCGCTTCGCCGAGGGCGCCCGCGTCTAAAAGCAAATGAGGAGAAAGCAGAAGTATCGCTCGTTGTTGCGCTTGATCGCGGCATTCAAGTGCTGATCTTTCTCGCGGATCGGCGTTGTGCGACACTCGCGGAACTTGCCAAGGTCACGGCCATTCCAGCTGCCACGGCACACAGACTTCTGACCACGCTCCAGCAGAGAGGTATGGTTGTTCATGATGCCGAGAAAGGCAAATGGCGCATTGGACCGCAGTCGTATCGAATCGGAAGTACATTTGAAGAAGGATCAAATTTGCTCGAAGTCGCTCCGGCGGAGATGAGGATACTGTCGGAAGAGACTGGCGAGACGGCAAATCTGGCAATCGAAGAAGGTGGCCTGTTACTTTTTCTTGTTCAAGTCGAATCCGAAAACCCGATAAGAGCCTCTTTCAAAAACGGGACCGCAGCGCACTTTCACACATCAGGTGTGGGAAAAGCTATAATGGCGTTTATGGATGAGGCCGCGTTGGAGAGCTTTTTGACCCCACAAATTTTAGTCCAGCAAACTCCTAATTCAATTACAGACGTGCAAGAGTTGAAGGCAGAGCTTTGTAAATCTAGGGAACGAGGATGGGCATTGGACGATGAAGAACGGTTTTTGGGTATGCGTTGTATCGCTGCTCCTATTTTCGATTCGTTAGGAAAAGTAGTTGCGGGGGTTTCGGTCTCGGGTCCGATTACAAGGTTCCCCGACCACAAGCTTGAGGACCTGGCGAAATTGGTCGTAAAGGCCGCTACAACCATCTCAGATAAGCTTACGCAGTCATCAGCAGGAAGTTGAATTTTTCAATCGTTCAGGCCTCTAGAAACTTAATTTGTCATTTGTACAGTCCTCTATAAGACGCAGCATTCTATTTCTTTTTGCTTAGATAAAATTTCGAGGGATGCCTTGGTAGGCTACAAATGGCTGTTTTGGATAAATGTTAATAGATGATCAGGCCACGTCATCTACTTAGACAACAACAAACCTAGACCAAGGGCAGCGAATAAATGCACAGAGACCTACACCTACCGCATGCTGCATGTTGGCCGAGCGACGGAGACCATCGCCGAAAAAGCCGAAGACCTCGCGCAACAAGACGAAGTCATATTTGATTTTCTTCGGCGCAAGCGTTTCCACAACGGCTTGTTTCACGCATTCGCGAATTCATTTCTTAGCCTTCTGCGGCGTTCATTTTGGCACTTCTATTCGAATGACGGGCAAAAATTTTCGTTTAGGCTACGGATACGCGATAGCCACTACGTGGAAAATGCACACAGACCGTTCCCACCTCATCGCTCGTACGCAAAATCGCAATTGTCTCAGCATCCGCGTAATGCACCTTGCCTTCGACGGGTTGCTCGCCGCCTTCGACATCAGGGCTGACCGCTACAAAAGTACCAACTCGAAGGTCCTGCGGATCGTGAGGGGTTGCACCGGTCTTTGACGCGGGCTCGGTATTTTTTGCCTGATCAATTGCGTCTTCAGCACGCATTGCGTGGGAAGTTCCATGTCCGAGTGCGCGCACATTTTCCTCCCAGCGTGTCAGGTCAGGAAATTCGGATAGCATCTCAGGGCCACCATCCCACCGCCCACGAATAAACCAAATGCAATGATACATCTGCGCGTCAATGGCCGCAGGATCAGAGCCAAGCAAAAAAGAGCGTCCGTCGCGCAACTGTGCATCCATCCAAGACAGCGGCGCACGCATCTGTGCGACCAGATGAGGAAGCTGCTTGTTGGCACGTTTAAGGCCTTCAGCCCAATCCTTGCCAATGTATAAACGTCCACGGTCCTCCGCAAAATCACTTGGCAGATCATCACCGGCAGATCCAAGAACGATTTTCACTGCAAGCGAGAACAGATCACCATCGGTGTACCGACTGAGACACCACATCAACCCGGGCTCAGATGTTGGCATGAACGTCTGTGTCGGGTGACGACGTTCAAGCTCGCGAAGGATACATTGGCTGTCGCAATAAATGTCCGCGCCAATTTGCATGACGGGGGTCCGTCGGTAGCCGCCCGTAAGCGCTGTCAGCATCGGTTTCGGCGGCAGACGTGGTATCTCAACATTGCGCCAGGACAGCTGCTTGATTCCAAAGGCCACGCGCACTTTCTCCGCTACGGGGGATTGCGGATAGTTGTGCAAGATTATCTCCGTAGTTGGATCGGGCATGGTGTCAGCCTCTTTTCTGTTTGCGGTGTGATCTAGAACGTTAGTGAAACTCTCAAGATCACAAAACCCCAATAATTGGCGTTGCCGGGAAATGCCCGGTTGGCAGGTATCAAGACTGATCATGCTTCATTGTGGCCTGCAGAGTGCCCGTCCACTTCGTCTGAATCAATGACTGAAAATTTCGCAGAGTGGTAATTGATGAGGGATGCAGCCGATCACCGATTTGAGCCCGCAGCAGACCATCAACAAACTGCGAACTCGCAGTGGATTGGTGGCTGGTTTTGAGGCCCTTCCTGTCGCAAACCTCAGGGCATGGGAACTTTGGTTATGTACTTCGGGACTTGGTATCCCCGCTGAACGGCCGGACGTTCGGCGATGCGTACGTACCAGCCTTTCACGTTCGGATAGTCGTTCAAGTCTATCTCCTGCCACTCAAATCGTGAGACCCATGGCCACGTGGCCATATCGGTGATCGAGTATTCGCCGCGCCCGGCGCCAGCGATGAAAACCCGGTCCTGCAGTCGCGTGTTCAGGACACCATACAAACGTTTTGCTTCGTTGGAGTATCGCTCTTCTGCATAGCTTGATTGGCCGCGGTTGTACTTCACGAAATGGTGGACCTGCCCGAACATCGGACCTACACCACCCATCTGCCACATAAGCCACTCAATAGCGGGCCATTTATCGTCGCCTTCAGGAAGGAACCGGCCATACTTTTCGGCGAGGTAAAGCATAATCGCACCAGTCTCCATCAAACTGATCCCTGTCTCATGGTCGATGATGGCAGGGATACGGTTGTTTGGCGCGATCTTCAGAAATTCAGGGGCAAATTGCTCGCCTTTCGAGATGTCGATGGAATGTGTGCTATACGGCACGCCAAGCTCTTCGAGCATGATCGAGACTTTTCGACCGTTGGGGGTGGTCCAAGTATGAAGGTCTATCAAGGCTTATCTGTCCTAAACTCCGGTTGCATCAACGGATATCAGTTTGTTACGGCAAAAGCACCAGCACAGCGATACTTCGTTAAAAAAGTGTCCCACAACGGGTGCTATCAGAACACTTTAACTTTGCTAGACCCACGGAACAGTTTCGCTCGTCTCTGGCTGTTTGTATCTGACAGTAGCGACCGACGCGCTTTGGTGGCCATGTCAGAAGAACTTTGCTTGAGTTGGGTAGGGTGGTTCCGTAGCTTCGTGGGATGACAAAACCCAATCCATTTCGCCACTTCAAAACCAGCCCAGAGATCATTTGCCTAGCGGTTATGATGTATGTCCGGTTCCCGCTGTCGCTGCGGAACGTGGAAGATATTCTGCATGAGCGCGGCATGGACGTAAGTCACGAGACGGTTCGATTTTGGTGCAGCAGATTTGGACCTATGTTTGCATCCGAGATCCTTAAAAAACCGCGCCAGTCGAATAAGTTTCGAAAAGGTTTCAACATGATCTCACTGAAAGGCTGCCATTTCGCCAATGTTTGGCACCACCATTACGTCGGACCTCTCGACTGATTGTGGACGCCGATCGGTTCAAAGCACGGGCAATCGACCGTATCGAGACCCTCGCACGTAAGCCCCTCGATATCTCCTCTCGATCGCAGAGTGTCAGAGCGCGCCGGGATCTGACGCGGGCCGGCGGGCGAATGCCGCCAGTGCGAGCAAGGAGTGGATAGATCGAAGACGACTCGCGATCAAAAAGCCGCCCTATAGAACTCATCGACTCTCCGCGTTGCCATCGATCCCATATCTCTGACTTCTGTTTGTCTGTGAAAAATATGCGACGACGATAGGCCATGGCTTACACTCCATCTTTCCAAAAAGATTAAAGTGTTGCATCGATCAGTTGAAACCGCCGCCCAAAGCAGACTTTTTCTCGCTATGCGATTAAGCAGAAGAACCTGCTAGCACCAAAAATCAGTGGTCAACAATCTTACTCAATTTCCGAGGATCGCGCCCAGAGATTGATTTCCTCTTCCGAGCTGACCTCGTCAATCTTAGCGAGTTCCGCTTCGGTAAATTCCAAATTCTGGACCGCACCTACGCAATCCACGATCTGCTCAGGTCGCGAAGCGCCAATAAGGGCTGTCGTAATCCGGTCCCCTCTCAGCACCCAAGAAAGCGCCATCTGAGCTAATGATTGACCGCGTGACGCCGCTATGTCGTTTAGAGCCCTGACACTCGTCAATGAACGTTCGTTGATCATGCCGTCCAATAGAGACTTGCCTTGGGTCGCACGACTGTCTTCGGGAATGCCGTTCAGATACTTCGATGTCAAAATACCCTGGGCAAGTGGCGTGAACGCAATCGATCCCACGTTCAATTCGTCAAGCGTGTCCAAGAGCCCGTCCCGCTCAACCCAACGGTTGAGTAGGTTATACGACGGCTGATGAATCAGGCACGGCGTGCCAAGGTCTTTCAAGATGGCCAGCGCTTCGCGCGTTCGTTGTGAATTGTAGCTTGAAATTCCGGCGTAAAGTGCGCGCCCAGAGCGCACTATATAGTCTAAGGCTCCCATAGTTTCTTCCAGAGGGGTATCTGGATCGTAGCGGTGGGAATAAAAGATATCTGCGTATTCTAAACCCATCCGCTTGAGCGACTGATCACAAGAGGCCACAAGATACTTTCGTGATCCCCACTCCCCATAGGGGCCCGGCCACATATCATACCCTGCCTTGGTAGATATGATGAGTTCGTCCCGATAGCCTGCGAAATCAGTTTTTAAAATTTCACCGAATGCTTCTTCCGCCGATCCCGGTGGTGGGCCATAGTTATTTGCTAAATCAAAGTGCGTTATACCCAAGTCAAAAGCAGTGCGGCAGAGATCGCGCTTTGTCTGATGCGGGGTATCCCCACCAAAGTTGTGCCATAGCCCAAGGCTTATCGCGGGTAGCTTTATGCCAGACTGCCCACAACGGCGATAGACCATTTGCTCGTAGCGGTCCGGATTAGGAAGAAATGGGCGTGGCCGAGGCTTCGGGGGGCGTTGTAATTTGCTCATCTGTCCATAATCCGAGATCATCACCCCGTGTCAATTCAACGAGATAGTAATCGGCTATCAGCGAAGCCTGACGTATGGACGGAACATGCCTCAGGCATTGCCAACGTAGATTGTCAAACTGCAAACTAGTCCTCGAATAACGCGCGAACCTTCGACATGTCATAGGCATGTTCCGTCAGGTTTTCAAGATCCCATTCGCTTCGCTCAGCTTCAAAAAAATCCCCGCCGTATACGTGGATTGCTCCGGTCAACTTGGGGATAGGGTTTGTAACCGAGTGAATGAGGTCCTTACCAAGCGGAGCATATTCACCCGTCGACAATGCTCGAGCCCCCGCCGCTTCAATGCGTCCGTTAGGGTCATCTGCTACGCGCCGCCAAAAAATGTTATCTTCTCGGCCACCATAAATACCGATCACGGCCCACATTTCGTGATTGTGGGGCATTATGGTCATTCCTGGCTTCCATACGACGTTGACGATTGTCAGATCACCTGACTTGTAAATGGGAAATATACCGCTTTCGGTCGGCTCTCCCAAGGCTTGCGTCACGCCCGCGGGATCGCGCATCGCCCGGTCCACCACCTCAGCCATCGATTTGTGAGACG
Source organism: Ruegeria atlantica (assembly GCF_001458195.1). Lineage (GTDB taxonomy): Bacteria > Pseudomonadota > Alphaproteobacteria > Rhodobacterales > Rhodobacteraceae > Ruegeria > Ruegeria atlantica. Next base: position 12,936 of record NZ_CYPU01000021.1, on the reverse strand, counting down.
CGTCCTGATCTACTGCGGTCCGGCAGTCCGCTACAAACTGTTCCATGTTCCACATATCTTCAGCCCCCAATTACATACGATAAATGCAACAGGGTAGCACAGGCAGTAAAATAGACGAAATTGGGACCCAGATTGCAGCTGCATGTATCGGGTATCTAAGACTTCCAATGACTGCTTGGCCTGCTTAGCGTTCTTTCGCCAGATCGGGGCGGATGTCTACTTTGCGGAACCATCCGTCGATTGCATCGCATACCTTAGGCTGTCTGTTTGCTTAATCGAAAATGCGTTCGCCCTGCTCGTCGATCATCTGTTTCGCCTTTGCGATGCTGAAGCTTTCGCCCTGATCCCGGGTCTCAAAAACATCCGCCCGGATCACAGTATGGGCCTTGCGATCTCCGTCGATGGTCTTTTCGATACGGGCTAGAAGGCGGTATTTGCCACCTTCGGGCATCAGGTCCGGATAGATTTCGAACCCTCTGTAAGAGACTGGCTCCAGCTCCGACTTTTCACCACCACCGAAGAGTTTAGAGAAGAGGGACATTGGGCGGCTCCTTTCAGCGTTGCTATGACGGGAGACTAGCGCCGCTTAGGAAAGGCGTGAAGCATGTCGTGCTGCCACAACATTTGCCTTCGATCCGTTGGCACGCTCCTTGCGTTGCCTAGTACGTCCAGATCCGCGGTAGAAGTCCATTCCCCACACCACGCTCCCTTGTAAGACTGTCCAGACCGCCATTCTGACACGCCGCCGCCGACGACCACTTTGAGCCCAAATGAGACTAGAGTTTACCCCGTTTTACCTTTTTCAAGGAACTAACTCAGGCTCTTGGTCGCACTGATTACACAATGCGACCACAGACAGCCGGATGGGTCACTTGGTTAACCGATCTTCTGAGTATACGAGAGGGTCTATGATCGCGACTATGTCGCTTCCACTGTCCTCCAAGCCAAGGCTTTCGCAAAGCCGTGCAGAGGGAATGTTGCCCGGAGCGACGCCTGTCTTGAACCCTGTGGCCCCAAGCTTTTCATGCGAGTGAATTAGAGCTATCGCCCCCAAGACTTTTGCAATGCCCTCGCCCATGCGTTCAGGTTTGGTCGAGAGTTGCCCCCATTGTGCGCGACTATGCAGCCGACTGCTGGAGGGATGACACAGAACTGAGCCCGCAGTTGCGACTGGGGCACCAGATTTATCAACGACGACCATAGCAAATCCGGGACGAGACAATCCGCGCATCACCGGACCTATTGGCGATAAAACACCGTGGTTCAACGCGACTTCTGCGAAAGCTTCAAGCCATTCTGGCGGAGAGGTGCGATCAATCACTCGTATGGATAAATCTTCGGGCAACGCCTGAGTTGCGACCACTTGCCGAGCGGCTTCGACACAGTTCAGACCGCCAAGATAGCAAGCAATCGTGTCGGTCTTTAAACCCTCGCTTTCAATTCGTTCGCGCGCCGACGCAACCTCCTCACGCGGTATGCTTTCTATCGCCGTGATGCCAAGAATTCGGGCCATTGCGACGGCATCATCCAACGCCCCGCTATATTCGTTGGCAATCTGTATACCACGCCCATGGCTACAAAACCGAGGGTCATCACCCAACAGCTGCATAAGATGCTCGCCCATGGTTGACATGCGTCGTTGTGCTTCACTTCCGAATACTTCCATGAGATTTCCCTCGAAGTACCACATGACAGTTCGGAGATGATCGTTTGATAGGGGTCGTGTCGTCAAGCGGACGTCACGCGCAAGACTGCGACACAAAGAGGATTTTGGGAAAGGGCGAATGGCAGCTATGTCCGCACAGCGGTCACTGGCGCACTGCGCAGCGAACGACTGTTCCGAGCCCGGAGTCGTCGTAGGCGTTTGGACTAGGCGTAGAAGCTTACAATGTTCAGAACGGAAAACTTTTTCGGTTTTGGATAAACGAGAGTAAGAAGCGACAACTTTCTAAGTTATTGCTAGGGTCTCTTTGCAACGAGTGCCGTGAGCGCGAGTTAAAGGTTTGAGAGGGGCGCCGATGGTAGATCTGACTGAGTTTCTCGAGAGCTTGGCCCTTGGGCAGTATCTGAGTGCTTTCAACGATAACGATGTGGATTTCGAAACACTGCACCATCTGACTGATGATGATCTGATCTCGTTGGGCCTTTCCCTTGGTCATCGGCGAAAATTGAGTGCCGCGCTCAATTTCCTGGAGACGAACGAAACCTCTGAAAAGAAACAGCTAAGAACTGAGCAGCGAGACGTGCTGGCCGAACGGCGGCAATTGACCGTTATGTTCTGCGATTTAGTGGGGTCGACCAAACTGTCTGCCCAACTCGACCCGGAAGATCTCCGTCGCCTCATGCAGCAGTATCATCACGCAGTTTCCCAAACGATAGTCGATCATGGTGGCCATGTGGCCAAATTGCTGGGCGACGGGGTCCTCGCCTACTTCGGGTTTCCGGACGCGAAAGAAAATGACAGTGAAAACGCTGTTCGGGCGGCGCGACATGTCGTCTCGAGTGTAAGCCAAGTCTCACCCGTTGGACCTGGCGCCCCGGACAGTCTGGAAGTCAGAATTGGTATTGCAACAGGCACGGTCGTGATCGGTGATATGACCGGTGCGTCAGTGACTGATTTTGACTCGGTCGTCGGTGAGACACCCAATTTGGCGGCCCGCCTCCAAACCCTGGCCGACCCCGGTTCAATTGTCATCTCGGCAGAAACTCAGGCGTTGGTTGGAGATGTCTTCGACTACGAAGCGTTGGGCGCGCAACAAATCTCCGGTTTTTCCGATCCTCTGCCTGCATGGCGCGTTTTACACGAGAAGACAGGCACCAACCGGTTCGATGTGCTGCGCGGCGCCGACATTACGGACTTGGTGGGCAGATCAGAGGAAGCCGACCTGCTTCGGCGCCGATGGGCTTCGGTGGAGCAGGGAACCGGTTCCGTTGTTTTCATTTCGGGAGAAGCTGGAATTGGCAAGTCAAGGCTTCTCAAAAGCCTGCGACGCGAAATTGTGAATGACGACATCACCCGACTGCAATTTCAGTGTTCGAATTTTCACAGGGGAACCGCTTTTGCGCCAGTCATCGGGTATTTTGAGCACGTGGCAGGGTTTGCCCACGACGACAACCCTGAAAGACGCTTGTCCAAGTTCAAGTCCGCGCTTGGTGAAAATCCAAACGAGATAATCGCGTCTCTCCTCCGCCTGAAAAACGCTCGTAAGATGTCAGACATCGAACCTGATCCGGAATTGCGCCGGGAACGTGTTCTGGTTGAGCTCATGGAAATGGTTGAGTTGCGCGGCGCGAAGGGGCCCATGCTCATCGTGTTCGAAGATCTTCATTGGAGCGATGATTCAACACTGGAGTTCGTCAATCGAGTTGTCGACGCGGCGTCCAGACTTCCGATTTTACTGGTTGTCACAGCACGTCCAGGTGTCGAAGTGGCTTGGACCAACGATCCGCATGTTTCATTCATGATGCTGAAGCGACTGGACCGGAAGGCGGTGCGAGCTCTTATTCAAGCGGTTACGCAAGGTCGTTCGTTGCCCGCCGCCGTGCAAGATCAGATCGCGCAACGTACGGACGGAGTGCCTTTATTTATTGAGGAATTGACACGCTCGATACTTCATTCGGACTATTTGCGAGAAGATGGGGACCGCCTTGTGGTCGCGGGTGCCATCTCTCAGCAAGCCATTCCCATGACGTTGCAAGAGACACTGATGGCGCGACTGGACAGATTGTCGCCTGTCAAAGACGTTGCACAGCTTGGCGCAGTCATTGGTCGTCGTTTCACAGCCGATCTTATTCTGGTTGCCTCTCAAGCCGATCAAGAAACACTTTTTTCTTCGCTAAAAATACTTGAACTGGAAGGGCTTGTGTCACGGCGCGGTTCGGGGCCCGATGCCGTCTACGAATTTCGGCACGCCTTGATCCAGGAAGCCGCCTATGGGTCGCTTCTCAAGTCGCGACGTTTAGAGTTGCACGAGCGTATCGGACGCCATCTCATGGAACACGCCGAAAACAGTGATCCTGCGATGATCGCCTATCATTTGACGGAGGCTGGTCTGCGCCCGGAAGCGATCGATTTTTGGATCGCGGCGGGTGATCGCTCCAATGAAACTGCTGGATTTGCCGAAGCACTTGAGAACTATTCGCATGCTTTGGAACACTTGCGGGAGATTTCGGCGAGTGAAGCGCGCCACGCAAGGGAAATCGACGTCCTACTTTCAATTGGACCTTGCCAGGTACAGGTGCTCGGCCCCGCTAGTGATGAAGTGTATGAAACTTACTTTACCGCCCTGCAGCTTGGCGATGATCACGGGGCGCCGGAGCAACGGTTTAAAGCACTCTGGGGCCTTTGGTTCTACTATTTCATGCTCGGCGCAGTGCCAAAGATGCGCGATCTCGCAAATCGACTTATTCCACTGGCAAAGGAAATCGGAGACGAAGCGCTCGAATTGGAAGGTCACCACTGCGAGTGGGCTGCTCTGTCCTTGCTGGGCGATTTTGCCGGTGCGCTGACGTCCACGGAAAAAGGCATTGAGGCTTATGAAGAGGAAAAACATCATTGGATGACATTTCACTACGGTGGTCACGATCCGGGGCTTTGTGCCCACAGTCTGAAGGCAGTAAACTTGTGTGTTTTAGGGTATCCGGATCGCGCCAAGGAGATTGCGGATAAAGCGATCGGGCAGGCAATTCGCCTGAACCACGGCTATTCGCTTCTCGAAACGCTCTTCTGTTCGTTGATCGTCATGATGCTCAGATCGGAGTATGATGCGATCAATTCACAAGCCGGTCGCCTTATCGCGTTGACGGATGCCGGACGTTTACCGCCGGAGGCACGCGATCTGGCAAGTGGTTTTGTCGGCTGGGTGGAAACCGAAACTGGCTCCGAAACCGAGGGCCTGGCTCGTATGGAAAGGTCGATTTCAGGGTGGCAGGGTTTCTGGGGAGCTTGGTGTTTTCCGTTGGACGCCGCCTTTGCGTTGGCGCTCGCTCAAAAGGGCAATGCCGAGGCCGCGCTGCAGATCGTTAAGACTGCGTCCGAGATGGGTGGAAATACGGGTGGTCATTGGTGGGATGCGGAATTTAACCGGATCCGTGGAAACATTCTACTTTGCAAAGACGCGTCGGAGCATGACGCCGCGGAGGAGTGCTTCGTGAGAGCCAAGGCAGCAGCCCAAGCGCGGCAAGCGCGGCTTTTTGAGCTGCGGGCGGCGGTGGATCTCACGAAGTTGCGCCTGCAGTCCGGAGATCTGCAAGCAGCGCGCGACCATCTGGAGCCAATCCTGACAAAGTTCACGGAGGGAAGAGATTTGCCGGATTTTCTCAGAGCGAGAGAAATTCTGGATCGATGCAATTTGGAGTAAGGAAGTTGCAAACACATTTCGGCTCATTCACCTCCGAATGAGCGACCGGTTTGTCCGCACTTCGGTCGTTCATCTGAACTCGTCGAAGGTCTGTTTTGAGCCCAAACTTGCCGGTCGATAGCAACGCTACGTCCGGCGGCTTTGCAGACATTGCGGTCATACTCGGCGCCGCAGCATCCAGCGGCGAAAGCAGTCTGCCTCGCGAAAGATGAAAAAGAGCAGACTTTCGTTGAGGACCTTGTCGACTTCCGTTCAGCGAAACGGTGCCGGCGTTGCTGCCATTGGCGAAGCCGTTTTCAAGCGGATGACATGCGGGAACGGCAAGGCTTGGATTGACGTTCCATGCCAGCTCAACAAAAGCGAGGCTCTATCCGCTACTTGTTGCGGCTGAAAAAGAGTTCCCGCGCTTTGATGCTTTCGGGGCGCAGGTTATCGATCCCTTCGTAGGGAACGTCCGTTCCAAGCGGCAGATGGGGATACTCGGCTATTCGCTTCAAGTGGCGTTTGACCATGTCCTGAAAAGACGCTGACGACCAAAGAGAATTTTCCACAAAGGGGAACATCTCACGTGGATCACGCAGAAGGTTGTAGACACCCGCAGTGGCAGCCGGCGCCCCCGGCGCAGGAAGATGAAGCTTGTACTCCTGCTTCACCACGGAACGCAGGACCGGACCTTCGTAAATGTAGACAAAGTCTCTCCGCCCGTTTCCATCGCCCTCCAGCAGCAGAGCGGTTTGGTCTATGCCGTCAATTACGCGATCGCGCGGGATGAACTCCTTGCCTCCCCCAAGGCGTGCAAAGGTCGTGAACAGGTCCGAAACGTGAACGATGTCAGCCATTCGGCTGCCCGGTGCGATTACATCCGGCCACCGAATGTAAGCGTCTACCCGAACTCCGCCTTCGAGGTGTTGAGTCTTACCGCCACGATAGATCAGTTGGGAAAATCCGGACTTGCCTTCGAACTGATACATTAGCCCGTTGTCCGACATCAGGATCACAATGGTGTGTCCACCGATCCCGAGGTCATCGACCTTGTCAAACACTTCCCCGAGCATTCCGTCCAGAACCTGGAGTTTTTCGGCTTGGAAACCCCCATTGCGCGAGACGTACTCACCGTCCTGAACGAAGTTGATCGGCCATAGCGGCCAGTATTGAAGGAAGAAAGGCTCCTCCTCTGACGCAAGGCGATCCAACTCCTCCAGCGTCTGTCTCTGATAACGCTCGTTCATTTCGATGTAATGTGACTGGGTCCACTCTTCCCCCGGTTCAAGACCGACTTCAATAGCGTTGCCGCCAGCTTCGGCTTCCAGCCCGGTGACCAGCCCAAACGGTTTGAAGAAAGCGTCGATCACATAGCCCTGCGACTGCCCAGTCGAGTGCCAGCCCACGAGGTTGCCGGACCTCGCACCTTCAGGTGTCATCAGGCTCAGCTGCACTTGTTGGTGAACCGGGAAAAACGCCTTGTCGAAGCCTTGATTGTGCGGGAACGCTTCGTTGATGTCGCCTTGGTGCCATTTGCCGACATGACTGGTGTTGTAGCCTGATTGCTTGAGAACTTCTGCGACTGTCACTTCTTCTGCGGACAATCCCTCACCGACAATCACCCCTTTGACATCCGTAACACCGGCCCGAACCGGCAGGCGGCCCGTCAGAAGGGCTGTCCGCGTGGGGGTGCAGGAAACCTCCGTGTACATTCGGGTCAGTGCCGCGCCTTCCGCGGCCAACTGATTGATGCGCGGCGTGGCGATACCAGAGACGTCGTTCATGATGGGAATTCCCATCTGGCCGAAACTGACATCGTCGATCAGGATATAGACGATATTGGGAGGTTTGCCGCCGTTGGCCTCACGCAGTTCGTTTAGTCGCTGGTCGACCCGGGCGTCTTGCTCGGCCCAGTCTTCTGCGTGTTGTTCGAAGAGGATGTCGTATTCGGCATCGTGAATGATGGGCCCGGATTGAGCCATGGCCAAACTTGCTAGGCTCACAATGAAGAAGGCGGCGGCAGTTGGGGTGTTCAGTCTTTGTATCATGTACGATTCGCTCCCTGGTTCGAGGGATTGGACCTGAATGGCAAATGGGAATCAACTGACCTGCAGGCGAAAATCGGCTGCATCCCGCGGTCTGCTCTCGGCAAATGCCGCACTTTGCGGCGTCTTTGTTAAATGGCAGCTTTCGGTCGAGTTCTCCTCGAAATCCACGCCAAACGTGCGATTGCAGCAAATAGAGCCAACGGCAGGATTGCGCATTTAGCTGTCGGCTGGCTGAGCCTGGTGACCGGCGGGTTCGTCCGCAAGGCAGCCGTTCACTGAATTGCTCTGATTGTCCGCATCGAGCCCAATCCGGACATAGTCTTGCGGCACTGTTTGCAGACGCAGCTAAAAAGTTGGCATTATAAGTCCGCCGCATCGCAGCCAGGAAAGCGGTCATTCGTTTTCGGTGCAGCAAAATCTGAAGTGCCTATGACCGAGTTGCGGACCAAGCCGCCTTATGCGGACGCAGAGAATTTGACCACATCATGTGGGCTCGATTGCTGGCGGGCGCGCAGCGCTGCAGCGCGGTTTCCCCACTGCGGTCATTCAACCCCAGAAAATCTTACCATTTGGGTCAGATGTCACTGAAGAGCCCAAGGCGGACGCCCAGGTAAGCCTTGGCGAATAGCAGTTACAATCCCATTCATCGTTTTGCAGTGAGGGCATTCGCGCACCTAGCGCTGGAAACCTCTACCTTCCTACTGTGATGTGCGTTGTCTTACCGCATACCTGAACGAAATCGCGAAACAGATCAGGCACACCGCCCAGATCACGCCTTTCAGAATGACCGAATTGACGTCCTCATGCGGATGATCGGGCCGGAATGTCTCCTGCCGCAGCCACGCTTCCAGATGGGCGGCAAACGGCACGAACATCCCGCCGGTGCCATAAGCCCAAGCAGAGGCCATCAGGACCGGGCCGTATCTATGACCTGAGTGCCACGTCAGGGCCGCCGCCAAAAGCAAAAGGCCACACAGGTAATCCTCGATCATCGTCGTGGCGTTGATCGAGAAGTAGCCAATGCCACGGCGTGCGGTTTCCCCAAGCAGAAAAACGGCAACCATGACCCATGTCAGAATGTAAACCACGCGCAAAACGATGTCTCCGGCCTATGTTTGAATTTGTGTCGGGAGCGAGCGGGCCCGCTCCTGACCAGTGAACATCAATCGAGAAGTTCGATATCCCCGGGGCGCCAGGTTTTCTCGAACCATGGCTCGGTCGGGCTGTAAAGCCGCAGGATAGCGAAGAAGCCTTTTCCGGGCACCGTTTCGATCCAGTTGTTTTCCCAGCCTTCCGGCGCTTCCGGTCCGAAATACAGATCGACAGACCCGTCTTCGTTGTACGTCACCTTATCCTTGTGCTTCTCGCTGTTGTAGCTCGGGAAAGGCTGACCGGTCTGAAGCTGCGACCGGGTTTGCGGATCATACAGCACGATCGACAGGAAGTTCTCCGCCGGTGGATCGGCCGGAATATTCAGGCGATAGCTCTTGCTACCGTCAAGGTAGTCACCGTTCTCGTCCAGCGCGCCCCACGCATATTGCGACCCTTTACCTACCAGCTTCAGGGTCATGGCGGGTGTATTCACAGTCGCGAAGTAGAAGAACTCTGTCCGGCCATCAAGATCGCGGCCACCGGCCCCATCGTCGAGCAGGAATTCATAGTTCCCACCCGGGAACCCGACCTTCCAATAGCTGCCTTCATAGATGAAGTCCGCCGGGTTGCGCTCGTACCAAAGCAGCGTGCGCGCGGTTGCGTTGGCAACCTCGGCGGCCTTGATCAGGATGTTCTTCATCCGCAAATCAGGATTGAACGGCTTGCCTTTCTGAACGCCAATGGACGTAAACAGGCCCCGCAGTTCCGGGTCAAGGAAGGCAACAGGCTCGCGGTCGATGACTGTGTGCAACTCCTTGTAGAAGTCGAAATCGGTGGAGTGAATGGTGTTGTAGGCGACACCCGATTTGTCGGTGAACACCATCTCCGGCGGATTGTCCTTTGCCGCAAGCGGATAGACTTTCAATCCCTCGCGGAAAAGCTCGCTCGAGAAATCCGGCTTGCCGTCCTTCAGGAACCCTCGGGCAATGAACCAGTTGATCCAGCTTGTGGACTGGGCAACGAAATAGGTTTCGCCGTCGATTTCGGTCTCCTGACCGCCGACCGGGCCTTCCAGCTCGCCTTCGTAATCCGGCGGCAGGATCAGGTACTTGCCCCCCTTGCCCGCATCTGGTCCCGGCGCGCCGGTATCAACCACGAACCGGAAGAACGCGTCGTTCACTGTACCGGGGCCTGTGCCCGCCGGAAGCTCAATAACCGTCGGTCCGTCTTCCTTCAGGTTGAGAATGACACTGACATAAACCGTGTCGGTGTTCCCGGTCAGGAACAACGAGTTGCTGTCCATCAGCGTGTCGAAAATGGACACCCTGTTGGAACTGGTTTTTCCGTCATGCATCTCGCTGCGCCGGATCGCTTCAAGCGAAGCAGCGGGCATGCCGGTCAGGAACGTTTGAACGCCCCGTATGTAGTCCAGGTGATTGTACAGCGCTTCGGCTGTTGCGGCCGTGGGAATGCCATCAAAGAACTCGATATCGCCAACCCGTGTCGGGTATTTGTCCGGCGTTAGCAATCCCTTGGGAATCTTGGTGTTGTACCCGGGCGTTGGGTCGTCAGCGCGCACAGCGCCGGCCGACAGCCCTCCAACAACGGCGGCCACACCGGCCGCGATACTTAATGATTTGAAAATTCCCATCTGTTTTCCTCCTTGAAGTTTTTTGGTGTTCGAGTGTTCGAGTGGTGGTTGTGACCGTAGAAAATCGTAAAATAATGTTTTGTGCGGTGGCCTTACACGCCCCGCGCCTTGTTCAGGTTGAATGGATAGAGCGTTGAAATCCAAATCCGCGTGATGGTTTCAAGGACCACGTCTTTGTCGGCCTTTTGAGTGGTGCCAAATGCCTGAATAAGGACGCCCGCACCCATTCGGTTCAGCGCATGTGCCATAGAAAGCGGATCAAATTCAGGCGTGATGCCTTTGGCTTGATCATGTGCAATGCGGGCCGAAACCACCTCGTCAAAGGATCCAAGGAAGGTCTCCCAGACATGCTCCAGCCTCGCATCACTTGGCGCCGCGTCCGAAACAGACTTCAGAATGCCCCCGCATTCGTACCCAACGTCAACCAGTGCTTTGAGGCTTTCTTGAAGGCTGGCAATCGCATCTCCCTCGTTTGTGAGCCAGATCCGTGCGCCTTCGACAATGCCTCCTTTGACCTCGTCCAAAAGCGTCTCCATCAGTCCGTGAAGATCATTGAAGTAAAGATAAAATGCCGGTCTGCTGTATTCCGTTCCGGCCATCAGGTTACCAACCGTCAAATCGCGAAATGGATGGGTCTCCAAATATTTTCTGCCTGCGTCGAGTATAGACGCCCTCGTCAATGCCGCCTTGCTTGGCGCCATGTGACGAACGGAGACGCCAGAATCCGAGTGTGTTCCAGTGTTTTCTGACATGCTGTAATAAACTCTGACACTGCGTCAGGAGTCCAGAAATATCTGGCTGCATGTTTTCCACAGCGCCAACAGGCACCCCGCCACCTTATGTCCTCTTGGTCCCGCATCTCCTCGATTTAAGCCCTGACCCGCTCTGCGGACCGTATCAATGACCGCTTTTCTTGCTGCGGCGCAGCTGAAGCCACAGGCCGTTAGCGATGCAGCATCTGCGAGAGCTAGCGCCGGATCACTTCCGGGTTGGGCTCGAATCGGCCTTGCGGCAACGCAGCGGGGCAACCTTGGGGCACGCTCCGGAAGCAGCCATTCCCGAAACTCAGATGCTTCAGCAATTTCAGGGGCGTAACTCGACTCCCTGACATTCGACTGTTTGAAGCGGTCGCTAGGCGAATGGCGTCGGAATGGCGGCACCGAGCCCAACCCGGAAGTGTCGTGATCTCGCTGCGCGCAGCAAAAAAATTTCCGTAGGCGCTTAAATTTCTACGCCGCAGGGCAGCGGAAAGACCGGATATTCGTTAACTTTGTGGCAAAACTCAGTTGGCCAATTTACAGGTCGCGCGATTTCGCTGTCATTGGACACCTTTTGTCACATGGCAGTAGCGCACCCCAATGTTCACCTTGAGGACAAAAAACCTTTGCAATCAGAGGCCCCGCTGAGCAGCCCTATCTGACGGGTCCAACGTGATTGTTAGTGCATGATCGGCCTGTGTTCCATCGGGATGATGGTTTCTGGTGCCGGAGAGCGATAACCCAGTGCACTGTGTGGTCGTTTGGTGTTGTAGTGCTTCCTCCATTCTTCGATGATGATCTGCGCTTCTCTGAGCGAGTAGAAGATTTCCCCGTTCAACAGCTCGTCCCTCATGCGACCGTTGAAGCTTTCACAAAATCCGTTCTCCCAAGGCGAGCCTGGTTCGATGTATGCCGTTTTGGCTCCGACAGCTGCAATCCAGTCGCGAACCGCCAGAGCAACGAACTCAGGACCGTTATCTGAACGGATGTAGGACGGTGTGCCGCGCAGAATGAACAAATCCGTCAGAGCATCGATCACATCCGCCGAGTTTAGTTTTCGCTTTACCCTGATTGCCAAGCACTCCCGGCTGAACTCGTCGATGATGTTCAACGTCCGGAAAGGTTTCCCATCATCGGTGCGACAATGCACGAAGTCATAGCTCCAGACATGATTGCTATGTTCCGGCCTGAGTCGAACACATGAACCATCGTTTAGCCAAAGCCGTCCCTTCTTGGGCTGTTTTGCAGGCACCTTCAGCCCCTCTCGTCGCCAAAGCCGTTCAATGCGCCCATCACTGACAGACCATCCAGCCTCTCTCAGCAACACCGCAACCCGGCGATACCCATACCGACCATACTGCCTGGCAAGCTCGATCATGTCGGCCACCAGCTGTTCTTCATCGGGTCGGCCCCGTGGAATACGCCTTTGCGTGGATCGGTGCTGTCCCAGTACGCGGCATGCACGGCGCTCGGAAACTTTGAACTGGCTGCGAACATGAGCGACGCAAGCACGGCGACGAGAGGGGCTTAGAAGTTTCCCTTCGATGCTTCCGTCAGGATAAGCTTGTCGAGCGTCAGGTCTGATACCGCACGCCTGAGCCGCTCATTTTCCTTCTGAAGCCGCCTAAGTTCCTTCAATTGGTCTACACCCATTCCGCCATATTGCTTGCGCCAGCGGTAATAGGTTTGCTCCACAACGCCGATCTGTCTGATCGCATCCAGACGCGGCATCCCTTGCCCCATCAGAACTTCAACCTGCCGCAACTTCGAGACAATTTCTTCCGGCTTCGGTCGCTTGTTTGCCATTCTTGGTCCTCCGTTTCCTAATCTTAACGGTGGGCCCATTCAAATGGGGAGGCTCACTTCCTTTACGAAGTCGCTAAGTTATTGATTTTGAATCAAGTGGAAACCGGAACGCGCACCGCTCTTACCTTTTAGGGATAAAAGCGGCAACATTTTCTGGGCCAAGCGCCACAATGGCGTTTTCCAAGTCCGAAACGTTTTCTCTCAGAAAGCTTTCTTCGCTTTGACCAGGTGCACGATAG